>NZ_JBHSXI010000001.1:0-326518 GCF_042662525.1 Halorubrum trueperi
GCGGCCGCGGGCTCCCTCGCGGGCTCCTCGCGGCCTATCGGCCGCTCGGAGGCACGCCACCGACTCTATATTTATAAATAGCCGTCGCCGCCACATTCGGCCGTTTAAATACACGTCGCCGACGGCGGTCTGCGATCCTCACTTCCGCAATCGATCAAGACGGAGGTCTGGTCAGCAGTATGTTCAGCCTGATCTAGGTGAGAATAACCATTCTATAATGCCCTCATCACAACCGCTGTCGGTCGTCTTCTGTTCTCACCGTCCGACGATTCCGTCGCTCTCGGGTCGGCGTCGATAAAAAAATCCGCGTCGCGGCGTCGCGTCCCGGCTCAGAACACGCCGGGGAACAGCACGTAGCTGAACAGCACGCACAGCACGCCGACGCCCGTCGCGTAGTACAGAAGCGGGATCATGTTCAGTCGCATCACCCGGCCCTCCTGTCCGAGGAGACCGACCGTCGCCAGCGCGGCGACGAGGTTGTGAATCGCGACCAGGTTCCCGATGGCACCGCCGACGGCCTGCGCGCCGACGACGATCGTCCGCGGGAGCCCGAGCTGCGTCGCCGCCTCGAACTGGAACGCGCCGAAGGTGATGTTCGAGACGGTGTTCGATCCGGCCATCGCCGCGCCGAGCGCGCCGATCAGCGACGCGACGGCGGGGTAGGCCACGCCGAGCGTGTCGGCGGTCGTCTGCGCGAGCAGGACGATCATGCTCCCGGCTTCCGGCGCGCCCGGATGAGCGCCGGACTGGAGCATCACCTGCACCATCGCGATGACGAAGATGAGCGCGATGAACGGCGAGACGATCTTTCGGGCGGCCTCTTTCCACGCTTCACCAACTTCCTCGCCTGACATGCCGAAGATCGGAATCGCGAGCACGGCGCTCACGAGCAGCCAGAACCCCGGCACGTTCATCCACGCGACGGCTCCGCTGAGGCTGGTCCCGAGAATCTCGTTCCAGCTGAGGATGAAGATGTCGCGGTTGATGAAATTAGAGACCGGTGCGACCGCACGCGTCACGACCAGCAGGAGCACGAGCAGGACGTACGGCGACCACGCCCTCATGAGGGTCATGTCCTCGCCGCCGCTGAGGTCGGCGGCCTCGGCCTCCATCGAGGTGTCTTTGCCGTTCGATCCGTTCGACTGTCCCGGCTCGATCGTTCCGACCCAATGATCCTCCCACTTCTCGCGCTCGGGGAACTCCCACTCGTCGTCAGGCAGGAGGTACCCCGCGCGGAGGATGCTCAGGATGATCGCGCCGCCGACCATCGATCCGATGAGCGACGGGAACTCGGCCGTGAGGAACCACGCCGAGAGCCAGTACGGGACCGCGAAGGCGATCCCGGAGAGCAAACACAGCGGTGCGACCTCCCAGGCCGGCGCGAGCGAGCGGTCGTCCGGATCGCCGAAGAAGTAGACGACCATCCCGACCGCGAAAAGCGGCATCACGAACCCGACCAGGGCATGGTACGTCGCCGCCCACGCTGCCACCTCGAAGGAGAATTCCTGAACGGTCATCCCACCTCCCTCGATCGCTTGGCGGGTGAATTCGACGCTCTCCAGCGGGTCCTGGATACCGACGACGATCGGCGTTCCGACCGCGCCGTACGTGACGGCGATGATGTGGCCGATGATCCCGGCGACCACGGCGGCGAGTGCCGGGAAGCCGAGTCCGAGGAGGAGCGGCGCAACGACTGCGGCGGGCGTTCCGAACCCGGCCGCTCCCTCGATGAAGGTCGCCATGAAGAAGGCGATCAACACGATCTGTACGCGCCTGTCGTCGCTGACCGTTGCGAATCCGCGGTTAATCCGATCGAACGCACCAGCCTCCATCAGCGTGTACAGGAGGACGAGCGCGCCGAAGACGATCCAGAGGATCTCGAAGGCGGTCATCACCCCGACCGCTGACGCCGCGGCCAGCCAGTTCACCGGCATGCTCCACGCGGTGTACCCGACCACGAGCGCGGCGACCCACGCCAGCGGCATCGCGCGGGTCGCCGGCCAGAGGAATCCGATAAGTAGGACGCCAGCGAGCAGAAGCGGGAGCGCCGCCACCACGATGTCGACTCCGGTCGTCATACGTCTCCCCCACGTTCGTTCTCGTTCGTTCGATACCGTCGACGGCTCGTGTCACCTGTTGACATCCACATGCAACGCGACGTGCATCACAGTCATTAATTATAAATCCTCGACTTCCCGCAGGAACTATCGGGCGAAATGAAGGGAATTTCGGCGGGCGTCCGCTCAACGTCGGTCCGCACCAACCGTGACTGTGGGCCAATTCGTCGCCGTCGCCGCTATCTCTCCTCGTCGGGCTCGGCCGCGAGCGCGGTGTCGCGGAGCCGTCGGCACCGGGCCCCGGCGGTCTCCAAGTCCGGGACCGGCGTCGGTGAACCGTCCTCGTCGACGGCGACGAACACGAAGTACGACTCCGTCGTCACTTCACGCTCACCGGTGCGCGGGGACTCCCGGAACGCGCGCAGACGGACGCGGACGCTCGTTCGCCCGGCCGCGTACGCGTACGACTCGATGACGCACGTGTCGCCCTGCGGAATGGGGCGCTTGAAATCGAGCTCGTTGATCTTGGCGGTGACGCAGGTCTCGCCGGCGTGGCGCATCGCGGACAGCGCGCCCACCTCGTCCATCCACTTGACGACGTTGCCCCCGTGTGCCGACTCGTAGTTGTTCGTGTGGGTGGGCTGAACTCGCTGGCGGTTCTCGATGTACGTGTCGCTGACGGTCGGCATACGTTCTGGAGCACCGGACGCCGGAAAGACCCGTCGGCGAGCGCGGGAATTCGCGGGCGCGCTCGTACTACAATTTTCGAGCGCGCCCGGATCTACAGCGAGCGGTGCTCTCGTCGGATCCCGCCGCTCAGTCGTCAGCGAGCGACGCGACGTCGAGTTCGACGGCGTCCTCCCGTCGAACCGTCGACCGGTTCGAGCGCGGTTCCTTCTCTACCGTCACCAGTTCGTCGGCCGCGCCGACCAGCTCGTCGTCGTGGCTGACGATGAGGATCTGTTTCACGCCGAAGCCGCGCATCTCCTCCACGAGCCGGACGAGCCGGGAGACGTGCCCCGAGTCGAGGAAGACGGTCGGCTCGTCGAGGATGAGCGGCGGGGTCGGCGCTGCCCCCTCGATACCCTCCGAGAGCAGCCGGTAAATCGCACAGCGCAGCGAGAGATTGAACAGGGCGCGCTCGCCGCCCGAGAGCTGTTCAGGGTCGAGCGGCTCGCCGTCCTTCTGGTAGACGGTGAGGACGTACTCGCCGTCGAGCTCGATGTGCGAGTAGGCGTCGTTGCCGTACACCAGTTCGAACGTCTCGTTGAGGGTTCGCTCCAGCTCGGCGACGTTGCGCTGGCGTAGCTCCGCGCGGAGGTCGCCGTACATCGACTCCAGCTCGCTCGTTTCCTCGTGAAGCGATTCGAGCGCCTCGACGGTTTCGGCCAGCTCGTCTCGCTCCTCACGCAGCGCCTCGAGCCGTTTCAGATCGCCGGTGACCTCGCCGATGGCGTTATCGAGCTCGGTTCGTCGCTCCGCGAGCCGATCGAGTTCCGCCTCGACGCGTTCGAGGTACGCCTCGGCTTCTTCCTTCCTCGTTTCGGCCTCGCCGACCGCGTCCTCGTCGAACGCCGCCGTCAGCTCGTCGCGCCGTTCACGCTTGTCGGCGAGTCGGCCGCGCCGCTCGTCGTTCACCTCGTCGAGGTTCTCGCGCCGCTCGCGGCGTCGTTCGATTCGATCTTCCGCCTCCTCGACCGCCTCCAACCGCTCTTCGACCGCATCGACGGCTTCTCTCGCGTCCGTGACCGCATCGAGCGCGTCCTCCAGTTCGGCGATCCGTTCGGCGGTCTCGACGGCGTCTTCGCGTTTCGACTCGGCGACCTCTCTCGTCTCATCGGCCTGCTCTCGGAGGTCCGCGGCGTGCTCGCGCCTCTCAGCGGCGGCGTCCAGCTTCGTCTCTGCCTCCTCGCGTTTCTCCTCGATCCGCTCGTTCAACATCGAGATCGTCTCGTCGATCTCGCCGAGCCGCTCCGCCGCGTCGACGAGCGCGTCGATGGCCTCGATCCGGGCGTCGAGATCGCTCGTCCACTCGCGGGTCTCCTCCAGTGCCGTCTCCAGCTCCGCGACCCGCTCGCGATCCTCTTCGATCCCCGTGGCGTGCGGAGATTCGTCGACGGGCTGACCGCACTCGGGACACTTGCCCGCCGCGAGCAGCTCCTCCGCCTCCGCGACGCGCTCGCGGGCGTTCTTCAGCTCCGCGGAGAGCTCCGCGCTCCGCTCGCGCGATTCGCCCCGCTTCTCGCGAAGCCTCTCGCGTCTCTCCGTGACCTCGTCGCGGTCGATATCGGTCTCGGCGTCGGCGAATCGGTTGCGAAGGGACGCTCCCTCTTCGCGGAGCTCCTCGAGGGCCGACTCGCGCTCGTCGGCCTCCGTCCCGGCTGCGTCGGCTTCGTCCGCGAGGTCGACGGCCTCGCTTTCGGCCTGCTCGGCGCGGTCGGCGAGGTCGTCCGCCTTTTCCGCGAGGTTCGTCGCCTGATTGCGATATGCCTCGGCGCTCACCCGGCGGTCGTCGAGCTCCTCGCGGATCCCGGTCTCGCGGTCGTCGAGCGCCGCGCGGCGCTCCGCGATCGCCTCGGGCTTCGCTGCGTCGAGATCGGCCGCATCTAGCCGGTCGTCGATCTCGGCCTCGAGCCCATCGATCCGTTCTCGCGCCTCGCGGATCGCCTCTCGGTGCTCGTCGCGCTCGCGCTCCGTCTCGCGGACGGCCGCCTCGATCTCGTCGATCTTGTCGGTGACCGCCTCCAGATCCGCCCGCTTCTCCTCGTAGGTCGACAACGTCTCGGCCGCCTCGTCGCGGGTCTCTTTTGCCTGCTCTCGCTGGGCCTCGTAGCGGTCTATCTCCCCGGTCACCTCCGAGAGTTCGCTTTCGAGGCCGTTGAGCCGCTCGTGGAGGTTCTGGTCCTCTTTCTGCTCGATCTGTGTCTCCTTGTCCTCCAGTACCGCGCGCTTGGCGTTTCGAACGTCTTCGACGCCGAGTCGCGCGTCGCCGGCGCGCTCGCGGTACTCCTCCAGCGTTCCGAGCTGGAGCAGGTCGTCGATCGTGTCCTGTCGCTCGCGCGGAGAGGCGTTTATCAGCTTGTTCACCTCACCCTGCCGGACGTACGCGCAGTTGACGAACGCCTCGGCGTCCATCCGGAGCAGACCGGAGACGAACTCGCGAACCGCACGTGCACCGTCGCGGGTGACGTCGCCTCCGTCAATCGCTTCGAGCGTGCACTGGTGGTCGATGCGGTCGCCGTAATCCCGGAGGCGACGCTCGACGCGGTACGAGGTTCCGTCGTGGGTGAACCACAGCTCTACCTCCGTCTCCTCCTCGCCGTTCGTGATCACGTCGTCGAGGGTGCCGTCGAGTGCCTTCGATCCGTATAGCGCGAAAAAGCACGCCTCTAGAAGGGAGGACTTTCCGCTTCCGTTGAGCCCGTGGATGACCGTGACGCCCTCTCTCAGTCGGAGGTCGGCGTCGCCGTACGGCTTGAAGTTCGAGAGCCGAATGCGGTCGAAGTTCACAGATAGTCCTCCATGGAGACCTGTCCGTCGCCGTCGCGCGCCCCCGAATTCGTTTCCTCGCCGTCCTTCCCTATCTCGTCGGTGACGCCGCCGTCGGCATCGTTGCCGTCAGCGTTGTCGTCGTCGGCATCGCTTTCGTCGGTGTCCCCCTCGTCGCCATCAGCATCGTTTTCGTCGGCGTCCCCCTCGGAGTCATCCGGTTCCACTCGTTCGAATGCGGCGACATCGTCGATCCGCTCCTCTACCCGGTCCTTGACCGTTTCCCTGACGTTGGCGTCCGGGATGGAATCGGTGCGTACCGCCCCCTCGACGTCGCGAGCGGCCTGCGAGAGATCCATTCCGTCGAGACGCTCGCGGACAGCGTCCTCGGGGTCGGCGAAGCTCACCTCGATCTCGGCGTCCGTCTCCACCTCGCGACGGTCGTTCACGCGAGCGATGAGCGCGCCTTCGTCGGTCGCGAAGGTCTCGATCGCGGCGGGCGTGACGGGGTCGCCGCCGCCCGTCACGTCGACGAGGACGACCGCGTCCGCGAGGTCGTGCTCGCGGATCCGATCGCGGACTCGCGACTCTCCCTCGCCCTCGTGAAGTTCCACCTCCACGAAGGCGAACGGGCGCGTGTCGAGCGCTCTGCGGCGGATATCGACGCAATCGTCGCCTCCGGCAGCATCGGGGCCGAAGGTGACGAGGTTGTATCCGCGCCCCTCGCGCTCGCTCGCGCTCGCGCGTTCCGTGGACCCCGGGTACGTAACCCACGTGTCGTCGACCTCGGCGACGTCCGGCTTGTGATTGTCGCCGAGGAGCATCGCGTCGAAGTCGATGTCGCTCTCGGCGAGCACTTCCGCCGTGTCCCAGTCAGCGTACCCGAACGGCTCGAAGAGGCCGTGGGCGACGAGCGCGGCGTGATCGACGCCGTGGCCCGCGAACGCGTAGTCGAGATCGTCGCGACGAGAGACTGGGACGTGATCGAGCCCGTAGAAGGCCGTGTCACCGACGACGGTCGGTTCGTCGCCGAGGCGGGTCGCGAGCCCCAGCCGCTCGAAGAGGTCGAGCCATTGGCCGCCCCGCGTCGACTCGTGGTTCCCGACGACGGCGAGGAACGGGATGTCGGCGTCGTCGAGCCGGCGGAGGACCGAGATCGTCCCCATCAGGTCGGGGAGTTCCGGTCGGCGGTCGTGAAAGAGATCGCCGGCGTGGACCACCGCGTCGACGTCGCCGTCGATCGAGTCGTCGATCACGGCACCGAAGGCGTCGAGGAAGTCCTGGCGTCGGACCTGTGAGTGGTACTGCGCGTACCCCACGTGGGTGTCGCCGGTGTGGATCACCCGTGTCATCTGTCCGGGTCTTGGCCGGTATCGGGTTTAGGGATTCCGGGGGCGGAGCGAAAGTGGTCGCGTCCGTGCGATCACCTCTCACTCGTCGTCCGCGGCGGCCGCTTCGCGGAACCGATGGTACGCGTCGAGGACCGCCCGGCCGCGCTCGGCCGCGGGCACGTCGCCGTCGCGCTCGGCTGCCGCGATCGCATCCGACAGTCGGTCGAGCCCGCCGGCGTCGACGAACGCCGCCGCTCGTCGGAGATCGGTTCGCGCGGCATCGGCCTCGTCGATAACGGCGGCCGATGGCTTGGTCGCGGTGTCGGTGCGAGCTGCCAGCGCGGAGAGCGCCCGTTTGACCGCGGTAGTCGAGACCACGTGCTTCCTGCGTCGCTATCGGCTATAAGTCTCGGGCGACGGGGGACAGTCGCCCGCGACTCACGCCGAGAGCGCGTCCACTCATGCCGAGAGAGCGTCCACTCACGCCAGGGGAGCGCCCACTCACACCGAGAGCGTGTACAGCCGCTTGCGCGCGTCGGTGAAGGAGAACCGCGAGTCGACGACGCCCTCCTCTTCCAGCCGCGAGAGCGCGTACCTAACGGTTCGAGGCGGGAGCAGGGTCTCCTCGGCGAGCTCGCTCTGGGTGAGCGTGTCGTTGTAGTCGAGGACCTTCGCGACGAGCTTCGCACTCGGTGGTAGGTCTCGAACGGCACTCCAGCGATCCGCGACGTTTTCCTCGGCTGCGACGGCGTCGGTGGTGCTCATGCGTGGTCCCCACTATCTCATGCTGGAAGATAATATTTACTATCCAGTTTAATTACCACGGAGCATCTTTTATACCGACCGACCTTTCAGATCGTCTTTTATCGGTACCCGAGCGTTTCTACCCGAAACCTCTTACGCGCGAGACGCCTTATTATGCACAATGACAGACACCGTCGACGACGTCGACATGCCCTATGATGGGTCGGCGTCGAGACAGGAACAGATCGAGTCGCTCCAGGAGGAGCTCGACGTGCTCGAGTCACAGAACGAGGAGATGCGGGACAAGCTTCTCGACGCGAACGCCGAGAACAACAAGTACCAGCAGAAGCTCGAACGGCTTACCCACGAGAACAAGAAGCTGAAACAGTCCCCGCTGTTCGTCGCGACGGTCCAGGAGATTACGCCCGACGGTGCCGTCATCAAACAGCACGGGAACAATCAGGAGGCGCTCACCGAGGTTACGGACGAGATGCGCGAGAAGCTCGATCCCGACGACCGGGTCGCGGTCAACAACTCCCTGTCGGTCGTGAAGAAACTGGAGAAGGAGACCGACGTTCGCGCCCGCGTCATGCAGGTCGAACACTCACCGGACGTCACCTACGCCGATATCGGCGGACTCGAAGACCAGATGCAGGAGGTCCGCGAGACCGTCGAAATGCCGCTTGAGCACCCCGACATGTTCGAGGACGTCGGCATCACCCCGCCGAGCGGCGTCCTGCTGTACGGCCCGCCGGGGACAGGGAAGACGATGCTCGCGAAGGCCGTCGCCAACGAGACGGACGCGACCTTCATCAAGATGGCCGGCTCGGAGCTCGTTCACAAGTTCATCGGTGAGGGAGCGAAGCTGGTCCGCGATCTGTTCGAAGTCGCCCGGGAGAACCAGCCCGCCGTCCTGTTCATCGACGAGATCGACGCTATCGCCTCGAAGCGGACGGACTCGAAGACCTCCGGCGACGCCGAGGTTCAGCGGACGATGATGCAGTTGCTCTCGGAGATGGACGGCTTCGACGAGCGGGGCGAGGTCCGGATCATCGCCGCGACCAACCGCTTCGACATGCTCGATCCGGCCATCCTCCGCCCGGGACGCTTCGACCGGCTCATCGAGGTTCCCAAGCCGAACACCGCCGGGCGCGAGATCATCTTCCAAATCCACACCCGGAAGATGAACCTCGCCAGCGACATCGACTTCGACGAGCTCGCCGCGATGACGCCCGAGGCGTCCGGTGCCGACATCAAGGCGATGTGCACCGAAGCCGGAATGTTCGCCATCCGCGACGACCGCACCGAAGTCACGCTCGACGACTTCCTCGAAGCTCACGAGAAGCTCCAACAGGACGAGGAGACCGGCGCAGACGATTCGCTGGCGTTCGCGTAGGGCCCGCATCTGTCCCGTAAACTCGTCGACTTCGTCCGATCGCGTTCGTCTTCTCTATCCGATAGCTCGCCGCTGTTGTAGCCCCATTCTTCAGAGATATTTCGTTCGAAGCAGCTGGACGCTGAAACTGTCCCTTGATTGATTACGAGAGAGGGATCTCAGTGCGTTGGAGTGGACCTTTATAAGTAAACGAGTGGTGTTGCCGTCAGCTGTTTATATATCGTTGCTGGCGCGGTGAATCGTTGTGTCTCTGGCAGTGATTCCTTATAAGGGATCGTTGCTATCGGCGACGCGGTGAACACCTGCAAAGCCCCAGCCGCGACGGCTCGTGCGGTTCGCTGCGGTCCTCAGTCGCTCGCGATACTCTCTCCCTGCGGTCCTTGCGTCACCGTACTTCGCGCCTCGCTGCCGCTCGCTTCGCTCGCGGCGTCCCTCGTGCGGGCAGTTCGCGGCCTAACGGCCGCTCACCGGCGCACAGGGCGAGAGCGAAGCTCTCGCTTGAAGCCGGACGTAGTCCGGCGACGCCACCGCACCGTTCATTTATAAGCAGTTGTCGTTCGTACGCTTGCTCGTTTAAATACCACGTCGATGGCAGCGATTTGCAAAATCCACTCCCGCTATCACTCACTGCTTACCACATTGGCCGTGATCTGAGAACGATGAATCAGTTACCGATGAGTTCACTAGAGCTAATATCTCCGATTTTCAGTACTATAGACCTCGTATCGCTAGATACGGAAGCACGAAAAAGAGGGCAAAGATCAGCGCGGTCGAGATCGCGTATCCGACGCCAACGCCGGCAAGCGCGCGCCAGCCGTCGTCGATCGAGATGTCGAGAGTCATGTGGACGACTTCGGCGCTCGAGAGGTAAAAGTATGTGACCGACCCGGCGTCTTCCCCCGACGCTTTGAACCGTCACACGTCCCCGGCCATCGCTCGGAACAGCGCGTCCGTGAGGCTGTCCCGATCGACGGTGCTCGGCTCCTCGTCGCCGGTCGGATCGACGGTCGGGGTGATCCTCCCGCCGCCCATCCGCGAGTGGCCGCCGCCGTCGCCGTTGTCGATCTCGGAGAGCACTGACTCGATCGCGTTACCCATGTGGACGCGATCGTCGCGCGACCGGCCCGAGAGGTGGACCGTCCCGTCGCGCTCGCCGATGATGACGACGGCGCTGACTCCCTCCAACTGGATCAGCTCGTCGGCGGCCTGCGGGATCGCGTCGACGTTGTTCACGCCGCCGACGTCCGCGACGGCGAACGATCCCTCGATCCGCCGGCCCGCGATGGCCCGCGCCTTCACTTCCAGCACCTCCGCGTCGACCGCCGGATTGGCGATCCGATCGAGTCGATCTTGGTCGACGCCGGGATACAGGTACGCGGCGGCGGCGAAGTCGGGTTCGCTCGCGCCGACCGTGAGGTGTTTGGTATCCGAGAGAATCCCGTACAACAGCCCGGTGGCCGTGTCCGTGGGGAGGGTGAGGTCGCTGTCGGTTTCGCTCGCGTGCTTGTCCGGCGGTACCGGCGTCGCGTCGTTCTCTTGGAAATACTCCGCGACGACGGAGGCGGTCGCGCCGTAGTCAGTTCGCACGTCTGTGAACGCTTCGCCTGCGCCGTCTCCCGGATGATGGTCGACCACCGCCGTCGGGAGCACGCCGTCGGCCCCGGCGAACCCCCGCGCCTCGTTGTGATCGACCAACACCACCGACTCGGCGGCCAGATCGCTCACGTGTTCGATCGGATCCAATTCCAAGTCGAGCACCGTGCGGAACGCGCGATTCTCTTGGTGGCGGATCTGTCCGGGATACTGAACGGTCGCATCGATGCCGACTTGGTCCGCGAGGGACGCGACGCCCAGCGCGGCGGACATCGCGTCCGGATCCGGATTCGGATGCATCACCACCGCGATCTCGTCTTGCTCGGCCAGCAGCCGACGAAATCTGACGCCGGGCGTCCGACGGGCGCGGAACAGGACGTACGCGCCGGCGACCGCGACGAGCGCGAGGACGACGGCCGCGACCGTCAACTCCGGGTTCTCTCGGGCGAGCGCCTCGGCCTGTGAGAGTCCCCCGTCGGCCGCGCTCAGTGACCACATGTGTTTCCGCGACTCGCTCCCGGCACATGAAGGTTCGTCATGGTCCCGACCGGACGGTGCCGACGCGACGCTTCCTGCGCGGCCGGGCCGGACGAGTCGCTCACCCGCGCAGAGTCCGGAACGCCCGCACCGCGTCGCGGTAGCCCTCACGGAAGGTCGGATAGGCTAGTTCGTAGCCGAGCGCGCGGAGTCTGTCGTTCGAGCAGCGCTTGCTCGTCCGGATCCGCCGCTCGGCCGCCGCCGAGAGATCCCCGGCAGCGACCCGTTCGCGTTTCGAGCGCTTCTCGGGTCGCGGAACGCCGCACTCGTCGGCGAGCCAGTCGGCGAACGCGTGCTTGTCGACCGGCTCGTCGTCGACGACGAGGACGGTTTCGCCCCGGGCGTGGTCGACTTCGAGGAGGTATCGCACCGCACCGGCGGCGTCGTCTCGATGGACCATGTTCAGGTATCCGGCCGTGACCGGCCCGTCGATGTAGCGGTCGAGTCGATAGCGGTCCGGACCGTACAGCCCCGCAAAGCGCGCGACGGTGCCGTCGATCCCGGCCCCGGCTGCCGTTTCCAACGCGGTCCGCTCCGCTTCGGCGAGGACGCGCGTCTTCTCGGTCGTCGGATCGATCGGAGTATCCTCGTCGACCCATCCGCCGTCGTGGTCGCCGTACACGCCGGTCGAGGACGTGTAGACGAGCCTGTCTGGTTCGGACGGCCGCTCGCCGTACTCCCCGATCACGTTTCGGAGCCCCTCGACGTACACCTCGCGCGCGGCCGCGGCACCGCGGCCGCCGGAACTGGCCGCGAACACGACCGCATCGGCGTCGGGGAGCGCGGTGAGCGACGACCGCTCGGTCGCGTCCGCGCGGACGGCGTCGACGCCGATCGATTCGATCGCGTCGAGACCGGCGTCGGATCGCCGCACGCCGGTCACGTCGTGATCGCACTCGGCGAGCTGGCGCGCGAGTTCGAGCCCGACGTAGCCGCAGCCGACGACGACGACCCTCATCGCTTGCGGCGTTCGACGACCGCCATGATCTCCGCGAGCTGCCCGAGCGTCATCGCGGCCCGACCCTCCAGCGCCTGCTGGACCTCCTGACCGGTGAGGTCCGCGTCGATCGAGGCGGCGATCGTGTCGACGTCGAGCACCGCCGTCGCCATTCCCATCAACAGGTGATCGCGAAGCTCTGCGACGATTGCGTCGCCGTCGCGGTCGCGAGCGACGGCCACCACGGTCGCACCGTCGGCGACCGCGATATCAGCTACCTCCCCGGCGGCGGCTGCCTCGATAGTCGACTCGTCCAAATCCGTCTCATCGGCGAGCCCTTCGCGTCCGACCTCGGCCGCGGCCTCCGCCACCAGCGTCTCGAACGCCGCGAGCAGCCCCACCGCGGTCACCGCGGCGTCCTCTCCCCCATCGCCGACGCCCCCGACGTCTCCCACCGCTGAGCCGTCGGCGGCATCCGAGACATCTCCCACCGCCAACCCGTCGTCGATGACCTCGTGAAACATGGGTTCCCTCGGTCGTCGCGTCGCAAAACAGCTACGGTCGGGCTACCGACCGATCCGTCCCGGAAACGGCCTCAGAAGCGAAACAGTCGTCGTTCGCTGGCGTCGATTCACCTATCGATCCCGGACACGGCCATCCGCCGGACGTTTCGTCGCGAGTTCCGTCAACATCGCCGACGCCCGGCGGTCCGGCCGGAACGCCGACCACGACGACCGTCTGCGTTTCGAACCGGATCGGCTCCGTCGCACCGAGTCGAACCGGCTCCCCGCCCACGTCAATCGTCACCTCGTTTTCCGTCCTGACGTACTCGAACGGCTCCCCGGGCGTTCCCACGTCGGCGTGCAGCGCGAACCGCGGATATTCCCCGCGGATCTGGACGCGCCAGGCGTTCACCGTCGTCACCCAATACCCGGGAACGGGTGCGACCGGCAGCCCCGCTCCGACGCTGCGGGCCGGCTTCCCCGACCACTTCTCGCCGAACTCCTCGACCGCCGCTTCGCTGGCCTTCTCCGTCGCCCGTCCACCGGCTTCCGCGGCGCTCCCTTCGATGGAGTCCTCCATCCGATCTCTGAGCAGTAGCCGCGCGCCGTTCGTCGGACCGTCGACGAATCGAGTCGGAACGCGGACCGCGTCCCGTCCCGCCGCACTTCGGGTCTCGACCCGCAGCCGCGCGGCGAGCGATTTCTCAGCCGCAGTCGACAGGAATCCCGCGGACGCGGCCTCAGCCGCGACGCGGTCGGGGTACGAGCCGTCCCCGACCGCGATCGCTCGCTCCCCCCTCGATTCGGAGGCCGCAGCGGCATCGTCGAGCGCGTCGCGTCGCTCGCTCTTCGACAGGGACGTGTGGCTCCGAAGCGCGGACGCCAACTCTCGATCGACGGCCCGCAACGACCCGTCGATCTGTCTCGACAGGGCGTCTCTGTCCGCACGCAGATCGGGATCGTCTCCCGTTTCGAGGGCGTCGTTCGCCATCAGGAGCGCCCTCCCGGCCATTTCGAGGCGAACAGTGTCTTCGGTTCCGAGCACCCGATCGACCACGCCGCTCGATACGTCGCTGTACGGGACTGTCACGTAGTTCACGTTCCGGACCGCGAGGGGTCGCGTCGTCGTCCCGTTCAGCCCCTCGACGGTCGCCCCGTCGACGGTCGTTCGAGGGAGGTACCCGGGCGAACCGTTGGGTGCGAACGTTACGGCACCCCCCGGTCCGTCGTCGGCGACGGTGTACGTTCCGGGGTCGCGAGCGGCCTCGCGGCTGGCTATCACGTCGCCGACCGGCGGGCCGTCGAAGGCCCCGTTTACCCGATCGAGGAACGCGTCGGTCGCGGTTTCCTGATCGTCCGCGGCAGCGTCCAACTCGTCGATGACAGCGTCCAGATACGCTTCGCGAGCGGCAGCTCGAGCGCGATCGGCCGCCCCGTCGTACGTCGACGGCGCGTCGACGAGCTCGGTGCGGCGCTCTCGGAGCTCGTTCGCCAGTTTCGCGTACGGTTCGGCGTCGCCGACGGCCGCGTCCTCCATCGACGGTTCGACCTCGATTTCCCGGACATCTGACGCGAGCGTCGCGACGCCCCTCGCGGCCAGATCGCGATCGCCGCTGGTCACGTCGCCGTACACGGTGGTCGACCGGGTGACGTCTCCGTGTCGGACCGCGTCGTTCGCGATGCGATCGACTCCGGCTCGCGTGTCGATGCCGAGGTCGGATCGAGCCGCGGGAGGCGCGTCGCGCAGGTCAGGTCCGTCGGTGGCGCGCCCCGAACCGAAGGTCGCGGTGGGTCGATCCGGCGCGCGGTCCATCGGGGCGTGTTCCCCGGCGACCGCCACGCGAACCCGGTAGCGGTCGGTCGTCTCGTCGCTGGTCGTCGTCCGGTGAACGTCGACGTCGACGATGCTTCCGTTGGGTCCGCGCTCCACGACTTCCCGCCTCCACTCCGCGACCGCGACGCGCTCGACTGACGCATCCCGCGTCGCGGTTCCGAACGTGACCACCTCCCCGGGGCGTACCGTTCCAGACGGCACCGCTTCCGGAACGTCGGTCCCGGAGATCGTCGGCGACCGTTCCGTGCGCGACACGTCGATCCGTTCCCACGCTCCGCCGGGCACGGGAGACGGCCTCGGCGGTGTCGGCCGTCCCCCGTCGGCGATCTGCTCCGTGGACGTTTCGACGTCCGCACGGACTCTGTACGTCCCCTCGACGATATCGTCGAGCCGATCGTGGACTGACGTTTCTCCCACGTCGGCCGCGTGGCCGACACGGACCGACGTTCGCTCGTCCGTTCTATCCGTGCCTTGCGTACCCGGTCCGAACGCGCTGTCCTCGGTCGGTGTGCCGTCAGTTCCGCTGACTTCACCCGCTCGTTCTCCTCCTTCGGTCCCGTCAGCCGGTGTCGTCGTCGGCGAACCGAGAACCGTCTCGGTCCACGAGGTCTCGTGAACGCCGGTCGGCTTCAAGAGATCTGTGATTCCGGTCTCAGCCGTCGCTCGCGCGACTCCACCGCGGGCGTTCGGGTCGCTCGTTCCGAAGACGTCGCGTTGCGTCCTGACGATCCCCGCGTTCGTTGAAAGCTCCACGTGTCGGTTCGCGATGACGTTCTCGACGGGAGCACCCGCGTACTGACCGTACCCGCGGGCCCAGGCCATCGGGTAGAGACTCGCCGTCACTTGACGACCGAGTCCGGGACCCTCGACCGGTCCCCGATCGAGTCGCGTCTCGAACCGATTCATCCGTTGGTGCGCCGCGAGCGTCGGGACGGCCACCACGACCGTCCGGTCTCCGGTCCGATTGGCGACCGTTCGCCCGTTCCGTCTCGCGGTCGTCTCGACGCCCTCGAACGTCACTCGCGTCGCCGTTCCGTTCGCGACCGACTCGATCCGGACGCGATCGCGCGCCGCCGCCAGCTGGTTCGGATCGGCAACCCGCGGCAGCGACGCGTTTGCGTCGACCCCGCCGATATCTGCATCGACCGCCGATAGCGCTTCAGCGCCTGCGATCGCCAGCCGAATCCGGAACGCGTCCTCGAAAGCGGACTTCTCCCGGACTGCCTTCGTTCCGGCTCCGTCGTCGCCCGGAGCGCGGGTCACCGGCTCCGCAGCTGCGTCATGGGCCGCCTCGCGAGCCGCGGCCCTGAGCGCGGCGGTCGAGTCCACGTCGACTCGTTCGACCGCCCGTTCGACGCTACGGTCCTCCGCCACGAGACCCTGATCCGCGATCCCCGCGGCGTACGTCGAACTCGTTACGAGCAGCAGGACGCCGATCAGCGCGAAGGGGATCCGAGCCCGCTCGTCGACGGCGAACGTCCGAGGCCGCCCGTCGGATCTGCTCCCTCCGTTCTTCCCAAACGGTCCCACGTTCACCATTTCCTGACCACGATCCGAACTGACTCGACGTCGTCAATCTCGTTCGATACCGGCTGCGTGACGACTGCCGCTGTGACATCGGCGTTTCGCGGGGGATCGCTACCGACGGCGACCGGTTCGATCGCCTTCTCTCCCTCGCTCCCCGTTTCGTCTTTGTCGTTCGTTCCCGAACCGCTACCGCGAGCCCGATCAAGCCGCCACGGTATCCCCTGATCACTCGGAGATCGAGTCGCGGTCTCGGCACCGTTCGTCGCCCACCGGAAGGCCTCATCCGCCGTCCGATCGGACGACGTTGCGGATTCTTCGTTCGTGGACGTCATCACCGCTTCCGCGTCGATCCGCGTTCTCCTCCCGAGTCCGTTCCCGATTGCCGCTTCCACCGTCGTTCCGAACCGATCGTTCGATTCGGACGCGTTCGTCCCCCCGCCTCGCTCCGATGCGAGGATCGCCAGCATCTCCGCACGCGTCGCGTGGACGGTCCGCGTTCTGTCGGGCGCACCTTCGGATCGGTATGTCACGGTCACCGTCTCCGTCGCGAGTCGGTCAGCGACCTCGGCGGCCGTGGGCTCGGATCCGCCGATGTCGCTTCCGGTCGCGCCGAGCGTGACCGCGCTCGCGGACACGCACAGGAGCAGCACCGTCACGTCGAGCACGGTACTTGTCATCGCCGAACCACCGCCAGGAGCCGTCCGTGAGCGTTCCGACCCGGTCCGGTGCGAACGGTCACCGACCGCTGGGCGACCGCGACGCCGGCCGATTCCCTCGTCCCCTCCGTCCCCGGCGGTTCGGCACCGGAGAGCCGCCACGTCCGACCGCCGGCTTCCAGTTCGACAACCGCATTGGGGTGGATCGGCTCGACATGATCCAGTCGCTCGGGATCGACGATCCCGCCGACGGTCACTTCCGGTTCGATCCGATCGAGCGTCGCCTCGGCGGCCGGTCGTTCCCGTTCCGGACTCGCGTCGTCGAGGGCGACGACGTACAGCCCGAGCGCCGCTCCGACGGCGAGCACCGCGACGAGCGCGGCGAGCGGCTCAACCGCGGCCCGGTCCCCGGCGCGGGTTGCGGTGCAATTCCGAGCGAGGGGGCGCTCATCCGACGAGCGTGACATGGACCCCTCCGTAGTGAACCCGTCTCACGGTGACCCGATTCGGGGCCGGCCGCCACTCGTACTCGGTCGTTCGCGCGCGCTTCGCGGCCGCCGCGAGCGAATCCGGATCGTCGAACGCGGCGGTCGGGGGAACGCCGTCGAGCACCCGTCGGAGCCGGTCGTCGTCCGCAGTCATTCCCACGTCGGTCGAAACGGGCGTGATCCGCGGCGCGCGAAGCGCAGCGGTTGCGGTTCCGCCGTTCCCGCTGAGCGCGATCGAGCGGTTGGTGAGGCGGATCCGGGTCGCCGCGATCCCGTGCTCGGCCGTCGCAGGGTGTTCGCCGTCTGCGACCGAGTCGATCGTGTGCGCGACGCCGTTCGCATCCGGGGGTGGTGAGGCCGGCAGCGCGGCGGCGACGCCGACCGTCGCGACGCTCACCAGCGCAAGGCCGAACCACGCGTACGTGGCGTCGAGGTGAGTCTCGAACATGGGGCGGCTGGCCGCGGCTTGGTATTTAAAGGATCGTCCCGTAGACCACCCACTCGATGCCGGTTCGACGACGGGTCACAGGAGCATCCTCGCTCCGACGAACGCGACGAGGTACGTCGCGGTCGCGGTCGGCAGCGCAATCCCGATCCGATAGGCGACGAGCGTCCGATCGAACCCGCGTTCCAACCCGGTCGCCAGCGCGGTGAGCAGCGTCGCGAGGATCACCACGTACGCGCCGACGATCCGTCCGAGAACCGGTACGGAGAGCGCACCAGGCCGTCCGGATCGCCCCGATTCCCCCGCCGTTTCGCCGGCCGTTCCGACCGCACCGCCGCCGGCATCGACTCCGGCCCCGCCTCCGAGTCCGAGGGCGTCCGCACCGGCCGTCGCTCCGGCACCCATTCCGCCGGCGTCGACCGCATCGATCCCGGTCGCGAGCGCGACCGTCGCTCCGCCGACGAGCGGTGCGAACACCGCCGCGGTGTTCGTCAGTGTCCCCGTCACGGTCGCCAGTTGCCGGCGGGCGTCGCCCTCGAGTTCGCGAAGCGCCTCCAATTGATCCGCGAGCTCGAGCAGAACGTCACCGGCCGGGCGACCTTCTCTCGCGGCGACGGCGAGGAGCGCCACCGTCCCGCGAACGCGCGGCGACGGGATCGGCTCCGCCGGTCCGCCGCGGCCGAGGAACGCCTCTCGGACGCCGACGCGGAGCGCGTTGCTCCGGCGTCCGGCGCGCTCGAACAACTCGCCGGTCGCACCGTCGAGCCGTTCGCCGGCGTTCGCGATCGCCGTCTCGACGGCGACTCCCTCGGCGACGTCGCCGCCGATCACCGTCATCGCGTCCGGAAGGCTCCGCTCGACCGCCCGCACGTCGGACAGAACCGCCCGGCGGCGTCTCACGGCGACGAGCATCGCCACGCCCGACCCGACGCCGAGGCCGGAAACGGGCGCGGCCCATTGCGTGACGAGCCGCGCAGTGACCGCGGCGGCGACAGCGCCGGCTCCGATCCCGACCCCGACGGCGTGGACCCCACGTTTCGGGACGTCCGGATGGTCAGGACCGATCGACGGCGGCGCGAACGCGACCGGCCGTCGGGAGAGCAGCCACCCCGAGGCGACAATCAGGCCGGACGGCAGCACGACGAGGTACAGCACGGCCACGACCCTTGGTCCGATCGGAACGCCGGTCGCCGCGGCGGCGGGCAGCAGGGCGATCAACGCCAGCGGGAGGAGCACCCCGAAGGCGTACAGTGCGGAGACGGGACCGCGGACCGCGCCGACGAAGGCAGCGAGCCGTTCCGTCGTTCCGGCAATCGTCGCGTCGAGCGCGCGATCCAGACACCGCCCTCGCCGCTCCGCCGGCGCTGACGCGGCGGTTCGGACAAGGGCGGCGGCTCGATCTATCGCCGGGAACCACGGCTGCCACTCGCGGGCGAACCTCCGGAGCCCGCTCGTCGGGGAGTCCGCGCTTGCCCGCTCGTGGCGCGCCAGCCCCTCGGCCAGCGGACCGTCGCCGGTCCGAGCGGCGAATCTGACGGCGCGCTCCGTGGATGGATCGAGTCGCATCCGCAACACGAGGCGACCGACGAGGCCGGGCGCGGCCCCGAGCGCCCGGGTCCGCCGAAGCGCGGCGAGCCACACCGGACCGCGGTGAACGAGATGGGCCGAGACGAGTCCGCCGAGGAGCCCGAACAGGATCCCAGTGAGCAGGCCGCCCACAAATGCGGCGACGAGTCCGACGGCGAGTCCGACGGCGATCCCCGTTCTGTACCCGATCTCGATCACGCGATCGGCGGTCCAGTCCCACCCGAGGAACGCGACCGCTCGTCGGAGTTCTGTCGATCCCGTGTCGTCGCTGTCGCTCCCGCGTCGACGAACCGCTTCGGTTTCGGCCGTGGCACCCGGTTCGTTCATCGACCGCGCCCATCGACGTCGTCGGCTCCGCCGTCGACGACTGTGCTCCCGTCGACGTACCGTTCGGGTGCGGTTCTCCCCTCACACACCGCCTTCCGGATCCGATCCGTCCGCCGATCGATCACGCCGCGAACGGCCGCGTAAGTCTCTCCGGTCTCGGCGAGTGCACCGACGAGCCGACTCTCTCCGCGGTCGATCCGTCCAGTTGCCCGCAATCCTGCTCCGGTTCGCTCGTACAGCGGTTCGAACGTGACCTCCTCGCCGCGTCCGACGATCTCGGCGATCGCGGTGATCTCGTGATCGTCGAGGAGCACTATCAGGTCGGTCGCGGCGAACGACGAGGCGGAGACGCCGAGGTCGGTGATCACCCGCTCACGGACCGCCGCCGGGTCCTCACCGTGGATGGTTCCGAGCACCGTCTCGCCGGTGGCTCCGACCCGCATCGCCTCGTACAGGGCCCGCGCCTCCTCGCCGCGAACCTCGCCGACGACGATCGCGCCGCCACCCAATCGAAGCGCGGTTCGGACCGCCTCGCTCGGCGACGGCTCCGCGCCGTCTCCCACCCGGAGACGCTGCGTGTCACGTCCTGTCGCGGTCAAGGCGTCCGCCGGAAGCTCCGGCGTGTCTTCGATCAGTATCGACCGTGTCTCCGCGGGGAGCTCCCAGAGGAGCGACCCGAGTGCCGTCGTCTTCCCGGCACCGCGGCCGCCCGCGACGAGTCCAGCCACGCCGCGCTCGACGGCGACCGAGAGGAGCCCCGCTGCTGCCGGTGTGGCCGTTCCGACGTCCACCAGCCGGGCGAGCGTCCACGCGTCCGGATCCCCGCGACGGAAGGCGAACGACAGGCCGTCGCTGGCGGGGTCGGTGGTCGCGGCGACCCGAACGCGCCCCGACTCCGTCTTCAGCGTCGCGTCGAGGGTCGGACTCGCGCGTGAGAAACCGCGCCCGCTCGTCCGCCGCAGCCTGGACGCCAGCGTGGCGGCTCCCTCCGGCGGGAGTCGGACGTTCGTCCGGCAGCGCTCTCCGTTGACGACGACCCGAAGGGGATTCTCTGTGACGGGTGCGGACAGCGACGCGTCGCTCACACGATCGTCCGCGAACACGTGCTCGAACGCGCCGTATCCTCGGGTGTGCCGGCGGAGCACGTCGACGAGCGTGGCGATCGGATCACCGGCCTCAGCGACCTCGCGTACCGCCCGTCCGGGTGCCCTGTCGCCGCCGGCCGGGTCGTCGAGGAGCCGATCCTTGGCGGCGGCGAGCCGCTCGATCGCTCCGTCGTCGAGATCGGTCGAGGGGGGTGTGAGGTGGTACGTGCGAAGCGTCTCGCTCCCCTCGTACAGCCGTACGGTCGCACCGGTGTCGAGCTCCCACCGATCGGCGAGCGCGGCCCGTGGCGGAGGCGCTGTCGCAACTCGCGTGGCCGCGATCCGCGGTCCGGCGTGCGCGCGCAACACGTCGCCGCTCCCGTCCGCGCCCGAGACGATTTCGGTCAATCCGGTCTCCGCGGCGATCCGGCTCGGCGGTCCCGCGCGTCCGCCGGCCTCGCGAGCCGCCTCGACGGGCTCTCTCGCCACCCGTTCCGCGAGCCGCGTCTCGTGGAACTCCACCTGCTCGCGGAACCGGCCCGCGGCGATCAGACACGCCGCGGCCCGCCCGGCGTACGTCCGCTCCCGTCCGCGATGTCGCGTCCGGATCACGTCGGCGTCGCGCTCGCTCACCGCCTCGACGACCGTCGCCAGGCAATTCGGACTCGTGGCGAGGTCGCCGCGTCCCGGACAGCTTTCGGCGTCGACCGCGAGCACGACGCGGTCGTCGACGCCGGTTCCGACCGGCTCTCTGAACGACGGCGTACACCGACAGTCACCTCGTTCGTCGCCGATCCACGGCAGCGACCGAAGTGGCGTATCGCCGCCTCCGAGGAGCGTCAGGGAGGAGATATCGAAGCTCACGCCGGCCGTGGCCGCGGTATCATTTATAAACTGTCACCCGAGGCGCGCGATCCGGATCGTCGGCTCACCGTCGTTAACGAACAGGAACTCGATCCGACTGTCGCCGCGCGTTCGGAGTTCGATCGGTCCGCTTTCGATCTCGACGTTTGCGGGTACCGTCTCGGGCACGACCGGGACGGTTCGCTCGGGTCCGCCGTCGATCCGGTATCGGAGTGCCACGGTCGCCGTGGGTTCTCCTCGGTCGCTCTCGACGAGCGCGAGCCGATCGACGGGAGCCGCGGTGATCCCGCTCGGGCTTCGAACGGTTGCCGTCGTCCGCGCGGCGAGCGACGGGTCCGAAACGGCGGCCGATCCGGCGACGACGCCGGCGGCGGCCCGCTCGATCCGCTCGGCTTGGGTATCGAGCCGCTGGACCGTCGTATCGGTTCGTGCGGCCTCCAGTACCGGCATCGAAGCGGCGAGGAGCGCGACGGCGACCGCGACCGTGAGGACGACGCGAATCACCGTCCCGACTCCGCTTCCCGCGCGCGGTTACAGGGACTCACGGAGGCGGGCGAGCGTCTCGGTTCGCCACGACCGGTCGTCGGTCGCGCGGTCGGTTCCGTGGGTCTCGTCGCGTTCGACGTCTTCGATTTTCCCCGCCGTTCCCCGCGAGCGATCGGACGGAACCGCGGCGTCGAGCGCGGACTCGCTGGGTACTTCGTCGACAGGGTCCGGGGTTGATTCGGCTGTGAGATCCGATCCTTGCAGGCCTCTCTCTTCCAGACGTTCATCTCTCATCTCCCCGTCTTTCGAGTCCAGATCTTCCGCAGTCAGGCCTCCCGAGCCTGCGTCTCTCGCGTTCACGTCCTCCGGATCCACAGTTCGTGTTCCGCCGCTACCGGCTCTGGCGAGCGCGAGGTCCGCACGGCGCTCGACCTCGCGGTTGACCGCTCGGATCGATCCCGCGTACCCGCGGAGTGCCTGCGTCGCCGCCTCCAGCTCCTCGACGCGCGCTTCGAGATCGCCGAGACGGGATTCGATCTCCCGTCTCTCGGCGGTCGCCGCCGCTGAATCCTCGATATCGGCGACGGTGGAGTCGGATCCCGTGAGCGCCCGCTCGACCGCACGAAGACGTTCGTCGATCCGGTCGCCGCCGTCGTTGCGACCGCCACGGTCGTTTCGAGCGTCATCTCGACCGCCGGGGCCGTGCTCGTCGCCGACCGAAATCGCCGTCTGATCGGTCGGCGTCGCGGAACGCTCCGTCGAACCCTCGATCCTCGTTTTCGTCTCACGGTCGGCGAACGCGCGGTCGGATTCGCGAATATCGCTTGGCATGCGGGGGGTTGCCGCGGTCCGGTACTTAACGTGACGGGGGAAACGTATTAGGACCGCCTCGGAGAGTGTACGTACATGAAGGCGGTCCTCCTCGGTGTCGGCCAGGCGGGCGGGAAGCTCACGACCGCGCTCGCCGAATTCGACGCCGACGCCGGGTACGGTGCAGTGCTCGACGCCCTCGCGGTGAACACCGCCTCGACGGACCTGGACCCGCTCCCTCTGGATACCGTCCTCGTCGGTCAATCGCGCGTGAACGCTCACGGCGTCGGCGGCGACAATGAACTCGGTGCCGAGGTGATGGACGAGGACGCGATAGAGGTACTGGACGCGCTCGATCCGAAGGTGACCGCCGACGTCGAGGCGGTGTTCGTGGTCGCCGGGCTCGGTGGCGGAACCGGCTCCGGCGGCGCGCCGGTACTCGTTCGCGAGCTGCGTCGGGTGTACGACGTGCCGATATACGCCCTCGGAATCCTGCCCGGCCGCGACGAGGGCGCGATGTATCAGGTGAACGCCGGACGGTCGCTGAAGACGTTGGTGCGCGAGGCGGACGCGACGATACTACTCGACAACGACGCGTGGCGCGCGTCGGGCGAGTCGGTCGAAGGGGGATACGCCGCGATCAACGACTCGATGGCCAAGCGCGTCGGTCTCCTCTTGGCCGCCGGCGAGTCGGTCGAGGGCGTCGCCGAGTCGGTCGTCGACACGAGCGAGGTGATCAACACGCTCCGCTCCGGCGGGATGGCGGCGATCGGATTCGCATCCGCACCGGCCGCCGAGGACCCCGAAGAGAACGTCACGACGGTGATGAGCACAACTCGGAGCGCGGTGATGACCGGACTGTCCCTGCCGAACGCGACGGACGCCGACGCCGCGCTGATCGCCGTCGCCGGCGATCCCGACCGGATATCCAGAAAGGGCGCAGAGAAGGGGCGAAAGTGGCTTCAGGAGGAGACTGGATCGATGCAGGTCCGCGGCGGCGACTTCCCGCTCGACTCGGAGCGGATCGCGTCGCTCGTTCTCCTCGCGGGCGTCGGGCGCTCGCGCCGCGTGGAGGAGTTTCTCGAACGGGCCAGACAGGCGGTCCGCGACGAACCGGAGGTTGCGCTCGATCCCGCGGAGGCGTTCCGAAACGACGAGCTCGACGACCTGCTCTGACGCCCTGATCGGACGGCCGGAATTGGGCGGTCGAACGGTGATCTTCCGACATTGCGCGGTGATCTTCCGACATGGGACGGCGATCTTCCGACATGGGACGGCGATCTTCCGGCGTGGAGCGGCGATCCGCCGCCGAGGCAGGTTCCGCACCTTTTTGGTCCCGCCCGGTGGACTCGTTCCCGATGAGCAATCCGTGGGACGATTGGGACCACGTGCTGAAGGTCGATCCCGACAAAGCGCTGCGGGAGGGGGAGACCTTCGAGGACGTGTGCCGGACCGGGACCGACGCGATCGAGATCGGCGGGACCCTCGATATCACCGCGGAGAAGATGACTCGAGTCGTCGACGCCGCCGCCGAGTACGACGTGCCGCTCTACCAGGAGCCGTCGAACCCGGGCGTCGTCATCGACTCGCCGGCGCTCGACGGGTACCTGATCCCGACCGTGTTCAACGCCGGCGGTCCGTTCTGGATCACCGGCGCGCACAAGGAGTGGGTTCGCATCGACGACCTCGACTGGAGTCGGACCCACACCGAGGCGTACATCGTGTTGAACCCGGAGGCCTCCGTCGCGCAGCTGACCGAGGCCAACTGCGACCTCGACGCGGACGACGTCGCCGCCTACGCGAAGGTCGCAGAGCGCATGTTCGGTCAGGAGATCGTCTACGTCGAGTACTCCGGCACGTTCGGGGACGCGGAGAAGGTCGCGGCCGCCCACGACGCTCTCGCCGACGCCACGCTGTTTTACGGCGGGGGGATTCGCGACTACGAGTCGGCGAACGAGATGGCCGCCCACAGCGACGTGATCGTCGTCGGCGACCTGCTCCACGACGAGGGCGTCGACGCCGTCCGCGAGACCGTAAAAGGCGCGAAAGACGCCTGACCCTCCACCTTTTTCTCGTCGGGTTCGCTTCGCGAACCGCTTCTCGAAAAACCTGGAGGGAAAAAGCCGCCGGCTCGGCGTTCGCCTCGCCGGCGGTGAACCGCTCGCTTCGCTCGCGGATGCTCAAGATAGAAGGGGTGCTGATCGATTGCGGGAGTAGGTATGTCAATTCGGAGGAGTGGTCGTTTATCAGTGAGACAGTGATGTCGCTGGCGGTTGTTTATATATCGTTGCTGGCGCGGTGAATCGGTGTGTTTCTGGCGTTGAGTGTTTATAAGTGATTGACGGTGCGGTGAACACTCACAAAGCCCCAGCCGCGAGGCGCGGAGCGCCTCTGGCAGCCGGCGGCAGAGCCGCCGGCGACTGCCCCTTTGAGCCCCACCCCGCACAGCACTGCACCTCACACCTCCCCAACCTCGCCGCGGCCGCTTATAAGCGGCCGCGGGCTCCCTCGCGGGCTCTCGCCGGCGGCTTCGCCGCCGGCTGTCAGAGGGACCTTCGGTCCCTCCCTACTCGCGCCCTGCCGGGCGCTCAGAGGCGCGCCGACAGCCTCGTTCATTTATAAGTAGCCGTCGCTGTCGCGCTCGTCCGTTTAAATATCACGTCGCCGGCGGCGGTCTGCGATCCCCACTCCCGGGATCGGTCAATTCGAACGCTCTATCTGCTAGCTGTTTCACCGGTAATTCTGGTGGGATCAACGCGATCGAGAACCAACCCGATGCCGTCCTCTCCTCTCAAACGAAAACCCTAGACGTACCCGTCCATCATGTTCTCGACGTACTTCGCGATCACGTCCACCTCCAGGTGAACCGGATCGCCGGCGGACTTCTCGGAGAGCGTGGTCAGGTCGCGGGTGGTCGGGATGATCGCGACGTCGAACTCGTCCGCCCGCTTCTCGGCGATCGTCAACGAGATCCCGTCGAGCGTCACCGATCCCTTGTCGACGAGGTAGTCGGCGTGACCCTCGGGGATGACGAACGTGAACCGCCAGTCCTCCCCGATCCGCTCGATCGCCGCCACCTCCGTGACGGTGTCGACGTGACCCTGCACGACGTGGCCGTCGAACCGCCCGTCTGCGGGCATCGCACGCTCGACGTTGACCGCGTCGCCCTCGCGGAGGTCGCCGAGGTACGTCTTGGCGACGGTCTCGCTCGCGAGAAACACCTCGAACCAGACGCCCTCCGAGCTGTCGGTCGCTTTCTGGTCGTCGGTCGCTTCCGTATCATCGATCGGCCCGTACTCCTCGACGGTCAGACAGACGCCGCTGACGCTTATCGACTGACCGTGGTGGAGGTCGTCGAACCCGTCGACGCCGATCTGCAGGCGAAGCCCGTCCTCGGTTTCGGTCCGAGAACGGACTTCGCCGATCTCCTCGACGATGCCGGTGAACATATCCGAACTGGGTGCGCGCGACACATATCGGTTCGGTGTTCGTCCGTCGGCGAAGCCCACCGGCGCGGCGGTCGCCGTCGCGCTCCTTTTGCCCTTCGGGGGCCAACGCTCGCCCAATGAGACTCGGGCTGCTGGATATGATCGGACTGGCGGCGACGCTCGTCTTCGCGTTACCGCTCGCGAACTACGCCGTGATCCGAGTGGCCGCCGGTGAAATCGCTCTCGGTGCCGCGCTGCTCGTCGTCGCCGCCGCGATGGTCGTGCTCCCGCAGTACTTCCTCGATCCCGGACGGATCCTCCGCGGACTCGTCTCGGGGCTGCTTCCGCGGCAGCTCCGCGGCGGGAGTGCGGCCGATCGAGAGTCGGCCGACTCGACGTCGGGCGATGCTCCTGAGGAATGACTGCGGACGATGCCCCCGAAAAGTGCTCGTGAGCGACGCGTCGGGGGAGATGATCGTGAGCGACGCCTCGAAGAAGGTGATCGGCGGCGAAGGGCGGGCTACCGCGTTCGCGGGACGATCCCGATCGGGTACTCCGCAAGGACCTCGTACCCGTCTTCCGTGACGACGACGAGGTCCGCCACTCGAACCCCGCCGACGTTCGGGTCGGAGACGCCCGGTTCGATTGCGACCGCGGTCCCCGGTCGAAGTTCGGCTCCGCCCGACAGCGACGGCCACTCGTGGAGGCTCACGCCCACGCCGTGACCGGTGTCGTGAGTGAAGCCGACTCCGCCCTCCCCGGCGTTCGGGTCGAATCCGTACGCGGCCAGTTCGGCGGCGGCCTCGCCGTGAACGCGCGCGGCGGTCGCACCCGGTTCGATCTCAGCGAGCGCTGCTTCGCGGGCCGACTCGACCGCGACGGACGCTCGCCGCTCCCAGCCGCCGTCGCCGTCGACGACGAACGTTCGAGTCAGATCGCCGCGGTAGCCGTCCGGCCCCCGCGGCGAGACGTCGAGAAGCACCGTCTCCCCGGCGCGGATCGGGACGTCGCCGACGAAGTGGAGGTCGGCGGCCGACGGCCCCGAGCCGATCACGGTGTCGCCCGCGTCGCCGACGCCGCGGGCGGCGAGAACCGCGTTCACCTCGCGCCGAAGCCGTTCGGTGGTGAGACGGCCGCCGTTCCAGCGAAGGGCGGGTCGGCGTCCCGCGTCCGTCTCCCCGGCGGGCTCCGCTTCACCGACCTCGCTTTCGGCCAACACGGTCTCGGCGCGCGCCGTTCCCGCGACGGCCGCGCGCTGGACCCGTCGGAGCCGGTCGATCTCGGCGTCAGTCTTCCGCTCGCGAGCCGTCTCGACGGCGTCGGTCGAGGAGAGGTCGTTGCCGGCGCGTTCGAGGTACACCGCCGCGTCGTGCGGGATCGACGGCGGAACGAGGAGGGTTCGGTCGCCGTCGCTCTCGGCGGCCCCGTCGCGGTCGCCGTCACGGTCGCTGTCGGCGAGCAAGTCACACACGACGGCCGCTGCGCGCTCCCCCGCGTGATCGCCGACGCCGTCGGTTCGGACTTCGCGGACGACCCCGTCGTGGAAGTCGCGGTCGTCGGTTCGAGTGCGCGCGCTCGCGACGAAATCGCGTTCCGCCTGCTCGCGGAACAGCGACGGCGCACAGAGGACGGCGCGACCCGCGAAGTCGTCGACCGGGACCACGACCAGCGCGTAGGCGCGATCGGGGCCACAAAACCGCGTGAGGTAGCGGAGACCGTCGTCGAAGCGGTCGCCGACCGCCACGAAGGCGTCCGCGCCAGCCTCCGCGATCGCCCCGATGATCGGGGTGAGATCGGTGCGGAGTGGGGCCCCATCGGCCGGATCGTGCTTCGGGGTTCCGTCCCCGCAGTCGCCCTTTCCTCGACCGTCGCACCCGTCGCTCACGGCTCGGGTTCGGGGACCGCCAGCTCGGCCTGGACTTCCTCGATCAGCTCCTGTGCGGGCTCGTCGCGGAGTTCGTTGAATAGCAGGACGCTGATCGGGAGCGTCGGCGCACCGCTTATCAGGCTCTCCATGATCACGAGCCGCTCGCGGGCGCGGGACATTCCGACGTAGAAGACGCGCCGTTCGTTGTCCGTGAGAACGGGAACGGGGCTCGTCGACTTGGTGAACTCCTCGACGCCGTCGACGTCCGTCGGGTCCTCGATGGAGGCCGCCATCTGCTCGACGACCTTCTCCGTGAGGTCGGTCGCGACGAACACGTGGTCGGCCTCGCGACCCTTCGCGGAGTGGATGGTGCCGACGCGGACGCGAGTCGGATCCATCCCCTCGTAGTCGCCGTCGAAGTACGCGCCCATCGACTTCCGCTGGAAGCTCGTCACCTTTCGGACCATGTCGTCGGCGCTCGCGGCGTCCGGCATGAAGGGGATGAACTCGTCGAGCTCGTCGGTCGTCACCTCGATCAGGGAGATGTCGTCCGCGTCCGCGTCCTCCTCGCGGTCGTCGAGGAAGTCGTAGAACTCGTCGCGATCGTGGGTCCCGAACGCGGAGTCCTGGAGCATATCGGCGAGTCTCCGGGCTTCGAGGCCGGTGACGGGATCGCCTTCGTCGGTCTTCTCGATGGCGCTGACGTAGTCCTGTACGCGATCGGTCCACATCCGCCCGTCGGTTAACATCGTGAAGGGGATGCCGTGGTCGATGAACTCGTCGATGAAATCGAACATCTGGTAGCGCGCGCGGAACAGGCACATCACGCTCCCCTCGTCGTCGTCGACGGTGTACCGGACGTTCCGAACGAGCTCGATCATCGAGGGCGATTCGATCGCCTCGACGGCACCGCCCTCTTTGCGCGGGTGGAGGTCCTTCTCCTGTCGCTTGTCGATGTGACGGATCTCCGCGTTGACGACGTTGAGAATCTCGGAGGGGAGCCGGTAGGAGTTCGGGAGGACGACGTCCTCGTCGACGTCGGTGTCGAGCAGGAGGTCGGGGTCCGCACCTTGCCACGCGTACACGACCTGGTCGTCGTCGCCGGCGATGAGGACCTTCTTCATGTGCGGCCGCCACTCCTCGAAGACGTTGTACTGCAGCGTCGTGATGTCCTGGAACTCGTCGATGATCAGGTACTCGACGTTCGGCACGAGCGAGCGCTGCGCGACGCGTTCGAGCATGTCCGCGAAGCCGACGAGGCCGTTGTCTCCCTTGTAGCCCCGCCACGCTCGGATCGTGTCGGGGATGTCGATCCGGTCGTCGTCGGAGGGCCACGTGGGGGTGTACTTGTTCCCCTGCTGGGCGTTCGGGTCCTCCTCCGGCGGGAGCCGGACCTCCTCGACGTTCCACTGGAAGGGGACGTCGTACCAGTCGGCCACGTCGCGCTCCGTGCGCTGAAGCCACTGGGAGGTGGCGATGATCTTGTTCCCGATCGTCGTCGATCGGGCGGTTCGGCGGCCCGCGCCGCCGTGCTGGTCCTCGAACTCGATACCGTAATCCTCGCAGAACGCCTCCTTGTCGTCGTCGCCGACGACGTCGTTGCGGGAGAGGTCGAGCAGTTCGTACGCTTTCGCGTGCATGGTGGAGACGTTCCCCTGGAGGCTCCGCGGGGAGACGTCGAGTCGCTCGGCGAGTCGCTCGCGGATCTCCGCGGCGGCCGCTCGCGTGTACGAGACGACGAGGACGTCGCGGACGTCGGTACCCTCGTCTTCGAGGATCCCCTCGACGCGGTCCAGAAGCGCCGTGGTCTTCCCGCTGCCCGGACCGCCGAACAGTCGCGTCACCGTGGGATCGGTCATTGTATACTCCAGATCCCGGTTCTCCTTAAACGCCGTGGCTCGGGGGCGCTCCGGACGAAACACCCGGTTGGGCGTTCCGCGCTCGTCGGACGCCGGTGCGCTCAGTAGCTCAGTTACTTCGTGTTGCGCGGGCCTCGCGGACGTCGGCACCGTCGCGGACGAGATCCTCACAGGCGGGGCAGACGCGGGGACGGTCGACCTCGTTCGGGGTGAACACCCGAACGTAATCCGTCGTGACGAACGAACCGCAGTTCTGGCAGGTCGGCATAGTCGTGACTCTCTATTAATGATATATAATACTGCCGGCCAAATCGATCGAAAGAAACTCGCTAATCGGTCGTGCGCCGTCCTCGTCGTCAGGTTGGACGCCAGTCGCAGACGCCACAGCGCGCGGTTCCTTCGGGATGGAGTGCACCACACTCCGGACACTGAAGCTTGTTATAGGATCGCTCCCAGCGTACGATTTCTGTCTCGTGGCCGCGATCGGACAGGAACTCGTCGAGCACGTCGTCGTCCGAGCTGGGTGCACTACTAGACATGCATGTTAGTGAATGGCACGCAGATATATATGTCTTGTTCCGGTTTCCCGCCAACGTCCGCCCTCGACCGATCTCGACCGCGGAGCTGCGACCGTCACACGGATGCAAGGAGAATATCTGCGGCTGTAGGCGCGGGTGAATCCGACGACTGGGCGGCGATCCACGCTGCGGTACCGGCCGCCGGCGTCGCGGTTCCTTCGCGAACGCTCCGCTCAGTCCTCGGCCCAGTAGTACAACTCCTCCCGCGGCGCGTCACAGTTTGGACAGTTAGCCGGGAGTTCACCACCGATTTCGCCCATCTCACCGCACTCCCAGCACCGCCACATCACGTAGGCGGTCCCGAACACGTCGCGCGCGTCGGTGAGCGGCATTGGCTCCGAGCCCGCCGGCGACGAGACGTAGAAGCCGTCGTCGTCGACGCCCCGGACCGTCCCGAGCTTCTCGCCCTCCGCGTCATACACCGGTTGTCCGATGCTCACGTCGGCGAATACGGGTTCTTCGGAGGCCATGTGCGGATATACGGACCGATCCCCCATAAGTATGGTACGTAGTCTCTTCCCAATATTTGAGCTGAGAACTGAGAGCTGAGAACTGAGAGCTGAGAGCTGAGAACTGACTACTGAGTACGGTGCGACGTGAAACGAACGCGAAGGGCGACGAGGCGAGACTCCAAACGGAAGGAACGACGAGAGACTACGCGACCGGCGTCCGCTCGACGACGGTGCCGTTCACGGTCGGGTACTGCTCGACGATCTCGCCCTCGTCGAGGTCGCCGTCTTCGACCATCTCCTCTAAGAGCCACCACGCAATCTCGACGTGTTCCGACTTGACGGTGTAGAACTCCTCGGGGACGCCGAGCGCCTCGAATCGATCGGCGTCGACGGAGGCCTTCCCGTAGACGAGGGTACCGTCGTCGGTCACCTCGTCGAACGCGCGACGGATGTTCTTGGCCATCCGCTTCAGACGGTTTCGGTGTTGCGCGGCGTCCTTGAACACGGACGTACAGAAGTACACCTTCTCGTGGCTCGCCATCTCGGAGACGAGCGCGTCGTCCTTCGACCCCTCGACGGCGGACATGTGGTCCTCCTGCAGTTCGAATCCCTCCTCCTGCATCCGGCGGTAGTTCCCGTCGCTCATCTCGAACTCGTTGATGTTGCAGAACTCGGCGGCTCCCTCGTCCAAGAACTCCAGGAACTCTGGTTCCGCGCGGATGCCGGGGATCTCGAAGGCCGGCGTGAGCCCCTCCTCGCGGGCGATGTACAGAATGTCCTCCCACTCGGTCCCGTGCATGTCGCCCCACAGTTCCACCGGTGGGTGAAAGCGGATCTCGTCGAGTCCCGCCTCGCTCAGGCGGCGCATGTTCTCGCGGCCGCCCGTGATCCCGGTGTAGAGGTGGGTGTGGTGGTCCTCGCCGAACTCGTCTTTGAGCAGTTCGAGGTACCGGGTCGTCTTCGCCATCGCCTCTTGCGGCTCGCCGCCGGTGATCGAGGTGCCGAGCGCGCTCATGCGCTTGGCCTCGGCGATCACGTCCTCGTCGGACTCGACCTTGCGCTCGTTGGCGTACACGTCGGTGACGTTCTTCCGGTTCTCTCCGAGAGGGCAGTAGAAGCAGTCCCGCTGGTCGCAGTAGCCGTAGACGAAAAGCACCATCTTGCCGCCCTTGGCGCACTGTTCACAGCCCTTGGAGATCATCTACGCGGTAATACCGGCTCCGGCTTGAAAAAGCGTCCGAAGCGCTCTCACCCGGGAGATACGTTGTCACGGAGCCGCTGTGGCATCGCCACGAACACGATTCGAAACGCGAGCGCGTGCCCGCCCGTTCGACGATTCGAGCGGTGCCCGTCCGACGATTCGAGCGATGCCCGCCCGACCTCCCGAGCCTCGTTCCACCTGTCCGCCGGGGCCGCCGCGAGCCGAAAGCCTATGCCGACCAGTCGCGTAGTTCCCCGTAATGCTGCTCGTCCTCTGCGTCGATCTCGACGACGACCTCGGCCGCAAGACGGGAATTCCCACTCCGGTCATCGGTGCCCCCGACGTCACCGAGGCCGCGGTCGCGCTCGCGACCGCCGACCCGGAGGACTCCGACGTGAACGTGCTGTTTCAGGGCGTGAACGTCCACGACGAGCTTGCGGCCGACGGCGAGGCGGTCGAGGTCGCCGCGGTCACCGGCGTCGACGGCTCCGACGTGAAGGCGAACCGGGCGGTCGGCAAGGAGGTCGACCGCGTCCTCGCGGAGCTGTCGACCGGCGAAGAGGTGTCCGCGGTCGTCATCACCGACGGCGCACAGGACGAGTCGGTGCTTCCGGTGATCCGCTCGCGGATGCCGATCGACGGGATGCGCCGCGTCGTCGTCCGGCAGGCACAGGACCTCGAATCGCTCTACTACACGATCAAGCAGGTGCTCGCCGACCCGGAGACCCGCGGCACCATCCTCGTTCCGCTCGGGGTGCTCCTCCTCATCTACCCGCTGGTCGTCGTCGCGAACCTGTTCGACGTCGCGGGTGCCGCCGTACTCGGGATCCTCTCGGGATTCGTGGGGCTCTACTCGCTGTTCCGGGGGCTCGGCCTGGAGGACTCCGTCGACCGAACCGCGGCGACCGTCCGTAACGTCCTCTACACCGGGCGCGTGACGCTCGTCACCTACGTCGTCGCGCTGGCGCTGATCGTCGTCGGGGCGGTCCAGGGGCTCGACACCGTCGAGACCGTCACGGCCGTTCAGAACGCCGAGGTAACGACCGGACTCGGCATCGCCGCGTTCGTTCACGGCTTCGTCCAATGGCTCGCCGTCGCCGGGATCACCTCCAGCCTCGGACAGATAACCGACGAGTACCTCGCGGGTCGGTTCCGGTGGCGGTACCTCAACGCCCCGTTCTACGTCCTATCCATCGCCGTCGTGCTCTACGCGGTCTCCGGATTCTTCCTCCCGGCCGCGCCGGGCGTGACGTCGCTCGGCTTGCCGGACCTCGCGATGGCGCTCGCGGCCGGAACGCTCACCGCCGTGTTGAGCACGCTCGCGTTCGCCGTCGCGGAGTCGCAGCTCCCGTCCGCGGAACCGGCGTGATCGGCGAAAAACGTTCGAGGAGAAACGGAGGGGGATCTATCGCGGCGTCCACTCCTCACAGGCGTCCATGTCGTCCATCAGCTCGTCGTAGTGCCCGCAGTACGGCTGCATCCCGTCGTCCGTGCGGACGTAATCGAACTGCGCGCAGTTCCCGCAGTAGGTGTCGCCGGGACCGTCGCGAGCGGACGCCTCGGCCGATGGGCGCGTCGGATCGGTGGGAGACGGCCCGGAGGACGACGGGTCGGAGCGGGACGACGGGCTGCTCCGACCGGCCCGACCGGTTGAGGTTGATCCCCCGGGAGCGTCGAGGGGAGACGTGATGTCGGCGGTCGTGTTCCCGCCGTCGCTCACGCCCGCGGATCCGACGCCCGGTCCGTTCGCGACGCTTCCGGGGCCCGCCCCGCCGGCAGACTGCGATCCGCCGGTCGGTGGCGAGCGTTCCGTCCGCGGCCCGTTTCCGGCCGATCCGGATCCGCTCGTGCCCTCTCTCGAGGAGTTCGGCCGGTTGGTCTGCGTCTCGACCTCGCCGTCGGGGGTGCCGCCGAGCAGGCCGACGCCGCCCATCCCGTCGAGCTGATCGCGCCCGACCTCGATGATTTTCGTCTCCCCCTTGTGGGTCACCTCCATCGTGACGGTTCCGCCGGGATCGTTTCGGGTCTTGAAGTTGGCGACGCCGACGAACACGCTCCAGAGCGTCGTCGCGGCACCGAGGAAGTACAGCCCCGCGGTCGGCAGCGTGAGGTCCGTCAGCTCCGGGCGCGGACCGCCGACCCACTGGTACGGGTAGGCGTGCGCGAACAGCGCGACGCCGAGGCACATGACGGCCGCGCCGATCAGCGCGGTCGCGCGGGTGCTTCGATCCGCCGGAAGTACGGTCATCACGCCGATCAAAAGCAGGGGGACGCCCACGCCGCCGAGCACGCCGCCGAGCCGTCTCGCCGCGCCGGAGCCGTACCCTCCGGGAAGGAGCACCTCCGCGGCCACGAGGATTCCGGCGACGAGCAGCAGCGTTCCGGCGACGAACGAGCCCACGCCGAGCGACAGGCGACGCGGGTCGACCTCGGAGCGTCCCCGTCCGCCGTACGCCTCCGAGAGACTGGTCATACGCGGTCTATGGCGTCCACCCTCAAAACAGTATGTCAGACGTTCGCCTCCGACACCCGGTGTGACGGGGCCGCGCGCCCCCGCGACTCCGCGACCACCTCAGCCGCGTGCGTCGACTCAGCGTCGTCTCAGATGAGCGCGTCGACGTCGGCGTGCGCGTCGAGCAGCTCCGCCATCCGCGAGACGGTGCGCGCATCGCGGGTGCGGCCGCCCCGGACGACGCCCTCGGCGCGGTCGATCGCGGTGACCGTGTCGGTGTTCACCGCGAGGACCGGCTTGCCCGCCTCGGCCGCCTTCCCGAGCACCGCCCCGGACGGACGGTGCCCTCCGGTCAAGACGAGGCACGCGACGCCGGAGGCGTCGAGCGCCGCGGCCTGCACGTCGGCGCGGTCGCCGCCGGTGATGACCGCGGCGTCGCGAGCGCGCCGGAAGTGGCGGAGCGCCTCGTCACCGCCCATCGCCCCCACGAGGAAGCGCTCGACGAAGGCGTCGGTCGGCGCGTCGGTGAGCAGATCCGCACCCAGTTCGTCGGCAAGTTCGCCGACCGTGACGCCCGCGAGCTCCTTCTCGTGCGGGATCGCCCCGAACACGGTGATTCCCTTCGATTCGAGGAACGGGATCCCGTCCTGATCGAGCGATTTGAAGGCGTCGTCGGAGACCTTGTTGAACACGACGCCGGCGAGGCGGTCGCCGAACGCGTCGGCGGCCGCCAGCACGTCGTCGAGGTCGTTCGGCGAGCCGTACTCGGCGACGAGGACGACGCGCGCGTCGAGCAGCTCCGCGACGTCGACGTCGGTGAGGTCGACGACGCCGCCGGTGGTCCAGCTCCCGCCGCCCTCGACGAACATCTGATCGCGGTCGGCGGCGAGCTCCTCGTACTCCTCGCGGATCCGGTCGTGGAGAGCGCCGATGTCTTCGGTACCTCGAATTGCGCCCTCGACGAACGTCGGCGAGTAGACCACGGGCTCCATCTGGTGCATCTCGGCGTCCAGACCGAGCACTTCGCGGGCGAGCATGGGGTCCTGATCGAGCGTCTTGCCGACGTTCGACTGGAGCCGCGTCCCCTTCGGTTTCATGTAGCCGACGCTGCGGTCGCGGTCGGCGGCCAGTCGCGCGAGCGCGACGGTGATCGCCGTCTTCCCGGCGCTGTCTCCGGTCGCGGTGACGAGTGTCGTGGGTGTGTCTGTCATGGGTCGAGTTCCTCCGGGTCAACCGTAAGTCTCACGTCGACGGCGGCGGCGTTCGTGCCGCCGTCATCATCGGGCAGTGCGACGAGGGGATTGATGTCGAGTTCCACTACCGCGGGGAAGTCGGTGACGAGCTGGGAGAGCCGACCGATCGCGTCGACGACGGCGTCGACGTCGACGGGGTCTCGGCCGCGAGCCCCCCGCAGCAGGGGAGCCGACTGGATCTCCTCGGTCATCTCTCTGGCCTCCGGCTCCGAGACGGGCGCGACGCGGAAGGTGGTGTCTTCCATCACCTCCACGAAGATACCGCCGAGCCCGAACATCAGTAGCGGGCCGAACTGCGGGTCGCGGTTCATGCCGACGATCGTCTCGACGCCGGCGTCCAGATCGACCATCTCCTGGACCTGCACGCCGAGGACGGTCGCGTCCGGCTGGTAGTTTCTCGCGCGAGTGATGAGGTCCTCGTAGGTGTCCGCCACGTCCGCGTCTGCGACGCCGACGGCGACGCCGCCGATGTCGGACTTGTGCAGGATGTCCGGCGAGACGATCTTCATCACCACGTCGCCGTCGATCTCGGCGGCGACCGCTCGTGCGCGCTCGGGACTGTCGACGATCTCGCCGGCGGGCGTCGGAATGCCGTACGCGTCGAGCAGTTCCATTGCCTCGACGCCGAGACGGTTGTCGTCGCGCTCGCGCACCGTTCCGAGGATCTCGCGGGCGCGCTCGCGGTCGACGTCGAAGGACATCGGCTCGGCGTACTCTCGCTCCTTGACGTCGCGGTACTCCGCGAGCGTCGCGAGGCTCTCGATCCCGCGAGCGGGGTCGAAGTAACAGGGGATCCCCTTCGCCTGGAGCCGCCGTTTCGGTTTCCGAGTTCGGTCGCCGCCCATCAGACAGGCGGCGACGGGGGCGTCCATCTCGTCGCTCACGTCGGTGATCGCCTCCGCGAGGTCGTCGAATTCGATCGTCGCGGTCGGCGCGGCCAACACCAGCGCGGCCCCGACGTTGTCGTCGGCGACGGTGATCTCCAGCGCCTCGCGGAACCGCTCCACGTCGGCGTCGCCGATCACGTCGACGGGATTGTGGATGTTCGCCTCCGCCGGCATCGACTCGGCCAGTGCGTCGCTCGTCTCGCGAGTGAACGACGCCATCTCGAGATCCGCGTCGCCGACGGCGTCGGTGGCCATCACGCCGGGGCCGCCGGCGTTCGTGACGATCGCGACGCTGTCGGTGTCGGGCAGCGGTTGGCTCCCGAGGATGCCCGCCGAGTCGAACAGCTCGTCGACCGACTCGGCGCGGATGACGCCCGCCTGATCGAGACCGGCCTCGTACGCCTCGTCGGAGCCGGCGAGCGTCCCGGTGTGCGAGGAGGCGGCCTGCGCGCCGGCGCTCGTCCGCCCGGACTTCACCGCGACGATCGGGGTGTCCCGTGCGGTCTCGCGTGCGGTTTCGATGAACTGCCGGCCGTCCTCGATCCCTTCCAGGTAGCCGATGATCACGTCGGTCTCGTCGTCGTCGCCCCAGTGGTCGACGAAGTCCGTCTCGTCCAGGACGGCCTTGTTCCCGAGCGAGACGACGTCCTTGAAGCCGATCCCGTTGTCGTTGGCCCAGTCGAGGACCGCGGTGACGAACGCGCCGGACTGGCTCATAAAAGAGAGCCCGCCACGGAGCGCGTTCTCCGGGCCGAACGTCGCGTTTAGCCCCGAGGGCGTCGACATGATCCCCAGGCTGTTAGGGCCGACGAGGCTGAGGTCGTACTCGTCGGCTATCTCCGCGAGGCGTCGCTCCCTCGCCGCCCCGTCCTCCCCCGTCTCGCCGAATCCCGCCGTGATCACGACGACGTTGCGGACGCCGGCCGCGCCGCACGCCTCGATCGCGTCCAACACGATCGAGGGCGGGACGACGACGACGGCGACGTCGGCGTCCGCGTCGGCGACCTCGTCGACACAGGGCGTCCCGAGCACCTCGTCGTAGTTCGGGTTGACGGGAACGGTGTCGCCGTCGAAGTCGTCGAGCAGGTTCGACGTGACGGCCCGACCGACGGCCCCCTCGCGCGACGTCGCGCCGACGACGGCGACCCGATCCGGGTCGAACAGCTCGTTGAGCGTACCCATCACCGCTAACCTACGCGCACCCGCGGCTTAAGATCGGTGGGAGGATTTTCAGGAGCCGAGTCAATAATGAACGACCGATCGGGACGATCCGCGCCCGGGCGACGTCTCTCGTCTCGTGTCTCCGATAAATTTCCGATCCGCGTATTCTCTCGCGCTTCAGTTGGATTTCCCCTCGCCCCGCCCCGTCGACGTTCTGGGCGGCCGATCGATCGCCGCTTCGTCGCCGATCGGCGCTTCGTCGCCGCTCGCCCCCTCATCGCTCTTGGCGTTCGGGACGGTGAGCGTTACGACGTTCCCGTCGTCGTGAGTGTCGAACGAAAGATCGCCGCCGGAGCGGTCGGCGATCCAGTAGACGAGCCACAGTCCCATCCCCTCGGTGTGGTGGAGGTCGTCCATCTCCCACCGGTCGGTGATCGCCGAGCGCTCTTCTGGCGGAATCGGTGAGCAGTTGTCGCGGATCGATATCTCGACGACCTCGGCTGACTCCGTGACCGTCACCCGAACGACGGGTGTCGATTCGGCGTGTTCGAGGCCGTTCGCCACCAGTTCGGCGATCGCGTAGTCTAGTTCCGGATGGGTGAAGGCGAGAACGTCCGACCGGCACGAGACGGATACCTCGGGAGCTGGCGGGTCTGCGTCTCCCTCCGGATTCGCGGCGTCGAGATCGTCGACCGCCATGTCGACGGCGGTCTCGACGACGGGTTCGATCTCGATGGGGTGAGGCGATCCGCGCTGGCGGAGCAGGTCGATCACGCCGCGCTGCTTCTCCGCGGTCGTCAACAGCTCTCGGGCCACTCGACGGATGGTCTCCGCGTGTTCGCTGATCTCGTCGACGAGGGCGGATACCTCCTCGTCCTCCGCCGCCGCGACGCGGTCGGCGATCCGCTCCGCGGTCCCGTCGACGACGTTCATGTCGTTGCGGATCGTGTGCCGGAGCAGGTTGTCCATCACCGCGAGCTGTCGTTCCCGTCGGTACTCCTCGGTGACGTCGCGGGCGAAGCCGGCGACCGAGACGACCTCCCCGTTCTCCGTCACCGGCTCGCCGGGCACGCGGACCCACTTCGTCGGGCCGTCTCCCGCTCCGAGGCGATAATCGAGAAACGTCGACTCGCCGCTCGAGAGCCGCTCCATCGCCCGCTCGACGTACGGGCGATCGTCGGGATGGACCCGATCGAGGAACCGCCGCGGTCGGCGTTCGAGCTCCGCGGCCGACACGTCGAACACGCTTTCGACGGCGTCGTTGACGAACAGCAGCTCGCTCCAGTCGGCCGAGAACATCCAGAACACGTCGGAGGAGGCGGACGTGATCGTCTCCAGCCGCCGCCGCGATTCGACCTCCTGCGTGACGTCCCGCGAGGTCAACACGTATCCGTCGACGCCGGTCTCGTCGGGCACGTGAACCGTCGTTCGGAGCCAGACCCACTCGTCGTCGGCGGTGCCGTAGCGGAACTCCAATGGGTCGGTCGTCTCGCGCTCGCCGGCGACGATCGCGTCGAACGCGCCGCGGAGCCAGCGCTCGTCCTCGGGGTGGACGAGGGCGAACGCGTCCGTGCCGACCAGCTCGTCGGGGTCGAATCCGAGGAGGTCGACGACGGCCGCGTTGAGGTATTGGTAGACCCCGCTCGCATCGAGGACCACGACCTTGTCCTGCGCGAGGTCGAGGAGGGTCGCTGGGTCCGGCCGGTCACACATACCGAATCGGGGTCTGTACGGAATAATAAGGCTGTTTACCGGATTATCAGAACTGAATCCGAACCGACGGATCAGTCCGCCGAGACGCTCGTCGTCTCGAAGGCGGCGGACACGCGGTCCGTCGCCGTCGATCCCTCCATGGTAAGCGAGACGCCGTCGTCGGTGAGCTCGACCGCCGCGTCGGTGACTCCGCGCGCGTATTCCGCGGCGTGGTCCCCGTCCGGATCGAACCGGACGCCCTCGATCAAAAGCGGCGTCTCGCTCAGCCGCTCGACCTTGCGGTAGGCGGTCGAGAGCGCGATGTCGCAGGCATCAGCGAGCTCGCTCGTCGTCATGGCTGTGTCGGCGACGCCGAGGATCGCTCGGCAGTCCGCGTCGGAGAGGAGGTCGAACAGTTCATCGAGGATCTCGTCCCCCTCGGTTGCCGTCGTCGTATCGGTCGTCGCCGTCGTACTGGTCGCCCGCCGCTCGTTTCGCTTCATGGATGGAGGTACCGACTCCACCCACCCCAACACCGGCCCTGCATATAGGGGGTGTTTTATAAGTAATCGGCCGGCAGCGGCCGGGATCGGGTTCCGCTCCCGCGGCGCTCCCCCGCCGATTTAACTGGAATTAGGCGCTAAGTCCCCTTCCTCAAGGAGCAACGCAGGGAGCAAAGCGACCGAGTAGCGCAGTAGGGAGGGGATACAGCGCCGCACGATCCTCAAACACGTTCGCCGCTCGGCCCACAGGCCACCCCCACCTTTATGTCTATCCAAAGTCTATACGTCGATGATGGATAGGTTTGAAATTGAAGGAGAAGAAGTCCTCGACGGAACCGCAAAACCTTCGGGGAACAGTGCCCACGTCATCGTCCCCAAACGCTGGCGCGGAGCCGACGTGAAAGTCGTCCGCATCTCCGACCCCGACCCAGACGAATAGCCCATGCACTACAACTACAAGTATCGACTCAACCCGCCAGAAGCCCTCGAAGAGGAGCTTCTGTACCACGTCGATACTTGTAGGCAACTCTACAACCACGTCCTCCACCAGCTCAACGAGGCAGACGACATCCCCGCCCGCTACGAGGTGCAGGGGCGACTCCCCAACCTCAAATCGTGGTGGAACGACCTCGGAGATGTCCACTCGAAAGTTCTCCAGATGGTCGTCAAGCGCCTCTACGACAACCTCTCCACGCTCAAAGCACAGAAGGAGAATGGACGCACCGTGGGAATGCTCAAGTGGAAACCACCTCGGGAGTATCGGTCGCTCACCTACAACCAGTCCGGCTTCGAACTCAAGAATACGAGTGGTCGGCCCACGTTGTGGTTGAGCAAGATCGGCGAGATCCCGATTCACCTCCACCGAGACATCCCCGAGAACGCGACCATCAAACAGGTCGCGGTCAAACGCGAACCCACGGGCGAGTGGTATGCCACGTTCGGCATCGACGTGGACGAGGATACATCAGAGAAGTCGGAGAATCCCGAGCGGGTCGTCGGCATCGACGTGGGAATCCTCAAGTACGCCCACGACACCGATGGGTACGCCATCGAGAGTCCCGACTTCAGCGAGGAACGTGAGCGACTCGAACGCGCACAACGCGACCTCACGCGGAAGGAACACAACTCTGCGAATTGGAAGAAACAACGGCAGGTTGTTGCCGAACGTCACGCCGACCTCAAGCGGAAGCGTCGGGACTTCCTTCACAAGTTGTCGAACTACTACGCCTGCGAGTACGACCTCGTGGCGGTTGAAGACTTGGACGCGAAGGGCTTGGTCGAACTGCCGGGTAACTCGCGCAACCGGGCAGGAGCGGCGTGGGGAACGTTCTTGCGGATGCTTCAATACAAGTGCGAGCGCGAAGGGACGTACTTCGTCGCAGTTGACCCAAAAGACACGACGAAAGAGTGCGCGTCCTGCGGTGTCAAGACGGATAAGCCGCTGTGGGTCCGTGAACACTCGTGCCCGTCGTGTAGGTTCGAGGCGGACAGGGACGCGAACGCGGCGTGGAACATCCTTTCTCGCGGTCTCGAAGACATAGGAGTGGGACACTCCGAATCAACGCCTGTGGAGACTGCGCTCCCTACGGACACCAATTCGGTGTCTGCAAAGCACGTCGTGGAAACAGGAAGCCCCACCCTCAAGGAGCGAACCGCGTCAGCGGTGAGCGAGTAGGGTGGGGTAGTTCACTACTGCTCCCGTGCCGCTCCCGCGCCAACGGCGTCAACGTTTTGCCCGGCCGCGGATACGAACGGATGCAGATGGGATCCGGCATTAGGGCGGAAGTCTCGCTCCCGACGGGGTCTCCGTCGCCTTTCGACGGAATCGTCGACGGATCGAGACCGATCTACAGTGTTGCACGCAGCGGTCCGAACGGCGATTCGGGATCGGTCGTCCTCGAATTCGTCGCCGACGCTGACCTGCCGGTCCCCGAGTGCGTCGACGTGGTGTTCGACTACGGCGCAAAGGCCGCCTACCGATTCGAGACGCCGTGTGCGGACGATTCGCCGTTCTCCGTGCTCGATCGTCACGGGGTGCCCGTCGCTGAGACCACCATCCGCGACGGGCGATTACTCGTCACCTTCCACGCCACGGATCTCCCGACGCTCCGGTCGGTGCTCGACGCGTTTCGGGAGTCCTGCGCGGACATGCAGGTGTTGCGGCTGCTCCAGTCGTCATCGACACCGGAGGAGTCCGACCTCGTCACCGTCGACCGGAGCGACCTGACCGAGCGCCAGCGGGAGGTGCTCACGGCCGCGTACGAGGCCGGCTACTTCGACCATCCGAAGGGGGCGAACGCCGGCGAGGTCGCCGAGTTGCTCGGCATCGACCGGTCGACGTTCTCGGAGCACATGGCGGCCGCACAGCGGAAGCTGCTCTCGACGCTCCTCGACTGAGCGGGCCGCGGGGGATCCGCCCCGTGAGCGGATCGAATTCCTCGCCGTTCGAATCCCACGCGGACCAGATCCTGCGCGGACCAGATTCTGAACCGACAGGAATCCGAGTCATCCTTCATGAGTGTCTGTACCGTAATTTCGCCCATGACGAGTCCACGAACGCACACCTTCGTCTGCCCGGAGTGTCGTCGGTCGATAGAGGTGGACGACCCGATGCGGGCGACGCTGCTCGACGTGGGCTGTGTCGTCTGCGGCGCGCCCGTCACCGAGGGAGACATGGCGGATCCCCCTCCAGCGTAGTTTAACCGCGCGCTCAGTCGCCGTCTCTTCGCCGTCCCTCCGTCGTCCGGTCGCCTGTCGACTCCCGATCGCTCGCTCGTCTCGTATCCTTTATCCCGGCGTGCGAAGAGATGGTGCGTATGGCGACGAACAGCGAGGTCGAGATGTCCGCCGCGGAGGTCGACGCGTTCCTGTCCCGACACGAGACCGGCGTGCTCTCGCTCGCGCGCGAGGAGACACCGTACGCGATCCCCATCTCGTACGGCTTCGACACGGAATCGCGGGACGCCTTCCTCCGGCTGGTGTCGACGCCGGACAGCGAGAAGCGAGAGTTCCTCGGGTCGAGCCCGCAGGCTCGGATCGTGGTGTACGACGAGGACGGCGACGAGTACGGCAGCGTCGTCGGGGTCGGGACGCTCCGCCGCGTCGACCTCGACGAACTCACGCCCGAGACGATCGCGCAGTACGGGGAAACCCGTCGCCCCCTGTTCGAGATATGGGCGGACGGGAAGTCGGACCTCGACATCAACCTCTACCGGTTCGTTCCCGACCGACTCACCGGTCGCACGGTCATCGTCGACCGCGACGACGAGTAGTCACCACGGCTCGTTCGGTATCACCACGGCTCGTTCTTCAGTCCGAGCGCGTAGGCTCCGACGTTCGTGACCACGTGGAGCACCGGCGTCATCGCGAGGACGACCGCGAGCACGGGGAGCGTGAACACGTCGAGCGCCCAGTCGGGATCGACGACGAAGGCCAGCGCCAGCGCCCCGACGACGAAGTCGAGCTGGTCAAGGCCGGGGAACGCCGCTCCGCGCTCGCGTCCCGAGCGTCGCTTGAGGAACGAGGCCCCGATGTCGCCGCACATCGCGCCGAACGCGAGCGCGATCGCGGCGGGGAGCGCGAACGTCGGCAGGTCCACACCGAGCGCGGCGCTCGCGGGGTCGTTGAGCGCGTTGAGCGCGAGCGCGAGGACGACCCCCACGAGGGTGCCGACCGCGGTTCCGCGCCAGGTCTTCCCGTCGCCGAGCACGCGGGTCCCCCGCCACTCGCGACCGCCGTCGATGGGGCGGCCGCCGCCGGCGAGCACCGCGGCGTTATTCGGCACGTAGGCGGGCAACATCGCCCAGAACGCCGTCGCGACGAGGGAACCGATCATACGCGGTCCACGCCCGTCCCGGGCTTATAAACCACGATCGACGACCGCGGAACCTCAGGCAGCCGCCGTCCACATCGCCGCCGAGGGTTCGGGTCGGGGCCGAGGGTTCGGGTCGGGGCCGAGGGTTCGGCTCGATACTTGGGTCGCGGGGCCGAAAACAATGAAGTCGATAGCGCCCCCACTTCCGGTATGATCCCTCCGATCGCGCGGCGGTTCGTCGCGGGCGAGAGCGTCCCGGAGGCGCTGGATCACGTCCGGGCGCGCAACGCGGACGGCGTCGCCGTCATGCTGAACCTGCTCGGCGAGCACTACGACGATCCCGGAAACGCTCGCGCCGACGTCGACGCGTACCTCGCGCTGCTCGACGACATCGCCGACAGCGGACTCGACGCCTGCGTCTCCGTGAAGCCCTCCCAGATCGGCCTCGACGTTTCGGCGGATCTGTTCGAGGAGCACTATCGCGAAATCGTCGCTCGCGCGCACGAGCACGACGCCTTCGTCTGGTATGACATGGAGAACGCCGACACCACCGACGCGACCCTCGACGCCTTCGAATCGATCGCCGCCGACTACCCGTGGAGCGTCGGCCAGTGCCTCCAGTCGAACCTCAAGCGCACCCGCGAAGACCTCGAACGGCTAGTCGACGTTCCGGGGAAGATTCGACTCGTGAAGGGCGCGTACGACGAGCCGGCAGCGATCGCTTATAAAAAGCGATCGCGGGTCGACGAGGCGTACCGCGAGGACCTCGCGTTCCTCTTCGAGCGCCGCGAACGCGGCGTCGCCGTCGGCAGCCACGATCCGGCGATGATCGCCCTCTCGGACCGACTCGCTCGGGAACACGGGACCGCGTACGAGGTCCAGATGCTAATGGGGGTTCGCGAAGACGCCCAGCGCGACCTGGCCACGCAGGGCGTGGACGTGTCCCAGTACGCGCCGTACGGCGACAAGTGGATCTCCTACTTCTACCGGCGCGTCCGCGAGCGCAGGGAGAACCTGACGTTCGCCGTGCGAGCGGTATTCGGGCGATGAGCCGCGCGAGGCCGGATCAGGCAGTGAGCCGAGCGAGGCCGGATCAGGCAACGAGTCGCGCGAGGCCGGAGCGGTCGCGCCACCGGAGCCGACGCGTCGCGGTGCCGTCGCGTAGAAGCCCTCTTAAACATCGCCGTCGCATATCAATTCGATAGATGTCCACGTGGAAACGCGACTTCGCCAGCGGCCTCATCGTGTTGGCCCCGCTGTTAGTTCTCCTTCTCGTCATCCAGTGGATCTACCGCTATATCGCGTCGATCCCGTTGATCGAGGACCTCCAGCCGGCGATCATCCCCGGACCGCTGGAGCCCGTCTCCCGCGTGATCATCGCGCTCGCGGTGTTCGCCACGGTCGTCCTCGCGGTCGGGTACTTCATGCGGACGACGTTCGGTCGGCTGGCGGAGTCGGCCGTCGACGGCGCGATAAACCGGATTCCCGCCCTTCGAGTGGTGTACAACGCCTCGAAGCTCGCCATCGAGACCGCCGTCTCCGGGACGGACGAACTCCAGAGTCCGGTATACATCGAGACGTGGCCGGGGATCCGAATGACGGCCTTCCGAACCGGAAAGAAGACCAGAGACGGGAAGATCGTCCTGTTCATGCCGACCGCGCCGAACATCACCACCGGCTTCGTGATCGAGGTCGAACCAGAGCGCGTCGAGGAGACCGGCGAGACCGTCGAGGAGGGAATGACCCGCGTCCTCTCCGCCGGCTTCGCTGAATCTGCGCATCAGGTCCCCGTCGAGGAGGAGCGCCCGCCCGAGGGAACCACCGGACGGCCCGGCGGCGTCGGCGGCGTCCGCACTGACGGAACCCCGGGCGAGTCCGATCGCCCGTCACCGGACGGAAGTGGTGACAGCGACTGATCAGCGCCAGCGACTGATCAGCGACGACGACTGATCGACGACGGACGGGAGCGGCGACGATGACTGATCGGAGAAGACGAGTCGCGGAGCGGAACGGCGACCGAGCTGCTGTTTATAAGTATGTGAACCAGTCGTCGTGGGCGTCAGTCCGCCGCTCGACGAGGTCAAAGAAGGCGTCCTGCAGCTCCTCCGTGACCGGTCCGCGGGTACCGGTGCCGACCTCCGTGTCGTCGACGGAGCGGATCGGGGTCACCTCGGCCGCGGAGCCGGTGAAGAACAGCTCGTCCGCGGTGTACAACTGGCCGCGGGAGATGGCGGCCTCGTCGTGGACCTGATAGCCGCGATCCCTCGCCAGGGTGATGACGGTGTCGCGGGTGATCCCTTCGAGGATGGACTGAGCGGGACCGGTCGTGTAGATCTCGCCGTCGTTCACCATGAAGATGTTCTCGCCCGGCCCCTCGGCGACGTTGCCTTCCTTGTTCAGAACGATGGCCTCGACGTAGCCGTTCCGACGGGCCTCTTCGCCGGCCAGCATGGAGTTGACGTAGAGGCCGGTGGTCTTCACGTTCGTGGGGACCTGCGAGGAGGCGTGCTTCCGCCACGAGGAGACCATCACGTCAACGCCGTCGTTGAGGGCCTCCTCGCCGAGGTACGTGCCCCACGGCCACGCCGCGACGACGAGGTCGGTCGGGCAGTCAGCCGGCGAGACGCCGAGCGAGTCGTATCCGTAGTAGGCGATCGGCCGGATGTACCCGGACGAGAGGTCCTGTCGGTCGAGTAGTTCGAGGGTCGCTTCGGTGATCTCCTCGCGGGAGTGGCCGATGTCGAGGTCGTACATCTTCGCGGAGTCGAACAGTCGGTCGAGGTGCTCGTCCCAGCGGAAGATCGCCGATCCCTCCTCGGTGTCGTAACAGCGGACGCCCTCGAACACGCCGCTCCCGTAGTGGAGCGCGTGGGTCAGAACGTGAGTGGTCGCGTCCTCCCAGTCGAGGAACTCACCGTTCTTCCAGATCGTGTCGACGTCCATCTCGTCGAATCCCATACCCGGAGGTCACGGTGGGCGGGCTTAAATCTGTGACATGCGGAGAACGCGGCGACCACCGATTATCCACTGCGAACGCTCCAGCCGTTCGCTTGTAAGCAGCTGACAGCGCAGTCGACTCCTCCAAAACCCCAGCCGTGAGGACGGCGCATGCCGACAGCATGCTGGTCGGTTATTTGAGTGCCTCGACGAGGTCGGCCCCCTCGACGTAGGGGATCTCTCGGCGGCGAGCGTAGACGGCGGCGTCCTCGGGCGTCAGGGCCTCGCCGGTCTCGTCGTCGAGCATCTCACAGACCACGGCGGCGGGCGCGGCGTCGACCGCCTCCGCGAGCGCCAGGCCCAGCTCCGTGTGACCGGTCCGGCCGCCGAGGCCGTCGCGCGCGCCCCGAAGCACGTGGACGTGTCCGGGGGCGCGGAACTCGGCAGCGAACTCGGCGGGGCCGTATCCGGCCGGGTCGGCGTCGACCGCGGCGGCCGCGGCCGCGAGTTCGACGATCGTCCGTGCGCGGTCCTCGTCCGTGATCCCCGTGAACGTCTCGCGGTGGTTCACGGGCAACGAGAACGACGAGCGGTCGTCGTAGGCGGGGTCGTCGTCGACGGCGGGATGGTCGAGCGCGTCCGCGAGGAACGGGAGTTCGAACGCGTCCGCGACGGCGTCGTCGACCGCGACGCAGATGAGTCCACCCGCGTCGTTGCGCATGTGCGCGACCGCCGCCTCGTCGACGGCATCTGCGGGGTAGACGATGTCCGTCTCGCCTTCGCGGTCAGCGAAGTCGTGGACGCAGACCGGGTCGCCGGCGCGGAACGCGTCGAGCGCGCGGTCGACCGCGGTCGGCCACTCACCGCAGTCGCCGCGATCGCCGCGGTCGGGGTTGGTCGCGGTTTCGGCATTGCCCCCCACCTCTGTATCCGCCTCTCCCCCGACCTCCGCATTCGTCTCTCCGTCTGCGTCGACGCCCGCCCGCATCAGGCCACCTCCGTCTCGACGGCGTCGGTCTCGGGGGCGTCCGCCCGCGTCGTCGCCGCCACCCGGATCTCGACGCCGTCGCCGTCGGCGAGATCGAGGGCGTCGCGGAGTCGGTCCGGGGCGATCAGTTCGAGCTGGTCGTCGTCGTGGTGGGTCCGGTCGGGGACGATCGCGTGGACCGTCTCGTAGCGTTCGTCGTCGGTGACGAGGGTGACCGCGTAACAGGACGCAGCGCCGTAGGTCCGGTCCTCGTCCTCCCACGCGTCGATCGGGACCGCGTCGATGCCGGCCATCTCGCCGCGGCGGCGGACGCTCTCCTCCGCGAGATCGACGTTGAGGGTTCCCGGGAACGGCTCGTAGCCGAGCCGCGAGCGGAACTGCTCGGCGTAGCCGGGCAGCGTGATGTAGTGGCGGCCCTCGCCCATTCCCCCGGTGACGGCCCCGCGGAGGACGAGGTCGACTTCCGTTTCGAACAGCCGGCGGTAGTCGGCGTACTCGGCGCGGAGCGCGGCCTCGCCAGCGCCGGTGACGCGCACCCACTGGCCGTCGCCCACGACGTCGCGCTCGATGTACCCCGCGGATTCGAGGGTCTGGAGTCGTCGGGAGGCGGTTTGCGTCGAGGCGTCGAGGCGGTCGCCGAGGGCCGCACACGACACCTTCGTCTCGGTCAGGCCGCCGACGAGCCCGACGTGTTTCAGGGCCGCTATCGCGGCCGGGTCGGGATCCGCCGTCGCCGTCGCTTCTGCCATACCTCGATCTGGGTCGCCCGCACGCAAAAGGGTAACGAATATGGAACGCATCCCAAAAACGTTAATCACGTTTACGTTCGGCGTCGTCTTCACGACGCCGGTCCGCTTCGACTCGAACTCGCGGCGGCGGATACCTAACCCCGTCGGTTCCGGCGGTCACCGTGGCGGATTGCGGCGGGCCGCGACGGCCGTTCCGGGTGGGATCCACTCGCGCGCGAGTCCTCGAAAGGTAAGGTACAAATACGAACGGCGATTGTTCGACGATGAGGGCTCGTAGATCAGCGGCAGATCGCTTCCTTCGCAAGGAAGAGGCCCGGGGTTCAAATCCCCGCGAGTCCACTCGACTCACTTCGTTCGTCTCGTTCCCTCGCGTGCCCCCGCTCGCTGCGCTCGCGGGGACCCCGCGAGTTCATGCTTTCACACCGCAAGTAACGCACAAGCGGCGCAACATGCATCGAATTCACACTCGGAGCAAGTCTTACAGATCGTCGCCGGTGACGGCTTATTTAAATAGGCGAGCGCGATGGTGACGACTACTTATAAATGAACGTGGCGGTGGCGCGTGCCTGCGAGCGGCCGGTAGGGCGCGAGCAGACCGCGCGAGGGACGCGGTGAGCGCTCGGAGAGCGCGAACCGCGAGGTTGGGGAGGTGTGAGGTGCTGTGTGGTTGCGGTCGGGCGGGATTCAAAGGGGCAGTCGCCGGCGCTGCGCGCCGGCTGCCAGAGGCGCTCCGTGCCTCGCAGCTGGGGTTTTGTGGGTGGTCACTGCGCCAGCAACGACAGATAAGCGAACAAATGGAACTTTGGAGATACTCAACGCATTGTCAACGGGTATAAGCGATTAACGCCGGAAATCTAATAGTCACCCTAGATACGGAGGTCGATCTCCGGTGATTCGACTACTCGAATCGTTGGTGTATATTTAAAAGTAAAACCGCGAATAGCCGCTAGATTATTGCTCTGGAACGGTGACGGTCGTTTGGTAGATTGCTTGTCCCGAGGGTTCGTGGATCAGTTGGATATCGACGCGTTCATCGCTCTCTAAGGTTCCACCGTAGTCGTCGAACCAAACTGTGGTCCCAGTTTGCCACGATTCGCCGAGGTCTCCCGATGAGGTTGCATTAACATCACCGTATCTCTCCCCACCGACGGAGAGAACGACTTCACTCGTCGTCAGGTCCTGCCCACCGGTCTTCTCGATGTCGAAGCTGATGTTAGTACCGTCGTACGTCACGTTATCCGTCGAGAACGATGCCTGCGGTGCGCTCTCGCCGAGCTGATCGCCGAGTCCGAGCACGAACGTTCCGATGACGGCGGCCAGGATAACCGTGATGGCGACCATGAGGATAACCCCGATAACGGGGCTCACCGCACGGTCGTCCGAGTCGGATTGGGTGGTTGGTTTCATGATTGGTTGAACCCAGCTGTACACCGCCGGAACGGCGCTTCGGGGACTGTAGCGCGCCACCGTCGACGCCCACATCGCCCCGCGTCCGTTCCGACCGGGCGCTGGTTATGAGAGCAGACGACGAGCGGACTTATGTACTTATTGGCACTAATATCAGTCGTGAAAATTGGACGGGCGAGCCGATCGCCTCCGGGGATACCGCTTTGTGCCTGTGACATCCGCCTGCACGTTGCACGGACCGTCCTGGCCGCGTTCGGTCGGACCGTCCTCGTCGCGTTCGGCACGATCTTCTCGCCGCGTTCGGCCCGATCGTTCGATACGGACCCATTAGATACAGACCCATTATATACTCTCAGTGAGTTAGTTCGACCATGAGCGTCTCCGAGATACTCGAGGGACAGAACCTCACGCATCGCCAGATGGGTGCCATCATGATCGGTTGGCTCGTGCTCGTGATCGCCATATCCGTCGGACTCCTGCTCTACACGTCGTTCAACCTCGGGTAGACAGACTGCGCTCTTCGCGAACGCGCCCGTGACTCGCCCGCCCATTCCGACGGTCCATTCTTCCCACTCCCACAGTTCCGTTTTCCACGCGTCGAGCGTCCGACCGACCAGAGAGGACCTCCCGGCAACCCCGGCAGCTACCACCGGGTCTATCCCGCGGCGTCGAGAACGACGATTTCAATGGACACCGCCGAGCGGCGAATCGTCGCGTTCACGGCCGGCTCACACGGGCTCGTTCACACCTACGAGCTCTCGATCCCGATCCTGCTCACGGTGTGGATCGCGGAGTTCTCGACGACCGCCGCGACGCTCGGCGTCGTCGTCACGATCGGCTACGGTCTGTTCGGCGTGGGTGCGCTTCCGGGCGGGATCTTGGTCGATCGCTTCGGATCGAAGCCGCTCATCCTCGCGTGTCTGGCCGGGATGGCCGGGTCGTTCCTGCTCGTGAGCCTCGCGCCGAACCTCCTCACCCTCGGACTCGCGATCGCGCTGTGGGGCGTCACCGCGAGCGTGTACCACCCGGCGGGGCTCGCGCTGATTTCGAAGACCATCGACCAGCGCGGGACCGCCCTCGGATACCACGGAATCGGCGGAAACCTCGGGATCGCACTCGGCCCGCTCGCGACCGCGCTCCTGCTTTTGGCCTTTGACTGGCAGATCGTCGCGGCCCTTCTCACGATCCCTGCGGTCGTCGTCGCCGCGTACGGTGCAACGGTCGACACCAACGGGGAGAGGGAGACGGGAGGAGACGAGGAGGAGGCCGACGCCGACGAGGCGGTCACGCTGTCGAGCGTCGTGGGCGACACGCGCGTTCTCATGGGCGGCGGGTTCCTGATCGTGTTGGCGTTCGCCACGTCGAGCGGGCTCTACTACCGGACGTTTCTCACGTTCCTCCCGGACCTGCTCGGGGACGTGCTCTCCGGGCTGATAGACGTCCAGTTGATCGACCCCGAAAGCCCGTACGCCGAGGAGTTCGACCTGGCGCGGTATCTCTACGTCGCGATCCTCACGGTCGGCGTGCTCGGGCAGTACCTCGGCGGTCGAATCGCCGACCGGATCCGGCCGGAGCGCGCCCTGATCGGCCTCATGGCCGCGCTGGTCGTGCTCGCGTTGCTGTTCGTCCCCGCGAGCGGCAGCGCGCCGACGTTCCTCGCGGTGTCGCTGCTCCTCGGCGTCGCGCTGTTCACGGTCCAACCCCTCTCGCAGGCGACGGTCGCGGCCTACTCCCCGCCCGACGCTCGGGGGCTCTCGTTCGGATACGCCTACCTCGCGATCTTCGGCGTCGGGTCGCTCGGCGCGGCCCTCGCGGGGACGGTGCTCACCCGGGCGGGAGCGAGCGAGCTGTTCGTCGTGCTGGCGGGGATCGCGGCCGTGGGCGCGCTCTCCGCGACCGCGGTCGTGCGGGCCGCGACGCGCCGGGACTGACCCGTGAGGTGTCGATCTCGTCGCCCCGACGCCGAGCGAAGCCGAGCGGAGCCGCGAACGCAACCCTCTTTTGATCCTTCGGCGTCGCTAGCCGTATGGTCCGAGACAGCAGTGCACACGATAGCACGGGATCGGGGGAGGCGGAATCGAGTGCGTCGGCCGATACGACCGCCGAAACCGCCGCGGCCGATGCGACCACCGAAACTGCCGTCACCGCCGCGACCGACGGCGGCTCCGATCGCCGGCTGGTCGGCGGGTGGGAGGGTCGCTACTACGAGGACTTCGCCGTCGGCGACGTGTACAAACACCCCTACGGGCGGACGGTGACCGAGACGGACAACGTCTGGTTCACGAACGTCACGATGAACTGCAACCCGATGCACTTCAACGAGGCGTACGCCGCGGAGACGGAGTTCGGCGAGCGCCTCGTCGACGGCACCTTCGTCATCGCGCTCGCCGTCGGGATGAGCGTCGTCGACGTGAGCGCGAACGCGACGGCGAACCTCGGTTACGACGACATCCGCCACCACGCGCCCGTCTTCCACGGGGACACGCTGTTCGCTGAGTCGGAGGTGCTCGAAAAGCGGGAGTCGTCCTCGCGCGACCACGTCGGCATCGTCACCACGGAGCTGCGCGCGTACAACCAGGACGGCGACCTCGTGCTCTCGTTGGAGCGCACCCCCATGGTGTTGAAACGGTCGCACGCCGAGCCCAGCGCGGCGAGACCGACGGGGTGGCCCGAGGGGATCGGCACCCAGCCGGAAGACCTGAAATAACGGAACCGCCGACGCGACGCACCGCTCTCGCGGTCAGACCGCGTGTTTCGCTTCCTCGGGATCGTCGACGACTTCGACGCCGCGGTTGTTCACGGCGTACGGGTCGAGCCCCTGCTCCTGGAGGAACTGCTTGTAGAGCCGCTCTGCGGTCTCGCCGTCCTTCTGTTTGTCGCTGGCGTGATCACAGAGTTCGAGGAGGTTCTCGGGCACGTCGTTCTCGTGGACGATCCAGTGGTTGATCGTGTCGGAGAGCCGGCGGATAGGAGAGGTGAAGTGGCCGTAGATGTCGAAGTTGAGCGCGTGGTGGCCGCCGAACGGGTCGTTCATGTACTTCGCCCGGGGCATCACCTTCAGCACGGCGCGCTGGATCTTGTTGAGCTGTCGGTCCGGCGCGGTTTCGAGGGCGGCGTTGACGGCCTTGCGCGGGTCGTCGCCCCACGCGTCGCCGGGGATCGACACGGAGTCGAGCTCCTGGATCTCGCGGAGCGCCTCGTTCCACTGGTCGGGCGTGGGCTGCGGGTGGACGCGATACATGGCCTCGACGCCGCGGTCCCACATCAGGGTGTGCGTCACTGCCTTGTTCGCTTTGAGCATCGACTCCTCAATGATGGTGTGCGCGCGGTCGCGGCTGGGGTTCAACACGAGCGAGCCATCTTCCTTGCGCTGCTCGTGCATCCGGTCCGCCAGCTCGTAGGCCAGTTCGTTCTCCTCGCCGAGGGGCAAGGAGGGGTCTTCCAACCGCCCCTCGCATTCCTTGTAGGTGAGCCGCTCGTCGGAGTTGATGACGGACTTGTAGATGTCGATGTCCTCGAACGAGAGCGTCTCGTCGTCGATTTCCATCTCGACGGTGTGCGCCAGCCGGTCCTCGTTCGGGACGAGCGAGCAGACGGTCTCGGCGAGAACCGGCGGGAGCATGTGGATCGTGTAGTCGGGGAGGTAGACCGTGTTCGCCCGCTTTACGGCCTCCTCCCACATCGCGGTGTCGGGGGTGACGTAGTGCGTCACGTCGGCGATGTGGACCCACAGTCGGTAGGCGTCCTCCTCGCGCTCGATGGAGATGGCGTCGTCGAAGTCCTGCGCGTCGATCGGGTCGGTGGTCCACGTCGTCAGGTCACGGAGGTCTCGTCGCTCGTCGATCTCCGATTCGATCTCGTCGTAGACGCCCTCGGTCCGGGTCTCGGCCTCGCGAAGGACCTCGCTCGGGAATTCGTCGCGGATCTCGAACTCCTCGAACAGATCCGCCCGCTTCTCGGCGAGGCGGTCGGCCAACTCCGCCGTGATCGTCACGGGGCCTTGGTCCTCGGCGGACCCGGGTTTCGGCTCGTCGTCTGACATACCGTCACCAACGCGGGTCCGTTAGAAAGGCCTGTCGGGCGGTGGAGGGCGGTTGCGTCCCGCGGCCGCGGTCACCGATCTCGATCGGAGCCCGTCGCCGATCCGGCGTCGTCGACGGCGTCGTCGACGGCGTCGGCGTAGCGGCCGAGGAACTCCCCGCGCGCGATTCCGTCGGACTCGATGGAGAGGAGGAGCGATTCGAGCCCGTCCCGCGGCTGGTGGCAGATCTCGTCGTCGCAGTCGGTACAGAGGTACTCGAACGTCTTGTCTCGCCGGCTCCACCGGTCACCCTCCTTGTCGTACTCGCGCGCATCCTCCCGGAGCACCGAGTCTCCGCACGCGATGCAGATCACCGTCCGCCGGTCCCGGTTCCTCCGGGCTCGCCACATGTTGCTGGCCTCGACCCCACCGCACTTAGCGTTTGGTGCGGCGGCTGACGCCCGTCAGACGATTCCGACCGCGCCGACCTCGACGTACACGCCTATTAGGGTGGCCCCGCTTCCACCGGTATGACGATCACGGAATCCGACCTCCCGGGCGTCGGGAAGAAGTTCGAGATCGAGCTCCGAGGCGACGACATGATCGTCGTCATCCACAACACAGGCAAACGCGAGGTGTTCCGGCGGGCCGACCCGGACGCCGACTCCGAGAAGGTGTTCGAGTTCAGCGACGACCTCGCCCGGACGATCGGGTCGATCATCGAGGGCGCGTACTTCCAGCCCGTCGAACCGGAAACCCAGGAAACGACGCTCCCCGGCGGGATCCTCCTCGAGTGGTACGAGCTCCAGCCGGGGTCGCCGCTGATCGGCGAGACCTTGGAGAGCGCCGACATCGGCAACCGGACCGGGATCGCGATCGTCGCGATCCAACGCGGCGACGAGGTCATCGACAGCCCCGGAGCCGGCACCACCCTCCGCGAGGCCGACACGCTGATCGGCGTCGGCACTCCCGAGAACTGCGCGGCGTTCGAGGAGATCCTGACGGAATGAGCGGTCGAAACGCCGACGGACTCCGCACGGAGGTGGCGATCGGTGGCTGACGCCCTCCTCGAACTCGGGATCGTGTTCGCCGCGATCGCGGGCGTGGGCGGGCTCGCGAACCGGCTCGACCAGTCGGTGATCCCCTTCTACATCGTCGCCGGAATGCTGCTCGGCGAGTTCGTCCTCGGGCGGGCCTCGCTACCGGCGCTCGGCACCGTCTACGTCCCAGAGTCGGAGTTCATCGCGATCGGGGCGGAGCTCGGGATCGTGTTCCTCCTGTTTTTCCTCGGGTTGGAGTTCAACCTCGACCGGCTGTTCGACCGGCGGGTCCAGATCGGGACGGCGGGCACGATCGACCTCGCGAACTTCGGTGCTGGGTTCGTCCTCGGCTGGCTCGTCTTCGGCGCGTTCCTGCCGGCGTTCCTGATCGCCGGCATCGTGTACATCTCCTCGTCGGCGGTGATCACGAAGTCGCTCATCGACCTCGGCTGGATCGCCAACGACGAGGCGGAACCGATGCTCGGTACCCTGGTGTACGAGGACCTGTTCATCGCCGTCTACCTCGCGGTCGCGTCCGCGATCGCGCTCGGCGGCGGCGACGTGGGTGCGGCGGTCGTCGACATCGGAGTCGCGATCGGATTCATCCTCGTCCTCCTCGGCGTCGTTCACTTCGGCACGCCGATCTTCTCCCGGCTGGTCGCGACCGACAACCCCGAGTTCCTCGCGCTCCGGACGATCGCGACCGTGGTGCTGATCGCCGGCGCGGCGCTCGCGCTCGGGGTGAGCGAGGCGGTCGCCGCCTTCTTCGTCGGGATGGCGTTCGCTTCGACCGAGTACGCTCACGACGTCGAAGCGATGTTGGAACCCGTTCGCGATCTGTTCGCCGCGGTGTTCTTCTTCTGGATCGGGCTCGTCACCGACCCGCTGCTGTTCGGCGGGGTGGCGGCGCTGATCGCGCTCGCGGTGCTCGTGACGACGCCGACGAAGCTCGTCACCGGCTTCCTCGCCGGGCGCGCGTTCGACCTCGATGCTCGTCGATCGACCCGCGTCGCCCTCGGGATGACCACCCGCGGGGAGTTCTCGCTGATCATCGCGACGGTCGCGGTGAGCGCGGGTGAGGCCGGCGCGTTCGATCCGGCGCTCGCGCAGACGATCAACGCGTTCGCCGTCGGCTACGTGCTCGTGATGGCGATCCTCGGCACGACGCTGATGCAGTACTCCGCGCCGTTCGAGTCGATCGCGGTCTCGTGGCTGGATCCGTCATAGCCGGCTAGCGACGGAGAGAGCGCTTGAGAGGTCGGTTGTTTATAAGTAAATGGCGTTGTCGGCGGCGGATATTTATAAGTCGTTGACGGGGCGGTGGATCCGTTCTCCGCCGCACTCACCCGCTTATAAGTGATCGTTGCTGGCGCGGTTACCTCCTCCAAAGCCCCAGCCGCGACGAGCTCGCGGTTTCACCGCTCGCTACGAGGGCTCCCTCCGGTCGCCCTCGCTACTCGCGACTGCCCCTTTGAGTCCCACCCCGCACAGCACCGCAACTGTACCTCATGCCTCCCCAACCTCGCGGCTCACTCCGTTCGCCGCGTCCCTCGCGCGGTCTGCTCGCGGCCTACCGGCCGCTCGCAGGCACGCGCCACCGCCACGTTCATTTATAAGCAGTCGCCGCTGCCGCGTTCGATCAGTTAAATACCTAGTCGCCGGCCGTTGCTCACTCCGCGAGTTCGTCGAACACGGCGTCGACCATCTCGCCGGTGTCGGCGATGATCGCGTCCATCGCCTCGTCGTCGACCGGGAGGCCGAGCAGCCGCGCGGTCTTCATGATCGAGATGTGGTAGACGACCTGCTCGTTGGGGGCCGCCTCCCAGACGACCATGTTACAGGGGAACAGCCCGCCGATCCGGCCGTCGGTCGCGTCGAGCGCGCGGTCCGCCATCGCAGGGTTGCAGGCCCCGAGCACGTAGTACGGGTCGCGGTCCGCATCGACTTTCTCGTTGAGCATCTCGGACGGCGAGAACTCGACGGGGATGCCGAAGCCGGCGTCGGTACACACCTCGCGGACGCGCTCGATGGCCGACTCGTGGTCGGTCGACAGCGTCGTCCGCGTCTCGCCGTACTCCTCGGGGTCCAGCTCGTGCGGATCGAACGGTATCGCCATACGTCAATTCGGCGTCGACGGACCAAAAATCCCGCGGGGACCGACGACCGGTCTACTCGGTCGCGACCGGGCCGCGTCCCACCAGCTCCTCGACCGTCGCGACGAACTCGCTCCGGCTCTCGAACAGCGGAACCTCGGCGTCGGCGAGCACCTCGTCGAGGTCGCGCGGCCCCTCCGGGCTTCGGACGACCGCGTCGCCCTCCTGTGTCACCACGTCGCTTCGCTTTGCGGGCCACGTGAGCCGAGACGCGACGCGCGCGATCGGCTCGCCCGACACGTCCGGTCCCTCGCCGAGCTCGACGGCGGGTTCGGCCTCGTCGGCCTCGTCGGTATCGCTCATACCCCCGATTCCGCTCCGGCGACACTAATGGTTTCGATGCGCCCTCGCGTCGCCGCCCGGCCGCGAGCGGTCCCACCGGGTTCGCCGCCCGCTCCCAATATAAGTGGCCCTTCGATCGATTCAACCACCATCCATCTCGGCAGAGCCACCGATGCGTCGAATCCGAACCGGAGCGGTCACCCGTCCACCCGAAATTATTCGGTAGTACGATTATACGATGCGGCAGTAACTTCCGCTTGGGGGTAAGGCACACGACTCCCGTCGTCGCACGTCGCACACCTCGGCGTCGACCCCACGTCGCGCCGGTTTTGCGCGCGAGCGGGAACAAACAACCACAACCAGCTCGTTCAACCACAACCAGCTCGTTCAACCACAACCAGCTCGTTCGCTTCTCAGTTTCCGATCGGTTCGACGCCGGCGTTCCGTTCCGTCAGTGCCATCCGCGATCCGTCCGATTCAGCCGGTCGCAACCGTCTTCGGTGACGACGACGAGGTCCTCTATCCGACAGCCGAACCGGCCGTCGAGGTAGATCCCCGGTTCCACGGAGAACACCATCCCCGGTTCGAGCGTCCGGCCGTTGCCCGCGACGAGGTAGGGCTCCTCGTGGACGTCGAGGCCCACGCCGTGGCCGGTTCGGTGGACGAACGCGTCGCCGCGTCCCGCATCCTCGATCACGCCTCTCGCTGCCCGGTCCACGGACTCGGCGGTCGCGCCCGGCTCGACGGCGGCGATCGCGGCCGCCTGCGCCTCGCGGACGGTCTCGTGGATCCGTTCGTACGCCGCGGGCGGGTCGCCGTCGAACACGAGCGTTCGCGTCTGATCGGAGGGGTACCCGTCCACCCGCGTGCCGAAGTCGAGTACGACCGGATCGCCGGGACGGATCTCGCGGTCGCCGTGACCGTGATGCGGCTTCGCTCCGTTCGGTCCAGCGCCCACGATCGGGCCGAACGACGGGCCGTCTCCGCCGTGTTCGCCCATGCGATCGACGATCCAGTCGGCGAGTTCCGACTCCGTCATCCCGACCGCGTCAGCGCCGAGATCCCGGAGGTCGTCGACGGTCGCATCCGCGGCCGTGGCCGCCGCGCGCATCGCCGTCAACTCGGCCTCGTCCTTCCGCACGCGGAGGTCGGCGAGAATCTCGCTCGCGAGCCCCCACGTCGCGTCCGGCGCGGCATCCCGGAGGTCCTGCGTGAACGTCGCCCACATCGTGTCGTCGACGAGGAGCCGCCCCTCCCCGAGCCCGAACTCGCCGAACAGCTCGCGGACCGCCGCGGTCGGGTCGTCGCCGTCGCGCCACGTCCGCACGTCCGCCACGGTGGTCTCCTCTCGGACCTGTCGCTCGTACAGCGCGGGAACGAGCAGACTCGGATCGTCGCGCTCGCGACCCGCCGCCGGCATCACGAGGAGAAGGTGTCGTTCCCCCGGCGATTCCTCGAAACCGGTGAGGTACTGGAGGTTTCGACTCGGGAAGCAGATCAGCCCGTCGACGCCCGCGTCTCGGAGCCGCGACGCCGCGCGTTCGCGCCGGTCCGCGTGGATATCCTCGGCCATGGTGAGCCTCCGTTCGGCGACCGGATATAGGTCGTGATGCCGGTCGAGGGGCCGGCCGGCGCGTCCTCGACAAACCGGTCGGATCCGCCGGCGCGATCGCGATCTAAGCGGGCGTTAGTGTGTGCATACCAATCAGTGTATCCGTGGTAATACGAGACATGGGAGCGAAAGACCCGGCGATGTTCGACTGCCCGGAGTGCGGCGTGACTGCCCCCGCGGCCTCGATTCCCTACGACGCTCTCGGCTACGCGGTCTGCCCAGTGTGTGCGCACTCGACGACTCCGCGCACCCCGGCCGGACCGGTGGAATCACGTCGATCGACGCGCGCCGACTGAGTCGCACCGGCCGCCTCGCGGTCGGGTGTCCGTTCAGCCGCGCCTCGCGGTCGAGTGTCCGTTCAGCCGCGCCTCGCGGTCGGGTGTCCGTTCCGCCGCCGAACCGGGTCGTTTTAGCAGGCGCGGCCGCCGTGTTCGGTATGAGCTGGTCTCTGGGACGCGAGGACGACGTGATCACCGAGTGGGAGCGGTCGGACGGCTACGCGACGGTCCGCGTCCGCGAGCGCGGCGACGGCGGGTTCGTCGTCCGCCTCGACGTCATGGAACAGGCCGCCGATGAATCGACCTACGAGCGCGAGCGGTTCAGCGCGCGCGAGGACGCGCTCGACCGGGCAGCGGCGTGGCGCGCGGAGCGCGATCTCGACGAGTGAATCTGGCCTCGGCACCGCCCGCTCCGGTCCGCCGATCCGCACAGCTGTGACCGCCTTCCCGCCTTCACTGCCCTCACCGCCCATCCGCCCTCACCGCTCCGGATGGGTCGGCGCGTCGAATCCGCCTCGAATCAGCGGCTTCGCGACGTGTCGGCGCGCGCTCGGCGGAACCTCGTACCACCCGAGTTCGATCTCCCTGTCGATCTCGCGATCGACCTTCCCGGAAGCGTCGGTGCCGCACTCGCGACAGCGGTAGCCCTGATCCCGGCCGGCAGACGACATCGATCGACCGCACTCGGGACACGCCGGGACCGCGGGCTCGGTCCGGACGAGGTCTCGCACGGCGAATTTCTCCAGTTTCAGCGTCGCGATCCGCTCCGAGCCCTCTCCGAGGTCCCGTCGTTCGTGCTCGCCGCAAAGCGTCACCCGATCGCCGGGGCGGAGCGCGCGGACGCGATCGCGGAAACGCCCGGTCGGCGCGAACGCGACGCAACGGAGCCGTTCGACGGCGGTCGCCGCTCCGTCGGCGGCCGTCGCTCCGTCGGCGTCGTCCGTCCGGTCTGCGGCTTCGATTCCCATCTCGACGTGTTCGTCCCGCGCGACGTCGACGTGGACCCGGCCCCCCCGCTTCGTCTCCGGTTCGGCCGTGACGACGGCGTCGACACGATATCCGGCGCTGTCGCGGAGGTCGTTAATCGTTCCGGGTGCGAGGTGGGCGTCTGTGCCCTGATTCGTCAGAAACGTCGCGGTGCGCTCGACGGGCTCGCTCTCGATCGCTTCGCCGACCCGCCGGCACGCCTCGGCGTCGTCGCCGCGGATCCCGTGGAGGATCGGTCCGGGCGCGTTGGGCACGCAGACGGCCGCCCCGGTCTCCCGATCGACGGTGTCCCAGACGACCGGGTACGCCTCGTCCGCGGCGGAGAAGATGCTCTCGACGTCGACCTCGCGTGGCGTCCCACAGCGGTCCAGCTCCCGATAGGCGATGCGCTCGGCGGTCCAGTCGTCGAACGCGGCGGGCGCGCCGATCGCGGCCAGCGCGCCGATCCGTCCCCGCCCCTCGACGGCGTCAGAACCCGTCGCCCCGCCGGAGCCGAACGCCGCGTGTCTGAACCCGCGTTCGTCGGCGAGCGCGAGCGCCTCGTCGAGTGGGAGGCGGTGACGGAGCGCGCGCCTGGCAAAGTCGGCGACGTCGTCAGGGATCGACGTGCGCCCTGATTCCACGACATCCTCCAGAGCGAACGGATCGCCGTCGTCGTCGATATCGGGGATGTCGATGTCGGCGACGTTGATGTCGGCGACGTTGATGTCGGCGACGACGACGCCGGGAGAGGTCCGCGGGTCGCTCGCGGCGGCGAACTCCCGGACCGTCTGCTCGGCGATATCGAACGCCTCGGCGACGCCGACCCCGTCGACGTGGATCGCGACGGCGGCGTTCCCCCGCGTCTTGTGTTTCACGGCGGGATTGAGCCGGACGAGGAGACGCCGCAGGACCCGGCCGCCGACGGTGTCGAGCCGCTCTGCGAGCCTCGCGCCGACGTACGTCGTACACATCCCGCGCTCGCGGGAGTCGGTGTCGTCGACGGCGACGATGGTCATGCGCGTCCCTTTCGCGCTCCCGAACAAACCGGTTTCGGGACTCGGCCGAAGGGGACGCCCCGATCGCGGAGTTCGGTCGAGAAATCGCACGGAGGCGGACGATTCTCGCGCACACAACTGACACAACGCATATATACGCCGAGCCGCTTATCTCGGGTATGTCCCGGACTGCGCTCATCGGGAACGTCACCGCGATGCTGGAGGACGCGGGCTTCCTCGTCAGCGACCGGTGTGCGGTCCGGCCCAAGAGCTTCGACGTTGCCGCTCGCCGCGGGGAAGACCTCGTTCTCCTGAAGATCCTTGGCAACGTGGACGCGCTCGACGCGGAGACCGGCGCGGAGATGCGCCGTCTCGGCGAGTATCTGCAAGCGACGCCGATGGTGATCGGGATCCGGACGCGAGACGAGGAGCTGAAGCCGGGCGTCGTCTACTTCCGGCACGGCGTCCCGGTTATCAACCCCGACACGGGCTACGACCTGTTCGTCGAGGGGATGCCCCCGCTCATCTACGCCGCCCCCGGCGGGCTCTACGTCAGCCTCGACGGCGACCTGCTCGCCGACGAACGCGAGGAGCGCGGTTGGTCGCTCGGACGGCTCGCGACCGAGCTCGGCGTCTCCCGACGCACGGTCTCGAAGTACGAGGACGGAATGAACGCCTCCATCGAGGTCGCGATTCAGCTTGAGGAGCTGTTCAACGAGCCGTTCTCCAGCCCCGTCGACGTGCTCGAAGGAGCTGACGGCGTCCGCGACGCCGACCCGACCCCCTCAGCGCCAGAGACCGACCCGGATGACGAGCACGTCCTCCACGTGCTCACGAACGCCGGATTCACCGTCCACCCGACGGCGAGAGCCCCGTTCAAGGCAGTCTCCGAGGACGAGAACAGCGCCGTGACGCGGGTGCTCACCGGTCACTCGGCGTTCACCCCCGCGGCCGAGAAGCGCGCGCGGATCATGTCCTCCATCGGCGAGGTCGCGCGCACCCGTTCCGTCTACTTCACCGAGGAAAACGAGAAGCGCGAGTCGGTCGACGGCACCGCGCTCGTCTCCTGTGAGGAGCTCGCCGGCATCACCGATCCCGAGGAGATCCGCGAGCTCATCCGCGATCGCGCGGAGGCCCCGTCGGAGGCCTGAGACGCCCTCTCGTGTTCACCGTCCCAGCAACCGACTGAAGAACCCGCCGTCGCCATCGCTCCCGCCGTCGCCGTTCTCATCGTCGCTTCGATCGTCGCCGCTCTCATCGCCGCTCTCGTCGCCTTCCGAGTCGGTCTCGTTCGATCGCTCCTCCGCGAGGGCGGTGTTCATCGTCCCGGTGTCGTCGTCGCGGAACGGGACGCTCCCCGCGAGTTCGTCGTCGATATCGGCGATGTCCGTCTCGGCCGAATCGCCGACGCCCGTTTCTTCGGCGTCCGCCCGGTCGTCGGTCGAGGCGTCGGCCTCGTCGAGGTCGTCCGTATTCGCGTCCTCGACGGACTCGTCGCCGGCGATCGAACCGTCATCGGCCGACTCCGCGTCGCCATCGAACGGCTCCGATTCGCCGTCGAAGGCCCCGTCGTCGCCGAGGTCCTCCTCGATCATCGATTCGAGATCGTCGGCGTCGACGTGATCCTCCCCCACCGTTTTGGTGTCACCGTCGATCCCGGTGTCGTCGACGGGTTCTGGGTCATCGACGCCTCCCGGACCGTCTCGCGTTCCTTCGTCCTCGCTCCCCGAAACTGGAGACTCGCTCTCCGATTCGGGCGACTCGCTCCCCGACTCGGGCGATTCGTTCTCAGATTCGGGCGACTCGCTCCCCGAATCGACCTCCTCGGCCTCCGAAACCGGCGACTCGGCGGCGACGATGATGTCCTCCTCGTCGCCTTCCTCGCCCAGCCCGGCCGGTTCGGAGTCGGCGACGATAATGTCCTCGTCGGCTGGAGCCCCTTCGTCGGCAGGTGCCGCCTCCGGATCGCGCTCGACTGCACGCTCGCGCGCATCGCCGGGAGAGTCGCCGGGGGAATCGTCGTCCGTCGCGTCGTCTCTCGCGTCGTCTCTCGCGTCGTCCGTCGCGTCGTCTCTCGCGTCGTCCGTCACGTCGTCTCTCGCGTCGTCCGTCACGTCGTCTCTCGCGTCGTCCGTCGCGTCGTCGTCGCCTTCGGGGGGTGCGAGAGTCTCGATTTCCGCGCCGGTCAGCGCTCGGGCGAGGTCTCGGTACGCGCGGGTCGCCGGCGCGTCGGGTGCGAACGCCGGGAGCGGCTCGTTCGCCTTCGACGCCCGCAACACGGCGGGGTCCTCCGGGATCCGAGCGAGGACCGGCGCGTCGAGGGTCCGGGTGACGTCGTCTTCGGTCTCGATGTCGGCTCCCGCGCGGGTGATCGCGACTCCGGCGATCGTGCCGCCGAGCCGCTCGGTCAGCTGTCGGGTCTTCTCGGTGTCGACGAGCGCGTTCCGCTCGGCCGTTGAGACGAGCAGGGTCGCGTCCGCGAGTCCGAGCGGGAGCGTGGAGTCGTGCGAGAGTCCGGCTCCCGCGTCGATGAACACGTAGTCGGCGTCGTCGAAGGCGTCGACGACCGCCCGAAGCTCCGAGGTATCCGCCGCCGCGTACGCGTCCAGGTCGGTCGCCCCCGGAACGACGCGGAGCCCGGCGGGGCCGTCGTGAACCGCGTCGAGCGGGTCGGCTCGTCCGGCGAGGACGTCGTGAAGGGTGGTCTCGCCTGGCGTCACGCCCACGGTCCCCGCGAGGTTCGCCATGCCGATGTCGGCGTCGATCGCGACGACGTCAGCACCGGAGTCGGCCAGAATCGTCGCTATCGCCGCGGTCGTGGTGGTCTTTCCGACCCCACCTTTCGCCGACGCGACCGCATACACCGTTGTCATACGGTGACGGTCCGGCGACTGGTACTTAAATGTAGGCGGCGACGCGCCGATCGAGGCGAATTTCGGGCCGGATCCGAGTCCGCGCCGACCGGAGCCACCGCTCGCTTTCGCAAACACCTTATACGTCGCTCGTGGAGTTTCAGGCGATTAGTAGCATGGCGAGACCAGAGGTGCTCGACCGGATCAAGCAGGCTGAAACGGAGGCGGACGAGATCATCGCGGAGGCGGAATCGGACGCCGACGAGCGCCTCGCCGAGGCTCGACAGCGCGCGGAGGAGATCCGCGCCGAGGCCGAGGAGGAGGCGGCCTCCGAGGCCGACGAGCGGCTCGAGGCGGCCCGCGAGGACATCGAGGAACGCCGCGAGGAGATCCTCGAAGCGGGGCGTTCCGACCGCGACGAGCTCGAACGCGAGGCCCGCGACCGCGTGGACTCGGCCGTCGACTACGCCGTCGAACGGTTCGAAGAAGCGGTGAACCAACAGGCCGAGGAGGCGGTGGATGCTCAGGCCTGAGCGGATGAGCAAGGTGTCGGTGACGGGCTCGAAGCGCGTCGTCGACGACGTGATCGAAGCGGCGTACGCTCACCACTCCCTGCACGTCACCGACTACGACGAGCGCTACGAGGGCTTCTCGCCCGGCGAGTCGCTCGACGGGGCGGAGACGGTGAACGAGCGGCTCGTCACCGTCCGTTCGCTGGAGAGCATCCTCGACGTCGAGGGCGACGAGGTCGACGCCGCGGCCGCGATCGACGACGCGGCGCTCGAAGCCGAGCTCGCGGACGTGCGCGAGCGCGTCAACGAACTCAACGACGAGCGCGACGACCTCCAGGGAGCGATCCGCGACCGACGGGAGGAGATAGACCGGATGGAGCCGTTCGCCGACCTCGGCATCGAGCTCGACCTCCTCGGGGGGTACGACTCGCTCGAAGTCGTCGTCGGCGAGGCGAAGGCCGACGCCGTCGAGGCGACGCTGGCCGACGCCACTGGGATCGACGCCCACGAGGTGTTCGCGGGCGGCGACGTCGTGGCCATCTTCGCGAAGCCCGCTGACGGTGCGGACGACGGCGTCCTACAGGACTCGCTCGTCGGCATCGACATCGCGCTATTGGAGGTGCCGGAGGCGGACGCGAGCCCGAGCGAGTACGTCGCCGAGCTCGAACGCGAGCGCGCCGACCTGCGCGCCGACCTCGACGATATCGAGGCCGAGCTCGCCGACGTGAAAGCGGAGGCTGCCGACTTCCTACTCCGCGCCGAAGAGCAGCTGACCATCGAGGCGCAAAAGAAGGAAGCGCCGCTCTCCTTCGCGACCACCGAGAACGCGTTCATCGCCGAGGGGTGGGTCCCGACCGAGACGTTCGCCGACTTCGAGACGGCCATCGCCGACGCGGTCGGCGATCACGCCGAAGTCGAGGAGCTCGAACGCGCGTCGTTCACTCCCGACGGCGACCACCACACGGAGGCGGTCGCCGACGGCGGCTCCCCGGGCGGCACAGACCCCGCGACCGCGACGGCCGAGGGAGACGCCGACCGCGAGGCAGCCACGGACGGCGGCCACGCGCCCCACGGGAACGACGACCCGCCGGTCGTTCAGAGCAACGGGAAGGCGGCCGGTCCCTTCGAACTGCTCGTTCAGGGCTTCGGTCGTCCGAAGTACTCGGAGTTCGACCCGACGCTTTTGGTCTTCCTCACGTTCCCGCTCATGTTCGGATTCATGATCGGAGACATCGGCTACGGCGTGTTGTACGCCGCCATCGGCGTCTTCCTGTACGCGAACTACGAGGGAACGTTCCGAGAGCTGGGCGCGGTCTCCGTCTGGGCCGGCCTGTTCACGATCCTGTTCGGGATCTACTACGGGATCGACGTGTTCGGCTACCACGCGTACCCGCTGTTCGGCATCGAGCACTGGCCGGTCGGGAAGGGGCTCTCCCCCGCGGATATCGACTGGGCGCTCTCGTGGCTCGTGGTCAGCGTGCTGTTCGGGATGCTCCACCTGAACGCGGGGTACGTCCTCTCGTTCGTGAGCAACCTCCAGCAGCACGATCTGAAACACGCCGTCTACGAGAGCGCGTCGTGGCTCCTCCTGCTCAACGGCGCGTGGATCTGGATATTCAGCCAGCACGTGTCCGGATCGAAGCCGGACTTCCTGTTCGACTCCGTTGCGGTCCTCACGCTCGGCGCGGTCTCGTTCGCTGGGTTCCCGGTCGCCGTCGGCTACGCCGCGCTCGCGGCCGCAGCGCTCGGCGCGGTCCTGCTCGCCATCGGCGAACCGGCCGAGCTCGCCGAAGTGCTCTCGCCCATCGTTAACGTCATCTCGTACGCCCGGATCATGGCGGTGCTGCTCGCGAAGGGCGGGATGGCGCTCGCGGTGAATCTGCTCGCGTTCGGCGCGTACATCGGCGACGGCGGTGAGGGAAGCTTCCACTTCATCTTCACGCCCGAGTACCTCGCGTACATCCAGGAAAACTCCGTGGCGAACGGCGGCGAGTACGAGCTCGTCTTCGCGGGGATGACGACGGCCTTCGAACCGAGCGGGCTCGGCCTCGCCGCTCTCGTGGGCGGAATTCTCGTGGCTATCGTCGGCCACATCGTCGTGCTCCTGCTCGGCGTCTCGTCCGCCGGCATTCAGGCCATCCGTCTCGAGTACGTCGAGTTCTTCGGAAAGTTCTACCAGGGCGGCGGAGAGACGTACCTGCCGTTCGGGTACGACCGAAAGTACACGACTGACGACTGACGAGTCAACCCCTCCCGTCCGCACCTGCTCGTTGCGCAACAAACCTGACACGATCGCCGTTCGTTCCGGATTCCGGACTCGCCCGCTCGGCGATCGGTGAACCTCCGTAAGCCCCGGGCTTGCGCCTCGTTACCGCGGTTCCGTTCGGTCGTTTTGGGAAGCTTTATGACTACTGTGGCGGCAAATAACAACTGTTCGGAGACGAGCAACCGCAACTACTACCAATGCTTGAAGCTACCAACGAAGTCGGGAACGTCGCACTGTCGACCGGTGGAACACTGACTGATCCCAACGCCGCGGCGGCGCTGGCCGTCGGGCTCGCGGCGCTCGGTGCGGGCTACGCCGAACGCGGAATCGGTTCGGCCGCCGTCGGCGCGATGGCCGAAGACGACGACCTCTTCGTCAACGGGCTCATCCTGACGGTTCTTCCCGAGACGATCGTCATCCTCGCACTCGTCGTCGTCTTCATCGTCTAAGCGGTCCCCCCTTTCACACCAATGAGTTTGGACACTGTCGTTGAGGACGTTCGAGACGAAGCCCGCGCGCGTGCAGAGGAGATCCGCGAGGCGGCGGAGTCCGAGGCGGACGAGATCGTCGCCGAGGCGGAGGCCGACGCCGAGCGCATCCGCGAGGAGCGGCTCGCCGAGGTCGATCGCGAGATCGAACAGGAGCGTGAGCAGACGCTCTCCTCGGCCAAACTCGAGGCCAAACAGGAGCGGCTCAGCGCTCGTCGCGACGTCCTCCAAGACGTCTACGACGACGTCGAGTCGACCATCGAGTCGCTCGACGGCGACCGTCGCCGCGATCTGACCGAGACTCTCCTCGACGCGACCCTCGCGGAGTTCGACGACGACGCTGACGTCGCCGTCTACACCCGCGCCGCGGACGTCGATCTCGTCGAGGATCTCGTCGCGGATCGAAACGCCGATGTCGACGGCGAGATCGACTGTCTCGGCGGGGTCGTCGCGGAGAGCGACACCTCTCGCGTTCGCGTGAACAACACGTTCGACTCGATCCTGGAGTCCGTCTGGGACGACGAGTTGAAAAATATCTCGGAGCGACTGTTCGACCAATGAGCGCCGTCGGGAGCTCGAACCCAGAGTACGTCGTCGCGCGGGTTCGTGCCCGCCGCGGCAGCCTCTACGGCGACGAGGAGTACAGGAAGCTCACCCGGATGGGCCCGGCCGAGATCGCCCGGTTCATGGAGGAGTCGAGCTACGGGGCGGAGATCAACGCCCTGGGGAGTCGCCACGGCGGCGTCGACCTGATCGAGTACGCGTTAAACCGGAACCTCGCGGAACAGTTCGAGGGCATCCTCGACTGGAGCGAGGGGACGCTGTACGATCAGATCGCCCGGTATCTTCGAAAATTCGACGCGTGGAACGTGAAGACGGTCATCCGCGGCGTCTACACGGACGCGGACCAGTCCGACGTCGAGGTCGACCTGATCCGCGCCGGCGAGTTCGACGACCGTCGGATCCGTCGGCTGCTCGAAGCAGACTCGATCGACGCGGTCGTCGAGGTGCTCGAAGACACGATCTACGGCGGTCCGCTCCGAGCGGCGTACGCCGAGTACGAGGAGACGGACGTCCTGGTGCCGCTGGAGAACGCCGTCGACCGCGCGTTCTACGAGCGGCTCCTGTCGGGGCTCGGCAACGACGAGCCGACTCGACAGTACGAGGCGTTCCTCAAGGCCGAGGTCGACTTCCGGAACGCGGCGAACGCCCTTCGACTCGCTCGTTCGGGCGCGGATATCGACCCGGCAGCGTACTTCATCGAGGGCGGCGAGCTGTTCACTCGCGGGTCGCTCGCGCGACTCGCGCGGAACCTCGACGACCTCGTCGAGTACATCGCGGACAGCCAGTACGCCGACGAGCTGGGGCCGGCCCTGCGCGAACTCGAGGAGGCGGACAGCCTGATCGCGTTCGAGCACGCGACCGACGCCGCGCTGTTGGCGTACGGGGACCGGCTCGGCACGATCCACCCGGTGTCTGTGACGCCGATCATCTCGTACATCCTCGCGAAGGAGCGCGAGGTCGAGAACATCCGGGCGATCGCTCGGGGCAAGGAGGCCGGCCTGTCGGCCGAGGAGATCGAATCGGAGCTGGTGATTACATGAGCCAGGAAATCGCCGTCGTCGGCAGCCCGGAGTTCACCACCGGATTCCGTCTCGCCGGCGTGCGGACATTCGAGAACGTACCGGACGACGAGAAGGACGAGCGGCTCGACGACGCCGTCGAACGGACCCTCGCCGACGAGGGCACCGGCATCATCGTGATGCACGACGACGACCTCGATCACCTCTCGCGGGGGACCCGCGAGGCGGTGGAGGGGAGTATCGAGCCCGTGCTCGTGACGCTCGGCGGGTCCGGAGCCGGCAGCGGCGGGCTGCGCGACCAGATCAAACGAGCCATCGGGATCGACCTGATGGAGGAGGACGACTAATATGAGTAAAGCAGAATCCACGGAGACCACCGCCGAAGACGGTGTTATCCAAAGCGTGAGCGGTCCGGTCGTGAGCGCCCGCGACCTCGACGCCCGCATGAACGACGTCGTCTACGTCGGCGACGAAGGCCTCATGGGGGAAGTGATCGAGATCGAAGGCGACATCACGACCGTTCAGGTGTACGAGGAAACCTCCGGGGTCGCCCCCGGCGAACCCGTCGAGAGCACGGGCGAGCCGCTGTCGGTCGACCTTGGTCCGGGCATGTTGGACGCCATCTACGACGGCGTCCAGCGTCCCCTGGACGTGCTGGAGGGCAAGATGGGCAGTCCGTACCTCGACCGCGGGGTCGACGCGCCCGGCATCGACCTCGAGAAGGAGTGGGAGTTCGAGCCCGCCGTCGAGGTCGGCGACGAGGTCGGCCGCGGCGACGTGGTCGGCGTCGTCGAGGAGACGGTCACCATCGACCACAAGGTGATGGTGCCTCCGGACGCCCTCGACGAGGGCGAGACCACCGAGGTCACCGCCGTCGAGTCGGGCTCGTTCGACGTCACCGAGACGGTGGCGGAGCTCGCCAACGGGACGAACGTCTCGATGCACCAGGAGTGGCCCGTCCGCGAGGCGCGCCCCTCCGCGAACAAGAAGACGCCCCGGACGCCGCTCGTGTCCGGACAGCGCATCCTCGACGGCCTGTTCCCCATCGCGAAGGGTGGAACGGCCGCGATTCCGGGGCCGTTCGGCTCCGGGAAGACGGTCACCCAGCACCAGCTCGCGAAGTACGCCGACGCCGACATCATCGTCTACGTCGGCTGCGGCGAGCGCGGAAACGAGATGACCGAGGTCATCGAGGACTTCCCCGAGCTGGAGGATCCGGCCAACGGCAACCCGCTGATGGCCAGAACCTCGCTCATCGCAAACACCTCGAACATGCCCGTCGCGGCCCGTGAGTCCTGTATCTACACGGGAATCACGATCGCCGAGTACTACCGCGACATGGGGTACGACGTCGCGCTGATGGCCGACTCCACCTCGCGGTGGGCGGAGGCGATGCGCGAGATCTCCTCCCGATTAGAGGAGATGCCCGGCGAGGAGGGGTATCCGGCGTACCTCGCCGCCCGCCTGGCGCAGTTCTACGAGCGCGCCGGCTACTTCGAGAACGTCAACGGGACGGAGGGGTCCGTCTCGGCGATCGGCGCGGTGTCGCCGCCCGGCGGCGACTTCTCCGAGCCGGTCACCCAGAACACGCTTCGCATCGTGAAGACGTTCTGGGCGCTCGACGCGGACCTGGCGGAGCGACGTCACTTCCCGTCAATCAACTGGAACGAGTCGTATTCGCTGTACAAGGATCAGCTCGATCCGTGGTTCGAGAACGAGGTCGCCGACGACTGGTCCGAGAAGCGTCAGTGGGCGGTCGACGTGCTCGACGAGGAGACCGAACTGCAGGAGATCGTCCAGCTCGTCGGGAAGGACGCGCTGCCGGACGACCAGCAGCTCACCCTCGAGGTCGCCCGCTACCTTCGCGAGGCGTACCTCCAGCAGAACGCGTTCCACCCGGTCGACACGTTCTGTCCACCGGAGAAGACGTACCTCATGCTGACGACGATCGAGGCGTTCAACGACGAGGCGTTCGACGCCCTCGAAGCGGGCGTGCCGGTCGAAGACATCATCGACACCGAGGCCGCCCCCCGGATCAACCGAATCGGCGTCCAGGAGGACTACGAGGAGTACGTCGAGGAACTCAAAGTGGAGATCACCGAGGAACTCCGGAGCCTCTACTAACATGAAAGAGTATCAAACTATCACCGAGATCAGCGGCCCGCTGGTGTACGCCGAGGTCGACGAGTCGATCGGCTACGACGAGATCGTCGAGATCGAGACGGCACAGGGGGAGACGCTGCGCGGCCAGGTGCTCGAATCCTCGGAGGGCGTCGTCGCCATCCAGGTGTTCGAGGGCACCTCCGGTATCGACCAGAACGCGTCCGTCCGCTTCCTGGGCGAGACGATGAAGATGCCCGTCACCGAGGACCTCCTCGGGCGGGTCCTCGACGGCTCCGGCCGCCCGATCGACGACGGTCCGGAGATCGTCCCCGAGGAGCGACAGGACATCGTCGGCGCGGCGATCAATCCCTACTCCCGGGAGTACCCCGAGGAGTTCATCGAGACGGGCGTCTCCGCCATCGACGGGATGAACACGCTCGTCCGCGGCCAGAAGCTCCCGATCTTCTCCAGCTCCGGCCAGCCGCACAGCGAACTGGCGATGCAAATCGCCCGGCAGGCCAGCGTGCCCGAAGAGGAGGAGGGCGACGACGACGAGGAGGGCTCCGAGTTCGCCGTCATCTTCGGCGCGATGGGGATCACCCAGGAGGAGGCGAACGAGTTCATGGAGGACTTCGAGCGCACCGGCGCGCTGGAGCGCTCCGTCGTCTTCATGAACCTCGCGGACGACCCCGCCGTCGAGCGGACGGTCACCCCGCGGATGGTGCTCACGACGGCCGAGTACCTCGCCTTCGAGAAGGACTACCACGTCCTCGTCATCCTGACGGACATGACCAACTACTGCGAGGCGCTCCGCGAGATCGGGGCGGCCCGCGAGGAGGTTCCGGGCCGACGCGGCTACCCCGGATACATGTACACCGACCTGGCCCAGCTGTACGAGCGCGCCGGTCGGATCCAGGGCCGTGAGGGGTCGGTGACGCAGATTCCGATCCTCACGATGCCGGGCGACGACGACACCCACCCGATCCCGGACCTGACCGGATACATCACGGAGGGGCAGATCTACGTCGACCCCGACCTGAACAGTCAGGGCCTGCAGCCGCCGATCAACGTGCTCCCCAGCCTCTCGCGGCTGATGGACGACGGGATCGGCGAGGGGCTCACCCGCGAGGACCACGCCGACGTGAAAGACCAGATGTTCGCGGCGTACGCGGAGGGCGAGGACCTCCGCGATCTCGTGAACATCGTCGGTCGCGAGGCGCTCTCGGAGCTCGACAACAAGTACCTCGACTTCGCGGACGCCTTCGAGACGGAGTTCGTCGACCAGGGCTTCGACCAGAACCGCAGCATCGAGGAGACGCTGGAGATCGGCTGGGACCTGCTCTCGATGCTCCCGAAGGACGCCCTCAACCGGATCGATGAGGAGTTCATCGAGGAGTACTACCGCGAGGACGACTCCGAGCGCGAAGTCGTCGAAGCGGCCGACTGACGCGGCTTTCTTTCCGCGCTTTCGCGAGTTCTCGGCCCAATAGCGACGCCGATAGCAGTCGGGTGGCGGGCACTGGCACGTCGCGACTGAAAAGAATTATCCGCTTCGGAGCGGAACGTTTCCCCAATAGATGGCCAAGGACGTCAAACCGACGCGGAAGAACCTGATGGCGATCGAGGACCGCATCGAGCTCTCCGAGCGCGGTCACGACACGCTCGAACAGAAGCGTGACGGCCTCATCATGGAGTTCATGGACATCCTCGATCAGGCGCAGGATGTCCGATCGGACGTGTCCGAGAACTACGAGACGGCGCAACGAAAAATCGACATGGCCCGCGCGATGGAGGGAGACGTCGCCGTTCGCGGCGCGGCCGCGGCGCTGAAAGAGCACCCGGAGATCACGACCCAGTCGAAGAACATCATGGGCGTCGTCGTCCCGCAGATCGAGTCCTCGAAGGTGAAAAAGAGCCTCGACGAGCGGGGGTACGGACTGCTCGGCTCCTCCGCGCGGATCGACGAGGCCGCGGACGCCTACGAAGAGCTGTTAGAGAAGGTCATTCTCGCCGCCGAGGTCGAGACGGCGATGAAAAAGATGCTCACGGAGATCGAGACCACCAAGCGCCGCGTGAACGCCTTAGAGTTCACGCTCCTGCCCCGCCTGTACGAGAACCAGGAGTACATCGAGCAGAAGCTTGAGGAGCAGGAACGCGAGGAGATCTTCCGGCTGAAGAAGATCAAAGCGAAAAAGGAAGAAGAGGAGAAGGCCGAGGCCGAAGCGGCCGCCGAGACCGCCGCGATCGAGGATCCCGAGCCCGCCGACTGACGCGGTCGATCGCCGGCCATACGGGCTTTCACGCGATGTCGTTTGACGTTCGAGACACGTGCCGCTTGCTCGATGGCGGGAGTGCGTGATTCGCTCTCGTCGTGCGGTTGTTTATACGTGATCGAGTGGTGTCGCTAGCGACTGCGTATGCGGCGTTGACGGCGCGATGAATTGGTATGAACCCGGCGTTTATCATTTATGAATCGCGGCTGCTGCGGTGATCACTTTCAACGTCCCGGCCGGGACGGCTCGTGCGGGCGTCGGAATCTCCGACCGGTTGCGGTGTGCCCTCCGAGCATCCGAATCGAGCTCGCTCAGCGACGGGCTTAATCGGTCGAACGCCCAATTCGGAGTGATGCCAGAACAGGCGGGGATGGACGCGTTCGCGCACCTCGGGAGCGAGGTCCGTGCGTCGCTCTCCGAGCAGGGCTTTTCCACGCCGACGGAGCCCCAGCGAGAGGCTATCCCGCCGCTCGCGGCCGGGAAGAACGCCCTCGTGCTCGCGCCCACAGGGACCGGGAAGACGGAGACCGCGATGTTACCCGTCTTCGACGCGATCGTCGCGGCCCGCGACGCGCCGGGCGACCAGCCTCGCGAGGGGCTCTCCGCTCTCTATATCACCCCGCTCCGGGCGCTCAACCGCGACATGATGGACCGGCTGGAGTGGTGGGGCGACAGGCTCGGCGTCGAGGTCGCGGTGCGCCACGGCGACACCACCCGGTACGAGCGGAGCAAACAGGCCGACGACCCGCCGGACGTGCTGATCACCACGCCGGAGAGCCTGCAGGCGATCCTGACGGGATCGAAGATGCGGATCGCCCTCGAAGACGTCGCCCACGTCGTGATCGACGAGATCCACGAGCTGGCCTCCGCGAAGCGCGGCGCACAGCTCACGATCGGGCTCGAACGCCTCCGCCGGGTGGCGGGTCCGTTCCAGCGAATCGGGCTCTCGGCGACCGTCGGGACTCCCGAGGAGGTCGGACGGTTCCTCGTCGGCAGCGGGAAATGCGACCCCGGCCGTCCGGGGGACCGCGAGTTCGAAATCGTTGAGGTAGCCGCGGGGAGTCGCGTCGACGTGCAGGTGCTCGACCCGGAGATCAGCGGGCGCGACGCGACGCTGGCCGGGAAGCTGGCGGTCGACGAGACGACCGCGAGCCACGTCCGGACGATCCGGGAGATCGTCGCCGAAAACGAGTCGACGCTGATCTTCGTCAACACGCGACAGACCGCGGAGGCGCTCGGCTCAAGATTCAAGTCGCTCGCGGAGGGTGAACGCGACACCGAAGGAACGGCAGATCCCACCGAGATCGAGATCCACCACGGCTCGCTCTCGAAGGACGTGCGGATCGACGTCGAGGATCGGTTCAAGACCGGCGAGCTCGACGGGCTGGTCTGTACCTCTTCGATGGAGCTGGGAATCGACGTTGGGCGCGTCGACCACGTGGTCCAGTACGGGAGCCCCCGCGAGGTCGCCCGCCTGCTCCAGCGCGTCGGGCGTGCGGGCCACCGCCGCGATCTGGTCTCGGAGGGGACCGTCGTGACGCGGGGCGGCGACGACACCCTCGAAGCGATGGCCATCGCGCGGCGCGCCGACGCCGAACTCGTGGAGCCGGCCGCGATCCACCACGGGAGCCTCGACACGGTCGCGAACCAAATCGTGGGGATCGTGATGGACGAGGGCGACGTGCACGCCCGCGAGGCCTACGATATCGTCACGAGCGCGTACCCCTTCCGGGACCTCTCGGAGCCGACGTTCCAGGAGATCGTCCGCGAACTGGACGGCAACCGCCTCCTGTGGCTCGAGGAGGAGTCGGACGCACTCGAAAAGTCGGGGGAACGTGGCAGTACTTCTACGCGAACCTCTCGATGATACCCGATGAGTCCACCTACGAGGTGTACGACATGTCCTCCCGGAGACAGATCGGCACCCTCGACGAGCGATTCGTCGTCAACTTCGCCGGGCCGGGCGAGACGTTCGTCCAGCGCGGCGAGATGTGGCGGATCACGGAGGTCGACGAGGAGGAGGAGCGCGTGAGCGTCACGCCCATCCCCGACCCGACGGGCGAGGTGCCGTCGTGGATCGGGCAGGAGATCCCCGTTCCGAAGCCCGTCGCCGAAGAAGTCGGACGGATCCGCGGGGAGGCCGCCGAGGCGCTCGCGGCGGGCTCGACCCCCGAGGCGGTCGCGGGCGATCTGACGGACCGATATCCGACCGACTCGGACACGGTCGCGAGCGCTCTGAAGCCGATCGTCGACCACGTCGACGCCGGGCACCCGGTCCCCACGGACCGACGGATCGTCATCGAGGGGAGCGCCCGTACCGTCGCCGTCAACGTCGCCTTCGGCCACGAGGTGAACGAGACGCTCGCGCGGCTGCTCGCGGCGCTCGTTGGACAGCGAACGGGTTCGTCGATCGGGATGGACGTGGACCCGTACCGGATCGAGTTCGAGGTACCGCACGGCGTCGATCCGAGCACCTTCCGCGAGGTGCTGGAGACGACGGACCCCGACCGACTGGCGGCGTACCTCGAACTCGCGTTGAAGAACTCCGACGCGTTGAAGTTCACGCTCGCGCAGGTCGCCGCGAAGTTTGGGGCGGTGAAACGCTACCGCGAGGGGCGCGGGCGGTTCGGCGGCGACCGCCTCCTCGCGGCGCTGGAGGGGACGCCGGTCTACGACGAGGCGCTGCGAGAGGTGTTCCACGCCGACCTCGCGGTCGCGGAGACGGCGGACCTGCTCGCGGCGGTGCAGTCTGAGTCACTAGAACTCGACATCGCTCGTGAGCGAACCCCCCTGGGGACCGCCGGGCGGTCGTCGGGGACCGAGTTCCTCGTGCCCGAGAACGCCGACGCCGACGTGATCGAGACGATCCGCGAGCGCATCCGAAACGATCGGGTGATCCTGTTTTGTCTCCACTGTACCGACTGGAAGCGCACGACGAAGGTTCGACGCGTCCGCGACCGGCCGGAGTGCCCCGAGTGCGGGTCGACCCGGATCGCGGCGTTGAATCCGTGGGACGACGAGACCGTCGCCGCCGTGCGGACCGACGAGAAGGACGACGAGCAGGAGCGGCGGACGAGGCGCGCCCACCGCGCCGCGAGCCTCGTCCAGACGCACGGGAAGCGGGCGGTGATCGCGCTGGCGGCTCGCGGCGTCGGGCCGCACAACGCCGCCCGAATCATCAACAAGTTGCGCGAGGACGAAGACGAGTTCTACCGTGACGTGCTGCGACAGGAACGCGAGTACGCGCGGACGCAGTCGTTCTGGGATTGAACGGGGATGGCGACTGAACAGTTTATATATGGATTCGTGATGAGTCGGTCGATAGTTTATAAATCGTTTCTGGCGCGGTATCTATTCACATAGCCCCAGTCGCTCGCTTATATGTTGATGACTGTCGATCGGCGGTGAACACTTCCAAAGCCCCAGTCGCGAGGACGGCGCACACTCGTTTCGCGCTTCGGTCGCTCGCGTTGCTCGCTCCCTGCAGTGTCGCCGGCGCTCCACGCCGGCTTCAAGAGGGACCTTCGGTCCCTCCCTGCTTACGTCGTCTGCGCCGTCCTCGCGACTGCCCCTTTGAGTCCCACCCCGCACCGCACAGCCCCGCACCTCACACCTCCCCAGCCTCGTCGGGGCGGCGCTTATAAGCTCCGCCCCGGCTCCCTCGCGCGATTCTGCTCGCGGCCTGTCGGCCGCTCACCGGCGCACGCCACCGCACCGCGCGTTCATTTATAAGTAGTCGAGTAATCGAGTCTTCGTCGCCAGCGATCCGCCCGTTCAGATATCGACTGTCGGATCGCTGCTGGCGTTCAGCCCAACACGGCGAGCGCGAGGAGCATCCCGCCGGCGGCGGCGGGCGGAATGGTGAGATTGTCGTCGACGGCGACGCCGCGGATGATCGGCGGGAGGCCGTCGGCGACGGCGGCGGGGGCGGCTCCCGCGACCGCGACCGCGACGCCGACGTCGGGGCCGAACGCGGGGATCGTGAAGGGGACCGCGAGCCCGAAACAGACGAGGAACATCGCTATCCACGCGGCGGGCCGCTTCGCCTCCGTGGCGTCGTTGTCACCGAGCGCGCCGCTGACCGGGTCGCCGATAGACAGCATCCACATCGCGGGGATCGCGAGCGTCGGTTCCAACAGGAGGACCGCGCCGGTCATGCTCAACTGATACAGCGCGTACCCCGCCAGGGCGTCGGCCTCGTACTCGCGGGTCAGCTTCCGGTAGACGGCGTGGTCGAGTCCGACGACGAGCCGGAGGAACTCCAGGGAGAGAACGATCGCGAGCGCGGCGACGAGGAAGTACCGCGTCTCGGTCCATGTCAGCCAGCCGAGCAGGTACGGGACCGGGTACAGCGTGCCGCCGGAGTGAACCAGCCGCCGCTCGAACTCCACGCGCTCGCGCCATTCCGTCCCCGAAGCGGCCACGATCAGTTCGTCTCGACGTCAGTTTCGACGCGGTCGTACCCCTCCAACACCGCGTCGAACTCGCCGCCCGCCCGGAGCGCGGTCAGCTTCCCGGCCAGCTCGTCGGCGGGAACCCGGACCTGTACCGCGGAGTCGCGCTCGCGGACCGTGACCGTGTCGGGCCCCGATCCCTCGATCCCGTCGCGGTCGACGGTGACGCAGAAGGGGGTGCCGACCTCGTCCTGCCGGCGGTAGCGCCGCCCGATCGAACCGGAGTCGTCGTACGCGACCGCGAGTCCGGCCGCGCGGAGATCGGCCGCGACCTCGTCGGCGAGGCTGACGAGCCGATCGTCGTTGGTGACGAGCGGGAAGACGGCGGCGTCCTGCGGCGCGACCTCGGGTTCGAGCGAGAGGTACGTGCGCTCCTCGCCGTCGACCTCGTCCACCTCGTAGGCGTGCGCGAGCAGGGTCTGGACCGTCCGCCCGACGCCGAAGGACGGCTCGACGACGTGCGGCGTGATGTGCTCGCCGCTCTCGGTCACCGCCTCGATCGAGAAGTTCGCCACGTCTGCGTGGACCTCGTAGGTCTCGCCGGCGTCGCCGTCGCCCCCGACGTCAACCGCGACCGTCTCGGCGTCGAACGCGTCGGGGTCGCGCTCGGCGAGTGTTTCGAGGGCGTCGGCGACCGCGGCTGCGTCACCCCCGAACTCGGGCCCGAGGACGGACATGTCGGGGTCGACGGTCGCGCGTTCGACCGTCTTCGGCTCGTCGTAGCGCTTGAAGACCGTGAAGGAGTCGTCGCCGTACTCGTCGTGTTTCGAGAGGTCGTAGTCGCCGCGGTACGCGAAGCCGGCGATCTCGATCCAGTCGCCGTCGACCTCGCTCTCCGCGTCCCAGCAGTCGGCCGCGTAGTGGGCGCGCTCGCCGGCGAGGTGCTGGCGGAACCGGAACCGGTCCGTGTCGACGCCGACCCGCTCGTACCACTCCTGGGCGACGCCGAGGTAGTAGCCGACCCACGGGGAGCCGATGACGCCCTCGTCGACCGCCTCGCCGATCGTGGTGTCGAGGTAGCCGCCGTCGTCGGCCTCCTGTTCCGTGGCGGGATAGAGCCGAACGTCGACGTCGCGGACGCGGTCGAGCGGCGGCTCGTCGGCCTCGGGATCGATGAACTGCTCCAACTCCGCCTGCGTGAACTCGCGAAGCCGGAGGAGCCCGCCGCGCGGGGAGATCTCGTTGCGGTAGGCGGGGCCGATCTGGGTGATCCCGAACGGGAGGTTTCCGCGGGCGTACTCCTTCAGCCGCGGGAACTCCACGAAGATGCCCTGCGCGGTTTCGGGGCGGAGGTAGCCTGGCTGGCCGTCGCCCGGACCGATGTCGGTCGCGAACATGAGGTTGAACGCCTCGACCGGCTCGCCGGCCAGCGCGGTGCCGCACGACGGACAGGCGATGTCGTTGTCGGCGATCAGTTCCTCGACCTCCGCGCCGGGGAGCGCCTCCGCGTCCTCGACGTCGGTCGCGTCCTCGACGAGGTGGTCGGCCCGGTGAGACTCGCCGCACTCGGGGCACTCGACGAGCATGTCGTCGAACCCCTCCAGGTGGCCGGAGGCCTCGAAGACGGCCTCGGGCATGATCGTCGGCGCTTCGATCTCCCGGTTCCCCTCGCGAATGGTGAACCGGTCGCGCCACGCGTCCTCGACGTTCTTCTTCAGAGCCGCGCCCTGCGGGCCGAACGTGTAGAAGCCGGCGGTACCGCCGTACGCGCCGTTCGACCCGAAGAAGAACCCGCGTCGTTTGGCCAGCTCAACGAGGTCGCCCGCGGCCATCTACAGCCCCTCCAGCAAGTCCACGTCCCGGACGATACCGTCGAGATCGGTGCCGTTGACGAGCGGCACCTGCTCGATGTCGTTGCTGATGAGCTCTTGGGCGACCGCCTTGGCCGTCCGCGTGCCGGAGACGGTGACGAGCTCCGCGGTCATGAAGTGGCGCGTCGCGCCCACGGGAAGCTCCACGTTCCGGGTCGGGAGGTAGCGCGCGCCGGTCGCTTTGATCCCCTCCCAGGACCACTCGGAGTCCTGCTCTGCGATCGAGTCGCCCGTGCTCGCCTCGCCCTCGACGACGCGGGCGACTTCGAGGACGTCGACCTCGGTGAGGATGCCTGCTATCGCGGCGTCGTCGTCGAGCACGACCGCGTACGGGACGTTCGCGAGCCCGATCTCGCGCTCGGCGACCGGCAGCGGCGTCTCGGTGTGGGTCGCGTTGACCGCCCGCGTCGCGAGCCCGCCGACCTCGGTGTCGCCGTCGATCTCGCCGCGGGCGATCGCCCGCACCACGTCGGTGACGGTGCAGATGCCGACGAGCGCGTCGCCGTCGACAACCGGGAGCCGCCGAGAGTTCTCCGCGACCATCGTGGCGGCCGCGTCGACGATGTCGTCGTCGGCCCCGATCGTCGGCACCTCGCGCATCAACAGCGCGAGCTGGTCTTCGTCCGGCTGTTCGATGAGGTCGTCCCGCGAGACCAGCCCGCGGTACACCTCCTCGCCGTCGACGTCTTTCACGACCGGGACCGACGAGAAGCCGTACTCTTGAATGTACTCCAGCACGTCGTTCCGGCTCCCCGGAATCTCGACGACGACGAGATCCGCTCGCGGCGTCATGGCGTCAGATACGTTCATGCACCGTCATTCAGCGTGGCACCTCTTGTATACTGCGAAGGTGGTTGGGGAAGCTCGGCCGCGATCACCGTGATTCCGTGGGCGAGGACGTTTCCGTGGGCGACGAGGGCCCGTCACGTCCGGCGGGACGCCGATCCCGCCCTCGACAGACGCGTTACGTGTTCGGCGAATAGACGCCGATAGCCGACGATCGCCGTTCGATCCACGGACATCTCCGCGTTCGTTCGTCAATTCTCGTCTTGAACCGGAGATCCATCGACGGCGGCCGGTCCCGGTTCGGAACCCTTATACGTAGTGTGAACTATTGACAACCATGTCACGGAGTTCCACTCCATGGGACGACCCGGACCCCGATCACCGTCCGACGGCGCTGCCGACGGATCCGGCCCTCGACGCCGGCGACTCGCCGGACATCATGGCCTCCATCGACTCCTCGTCGTCGCGATCGGAGCTCGTGATCGCGGACGTCTCCCGCGAGAACGCGTGGGTCTCGGTCGACGAGACGGACGCGACCATCCTCGAAGAGTGGTGTTGAGGCTCGATCGTTCATTTATACGTGAACCGTTCCGGTGCGATGACTGCTCGCTAGGTTTCGGTCGCTCGGTTATAAATAGCTGTCACGAAGAGCGCTTTCAACGGCTCAACTACCCGTTTATACGTGATCGCTGACGGCGCAGTGACCACATCCAAAGCCCCAGTCGCGAGACGGGCGGACGCTCGCTGTCGTTCGAAAATCGAAGATTTTCGTGATGACGAGACGCCTCCGGCGTCTCGAACCACGCGCTTCAGTCGCTCACTCCGTTCGCTCCTTCCAGTGTCGCCGGCGCTCCGCGCCGGCTTCAAGAGGGACCTTCGGTCCCTCCCTGCTTACATCGCCTGCGCCCGTCTCGCGCCTGCCCCTTTGAGACCCACCCCGCACCGCTCCGCACAGCACCTCACGCCTCCCCAGCCTCGCGGTTCGCGCTCTCCGAGCGCTCACCGCGTCCCTCGCGGGCTCCTCGCGCTCGCTTATAAGCGAGCGCTCGGAGGCGCAGGGCGAGAGCGAAGCTCTCGCTTGCAGCCGGCGGCGGAGCCGCCGGCGACGCCACCGCACCGCATCGTTACCTTATTTTCACTAACGAATCCCTTCGCCTCGTTCCCACGCCCGAATCAGCGACGCGATCGTCCGACACGTCGGCACGGTCACCCCGAACCGGTCTGCGCGGCCGATCGCGGCCCCGTAGATCGCGTCCACCTCGGTCCGCCGCCCGGCGGCGACGTCCTCGCACATCGACGACCGGTTCGCGGCGGTGTCGGCGACGACGCGTTCGAGGGCGGCGACCGCCCCGTCGCCCGCGAGGTCGACGCCGTCGGCCCGCGCGACCCTCGCCGCCTCGCGTGCGGCCCCGCGGGCGACATCGCCGGCCGGACCGTCGAGCGTCGCGCCGTTCGAGAGCCGAGCGAGCGCCGAGGGCCCGTTTATACCGGCGTTGACCGCGAGCTTCTCGTACCGCCGCCGGGGCATGTCCTCGGCGACCGTCGTCGCGATCCCCGCCGCGTCGAATGCGGCCCCGACCCGCCCGGCGAGCGGATCCGGTCCTCCCGACAGCGCCCCGACGACGACCTCGCCGACCCCCGTACACGTCACCCGACCGGGCTCGGCGAACCGAGCGCCGTAGCTTGCCGTGCCCGCGAGCACCGTCGCGTCGAGCGCCGCGACGAGCCGCTCCTCCGTGAACCCGTTCTGGAGCGAGCACACCGTGCCGTACTCGCCGGTCGCGAGCGCCCGCGCGGCCGCGTCCGTGTCGTACGCCTTCGTCGTGACCAGCGCGAGATCCGCCGATCGATGGGTCCCGTCGGTGAGCGCCCGGGGACGGACGCGGACGTCGACCTCGCCGTCGATCCGGAGTCCGTCCTCGCGGATCCGGCGCATGTGCGGGTCGCGCCCGACGAGAGTGACCTCGTGGGCTCGCGCTAACAGCCCGCCGACGAGGCTGCCGAGCGCGCCCGCGCCGTAGACGAGGACCTCCATATGCCCACGCACGGCGTCGCGGGTGAAAAGGGATGCCGGTCCGAGCCCGGCGGTCGCGTCCGAGCGCGGCTGGGCGCGAACGCGGTGACGGCCGGCTCCGCCGCCTCAGGTCTTCAGTCCGCTCCCGGTCAGCGGGACGACGACGTCGTCGTCGGGAGCGATGGCTCCGCGCGCCCGAAGGGTTCGCAGGGCGGCCGGCGCGACCGCGCTGGTCGGCTCGACGTAGAAGCCGGCGGCGTGGAGCCGATCGAGCTCGCGCTCGGCGGCCGACTCCGTGACCGCGAGCGCGTCGCCGTCAGTGTCGGCGACGGCGTCGAGGATCTCCGCCTTCCGCACTGGATCGGCGATCCGGATCCCGTCGGCCGCCACGTTGACGCGCCCCTCGGGGTCCGCGGCGTGCGGCCCGTGAAGCTCGCGCACGATCGGCGCGACGCCGGCCGCCTGCGCGCCGAACAGGCGAGGTACCTCGTCGATCCACCCCGCGCGTTCGAGCCGCTCGAACCCCAGGTACGCGCCGAGAAAGAGGGTGCCGTGGCCGACCGGGGTCACGACCGCGTCGGGGGCGTCCCAGCCGCGCTGGTAGGCGATCTCGTAGGCGACCGTCGCGGTCCCCTCGAAGAACGCCGGATTCCACGCGTGGCTCGCGTACCACGCGCCGCTCCCGGCAGCCACCTTGACCGCCTCGCCCGCCTCAGCGTCGGATCCTTCGTCGACGCCGTCGATGCCGTCAGCGTCGAGTGCGTCGAGCGCGTCGACGCACGCGTCCGTCACGTCCGCTCGGCTCCCCTCGATCCGAACCGGTTCGGCCCCCGCCCGCCGGATCGCGCGGAGCTTGGCGTCCTTGACGTCCGCGGGGACGTAGATCTCGGCCTCGATCCCGGCTCGGGCCGCGTACGTCGCAATCGCCGCTCCGGCGTTTCCGGAGGAGTCCTCAACGACCCGGTCGACGCCCAACTCGCGGGCGCGGGTCAGCGTCGTCGTCGCGCCACGGTCCTTGAACGAGCCGGTCGGGAAGACGTACTCCAGTTTGAACGCCGCGTTCCAGGCGTCCGAACCGTCTCCCGGGCTGTCGCAGATGCCGTCGTGGTCGTGGTCGTCGCCGTCGTGGTCATGGTCGTCGCCGTCGTGGTCGTGGTCGTCGCCACCGCGAGCGCCGTCGCCGCCCATCGACCGATCGGCGTCGACGAGCGGCGTCATTCCCTCGCCAAGCGTCACCCGATCGGCGGGGTCGTCGCCGACGGCCAGGAAATCCTCGAACGCCCACAGTCCGTCCCGGTCGACCTCGCTCGACACCGCGTCGGGCGGGTCCCGACTCGCCGGGGCCGGCGGGTCGGCGAACGACAGCGGAGCGCCGCACGCGCAGCGCCACCGGTCGCGGTACGTTTCTCCGCAGTCGGGACAGGCGAGCCGTCTCGGGATCGCGGAATCGCCCGCCTCTTCGCGGTCCGGGACCATCAGTACCGGTCGACGTTGGTGCCGACCGAGCAGACGTACTCGCCGGCCGCGGCCTGGGGAAGTCGACGGGTTCGCCAGAAGATCCCGCCGTCGTCGGCGGTCACTCGCGCCTCCAGTCCGCCGAACACGTCGGTCACCTCGAAGAGGACGTCCCCGGCGGAGACGCGCTCGCCGAGCTCTCGTTCGAATCGCACGAGCCCGCCGGCGGGGGAGCCGTACTGGTCGAAGCCGCGGGCCCTGACCTGCTGTTCGAGGTCGGCGTCGCCGTCGAGGAAGCCGTAGTGTCGGAGCACGTTGAACACGCCCTCGACGCCGTACCGGATGGACTCCTCGTCCCAGCCGACGCAGCCCCCGAGCTCGGGGTCAATCGTCGGGATCCCGTGTTCAGGGCCGATCCGCGCGAGCTGGCCGTCGGGTCCCTTGATATCGAGGACGTGCCCGCAGCCGAACACCTTCGCGAGTTCCAGGCAGTCGCCGTGGAGGTGGTGGCGGATCCCGCAGCGAACCCGCGTCTCGTTTATCATCCGGCTGGTCGAACCCTGGTGCAGGTCCAAGATGAGGTCCGCGCGTTTCGCGGCTTGGAACGTCGCGTGTGCGATCCGCTCGCTCGTCGTCCCGTCCTCGTCGCCCGGATACCCGCGGTTCATCTTCCGATCGTCGATCGGATTCCGGTGCTCCGCGACCTGGAACGCGAAGTAGTTGACGACGCCGACGACGAGAACGGTCCCGGCCAACTCGGTCGGGTCGATCCGGGGAACGACGCGGTTGACGACGCCGAGCCCGTTCAGCTCGTCTCCGTCACTGACCGCCTGTACGTACAGCGTCTCGCCCTCCTCGGCACCGTTGACGACGGCGACCGGCAAGCGAACCGGGCTCCCGTCGCGCGTCTCGCCCACTTCGAGACGGCCCGTGTCCGTCTCGCCCGGTTGAGCGCGGGCCGTTCCGAGTGAGATCATTACCGGAGCGTGGGCCGGCGACCCCTTTATCAGTTCGGTCCGCGGCGGTCGCCCGGCACAAGTTTTATCGCCGCATCGACCGACGGATTGGTATCGACGACCGCGCCGTCCCGCCATCGGAACGGCCCGTTCGCAGCGGGCGCGGGGTCACCCCACATGAGCATCGACATCGATCCGCTGTCCGGTACGGCCGGACTCACCGTCACGGACCACATCGAGAACACGCAGTTCGAGGTGTACACCGATCGAGCGGTCGTTCCGACTGCGAGGCCGACCGACGACCACTACTTCCCCGTCGACGCGAGCGTCGCCGTCGAGACCGGCGCGGTCGAGATCCCGCGGGTCGCCGTCGTCGAGACCCGCGGGGACGACGGTGCGCTTCTCACCCGCGGCGACGACTACTGGATGCCCACCGGGACGTACCACGTCGGGATCGATCCCGCACCGACCAAGCTGTATCTGACGTTCGAATCCGCGTTCTCGGTCTCGACGACGGATCGGACGACCCGGATCGACCTCGACTCCCCCGCGGAGGTCACGCTCGGATTCCGGTCGCTCCACCAGGTTCCGGCCGGTACGATCACCACGCCGACCGACCCCGAATCGCTGATGGACGCCGTGTCGCTGCTCGGCTCTGCGCTCCAGACGACGAGCCCTGAGCGATCGTTCCCGACCCTCCGCGGGCACCCGCCGCTCGTCGAGTCCGGCGACGAGTTTCGGGTCCCGGAGCGAGTCGAACCGCTCGACAGCGGCGTCCGGATCGTCGTTCCGGCCGAATACCGGTACCTCTACCCGGTCGTCTCTCTGGCGTACTACTTCGCCGCCGACGTCGTTCCCGGTGACGTCCCCCGAATCGAGGGCGAGGGCTGGTCGTACCCGTTGGAGCCCGATTTCGAGCGTCGGACGGCCGAGGTGCTCCGGCAGTCGTTCCACCTCGACTGTCTCGTTCGCACGGAGGGGTTCTACCCGGTCGACCTCCACGAGCGCGAGACGACCGGCCTCGACCTCGACTGGGAGCGGCTGTACGACCTCCCCCTCGCGGAACGGCTCGGCGCGTACCTCGAGGTCCCCTTCGACCGCGTCGAACCCGAACTCCCCCAGTGGACGCTGACGACCGACGTGCGCCCCGATCCAGAGAACGTCGAAATGCTCCCGTTCGTGGCCGGGGAACTGTCGATCGTCCGGTCCCCGGAGACGGTGACGCCGGTAACCGCGGGCGGGAGCGAACGCGGCGGCGGAGGCGGCGGCATCGGTACCGGGTTCTTCCGAGGAACGGGCCCCGTCGCGGCCCCGCGGCCGGACGCGCGACCGGCCCTCAGTCCGGTCGCAGTCGGCCCGGACGAGTTCGTTCGCGGGGGGACCGACGTCTCGGTGTCCCGCGGTGCGGACGCCACTGATGACCGCGGGGCGGTCCCGACCGACGCGGACTTCGTGCGGCCCGATCCGGTGGACACGGTCGAGCACGCGTGGGTGGGCGAGGGCGTTCCGCTGGACGCGAACAAGGCAACGCTCGACGCGTATCACCGACGGCTGGAGGAGGGCGCGGTCGAGCAGTCGCGGATCTCGGTTCTCGTGGTGTGTAACGACGAGCAGATGCGCGAGGAGGGCGAGGTCGCGAACCTGTACGGGTTACGCGACATGGTCCAGTTCGACATCGAGGTGCGCCACGACCTCACTCGCGAGGAGATGCGCGAGGTGCTCTGCTCGGACGTCGACTTCCTTCACTACGTGGGTCACGTCGACGAGCGGGGCATGCAGTGTACCGACGACTACCTCGATCTCACCGCCGAAGACCTCGACGTCGGCGTCAGCGCCTTCCTACTCAACGCCTGTCAGTCGTACCAGCAGGGAGAGGCGCTGATCCACCGCGGATCCCGCGGCGGGATCGTGACTCTCTCAGACGTGGCGAACTCGCCGGCGACCCAGCTCGGTCGAATCATCGCACGGCTGATGAACAGCGGATTCAACCTTCGAACCGCGCTCCACGTCGCGAAGCGGGAGCTGATCACCGGCAACCAATACATCGTCCTCGGTGACGGGGGGACGACGATCTGTCAGAGCCGAAGCGGGGTGGTCGCCGCCGTTACCGTCCACAGCGAGAACACGCCGTGGAACGTGTCCGTCAAAGTGTATCCGAACGGCCCCTACGGATCGGGCACGCTGACGACTCCGAATACCGAGTCAAGTCCGTCCAATTACTATGTTCCGAGTGAGATAGCGCTAACTAATGTCACTGAATCGCAACTAGAAAAGTTTCTGAGTTTGGAGGTACTTCCCGTATTTACGCAGTCGGGGTTGGTGTGGAGTGACGAGTTCGATTGATCAGGGACCAGCCACCGACGCCAGTGCGTTCGCCGACGCGGGTGCCGCCTGCGTCAGCAGGAGGAGCGCGGTGAACAGGACGCCGGCCATTTTCGGGTGCTCTGCCACGTAGTCTGCTACACTTTCGTGCATATTACACGAGATAGCGCGTGTAATTAAATCTGAAATCATTTTGCGATGACTATTGTTATATATTTGAATATTCAAACAAATGAAATAATACGGGAGACCGGCGCTCCCACCGGGTTGTCGCTCTCGTCCCCCACCGACCGGTGGCTTAATGCCGGTTTCGGCGGAGTGATTCGACATGAGCGAGCCCGACGACGTCGACCTCCTCGACCCGTTTCGGCAGTTCTTCTCGCTGCGTCGGGACGTGCTCGTGCTGTCGCTCGCGATGTTCGCGTTCAGCCTGGGATTCCAGATGACGAGCCGGTACGTCCCGGAGTACATGAGCGCCTTGGGGGCGGGCGCGTTCGTCATCGGGCTGTTCGGGACCGTCGGCAACGTCATCGGCGCGGTGTACCCGTACCCGGGCGGTCGGCTCTCGGACCGGATCGGATCTCGGATCGCGCTCACGCTGTTCGGGGTGCTGTCGAGTCTGGGGTTCGCCGTCTGGCTCGTCGCCCCGACCCTCGGCACGATCACTGTCGGGGGCGTCGTGTTCGAGCCGTGGATCTGGATCTTCGTCGGGCTCTTTCTCGCGCAGGCGTGGAAGTCGTTCGGGCTCGGAGCAACGTTCGCGATCGTCAAGCAGTCCGTGCCGCCGGAGCGACTGGCGCGCGGGTTCGCGAGCACCGAGGTGTTCCGCCGGACCGCGTTCCTGATCGGCCCGCTGATCGCGGCCGGCGTGATCCAGTACGTTGCGGAGTTCACCGTGAGCTTCCAGTACGTGCTCGCGATCGCGCTGTTCTTCGGCGTCGTCGCCACCGCGCTCCAACACGTTCTGTACGACGCCAGCGAGGACACGCTCGGGAAGGAGTTCGAGGGCATCCACGAGATCGCCGACGATCTCCGGAACCTCCCGCCGGAGCTCCGTCCACTGCTCGTCGGCGACACGCTCGTCCGGTTCGCGAACGGGATGGTGTACGTCTTCTTCGTCATCGTGATCACGCAGTTTCTGGAGGTCGGCCTCGATATGGGCCCGCTCTCGTTGTCGCCGGCGGCCTTCTTCGGCGTACTGCTCGCGATCGAGATGCTCGTCGCGCTCGTCTCGATGCCCCCCGCGGCGCGCGCCGCGGAGTCCGTTGGCCTCAAACCGGTCGTCGCGATCGGATTCCTCGTCTACGCCGTCTTCCCCGCGCTGCTCATCAGCGTTCCCGCCGACACGCCACTGACCGCACCGCTCGTCGTCCTGCTGTTCGCGTTCTCGGGGCTCCGGTTCGCCGGACTTCCCGCACATAAGGCGCTGATCGTCGGTCCCGCAGAGCGCGACACCGGCGGCCGCGTCTCAGGATCGTACTACCTCCTCCGCAACGCGATCGTCATCCCGAGCGCGGCGCTCGGCGGGCTGATATACGGCGGCTTCTCGATCCCGACGACCGATATCGCGTTCGAAGGAAGCCCAGTCCTGTCGTTCGGCCTCGCGAGCGGGATCGGACTCGTGGGGGCCGCGTACTTCGCGCTGTTCGGCGAGGAGTACGACGCGTACGCGTGACCGCTGGCGGAAGCGCGCTGCTGGCGGAAGTACGCAGCCGGCGGAAATGCGCCACTGACGGAAGCGCGCCGCGAGCGGTTCGACCGCCCCGTCGATTTTTTGCCCTCCCGCGACCGAGAAGTCCCCATGACCGACATCGAGGCCGCGATACGCGACGCGTTCGAGCACACCGACTACGACCTCGGCGACGTCGCCGTCAACCGACGACAGGTCCGGGTTCCGGTGCTACAGGAGGGAGCCGACCCGGACGCGCTCCGAGCCGTGATCGAGGAAGCGCTCGGCGCGGACGCCGTCGTCGCCGCGACGGTGACCACGGAGACGATCGACGGCGAGGACGCGATCGGTACCGTCGTGTCGTTCCAGCACCGCCCGTGAGGCCGGCCGTTCGGGAGTCCTCGCCGTCGGAGTCTCCAACCATGAGGATCCCTCACGCGGTACGGTTAACCGTTCGGTGCTCGTATCGGGAGAACAGACGATGACGTCCGACGACGGACACGACGACGCGAAATACCTCGCCGGGTCGCCGATTCGGGTCGAGATACTCAGAACCCTCCGCAGCGACCCGCGGCGACCCGCGGACTTGACGGCCGCCGTCGACGCGACGCGCACGACGGTCCAGCGGATCCTCGCCGGATTCCGCGACCGCGACTGGGTCGTCAAACGCGGGGCCGCCTATCGCGTGACCCCGACCGGAAAGCGGGTTCACGACGCCTACGAGTCGCTGCTGGACGAGGTCCACCGAGCCGCCCGGTTCGGGCAGTTCGCGGCCGACCTCGAACGCGTCGGGGCGGACGTTCCGCCCTCGGTGCTCGACGCCGGCGAACTGACGGTCGCCGCGGACAGGAACCCGCTTGCGGCGGTCGATCGACTCACCGAACTGTTACGCGAGTGCCGCGGAGACGAGATCCGGGCTGTCTCGCCGGTCGTCATCCAGCAGTTCAACGAGGCGGCCGCCGACGCCCTCGACGCGGGTGCCGATATCGAGCTCGTCATCGACCGCGACGTCGTCGAGGCGTCGATCGCGGAATTCGGCCCAGCGACGGACAGGGCGCTCGACGACGACGGAGCCACGGTGTACGTCTCGCCGACGCCCGTCGAGTACGGTCTCTTTCGATACGGCGATCTCGCCTGCGTGACGGCGTACGACCGGCGAAACAGCCCCCGATGCGTGCTCGAATCCACGGACTCGACGGTCGTCGAGTGGGTCGACGAACGGCTCGAATCATTCGTGGCCGACGCGAAACGCCTCTCCGCTGTCGTCGAGAGGGCCTGACCCGACTACGTCTCCGTCGGTCCGAAGCGGCCGTCTGCCGCTGCCCCGGTCGCTCACTCCTCCGACGCGCCCGAGTCGTCGGCGTCGTCCGTGCGTTCTTCCGGGTCGAAAGCGTCGTCCGTGCGTTCTTCCGGGTCGAAGTTGGCGGGGACGACCGTCGGGTGGTCGATACCGACGGACGGGGTGCTCGCGCTCATGGCTGTGTCTGCTCGTAGGCACCACACAACCTAAAAATTACCCATGTGCATAACGCATCCCGCGACTGCGGGGGTATGTTCGCGGGTTATCTTCGTTGTCGAGTTCGATTCCGCGACCGTCGCTACTGGAACTCCTCGTCGTACAGGTCCTGTGCGTGTTCGATCGCGTCCTTCGCCGCCGCCTTGTCCTCCCACCCGAGTGTCTCGACTTCCTTGCCCGCTTCGAGGTTCTTGTACGTCGAGAAGAACTCGTCAATCTCGTCGCGGGTCTGCTGGGGGATATCCTCGAGGTCTTCGATGTGATCGAATCGGGGGTCCTCGGTCGGGACTGCTATCACCTTGTCGTCCTGCTCGCCGTCGTCGTCCATCTTCATCATGGCGACGGGGCGAGCCTGCACGACGCACCCGGGGAACGTCTGGTCCTCGACGAGCACCATCACGTCGAACGGATCCCCGTCGTCGTAGTACGACTGCGGGATGAACCCGTAGTCGTACGGGTAGTGGACGTTCGAGTGGAGCACCCTGTCGAGCACGACGCCGGGGATGTCTTTGTCGTACTCGTACTTGTTCCGCTCACCCTTGAGACACTCCACGACCGCGTAGATCTCGTCCGGTGCGTTCGGTCCCGTCTCGAGATCTTCCCAGAGGTTGACCATGTGGCCGATACTCGGACCAAGTCCCGCAAAGTCCTTTCGGGTTCGACTCGTCCCGATCCGCCGCCTGTAGCGCCTGCAGCGTCCCGCCGATCCGCGTTCGGAAGTGCCGGCGAGGGTCGAGCCTCGCGAGGATCGCAGCCTCCCGATGGCCGCAGCCTCCCGATGACCGCAGCCTCCCGATGGCCGCAGCCTCCCGATGACCGCAGCCTCCCGATGGCCGCAGCCTCCCGATGACCGCAGCCTCCCGATGACCGCAGCCTCGCGACGATCACGACCCCGCGACAGCCGCAACCCGGATATTATTGCCTGGTGTCACGGATACCGGATCCGGACGTCTCCGCGAAAAATTCCGATGAATCTTCACGAATTTGCCACGGAGAGGGACGAACTGTCGGAACAACGGCATCCCCCACTTCTCCCGTTTTCGTGCCGTTCGACCCTGCATCGGGTCGTTTCTCTGATCCTCTCTCCGGTGAGATATTAAAACACCTGTGAATCTTGAGAAACGTTATAAGTTCGGGTGTCCTTCAGATAACCATGTCAGAGGCACAATCAGTCACTGATGCGGTCGTAACGCGATCGGCGTCGGATCTCACGGCGTTCCAACAGAACATCCTCGCGATCCTCTCGGAGGAGCCCATGTACGGGCTCGCCATCAAACGCGAGCTCGAGTCCTACTACGGCTCCGAGGTCAACCACGGACGGCTCTACCCGAACCTCGACGACCTCGTCGAGGACGGACTCGTCGAGAAGAGCGAGCTCGACAAGCGAACGAACCAGTACGAGCTCACCGAGGCCGGACACGACGCGGTCCTCGGTCAGTTGGAGTGGGTCCTCGACCGATTCGTCACCGACGAGGCCCGCGCGGACGAGGTCCGCGCGCTTCTCGGGGAGTAGCTCGGCTCGGGCGGACTCCGCCGTACCGGCACGAAACCAACGCGATTTCTGGCACACGCGCGCGGTGAAAACCGCGCACACTTCACCAACGAGCGGGCGCGCCGGGGCTACTCCGCCGGTCCCTCGACGTCGGTCGCGGTCTCTTCTACCACCGACAGCGACTCGTCGACCGCGGCCAACTGCTCGTCGGTCGGCCAGCCGTTCCGCGGGAGGTACTCCTCGCGGAACTCCGCTCGCATTTCGGGCGTCGCGTCGTCGACCGCGCGGACGTAGTGGTTGCTCATGAACGCCGCGAAGCGCTCCGCGGTGTCCGCGTGGAGATCAGCGGCCTCCTCACCGACCGCCTCGGCGATGGCGTCGTTGTAGGCGGCGATCTCGCGGTAGCGGTCGGCGTCTCCGGGACCCGACAGCGACACCTCGACCGCGCGCTCGGTGGTCTCGATTCGATCGAGCCGTACCGTCCCGTCGTCCATCCACTCGCCGGGATACAACACGAGCGTGTCGTCCTCCTCGCGGAGCCGCGGAACGTAGTCGTGGTCGGTGACGAGTTCGTCGCGGCGCTCGCGGTAGAACGCGGCCGCCTCGGCGTCTTCGGTCTCCCGCGCGAGCCGGGTGAGTCGCTCCGCCTCGCCGACGACTTCGACCGGAACGTCAGGGACGCGGTCGGCGTCCGACTCCGGATCGGCGCGGTCCGACTCCGTATCCGCGCGATCCGATTCCGTATCAGAACCGTCTCCGTCGCCGCTCGGCTCCTCGGCCGCCATCACCTCGCGCGCTCGTTCTTTCGCCCACTCCGGCGGCTCGCCGTCGTTAGTTCGCGTCATCGAGTGCCTCGTTCGCAAGATCGTCGGCGCGCGCGTTTATCTCCCGCGGAACGTGACCGATCGACCACCGGTCGAACCGCTCCAACAGCTCCCGGACCCTGACCCGCTTCTCGCGCAGCTCCGGATCGTTCGCGTTCCACTCCCCGCGCACCTGCTTGACGATCAGTTCGGAATCGCCGCGGACGTCGATCTCGTCGAAACCGTACTCGTCTGCGGCCTCCAGCGACCGGATCAGGGCGGCGTACTCGGCCTGGTTGTTCGTCACCCGACCGATCCGCTCGCCGCCCTCCGCGACGATACCGTCGGACGTGACCAGACACCACCCGACCGCGCCCGGTCCGGGGTTCCCGCGTGAGGCCCCGTCGAAGTAGACGTGCGCGCGCCCGCCGCCGTCGCTCAGGACGGCCGTCAGACGCGTCGGATCGCTCCCCTGGACCACGACCTTGTCGTCGTACGCGACGGCGATCGCCCCGTCGCGCTCGGCGCGCCACCGCTCGTGGGCGGTGTTCCCCTCCTCGATCCGGACGCCGGCGTCCGCCAGCCGCGCCCGTGCGGCCCGCGGATCGCACTCGATGGTCGGCATTCGATCCGATTCCGCGCTCGCCGGACAAAGGGTTGTCCGTCGACCGGCACGCCGTTCGCGTCCGTGAGATCTCCCGTTGCTCACGAACTTTTAAGGCAATCCGACGGGATAGTATATAAATGCGATGACACGGCCAACCCGGCAACGGGATCACGACCGGCAGCGCATGCGGGACGAGGACGCCGACGAGACAGAAACCGACGCCGAGGAGGTCGCGGGGGTCGACGCCGACGAGTTGGACCCCGAGGACTTCGATCCGGAGGACCTCACCCGGACGGCCGACGGCGAACTGATACACGAGGAGACCGGACTCATCGTCGAGGAAGAGCAGATCGATCCCGGCCCGGAGTGGCGGGCGTTCAACCACTCCGAGCGCCAGTCGAAGTCGCGCGTGGGCGCGCCCACGACGAAGACGATGCACGACAAGGGGCTGACGACGACGATCGACTGGAAGGACAAGGACGCGTACGGCCGCTCCATCTCCTCGAAGAAGCGGTCGCAGATGCACCGCTTGCGGAAGTGGCAGGAACGTATTCGGACGAAGGACGCGGGCGAGCGCAACCTCCAGTTCGCGCTCTCCGAGATCGACCGCATGGCCAGCGCGCTCGGGGTTCCCCGCTCGGTACGCGAGGTCGCCTCCGTGATCTATCGCCGCGCGCTCAACGAGGACCTCATCCGCGGTCGTTCCATCGAGGGCGTCTCCACCGCCGCCCTCTACGCCGCCTGTCGCAAGGAGGGCATCCCCCGCAGCCTCGAGGAGATCTCGGACGTCTCGCGGGTCGACCGCAAGGAGATCGGCCGGACGTACCGCTACATCTCGCAGGAACTCGGGTTGGAGATGCGACCGGTCGACCCGAAAAAGTACGTCCCCCGATTCTCCTCCGAGCTCCAGCTCAGCGAGGAGGTCCAGTCGAAGGCCAACGAGATCATCGAGACGACGGCAGAGCAGGGACTGCTCTCCGGGAAGTCGCCGACCGGGTACGCCGCGGCCGCCATCTACGCCGCCTCCCTCCTCTGTAACGAGAAGAAGACCCAACGCGAGGTCGCCGACGTCGCGCAGGTCACCGAAGTCACCATCCGCAACCGCTACCAGGAGCAGATCGAAGCGATGGGGATCCACGCCTAACGGGCGTTCGACGGTCGCTGTCCGTCCCTCGCGTTTCGCTCTGCGCTCATGATTCCTGGGCCCATGATTCCTGGGCTCATGATTCACGCGCACCTCCTTTCTGCACACATTTTTCAAGCACTGATTCGTCGCCAGCAACGTTCAAGCCGTCGCGGTTCCAATTCGAATCCGAATGCGGCTCGACGAATTCATCGAGTTCGAGGCGAACGAGCGCGCCGAGCGCCGTCGCCTCGCCGCCGAGAAGGACTACGGCATCCTCGACCACCTCGACTCCTTCGAGCGGCGATTCGAGGAGCACGTCTCCGACGACGCCGTGGTCGGTAGCGTCTCGCCCTCGATCTTCGTCGGCCGAGCCAACTATCCGAACGTCTCTACCGGCCTGCTCTCGCCGGTCGGTCGCGAGGAGCAGGCGGAACGATTCGAGACCTCCGCCGCGTGGTACGACGAGGGCGTCTCCATCGCGGACGTGTTCGACCGCCGGACGAGCCTGCTCAACTCGACGCGCGGCGTCGACGTGGGGGACGCCGGGAGAATCGGCCGGAGCCGGGGGCCAGCCGGCGGCTCCGCCGCCGCTGCGAGCGTCCACGACGCGTGGGACGGCTGGCTCGGCGTGCAACGCGAGGTCGCGATCGCGGACCGTCCGGTCGACGTCGAGATCGGGTTGGACGGCACCCCCGACCTCGACTTCGACATCGGTACGCAGGACATCAAGACGCCGACCGGCCCGCGCGCCGCGGCTCGGACCGCCGACCTCGGAGAGAATCCGCACGTCCCGCGTCCGGTGAAGAAGACGCTCGAAGACGACGACTGGCGCGCGGAGGGTGCGATGACGTACCTCTACCGACGCGGCTTCGACGTCTACGAGATCAACACGATCCTCTCGGCGGGCGCACTCGGTCAGGGGGCGAATCGGCGGCTCGTCCCGACGCGCTGGTCGATCACGGCCGTCGACGACACGGTCGGGCGGTTCCTCCGCGGCTCGATCCGCGATACCCCGACGATCGACCGTATCGAGGTCCACCGCAACGAGTACCTCGGCAACGCGTTCTGGGTCGTACTGGTACCCGGCCGCTGGGAGTACGAGCTCGTCGAGATGAAATCGCCCGGCTCGATCTGGAATCCCGACCCCGAGGCCGGCGTCTATCTGGCGGCCGCGAGCGAGGGTCGCGACGGGCGCACCGGGTACGTCGAGGAGACCGCCGGGGCCTACTACGCGGCCCGTCTCGGCGTCCTCGAACACCTCGACGACCGCGGGCGACAGGCCAAGGCGCTCGTCCTGCGACACGTCTCGGACGACTACTGGGGACCCGTCGGCGTCTGGCAGGTGCGCGAGGCGGTCCGAAACGCCTTCGAGGGCGAGCTCGGGACCGCCGAGACGTTCGGCGAGGCGGTCCGCGGCGTCGCCGAGCACCTCCCGATATCGCTCGGTCGCCTGCGGCGGAAATCCACGATGGCGGCCGGACTGCAGGCGAACCTCGGCGACTTCGCTGACGCGAACTGAGGAGACGTCCCGATCGCCCGATCGTTTTTATTTCGCCGCCGACTGGTGGACCCATGGTCCCGACAGTCCCCGCGTTCGGCGGCGTCCCGGCCGGTCCGGAGATTCTGATCCTCCTGCTCATCCTCGCGCTCTTCGGCGCTCCGGTGATCGTCATCGTGGCGGTCGTTCTGTTCCTCAGATCTCGACCGGACGGCGACGAGAGCGCCGCCGTCGGCGGCGACGCCGATTCCGATGTCGATCCCGCCGCCGCCGCCTATTCCGCTGCCGACCCCGACGCCCACTCCACCGCCGACATCGACGCGGACGTCGCCGCCAACGCCGAACGGATCGCCGAGCTGGAGGCCGAAGTCGACCGGCTCCGCGAAGAGGTGGACGACCAGGAGTCCGACTGAGCACCGGGAGCCTCGCGGCCGACCGGAGGTTCGTTGCCTCACTGCGAGAGTGGGTATTGCACGCGGATGGGGTGGTCGTTTATAAGTGAGCGAGTGGTGTTGCTGGCGGCTGGTTATATCTCGTTCCTGGCGCGGTGAATCGCTCAGTGTATGGCGTTGATTGCTTATAAGTGATCGTCGACAGCGCGTTGAACACTTCCAAAGCCCCCACCCCGCATAGCCCTGCACCTCACGCCTCCCCAGCCTCGCTGCTTCGCGCCTTTAAAAGGCGCTCGCGGCGTCCCTCGTGCGGGCGTCGCCGGCGGCTTTGCCGCCGGCTGACAGAGGGACCTCCGGTCCCTCGCTGTTCGCGGCCTGTCGGCCGCTCCCGGCGCACAGGGCGAGAGCGAAGCTCTCGCTTGAAGCCGGACGTAGTCCGGCGACGCCACCGCCTCAGTCATTTATAAGCAGTCGTCGCCGCCCCCGCTCACTCTTTTTATATACCACGTCGCCGGCGGTGGTCTGCAATACCTACTCCCGAAATCGATCGAGAGCGGCGCGGCTCCGAGCGCGAGCGACGTCAAAAAAACGGTGGATCGAAGCTGAACGAGTCGAGCGTGCTACCGGCCGATTACAGGATGCCGGCCGCTTCGGCGGTCTCGACGATATCCTGGGCCATCTTGTTGGTCGCTTCGTCGACCATCTGCCCGTCGACGGAGACCGCACCCTTGCCCTCCTCCATCGCCTCGGCGTAGGCGTCGACGATGCGCTTGGCGCGCTCGGCGGTCTCCGGGTCCGGCGCGAACACTTCGTTGCCGATCTCGATCTGCGAGGGGTGGATCGCCCACTTACCGTCGCAGCCGATCATGTTGGCGTTCTCGGCGGATTCGCGGAATCCGTCTGCGTCCTCGATGTCGGCGTACGGGCCGTCGAGACACGGCAGACCGGCGGACTTCGCCGCGGCGTTACACTCCGAGAGCGCGTGGTGCCAGTAGTGTCCGGGATACTCCGGGAACTGACCGATGTCGAGTCCGGGCGTGCCCATCGCCGCGGAGTAGTCGCCGGGACCGAAGATGACCGACGAGAGACGGTCGGAGGCGTGGGCGATCTCGTGCACGTTGTGCATCCCTTCACCGTCCTCGATCTGGGGTTCGAGGCCGATGCCGCCGACCTCCAGCCCGTTGTTCACCTCGATCTGTTCGAGGAGGTTCTCGACGGTATGGATGTCGCTGGCGGATTTCACCTTGGGGACGATGATGTCGTCGATGTGCTCACCGGCCTCTCCGACGACCGTGATGAGGTCGTCGTACCACCACTGGGTGTCGATACCGTTCATCCGGAAGCTGAGGACCTTGTCGCTCCAGTCCTCCTCGCGAGCGGCCTTGATAAGGGGTTCACGCGCAGCGGGCTTCGCGTTCGGGGCCACCGAGTCCTCGAGATCGAGGAACACCTCGTCAGCGTCGCTGTCGGCCGCCGAGTGCATCATTTTCTCGTCGCTCGCAGGCGTTGCCAGTTGCGTTCGACGAAGGGTAACGTCCGTCATGTGTGACGGGTATATCACTCACATCCATGAAAATAAAGCTACCTCACTCGGAGTTTTTTCTCCGAGACGAAAGGAAGTCCATCTGCGACGAGCGTCCCGACCGCGGGCGCACGTCGGCGGATCGACCTCGCCAACATTTCTCATCCCTGAAACGACATGTCAGGGATAAAATAAACCCTTAAATCGGGGCGACGGCCACCCGCGAACGACCGACGATGACGACGAGCTGGGGCGGCGACGCCGCGACGAATCGAGTGACGACGCGAGCGACGACGAGAGGGACCAAGACGTGAGCGACGGGCCGACCCTCAAGATCGGCGGCGGGTCGGACGACGATCCGGCCGCCGGCGCGGTGCCCGCACCGGTGCCGCCGGGGGACCCCGAGGCGTGGTACGCGCCCGACGTCCGCGCGCAGTACGAGGCCGCGCCGGGGGTCGTCGCGACGGTTCGCGAGCGCGACGGCGGACGGTTCGGGTACGACGTGCGCGAGCCGCCGCTGTCGGCCGCCGCCGCTCGCGCGCTCGACCGCGTCCGCGACCACTTCTCCGCCGTCCGCCACCGCCGACCGCTCACGCGGATCGGGGTGATAGAGCGCGCGGCCGCGGGGTTCGAGCCGAAGTACGAGCGCGCACTCGATCGGCTACTCGACGCGACCCCGGCCGCGCGCCGCCGGATCGACTACCACGCACTGCGCGACCTCCGGCTGCTCGGCGACCTCACGCCGGTCGCGCTCGACGATCGGATCGAGGTGGCCGACGTCGGCGACGAGCGCGAGCTCGTCGTCCACACCGAGACGTTCGCACCGCTGGAGACGGGGATCGACGTCGACACCGAGTACGTCGAGCGCGTCGCGGCCGAGCGGCTCGCCCAGTACGCGGTCGGTTTCGCCGGGCTCTCGGTCGACGTGGTCGTCTATCGGGAGCGCTTACTCGGCTCGGACGCGTTCGAGACGAAATACGCCGCCTTAGAGCCCGACCTCCTCCCCGGCGACGAGGCGCTGATCGAGGAGTGCAAAGAGCGTATCTGGGAGACGACGGTGAACGGCGTCGTCGACGACCGCGAGGCGTTCGTCGCCGAGCACGCCCGTCGATTCCTCTCGCGGCGACTCACCGCCCGAAACACCCGCGCGTGGCTCGACGCCGCGGCCCACCGGGTCAGGTCCCGGCTGGCCGACCGCGGGCTCGCCGTCCCGCCGGTCGACTCGCGGTACGCCCACGACCGGCTCGACGACCTCGCGTACTACGTGCTCCGCGACTTCGTCGGCGAGGGGATCCTCACCGTCCCGATCCGGGACCCAAACCTGGAGGACGTCGAGGCCAACCGCGTCGGCGAGCGCGTCAAGGTCGTCCCGCGCTCGTCGATACTGCGGGAAACGCGAGAGAATGACGAGGAGTCGATCGCGGCGGCCGGCGCGCGCGTGCCGACCAACCTCTCCTTCGCGGACGAGGCGTCGTTCGTCAACGTCGTCACCGGGCTGGCGGCCCGCGACGGGACGGAGCTCAACGCCTCGACGCCCTCGGCGAAGGTTAACCTCGACGTCGACGCCGTCGACGAGACGATCCGGTGTGCGGTGGCGCTCCCGGTCATCTCCGAGGGTGGTCCGCACGTCTCGATCCGGAAGCAGAGCGCGGACGCGTTGACCCCCGTCGACCTGATCGACCGCGGGACGCTGTCGGCGGAGATCGTCACGCTGCTGTGGCTGTTGTACGAGCACCGCGGCGTCGTCCTCTTCGCGGGACCGACCGGCGTGGGGAAGACGACGCTGTTGAACGCCCACACGCCCTTCATCCCGTTCGACGACCGGCCAGTCTCGATCGACGAGGGATCCCGGGAAGTCAGGCTCCCGCACGAGACCGGGGTGTCGCTCACGACCCGGGATCACGAGGACGCGTACAAGGCCGTGAGCATGTCGGAACTGATGACCGAGGCGAACTACCTGAACCCCGACGTGGAGGTGATAGCGGAGATCAACACGCCGGCGAGCTTCGAGACCTTCGCCGAGACGCTGAACACCGGTTAAAGAGCGAATATGCTAATACGAAACGCCGGCCGACCGCGCTCCCCGAAAGCACTGTGTGACTTGTAGCCTATGTAGCCGACCCCAACCGGAAACCTTCTTTCCTACACTATCCACAGTCACACCGCTTCTACTCCACGCTTTCGCGACTTTTCCTCACCCATAGGCTACATAGGCTACAATCTGCCTGATGAGTAAGGACCCGGCGCGCGGTGTGGATATTCCATCGGTCTATACCTCGTCTAACAGCGATTGTCGCTTCTCTTCAAACTCTTCATCACTAATTACACCCTGTTCGTGGAGTTCGGATAGTTTCTCAATACGGTCTAACGGATCTGGTTCCGATTCCGCAACAACCGTATCGGGTTCATTCGCTTCCGATATTTTCTCGCGGATGAAGCTCACGATCTCCCGGACTTGGTCTTTCCCCGGTTCCTGTGCCTCAATGTGATACGTCTGGCCGGGAGTCTGTAGGGAGATCCGTTTGTTCACAAGGCCTGTATCCAAATCGACGCTTGTGATACTGTCGTAGGGGATCGAACGTTCATCGGACCCCAGCCATTGGGGAATTTTCACCACGACACGCCCGTCAGTATAAACCGACCGCACCCACCCACGTGTGCCGCTCTTTCGACTCCGATCGTCACCGAAGAGCGACGACCCGGCCGACGATCCTTCAACATCAACGGTTGATCCCCGCGTTATGTAGTGTGGTGCCTCACCGTCGTCTAGAACATCTTCTATTTTTTCTATACGCTCCTTTGTGACGTATTCTCCCTGAGGTTCAGTGCGCCAGTGCTCGGGTATCTCCGCGTCGTCATTGCTAAATAATCCCATACATGGGCCTGTATTGCGATCGTCCTATACTCTTCGGAATAGATGAATGTTCATCCGGCTAGTATATCCACGGTGGGAGTATCAACATATGGCAGCACGATACACCCGCGTGAAAACCACACCGCGTGCCGGTGTGGAATTGCTGCTACTACACTTTCATCTGTAAGAGAGCCTTACACTTGTGGTGAGGGACCCAGTGATCCATCCGCTCGGGGGTGCCACCCTCATCGGCATACTCCTCCGCTTTCTCTCGCAGGAGTTCCTGTAGCTCGCCTAAAGGAATCGGTTCGTCACGCCCCGCGGTCGCCTCTTCTACGTCGGCACAGATTTGTGAGCATTCATCCCCCAACTTCCAAACGAACATCATCGGCGTTTCCGCGTCTTGCCAGCTACGTACCTTGTCGCAGTTTTGGACCGAAGATCGTTCAGTCCATAGTATTTCTACCACGCGGTCACGGTCTAATCCCGTCCGTTCCTCGATCCGGGAGCGCGCGTCGCCCTTTCGCAGATCGTATGATTCGACGTATTCTTTCACCGTCTCGGCGATAAATCGCGCGTCGTCTGTGGACACGTCGTCGTAATGCGTATCGATGATTTCCGCCCGACGGTCGACGTTCACCTTCCCCTCAAGAAGTTCGGGATCGAGGAGTATGTCGGATTCCGCCGGGTTCTCGATGTGGTCTTTTGCCGTCTCACCCGGCGGGTCGTTGCCGTCGTCGCCGCCTCCACTCCCGAAGAGTCGATCGAAAATACCCATACGGCGAGATTTCCCCACGACCGGTTAAATCCCGGTCACAAAACTGGTCCCCTGCCTCACTCGTCGGTGTCGATGTGGATCTCATACGACGCCGACCCCGTCGGGACGATCGTCACGCGGTATGCGCCCGTACTCTCGGCGGTGTGTGTAAACGTCGCTTCGGTATCTACCGTTTCGTCAATCGCACGATCCCCGTCGGGAGTGTTCACGCGGACGGCAGTCATGGGGCCTTCTGTGTTCTCCACTTCGACGCGGAGAGTTTGCCCCGACTCCACGTCGACGTTGTGGGTCGAGTTGTCGGGATCACGCACCGTCCCCGAGACTTCCGCGCCCGATCCGCCTGAACATCCGGCGAGCGCGCCCACTGTGGCGACACCCACCGCCGCAAGATACTGTCGTCGCTTCATACGCTTCGGTTAACCCGCCGGTGTGATAAATAGGCAACACGTTTCACGGCCGAACAGTCACCACATGATGAGTGTCCGCGGAACCCACCGCGGTCGTGGGTTCACACGCTCCCGAAGATATCCGACGGCTCGGGGGTCGACGGCGTCCGCTGGTCGGTGTGAATGGCGTAGCGACTGGCGTCACAAACGTGATCTTCGGCGGCACTGGTCCCGACTTGTTCCTCTTTGTACCCGAGCAACTCCCGGATGAGGTTTTCACACTGGTCGGAGATTAACAGCCCCGGCTCACCGTCCTTCACTTCGAGGCGTTCACGCACGTCGGCGATCCCGGCGTCGATCGACTTCTCGGCGCGGACCGCGTCGAACTCCCGCGGGTCGTGCTCGGGGACCGCCTCATCCCCCGTGTCGAACGTGTCGATATCGCTCGGTTCGTGTTCCGCGTAGATCGTCCCGCCCGGCTTGTCGTGCGCGGCGAGCCACCGGAGTACCTCCCGGACGTGGGTGTCCGTTCGGTAGAACTCATCGAGCACGACCAGCTGGTCCGTGGGTGTCTTGGCGATCTCGACGAGCACACGCGGATCGCCCCAACCAGCGTCGTACCCGTAGATCCGCCAGTCGTTCGTGTCGTCGACGGCGTCGACGGCGTCGGCGTGCGTGACCACGTGGGTGTCGCGGGAGAACCCCGAGTAGACCAGCCCCGACGCGGCCGCGAACCCACCGTGAAGTGCCTGTTCCTCACGGCCGGTGCCGGCGTACTGTCGCTCGAAGCGTTCCTTCGTGGCGTCGTCGAGATACGGATTCTCAAGCGTGGAGGCACGGACCACCTCGATCCCGAGTCCGATCGGGTCGCCGTCGGCCCCCTCCCGCTTTTCGAGGATTTCCCATGCCGCGTTGTACCCGTTTCCGGTGAGCGTCCACACCATCGTTTTCGGACCAGCGACGCCGCGGAGCCGCGAGCCGATCATTTCCAGTAGGTCGTGGAGGTCTTCGCCGTAGTGTGACGGCTCATCGAGCCACACCGCGCCGTACTCGTCGCCGGCGTACCGGTTCCACTTGTCGGCCGACCCGAGCTTAATCACGGTGTCGTTGACCAGCGTCAGCCGGTGTTCCGCGCGGTTGTAGTCGGCGACGATCGGCGACGTTTCCGGTCCGTTGTAGCTCGATGTGACCACACCTGTGCGCTCGCCCGGCAGTTGCTCGAAGAGGATCCGGAACGTGGTATCACGCGCCTTCGCGAAGTCGATCCCGAGCGCCAAGAAGCGGCTCCCGGGGTGTGTGATCGCGTTGGCGATGAGCCACCGTGCGCCGGCGACGGACTTCCCCGTCCCGTACCCGGCGAGGAACGCCACGATATCACGGTCCGGCTCATCGAGCGCGTCGAGCGTCTCCCGCTGAGCCGCCCATACGTCGTAGGTGAGCGTGTTTGTCTCCGGGACCCACGTCATACCGTCCGGGCGGTGTTCCGGGTCGGCAGCGCCCCACAGGACCGTGACGCCGTCGGCCTGTGCCTGTGCGTCGGCCCGCTGGTCACGCAGCCCCTCGATCTCTTTCTGTAGTTGGTGTGGTGTGGTCATGTGTTCCGTTCGCGTATCTCCGCGCCGTTCCTGATGAGGTCACAATTCGGGCACGTCCGGGGTTCGTCGACGCCGCGCGGTGTGAGCACACGGGCGTACCGCTTCGAGACGTGACCGCCGCAGTTTTGACACGTCGGCATGGTCACGCCCCCGCGTCGAGTCGGTCCGCGTCGTCGACGACGGGACGGCCGCGGGCGAGGTACACGATCGCGACGACGATCGCGACGCCGGGGACACACGCGGCCGCGATCCACGGCCACGTGACCCGCCGATCGGGACGGAAGTAACCCGCCGCGATCCCGCTCGGGGTGAGCACCCACGCGAGCATGACGATCGTCCCCCAAACCAGATCGGTACTCCACAGCGTCGGGATCGCCAAGAGCCACAGTGCGAGGCCGGCCACGACCAGCACCTCACCGCGGGTGGGTAGCGGCATTAGTTGGCCCCCCGGTCGGATAGCTCCCGTTCGAACTCCCGAGCGATGTTCTGACCGTCGATCCGGCCGTCACCCGATCCCTGAACCATGATGTTCACGGTGTCGACCGTGACGGTATCGCCGCCGGTCGGCTGGGGACCACGCTCGCGTACCTGTGCCGCCGGCATGATCCGCTCGCCAGCGTGGAGCATGGCCAACCCGTCGCTCGCGATCCGACCGCCCGTATCGAGCTGTGGAAGTGAGAGATACCCACCGCCGACGGTTCGCGATCCACCGCCGAGGATGTCCGGGATGTCGATGGACACACTCGGGATCGAAATCACCGACGGGATGAGGTCGTTAAATCGGTCCTTGAACGCTCTCGCCACGCGTGAAGCCATGTTACGGAACGCGTCGACGAGTTCGCCGGCGCGCTCACTCACCCCACGGGCGAGGCCGCTAACCCACGCTCGCCCCTTCGCTGCCATTTCACGGGCGAGGCTCAAGAGTTCCAACACGCGGGTGGTCATGTCTGTGATCCGTTGGACAACCGCGTCCCGGATCTGGACCGCGATTTTCACCGACCGTTTTCGCCACGCGAGCAACCGCTCGATGACGCCGGCGACCATCTGCCGGATGAACAGCAAGACTTTCTGCCGTGTCTGTGCGCCGGCGAGCCACAGGTCGCGCAGCCCCAACCGTGCGAGTTCGAGCGCGCCGCCGAAATCCCCGGTAAGTAGTCGCCCGGCTGCGCCGACGAGTCGACGGAACCCGGAGACAACGTCGCTCAAGTCGATCACCGCATCCATCACTTCCAGCGTTTTCGTCCGGATCCCACGGAAGTCGGTGATGAACGCGACTGCGAGCGCACCCACAGCCACGACCAACGCGGCGATCGCTGCGACGGTCGACACGGCGACGCCGGTGATTGCCCCGATCGCGACGGCTGCCGTTTTGGCCGCGGCGACGGCACCCGACAACGCGCCCCCGACGGCGGCAGCGGACTTGATGAACGCGGCGATCACCGGGAGGAGGCCGACGATCGTCCCACCGACAAGCACAAGCGCGCTTATCGGTCGGCGTATCGATTCATCGAGGCTACGGAACCGATTCACGAGGTCCAACGCTACCGACGCCAAGTTCGTCCCACCCGGGAGAACGTCGGACACGATTGTGTGGGCGAGGAGCGTGAACGACGCCCGTATGCCCGACATGGCCGCCCTGAACGACGGTGCCGCCGAGAGGATCCCACCCACGGCCGCGAGCGTGGCGACCGATATGGCGTTTATCGCCTGTTTATTTCTGTCGAGCCACCGCTGTACCTTTCCGGATTCGCGCTCGGCGGTGCGTCCCGTTTTTTGGATCGACTCCCTCACGCGACGATCATTCCGGGCGACACTCCGAGCACCCGATTGTTTGTACTCGAAAACCAGCTCGCGGACACTCACGGCATGAACACCTCATTCAGATCGATGTGGCTCATGTCCGGGTCCGGATCGTCGAACGCGATTCCCACATCCTGTAGTACCTCCCGCACGTCGACCGGGTCCTCCGGGTTGGTGTGGAAGTGGTTCATCACCGTGACGATCGTGTCGTCGCCATGGTCGCCGTCGCGCTCGTCGATCGTTTCGAGCACGAACGCGAACTTCCGCTGTTCACGCTCCGGGAGCCGACGGTTGTACCACGCCGATACCTGTTTGTCGCTCATCCGGTCTTGCGCCGGCGGGAAGGGGTAGGTCGGTTCGACCATTACCGACCCCCCTCCGCGTCGGTGTCCGCTTTCAGCGCCTCGATCTCTTCGGCCAGCTCTTCGAGGTCGCGATCGTTGGCCACCTGCCGCCGGATGTTCACGGTGTACGCGAGCGCCCGAATCCACTTGATCCGGACTTTCTCATTCTCGGCGTCGCGGACACGACCGTCCTCGATCTTCCGGCGCGCCTCTTCGATCGCCACATCGAGGTCCGCGAGCATCTGGTCGTAATCGCTCACGACCGCGTCGGCGTCGTCGGCCGCGGGCGGCGACGTGTCCGCGCTCATGCCGTCTCACCCGCGAGGGTCCGGAGGTGGTACCCGTCTAACGTGAGGTCCGGTGCGTCCCCCGGCAGTTGGCGGTACTTCTCGGCGATTTCCAGCGCCTCCCGCTTCTCGTCGTCGCTCGGGCGGTACGCCTGCCGCCCGCCGTGTTTGACACGGTTGGCGAAGTCGCTCACCGACTCATGGCCGCCCGTGACCGCCCGCGACGCGAGATAGGACGACGGTCCGTCCCAATCGCTCATCGAGGGCTTGTCCGTCTCGTCGTTGTACTTCTCGACTACAGCCCGGCGGAACCGTCCCCGCTTGAAGCCGACCGGCGCGTCCGCGTTGATGACCGCCCGGAACAGCCCCGTGTCGGCGTCGACGGTCACGTCCGCGATCTCATACGCCACGCCGCGCCCTTCGACGACCGCCCGCACGGCGTGTTTCCGCGCCAAGTCCGCGAGCCTCTCGGGTTCGTCACGCGGGTGGTCTAACGCTCGATCGAACTCTACAGTCACTTCGTATCGGTGGGTGAACATTACTGGAAACCTCGAAACTGGTCGCTGGTCGGTTGCGTGTCGGTACTGTCGTCGACGCCGTCGCCGTCGGCGATCTGGTCTTCGAGTAGATCGAGCCGGTCGCTCATCACGTCGAACCGCTTTTTTACCGTATCCAGCGATTCGACCACCGCCTCGGTCGCTTCGGTGAACGTGAACTCGGAGTCCTCACTGTCGCCGCCGGCCGCCTTCGCGGTGTCGTCGATGAGCCGATCTTTGACGGCGTCGGCGAGCGCGTCGAGCTGTTCGTCGGTGAACTCCGCCGGCAGCGCGTCGTCGGCGTTCTCCACACTCTCCGCGTCGGTGTCGTCGTCGCTCCCGCTCATGCCGGGACAACCCCCGGGGTTTCGGTGCGATTCGCCCGATTTCGGGCGGTTCGGTGCGTCGTTCGTGGGTTCGGTGTCTTCATTATCGTCGTCTTATCTGCCAGTTAGTCTGTGATCGGTACGTCCGGGATCGCCACTGTCGGGCGGGGGGATTCCACGCGCCGCCGGCGGGAGAACGGCACCGGCCGCGCGGCGACCGCCGGGAAAATGTAGCCTATGTAGCCGACCCTGATCGGAAACCTTCTTTTCTACAGTATACACACGGCACTGCCGCTCACTCTCTCCATTAGCACGACTTTTCGATCCCCATAGGCTACATAGGCTACAACAAACCCGAAATGTGGAAATCGGGGAGTAGCACGGCTGACTGTGGGGGACGGATGTAGCCGGAGGTGTGACCGATGTAGCCGACCCGATCATGATCCGAAGGAATCGAGGCCGGTGCCCATCGTCCCATCATCGTCGTCGGTGTCGTCGCCGTCGTCGTCGGCGAGCACCGCGTCGAGATCGGGAGCGTCGTCGGTCAACCCGAACGCCTTGTACCCACCGCGCGGCGACCGGTGCCGTTTCGTCCGGACGCTGGTCTTGTAGCCGAGATCCACGTCCGACGCCTTCGCGGTGTTCGTGAAGTCACGCTGCCCCGTGGCGTCCTTCCCCTCCCGACGGCACCACTCCTTGTAGACTTCCCACGCTTCGCCGGTGGTGAGGTTGGTCGTCCTCGGGTCCGTCTCGACACACTGCGAAAGGAACTCATCGGCACTGTCGCCCCAGCTCTGCCAGAGCCGCCGGGTTTCGTCGGGCGTCGTCTCGATGTTGGTGAACGCCCCCTGTTCCATGAGGCGACCCCAGCCTTCGATCGCCCAGTTGAGCACACCGGAGAGGTGCGCGTCGGAGGTAAGCGTCCCCTCAAGCGTCGGGTCCCGGTCCCGCGGGGGGAAGTAGTTCGGGAACTGAACGATAACCCACCGCCGCCAGAACGCGGTGTCGTTATCGCTCACGATGTTACTCACATCGGGCACCTGATTACACGCGTAGAGGTGCTTAGCAGCCGGCTCGAAGGTAAAGGCATCTTCATACAGGTGCCGACCGGTCACGCGATCGTCGCCGACCAGCCGCTTGAACGTCGCCAGCCCGCGCGACGACAGCGACCCTTCGGAGAGGTCGGCGTCGATGTTCGCGAGCTTCCCGTAGAGGTCGGCGACGGCGTTGTCCTTGTCGAACTTGTGAACGGGTTTCGTCTCGGTGTTCTCCGGCCCGAGTAGCTGCCGAACGACGTTCAGGAACGTACTCTTCCCGTTGGCACCGGACCCCACGAGCAACAGCGCGCGGTTGAACGGCATTTCTCCGCGGTGGAGCGTGTACCCGACGTATTCCTGTACGGCGTCGATCTTCTCCGACTCGACCACGTCGGCGACGAACTCCCGCCACGGCGCACTGGTCGCGTCCGGGTCGTACTCCACAGGGAGTTTCGCGAGCGCGTAGTCCTCCGGCTCAAGCGGTCGGAGCGCGTCCCCGTCGCCGTCGCCGGCCGCCGCCCGGAGGTCGACGTATCCATTCTCGACGGCGACCGCGCCCGGCTCAAGCCCGAGCGTGTCGTCGTCGATCTCGGCGTAGGGATCGGCACACACCTGTGCCTTGAGTTCGTTCAGGAGGTTCGCACCGTAGTTCTCCGGGTTGACCGCCTTCCGCGCGGCGAACTGTAGCGTCCGCTCGCCGTTGGATTCCCACACGCCGCTTTCATACGCCCACAGCGCGCCCGTGTCGCGGTGCGCGCGGACGTGATACTCATCGGACCGCTTGATGAGCCGCCACGTCGCGGCCGCTTTCTGCTTGTCGTTCAGGTCGGAGATGTGCTCGCCTTCGGAGGGGTTGATCCCCGCTTCGGCACAGAAGTTATCCGGCCGAACGACGGCCGCCCCGTCGTCGTCGACAGGGTCGCCTTTCTCGTCGGTCAACCCCTTGGGTTCGGGCGGGGAAGACCCGCCTTCTCCGGGTTCGTACTGGTCCGAAACGGACGTGATCGCCGTGTCGATCGTCAGCTCGCCGTAGGTCTTGGCCCCACGGTCCTCGTCCCATTTCTCACGGTGGAGGCCCGACTGTCGGAACAGTCGATCCATCCGGTGCCGGTCGCCGCCGGTGTAGAACGCCAAGTAGTTACACAGCGCTTGGTCCGCCTCACTGTGGCTCGGGTAGCCCGCGGTGTTTCCGTTCCACAGTTGCGCGAACTTGTCGCCGTTCTCGGCGTTCTTGGCCGTCTCGATGAGGTCGGCGTCGTCGATATCTTGGATCTCCGACGGCGTCGACGACGCGCCCGCGCCGCCACTACTGCCGCCGGCGTCGGTGTCGTCGGCGACGTACTCCGCGTGGAGGTCCTTCACCACACCCGGCGCGGGTGTGACGCTGCCGGGCGTCGTCCCCACATGGTCACCTGTGACGGTGAAAAACCGCGTCTGGTCGTACATCTCGATATGCGACGATCCGGTGTCCATGTCGCCGCGGCTCCCGTCGTCGGGAATCACACCCTGAGCGAACACGTGGTAGCCGGTGCCGGACGGGCTGACTTCGGTCCATGAATCCAGCCGCTCGATAATCGACCGCGCCTCATCGGTCGGCTCGCCGGTGCTCGGGTCGCGACAGTCGTCGAGGTCGACCCCTACGATCATGTCGTCGCCCTTGAACACAAACCCGAGTCCCGCGGTGTCGCTCGCGCTCCGACGGTGGTACTCGGCGGCTTGTGCGAAACTGGTCCATGTGTCGGGATCGGTCGTTTTCGCGAACCCACCCGTGCGCGGATCGACCGGGACTTTCGTCCATTCGTCGCGCTCGTCCTTCCAGTCGAACCGCCAGCAGATCCACTGCTCGCGCGACGTGAGCGCCTCCGGGATCGCGCCGGGGGAGAATCCGACCGTCTCCGGCTCCGGCGGCGAATCCGCGCTACTCATCGGCCACCTCGCGGAGTTCGACGCCGTCGGCGGTCACGTCGTACCCCACACGGTCGGTGGTCGACGGGTCGATCCCGAGCGTTTCGAGGTCCGATCCGGAGAGGAAGATCCCCGCGCCGGAGTCGCCGACGTGCGCCTCTCGGTCGCTCATCGGGCCACCTCACCGAGCGTGACGTTCGCGCTCGTGTCGGACCGGCCGCCGTCGGTGCTCGCCGGCTCGATACCGGTCGAACACTCTAATGCGGCGTACACACCGCGCCAGCCGGTCGAGAGGCCGGGGAAACGGTTTTTACGCTGTGGGACGAACTCACGCACGGACGTGAACACCCCCCGTGGGTGCGTCGTCGTCCTCGTCGTCTTCATCAAGGCTTCCGTGGCCGCGTCCTCGCGCGGCCATGCTGTTCCGACGCATCGTTAGGCGTCGCCCTCGTACACGTCGGCCATTTCCGACAGCAGCTCGTCGTAGCTCATGCTGTCGTAGGGCTTGAGCGCCTCAAGACGGCGCTTAGTTGACTGCTTCAATCCGACTGTCGTTCGGACAGACTCCGTTGCTGCCATATGATTACATAAGAGACCATGTTTAAGTGTTAAGAGCGATAACGGAACGTATGGTTAGCAAAGAGCGAGAGAAGGGCCGCCCGCTGACTGATAGTATATTCGGCCGACTTCGGGAGGTTGGTCACGCACCGACCGACGGCACGAATCCACAGTACCGGTACAAGATCCGCGAGCGCGTGAAGGGGGTTTTAGACCAGATCGGCCACGTCGGAGTCCATCTACCCCAAGACGACGTGGAGAGTATTTTCACCGACGTATACTCACAAGACACCGACGTAATCCACGAGCACGACGGCACGCGGGTGGAGAGTGAGGTTGTGGAGAATCTCGACGACGTTATCCAATTCCGTAAAAGGACGGTCGGAGGTCTTAGCCTGTTCCTCCGCGGAATAATGGAAATGCCCAGTTTGAATAAAACCACGCCGCTGGAAGTCGAAAACGAGTTCGGAACCGATTCGAGGCACTTCGATGAGAGTGTCGATCTTGGCCCGTGGTCTGAGCCGGATATCAACCTCGAACTCGAAGATATGATCGCCGAGGCCGTCGAAGTGGCCGCCGAAAAGCGGGGTGAGAAAGTCACCACGTGTGAAATCAATATCAAGACGGAACCAAAGACCGACATCGAGGATATAAAAGAACGATTCCACGCCGGTGCGCGCCTCTCATACGAGGAAACCCTTCGCCTCCACCACGAAACGGACATAAGCGGTAAAGAGATCCAAGAACGACAGCAAGATCGCATACAGGAAAAGGCCGAAGATTAGTGCCGCCTCACACGTTCAGTTTGTAAATCTCTTCTCGATAGATCTTCTCGATATCCTCAAAGTATGTGTGGATGTACTCGTCGATCGCGCCGCGGTCCTCGATCGTCGACGATCCCGCGGTGTCGCCGCGCATATACTTGATCTTCTCGCGGTTCAGGTCCTTCTCCACGCGCCAGTAGGTCGTGAAGTAGTGCCGCCCGAAGTGTGAAGTCACGGCGCGGTGTTCGTCCGTCTCGGCGTACTTCGGGTGGAACGCCGCCTTCCAGACTTTGTTGATATCGTTCTTCCGGAGCTGTGCGCGCGCGTTCTTGGAGAGGAATAGCCACGGCTCGCCGGTGTCCGGACGGATCAACAGGTATCGGACCAGCGCCGCCCGAAGTTCGTCGTCGAGCGGGAGCAACCGCGGCCGTTGCGACTTGTTTCCGTCGCGATCGTGCGGGATATAGATCGCGTTCTCCCGACCCTGTAGTTTGGTGGAACTCCCGAGTTCGTCGTAGTGGTCCTGTAGGTCCGGGTGCTTGATGTGGAGTTCGCTCAGTTTGATGTTACACACTTCCGTCGCTCGCAGCCCGAGCTTCAACTGAATAAGCACAAGCGCGCGGTCCCGGATGTGGGTGATATCACGGAGTTCGTCGCGGAGTTCCGCCACGGTCAGCCGCGGGGGTTCCTTCGGTTTCTCCCCTTGGAGGTTCACCGCGTCTTTCGCTAAGTCGAACGGGTTGTAATCGGTCGGGTGGGGAAAGGCGGCGTCGTCTTGCCAATACTTGTAGGCGTTGTTCAGGTACATGAGCCGGTTTTTGATCGTCGACGCCGCGTTCTCACGCTCCGTACTCAGGTACTCGATGAACCCCTTCACGTGGTCCTCGTTCGGGCACGCCGGGTGCCGATCCACGCGACTCATGTAGGTGCGCCACTCCCGAAACGATCGGTGGTACTCCCCGATCGTGGCGTCGGCGAGGTCCTTGGTCGCGAGCCGTTCGTCCGCGTACACGCCGAACGGATCGATATCGGTCGTCTCGAAGGTGTCGGCGAACTCCGCGAGCGGATCGAGGTTTCGGTTGAACGCCTGTGCGAGTTCCTGCCGTGCGTCGGTATCAGTCATTTGCTTTCTCGATTTTCCGTGTCCAGATCGTGTACGCGCTACTCTCGGTGTCGGCCGCGGCCATGTGGAACGGGTTGTAACTGTGCCGGTGGTCGGTATGCCACATGAGCCACGCGTAGAACCCCTCGATAACGTTCCAGTGCTGGTACGCCCGATCGCGGGAGAACTGGTCTAACAGCCAGCCCGACCACGTCTCCACGTCGCTCGGGCGGGCGAGCGCGTGGTGCCGCCCGCGGTCGGCGGTGTGTTCTTTCCACCGACGGGCGAAGAGCGCCCAATCTTCACCCATCCGGTCGGATAGGTCGACCGTCGCGCGGTACTCTCCCCACACGTCGCGGTCGGTGTACGCGCTCGAAAAGCGTTCTAAGCGACGCCGCTCGGGAACGTCCGACAGGTCCTTGAACACACCCAGCCGGTCGCGAGGCGTCCGTGCGCTCGCCATTATGAATCCTCCACGGGATAGCACGCTTCGCCGTCGACGGTCACGGCGACGCCTTCGAGCGCGTCGAGGTGCGCGTCCAAGCGCTCGGGGATCGTGTCGGCCAACTCTTGGCCGATCTCCCCGATCGTCGCGCCGGGGTTATCCTCCACGTACTGTTTGATCTTCTCGCGTTCGCTCCGGTGAAGTTGCGTTTCGAGTTCCTCCACGCGGCCGCGGGTGTGTTCCAGCTCGGCTTTCAGGTCGTTCCGTTGCTCGCGGAGTTCCTGAGCCGATTCGTCCGGCTCGATCGAGGCGTCGAACTTCTTGCGCCCCGCTTCAACCATCGCCTGTATCCATTCGGACACAGACATATCCATGTCGGCGGCGTCGGCCTTCCACTGTTCGTACTGGTCGACAGTGGGGTAGGTCATGGCCGCCTGTGTTTCGGTGTCGCCCATTTCCCTACGCACACGTTCTCATGTGAGTACTAATAGATTAGCACTTTACACCGGTCACGGCGTGATCGGGACCACCCACGCCGAGGACGTCGAGGCGCTCGTCAACCGCGTGATCGAGCGGGGCCTTCCCCCGTACCTCCTGCGCGAGATCGATCTCGTCGTCTTCCCCCGGCAGATCGGCGGCGAGCGGTATGTCTCGCGGGCGGTCGAACTGCTCTCGGCCGACGAGTACGAGGCGCTCGACTCGGAGGCGAAACGGAGCCCGACCGGGAACCCGAAACACGGCGGTGCGGGCGTCGTCGACAAGGGCGGAGAAGCGGTGTACTACAACACGCTCGCGTGGCGAGATGCCGACGGCGAGTTTCGCTTTCCGGGCGCGCCCGGAACGGATTCCAAGCCCCGCGAGGGACGGACGCTCCACGCGCTCGCCCGGCTCGCGAACCACACCGACCGCGAGGTCGACGCCGTCGAGGCCGAGTTCGCCTCCAAGCGACGCTACGTCGAGTATCTCGTTCGGGAGGGAATCGACGACGCCGACGACCTGTTCGAGTTCCTCGCCGACCTCAGGACCGACGAGGCGGCGACGGTCGAGCGCGCGGCGCGCACGATGAGCGAGCGAGAGGACGGTCCGGACCCGCGTAACGAGCCCGCGAGCCGAGAGAGGGATCCGTGAGGAGCGATCCGACCCGTGACGCCGACGACGCGTCCGGCGGGACCGTGAGCGCGCTCGACGCCGCGGCGGGCGACGGGTTCCTGCGGTCCGGGCGGTTCTCGGTCGTCGACCGGGTGCTGTACGCGCTGTTCGCGCGGCACGCCGGCGACCGACGACACGACGCCGACCGGAAGCGGTATCGAGGGACCGCGCTCGACACTGGATTCGAGACGTATCTCTCTCGGATGTACGGGCTCTCGTGGCTCGTCTACGTCGTCGTTGCCGTGCCAACCCTCATCGTCGCCCTCGGAGCGCTCCCGAGCCTGCTCGCGGCGGCCGCGGTCCGAGCCGCCGGCGCGTTCCCGGTACCGCTTTCATCGATGCCGCCCGAGCGGGTCGCCGTCGCCGTCGCGGTCGCCGTCGGGCTCCTCGCGAAGCGGGCGACGGTGCGGCTCGGCGGGCTCCACCTCCGGTGGCTGACGGCGACCCGCCGGACCGACATCGAGCGAACGCTTCCCGCCGCAGTCCGGTACCTCGAACTGCTGGCCTCGGGCAGCGACGGGCCCCGATCGATGGTCGCGAAGACCGCCGCGAGCGACGCGTACGGCGGGACCGCGACCTCGCTGCGGAAGGCGCTCAACGCGGCGCGGCTCGCCGGGAGCCTCGACGAGGGGCTTCGGCGCGTCGCCCGCGACACCCCGTCGAGGGAGCTGCTCGCGCCGTTCCTCCTGAAGTTCCGCAAGCACGCGGCGACCGGCGACGCGGCGCTCGCGGAATACCTCCGGACGGAGAGCCGGATGCTCGCCCACCGACAGGACCGCGCTCGCAAGCGCGCCCGGCGATTCCTGGAGCTGCTCACGGAGCTGTTCGTCGCGGTGTTGGTGTTGCCGGCGCTGATCGTGATCGCGGCGACGGCGCTCACCGTCGTGATCCCCGAGTTCCTCCCGCCGGTCGACACGCCGGTCGGGGTCGTGCCGACCCGGGCTGTCGTCCTCTACGGTTCCGTCGCCTTCCTCGTCGCGCTCGGTCTCGCGGGCGCGGTCGCCGTCGGGACGCTCCGCCCGCCGAATCAACGCGCGAGCTACGAGCTGTCGGGGTCTCCACGCGAGATCCTCGGCTCCGTTGGGCACAACCCGACGAGCGCCGCGGTCGTCGCCGCGCCGCCCGCGCTCCTCCTCGCCGCGGGGCTCGCGCTCGCGGGGTACACCCTCGTCAACGTGATACTGCTCGCGTACGCGGCGTTCGCGGTGCCGGTCGGTGCCGTGGCCGGCAGGCGGACCCGGATCGACGACGCGAAGGACCGCGAGCTGGCGGACTTCGTCCACGCCGTCTCCGGCCACGTCGCGCACGGCCGCCCGTTCCCGGACGCGGTGGCGGCCGTCTCCCGGGACGTCGACCTCGGGGTGCTCGACGACGACGTCGCGGACCTCGCGTTCGCGCTCCGGTCGACGACCGCGACCGGGGGGTCGCGGTCGGGGTCCAAGGGGGGCGAGGACAGCGAGGCCACCGACGTCCGTGCGGCCGCGATCGACCGGTTCGTCGAGCGCGTCGGGACCCCGCTCGCGGAGGGGACGCTCGGGCTGGTCACCGGGGCGCTGAACGCCGGCAGCGACGCCGACGCCGTGTTCGAAACCCTCCGGATCGAGGTGGGACAGCTGTACAGCGAGCAGCGGGCGCTCCGGTCGTCGATGCACCCGTACGTCGCGGTCGGCTGGGCGGCGGCCGCGCTCGTCGCCGGCGTCGTCGCCGTCGTCAACACGCAGGTGATCGACGCCGCCCGGCTCGCGGAGCTCGCCGCGCGGACCGATCTCGTGACCGAGCCGGAGTCGGTCCACCCCGACCTCGAACGCTTCCGACTGTACGTCGTCACGCAGGCGACGATGCTCGCCTCGGGGTGGTTCGCCGGCACCGCCTCGCGCGGGCGGTACGAGGCCCTGTTGCACTCCGGACTCCTCGTTGCGCTCTGTTACGCGGTGTTCTCGCTGGGCGGACTGCTTTGACACCGTTGTCTTCGGGTCGTGGCCCAAGCCGACCCCGCACAGCGATCCCCGTCAGCTCATGAAGAGTCGCCTGTCGGCCCGCTCATGAGACATTCCCATCACGTCCGCCAGCGGCGCGAACGAGCACATCGCGTCGAGTTCGGCGTCGTGGTACCGGTCGCAGACCTCCTCGATCACCGGGAACAGCTCCGCGAGCTGCGATTGGATCGCGGTGTGTCCGAACCGACCGAGCCGCTGGGCGGCCGCGAGCAGCCCGGCCACCGACGCGTAGGCGCTCACCAGCGCCGCCTCTCGAACGCCGATCCCGGCCCGTTGACAGACGACGCCGAGCGCGACCGGGTAGTGGCCGTCGGTCCGCCCGTCATCGCGGGCCGCCGCGTAGTCGGCGACGACCCCCTCGACCGCGATCCCGGCGATCGGTCTGTCGGCGTCTTCCCCCGACGGTTTCCCGTCGACGCCGGCGACCGGTCCATCGACCGATCCGCCGTCCGCCTCGGCGAGGAGGTCCAACAGCTTCCCGCCGGCCTTCGTCGAGCTGTCGCGGAACTCCGCCGGAAGCGTCGTCGCGCCAAGCCGCTCGTCGGCCGCCAGCACGCCGTCGAGGTCGCCGGCCGCGGCCGACCGGTGGGCGTGGCCCAGCGCGACGACCTCGGCGGGGCCGATCACCCCCCTGAGGTAGCCAGCGACGAGATCGCCCAACTGACCGGCCGTTTCGATCTCTCCCTCGTTGATGTACTGTTCGACCCCGTAGGACGCGGTGTACGTGCCGACGGGCAGCATCGAATCCGAGAGCCGCATGGCCGTGAGGAACGCGTCCGCGTTCATCCGGACCCCTCCGAATCCGACGAGGGATCGCCGCCGTGATCGACGTGGTCGGCGTCGCCGTCGCGGCCGTGGTCGGCGTCGCGGCCGTGGTCGGCGTCGCGGTAGGTGGCGTGATCGCGGTCGTGGTCAGCACCGTGACCGTGGTCAGCGCCGTGACTGTGGTCAGGTCCGTGACCGTGGCCAGCGCCGTGACTGTGATCGTGCCCGGTGGCGGAACTGTCACTGTGCTCGTGGCCGTGCTCGGAGCCGTCTCCGTCGCCGCGGTCGCCGCTTCCCTCGATGAAGCGCTCGGCCTCGACGGTCTCGTACCGCGTCGTCGCCTCGGCCGGGAGGTACAGACCGAGCACGTCCTCGATGATGGACCGATCGGCTTCGACGGGAACGTAGACGGTGCCGTCCTCGACCGCGACGTCCCAGTGTTGGTTGCCGATCCGGTGTCCGAGTTCTACCGCCGTCGACACCGCCGCCTCGGCGGCCGGGAACTCGACCACGAACGCCTCGCGCGACTCGAATGAGACGACGACGGCGCGGTCGTCCTCGATAAGGAGCACGTCGCCGGCGGCGAGCTCGGGGCGATCGACGAGCACGCCGAGTTCCGTCCCCGCCTCGGTCGTCACCCGGAGCCGCGACCGCCGCCGCTCGGTGTCGTCGAGGACGATCCGTTCGAGCGTCCCGTCCCGCTCGTGGCTCGCGACCGCCTCGGCGAGGTCGGGGTCCGCGTCGACGTTGCCGACGATGCCGTCGACGCGTCTCATCGGCCGCGTCCCTCCAACGGCGCGCCGACGCCGAGCAGCGCCTCGCGCGCCTCGTCCCACGCCGCCTCGACGGCGGCGGTCACGTCGGCGCTCCGGTCTCCGAGGACACGAACCGCGACGCCGCCCCCGTCCCGGAGCACCGACGCCCCGGCTGTGACCTCGCGACCGGCCTCGGCGCACTCGGTAGTGTCGCGGCAATCGGCAATCTCGCGGCTGTTTTTGGCGCTCTCGGCGCTCTCTCCGCTCTCGGCGACCCCACCGCCACCGCCGCGAGCGACCCGGTCGTGGAGCCGATCGGCGAGCGCTCCGACGTCCGCCGCGTTCGGGGCGAAGACGTACAGCGTCCCGACGACGCCGTACTCGCCGACCGTCGCCGGTCCCCGGGGATCGCGCTCGTCGGGACGGAGGTCGACGGCGTCGGCGCAGACGAGCGACCCGTCGATCCGCGCCTCCAGTCGGCTGTGGTAGTGGTCGAAGCCGAACGGCTCGTGGTCCGAGAGCCCGTCCGACACGAACACGTCGCCGACGACGACCGTCGCGTCCGAAGCCATCGACACCATCGTCGTCTGGAGGCACCGGGCGTCCTCGTTGACGATCGTCGGTCCGGGGAGATATTCGAGATGCGCTCCCGACTCCGCGACGAGCGTCGCGTCGAGGTGGGCGTAGCTGGCGTTCATCGATTGGACCTTCGTCGCGCTCTGGGTGGTCACGTGCGTGCGCGAACCGGCGCGAGCCTCGACCGAGAGGCGTCGGCGGTCGCCCTGGGTGACGACAGCGGTCGGGTCCTGCAGGCAAATCGTCGTCAGTCCCGGCGCGGGGTCGGTGTCGAGGGTGCCGGTCAGGTGGTAGGGAACCGTCACGAAGTCCGACAGCAGCCGAGTGGGGTTGTCGCCCTCGCGGGCGACCACGAGATCGGCGACCCCGTCTTTGCCGTGTCCGAACGCCGGGGCCTGCCGGAGTTCCTGCTCGCCGTACTCGCGGAACGCGGGCGGGACGGCGACCCCGTCCTCATCGACCCCATCGTCGTCGGCGTCGGCGGTGTCGTCCGCGTCGGCGGTGTCGTCGGCGTCGGCGGTGTCGTCCGCGTCGGCGAGAGTATCGGCGCTCACGCGAACAGGACGCTCCGTTCGATCGAGTCGACGACGGCGTCGACCCCGTCTTCGGTCTTGCAGTTCGTGAAGAGGGTCGGGTCGTCGCCGCGGACCGCCGATGCGTCCTCCCGCATCACGTCGAGGTCGGCGTCGACGTGCGGCGCGAGGTCCGTCTTGTTGACGACGAGGAGGTCCGCCTGCGTGACGCCGGGACCGCGCTTGCGCGGGATGTCGTCCCCCTCCGCGACCGAGATGACGAACATGAAGTAGTCGGCGAGCTCCGGATTGAAGGTCGCGGCGAGGTTGTCGCCGCCCGACTCGATCAGGACCACGTCGAGCTCCGGGTGTCGCTCGGTGAATTCGTCAATCTTCGCGAGGTTCATCGAGGGGTCCTCCCGGATCCCCGTGTGCGGGCAGGCCCCGGTCTCGACGCCCGCGACCAGGTCCGGCGGGAGCCGGTCGGCGAACGACTCGCGGAGGCGGTCGGCGTCCGCCTGCGTCATGATGTCGTTGGCGATGACGCCGACGTCGTAGCCCGCGTCGTCGAGCCGCGGCACGAGCCGCTGCACGAGCGCGGTCTTCCCCGATCCGACGGGCCCGCCGAGGCCGACCGTGGCGACGTCCCTGTGTCCCGTCATTCCGGACCTCCGCCGTCGTTCAGCTGCTCCCGGCTGTCGCTACGGATCGGGTCGTGAACCGTCACGAGCTTGGTGCCGTCCGGGAAGGTCGGTTCGACCTGGACCACGTCGACCAGCTCGGGGACGCCCTCCATCACGTCCTCTCTGGACAGGAGACCCGTCGCCTCCGCGCGGATCGCCGCGACGCGTTCCCCCTCACGGGCGCGTTCGCAGACCCAGTCGGAGATGTACGCGACCGTCTCGGGGTGATTGAGTTCGATACCGCGTTCCTTTCGCCGTCTGGCCAGCTCCGCTGCCATGAATATCGTCAACCGCTCTTCGTCTTTCGGTGAGAGTTTCATAGGGTGTACCGTTGGGTGAGTGGGATCTCCTCGGCCGGTTCGCAGGTGACCGGTTCGCCGTCGATCGACACCTCGAACGTCTGCGCGTCGATGTCGATGTCGTCCGGTCGGTGGTCGTTGTGTAGCATGTCCGATTTGCCGACGTCGCGGGTCCCCTCGATCGGGCGGACCGGCGTGTCGAGGCCGTACGCCTCGCCGACGTCGTTCTCGTAGGCCGCCCGGCTGACGAAGGTCGTGCTCACCGCGTGTTTCGCGCCGCCCATCGCGCCGGCCCGCGACCGCTGTTTCACCGGCTCGCAGGTCATCAGCGAGCCGTTGGCCTCGCCCATCTCGCTGTGGACCGGGAACCCGCCCTTGATCACGAACGCCGGTTTGATGCCGAAGAACTCCGGCTCCCACAGGACGATGTCGGCCATCTTTCCCGGTTCGAGCGAACCGATGTGGTCGTCTATCCCCGCCACTTTCGCCGGGTTGAGCGTGTACTTCGCGACGTATCGCCGGATGCGGGCGTTGTCGGCTTCGGTCCCCTCGTCGGCCGGTAGCGGCCCGCGCTGGGCCTTCATCTTGTGGGCGGTCTGCCACGTCCGACAGATGACCTCGGCCATCCGCCCCATCGCCTGGGAGTCGGAAGTCATCATGCTGATCGCGCCGGTGTCGTGGAGGACGTCCTCGGCGGCGATCGTCTCGGCGCGGATTCGCGACTCCGCGAAGGCGACGTCCTCCGGTACGTCGGGGTTGAGGTGGTGACAGACCATCACCATGTCGAGATGTTCGTCGAAGGTGTTCGTCGTGTACGGCATCGACGGGTTCGTCGACGACGGCAGCATGTGCTCGTGCCCGATCAGTTCGAGCACGTCGGGCGCGTGACCGCCGCCCGCCCCCTCGATGTGGAACGTGTGGATCGTCCGGCCGTCGACGGCGTCGAAGGTGTCCTCGACGAAGCCGGACTCGTTCAGCGTGTCGGTGTGGATACACACCTGCACGTCCTCCTCGTCGGCGACGTTGAGCGCGGCGTCGATGACCGCGGGCGTCGACCCCCAGTCCTCGTGGAGCTTCAGCCCGGCCGCGCCGGCCTCGATCTGTTCACGGAGGGGCTCCGGACTGCTGCTGTTCCCCTTCGCGTAGAAGCCGACGTTCATCGGCCACTCCTCCGCGGCCTGGAGGAACCGCTCGATGTTCTCGGGGCCGGGCGTGCAGGTGGTCGCGCCGCCGCCGAAGCCGCCGCCGAACATCGTCGTGATCCCGCTCGCGAGGGCGTGTTCGAACAGCTCCGTGCTGTTGAAGTGGACGTGGATGTCGAACGCGCCCGGCGTGGCGATCAGCCCGTCGGCCGGGACGGTGTCCGTGCTCGCACCGACGACGAGGTCCTCGTCGACGCCGTCCATCGTGTCGGGGTTGCCCGCCTTCCCGACGCCGACGATCTCGCCGTTGCGGACGCCGATGTCGCCCTTTTGAATCCCGAGCACGGGATCGACGACGACCACGTTGCTGTAGACCCAGTCGAGCGCGCCGTCGGAGCGAGTCGTCCCCGGCTGCATCCCCATGCCGTCGCGCATCGTCTTCCCGCCGCCGAAGACCGCCTCGTCGCCGTAGACGGCGTGATCGGTCTCGATCTTCGCAAGGAGGTTGGTGTCGCCGAGCCGAAGGCGGTCGCCCTCGGTCGCGCCGAACAGGTCGGTGTACGCCTTCCGCGAGAGTTCGCGGCTCACCTGTCGGCCCCCAGGTATCCCGCTTCCGCCGCCCGGTCGAGCGCGCGTTCCCGGACGTCCTCGTCGTCGAGATCACCGTTCACGAGCCCGCCCATGCCGCGGACGATCCGATCGCCGCCGATGGCGACGAGGTCGACGTCCTCCGCACAGCCCGGCTCGAACCGGACCGCCGTGCCCGCCGGGATGTCGAGTCGCATGCCGTAGGCGGCCTCGCGGTCGAAATCGAGCGCCCGGTTGCACTCGAAAAAGTGGAAGTGCGACCCGACCTGCGCGGGCCGATCGCCGGTGTTCTCGACGCTGACCGACGCCGTCTCCCGCCCGGCGTTGATCTCGATCGGCTCGTCCGCCGGCAGCAGTTCGCCCGGAACGAGGTCACTCATCGCTCCGCCCACCTCCTCGTATCTGAACGAAGGTAGGTACTTGTTCGTCAATCATACTGGAGAATTCTTCGAATAATACGGGTAAAAGACTTCCTCTTAGTGTAGTTCTGTGCCGTTATGTCGACGATGTGTGGAAGATACGCAACTCGCTCGGCAACATTTTCGATCGCGTCGTCCGTTCGCTCGGATATCGTCCGCAAAACCCGGTGTTCGTTCACGTTTCGGTCCGCGACTCCGTCGTGTTCCGCGGCGAGCGATGCGCTCCGTCTCGTGTGGGGTCGCTCTCGGCGGATCGCGGTGGGGGAGCGTGGCCACGTGGTCGGATCTCGACCGGAACCCCGTCTGGACCACCGAGCGGCGGCAGTCACGACTGTCGTCGGCGACGCGACTACCGACTGACCTCGAACGGACCAATCGGGAGTTCGGGACGACGATCCTCTTCGTCGAACAGAACCTCTCGGTGATCCAGGGGCTCGCGGAGCGGTGTTACGCGATCGACCACGGAACGATCGTCGACGAGATCACCGGCGAGGCGGTCGAGGACCGGCAGCGGCTCGAAGAGTACCTTGTCGTGTGAGCGGACCGACAAGGTGACGCCGACGGCCGCTGTGCGGACCCGGTGACGAATCCGCACTCCCGCCGATCGAAGTCGTTCCGATCGACGCTCGTCCGACCAAGGCCCACCGATCGACGCTCGTCCGACCAAGGCCCACCGATCGACGCTCGTCCGACCAAGGCCCACCGATCGACGCTCGTCCGACCAAGGCCCACCGATCGACGCCCCTCTGGCCGACCCGATCGATTAAAGTTCGCTTGTGGTAACCAACCGCTAGTGGTGATATTTGACGCCGCGGCCGACGGGCGGAACCGAGCGGGACGAGCCCCCGGTCGCTCCGGGCGACGAGGGTTCGGTCGCTCCGGGAGACGTGACGGGGGTGTCGCGTGTCCGGCGTGACCCTCGCCGTCGTCGCGGGGACGACCGAGACGGCCGCGATCGACGGGATCAGCGCCGCGGGAGCCGATCCGGAGCTGCGGGCGCACACGCCGAACGCCGATCTCGAGATCGTCGCCGACGGCCGCCCGGCTTCTGGGTCGCCGGTTCCGGTCAGCCCCGCGGGCTGCCCGACGCCGGCGGTCGTCACGCGAGCGGTAAGAGAGTTGGTTGGCTTCGAGTTCGTCGGGATCGACGCCGGGCTCGCGGTCCCCGCCGAGATCCCGACCCGCGGCGCAAACGTCGCGCCCGGCGGCGACGTTCGAGACCCGGAACCGGTGCCGGACGCGGCGGCCGCCTTCGATCGGACGCGCTCCATCGCGGGCGAGATAGTCGGAGCGCAGGGCGGATCGGACGGGAACCCCCCCGGTGACGACGGCCCGGACGACCTGCTCGTCGCCGAGACGATCCCCGGCGGCACGACGACCGCGCTCGGCGTCCTGACCGCGCTCGGCGAGCGCCCGATCGTCTCCTCGTCGCTGGCGGCGAACCCCCTCGCGACCAAGCGGGAGGTCGTCGACGAGGGGCTGGCCGCGAGCGGACTCGGCCCCGGAGACGCCGCGGGCGACCCCGTCGAGGCGGTCCGGCTGATGGGCGACCCGGTGCTCGCCGCGGCGGCCGGGCTCGTCGCCGGCGCAGTCGAGCGGGGGATCGACGTGACCCTCGCGGGGGGGACCCAGCTGGCCGCGGTGGCGGCGCTCGCGCGGCACGCGGGGATCGAGCGACGGCTCCCGCTCGCGACGACGTCGTTCGTCGCCGACGATCCGACCGCGGACGTGGCGGCGCTCGCGGACGACCTCGACCTGTCGCTCACCGCGACTGACCCCGGGTTCGGGGCGAGCGACCACCCGGCGATGGCGGCGTACGCCCGCGGCGAGGCGAAGGAGGGAGTCGGCATGGGCGGCGCGCTGGCGCTCGCCGAGCGAGCTCGCGCACCCCGCGCCGACGTGCGTAAGCGGGTCGCCGCACTCACCGACCGACTGCTGGCCGAGCGGGAGGCGGCGTCGCCCGCGGAAGCGACGGGCCCGAGCGACGGAGGCGGTTCCCGGTGAAGGGACTCGTCCTCGGCGGGGTCAGCTCGGGCGTCGGCAAGACCGTCGCGGCGCTCGCGGCGATCCGCGCGCTGGAGACCGCCGGACTCGCGGTCCAGCCCGCGAAGGCGGGTCCGGACTTCATCGACCCGAGCCACCACGAGCGCGTGGCGGGGCGACCCTCGCGGACCCTCGACCTGTGGCTTCAGGGCGAAGCGGGCCTCCGCCGGAACTACGCCCGCGGCGAGGGCGACGTCTGCGTCGTCGAGGGCGTCATGGGACTGTACGACGGCGACGAATCGAGCACCGCCGCGGTCGCGGAGGCGCTCGATCTCCCGGTCGTGCTCGTCGTCGACGCGAGCGCGGGCATGGAGAGCGTGGCCGCGACCGCGCTCGGATTCGCGGCGTACGCCGAGCGCATCGGTCGCGACCTCGACGTCGCGGGCGTCGTCGCCCAGCGCGCGCACGGCGGCCGACACGAGCGGGGGATCCGCGACGCGCTCCCCGACGGATTGACCTACTTCGGCCGGATCCCCCCGGACGACGCGCTCGCGGTCCCCGACCGTCACCTCGGGCTACACATGGGCGAGGAGTCGCCGATCGACGACGACGCGCTCGACGCGGCCGCCGAGGAACTCCGGACCGACCGACTGGTCGAGGTCGCTCGGGAGCCGGCGGGTGTGACGAAATCAGGGGAGGGGGTCGAGGCGACAGAGACGACCCCGACGACCGACGGCGAGGCGACCGCCGGCGACCGACCCCGGGTCGCGGTCGCCCGCGACGACGCCTTTCGGTTCGTCTACCCGGCGACGGTCGAGCGCCTGCGCGAGCGGGCGACCGTCGAGACGTTCGCGCCGACCGCGGGCGACCCGCTACCCGACTGCGACGGGGTGTACCTCCCCGGCGGCTACCCGGAGTTGCACGCCGAGGCGCTGGCCGGGAGCGCGACGCTCGACGACGTCGCGGCGGCGGCCGCGGACGGGATCCCGATCCTCGGCGAGTGCGGCGGGTTGATGGCGCTCTCCGAGTCGCTGACGACCGTCGACGGCGACACGCACGAGATGGCCGGAGTGCTCCCCGCCGACGTGGAGATGCGCGACCGCTACCAGGCGCTCGACCACGTCGAACTGCGTGCGACCCGGGACGCGCCGACCGTCTCGGCCGGGAGCGTCCTGCGGGGCCACGAGTTCCACTACTCCGCGGCCGACGCGGCGAGCGACGCCCGGTTCGCCTTCGACGTGGAGCGCGGGACCGGGATCGACGCGGGGAGAGACGGGCTGATCGAACACCGAACGCTCGGAACGTACTGTCACGTCCACCCGGAGAGCGGGGCGTTCGACGCGTTCTGCGACCGGCTGTGACCGTGACGCTCCTCGTGTACTCCCCCGCGTTTGCGCCTTTCGCCGCGCTGGCGGTCGCGATCGCGCTCGACCTCGCGCTCGCGGAGCCGCCGAGCCGAGTTCACCCGGTCGCCATGTTCGGCTCGGTCGTCGAGCCGTTCGACCGGCCGTGGACGAGACCCCGGCTCGTCGGCGTGGCGGTCGCCATATTCCTGCCGGCGGGAGCCGCCGCGCTCGCCGGGGGCGTCGTCGCGGTCGCGGTCATCGCCGCCGCGGTCCTCGCCGCCGCGGTAGTCGACGTCGCGGTCCTCGCCGGGGCGCAGCCGGGGAATACGTCCCCCTTCGGTGCCCTCGTCGCCGGCGCGCTCCTCTTTTCGGTCGTGAGCCTCCGGTTGCTGCTCGACGTCACCGCCGTGGTCGTCGGCCTGACGGAGGCGGACCCGGCGACGGCGCGCGAGTCGGTCCGAACGCTGGTCGGGCGGGACACGACGGCACTCTCGCCGGGCGACCTCCGAAGCGCCGCGGTGGAGAGCGCTGCCGAGAACCTCGCTGACGGGTTCGTCGCGCCCCTCGGCGGGTTCGCCGTCGGATCGACGCTGGGCCTGGCGTTCCCCCTCGCTGTCGATTCGGCGGCCGCTCCGGCGATCGACCCGGCGTTCGCCCCCGCAATCGGCGTCGCCGGCGCGGTCTGGGTGAAGGCCGTGAACACGCTCGACTCGATGCTCGGCTACCGGTCGAAGCCGGTCGGGTGGGCGAGCGCGCGGCTCGACGACGCCGTCATGTACCTCCCCGCCCGCGCGACCGCGGTCTGTCTGGCGGTCGCCGTGGGGTCGATCGAAATCCTCCGCCGGGCCGCCTCGTGGGCCGGAGAGTCCGCGTCGCCGAACTCCGGGTGGCCGATGGCGACCGTCGCGGCCGCGCTCGACGTGCGACTGGAAAAACCCGGTCACTACGTCCTCAACCCGGACGCGAGTCCGCCGAGCGTCACCGATGCGGAGCGGGCGGTCAGGCTCGTCGGCGTCGCCGGCGGCGTCGCGGTCGCGGGGACCGCGGGATGGTTACTCGCTGTGGGGACGTTGCTCTCGGCGGGATGGCCGCTGCCCCCCGCGGAGGTGGTCGGATGGCCCTGACCGCGCTTCGGGGCGCGATCGGGTTCCTCACGCGGATCCCGGTCGGGCGTAGCGACGCGGCGTGGGAGGCGTTCGCGCGGTCGCCGTGGACGTTCCCGGTCGTCGGGTACGTCGTCGGCGGGATCGTCGCGCTTCCGTTCCTGCTCTCCGGACTCGCGCCGGTTTCAATTCCCGCGCCGACGATCGCGCTGGCGTTCGTGCTCGTCGTCTACGCTGCGACCGGGATCGCACACCTCGACGGCGTGGCTGACCTCGGCGACGCGGCGGTGGTCCACGGGGACCGCGAGGAGCGCCGGCGGGTGATGAAAGACTCCGCGCTCGGCGTCGGCGGAACCGTCGCGCTCGCGCTGGTCGTGCTCGGGCTGGCGACCGCCGCGCTCGGGCTGGCCGAGATCTCGACCGCGCAGAACGGTGCTTCGAGCGCGCGAAGCGGCGTCTCGACAGCGATCGGGATCGTCGTCGCCGCGGAGGTCGGCGCGAAGGCAGCGACGGCGACGCTCGTCTGCGTCGGCGACGCGGCCCACGAGGGGCTCGGCTCGTCGCTGACTCGGGGATCGGCGGGCCGGTCGTCGGCCCCGATCCTCGCGCTCGCCGCGCCGGCCGCGCTGCTCGCGTGGCCGCGGGTCTTGTCGGGTCTCGCGGCCCTACTCGCCGCGCTGGCGACGGCGGCCCTGATCCGGGGATGGGCGGTCCGGCGTCTCGGCGGCGTCTCCGGAGACGTGCTGGGCGCGACGAACGAGATCGCGCGGGTCGCCGCGCTGCACGCGGGGGTGATCGCGTGGACGCTCTCCTGATGTGCGGCGGGCGAGGGACGCGGCTCGGTGGCGACGCGGAGAAACCGCTCACTCCGATTGCGGGGCGTCCGATGGTCGACCGCGTGCTCGGCGCGCTCGACCGGAGCCGGGTCGAGACGACGGTCGCCGTCGTCTCCCCGCATACGAACGAGACGCGCGAGCACCTCGCCGAGATCACCGGGAGCGCCGGGAGCGCGGCGCACCGATCCGGTCTCCGGCTGATCGACGCGCCCGGCGACGGCTACGTCGCCGACCTGCGGTACGCGCTGACCGAAGTCGACGCCGTCGATCCGCCGGTTCTGACCGTCGCCGCCGACCTCCCGCTGCTCGACGGCGAGGCGGTCGACGCCGTCCTCGACGCGGCCAGCGCGGCGAACTCGGATTCGCTCACGGTCTGCGTTCCGGCGGAGCAGAAGCGCGCGCTCGGCGTCAGCGCCGACGCGTCGACCGAAATCGACGGCCGGAAGGTCGTCCCCGCCGGGGTCAACGTCGTCGGGGGCGGGAGCGTTCGTTCCGGCGACAGCCGCGACGAACCCGATGAACGCGACGCCGACGACGGCACCGGTCGCGACGGCGGCGAAGTCTACCGCACCGACGACGTCCGATACGCCGTCAACGTCAACTACCCGTCGGACGTGCGGATCGCCGAGCGACTCCTCGCGGAGGAGATCGCTTCCGGTCCGGACGACGCGGCCGCTCCGAACGACGACGACGCGGAGGCCCCGGACGGCAACGCGGACACCACTCGCTCCGACCCATGAACTTCGACCACGCAATCGATCTCGACCGCGAGCCGCACGGGAGCAGCGACGACCCCGGCCTGCTGGACTTCTCGGCGAACACGAACCCCGAGGTTCCCGAGGGCGTCGAGGACGTCTACCGCGAGGCGTTCGCCGAGTCGCGGACGTATCCGGCGGAGCCGCCCGCTGCGTTCCGCGAGGCCGCCGCCGAGTACGTCGACTGCGACCCGGACGCGGTGGTGCCGACCCCCGGCGGACTCGCCGCGATCAGGGCGACGATCGCGCTCGCGGTCGGGCCGGGCGACTCCGCGCTCGTCCCTGCGCCGAGCTTCGGCGAGTACCCCCGCGAGGTCCGGCTGCAGGGGGGCGAGCCCTCGTTCGTCCCGGACGAGTCGGTCCTCGAAGCCGACCCGAGCGACCACGCGCTCGCGGTCGTCTGCGCCCCGAACAACCCGACCGGAGCCGACTACGACCGAGGGGCGCTGGAGCGGTTCGCGGTCCGGTGCCGCTCGGCCGACACGCCCCTGCTCGTCGACGAGGCGTTCCGCGGGTTCACCGACCGCCCGTCGATCGCGGGGGCCGAGGGCGTCGTCGTCGCCCGGTCGCTGACGAAGCTGTTCGGACTCCCGGGGATCCGGGCGGGCTTCGCGGTCGCGACCGGCGAATTCGGCGCGGCGCTCCGACGGGCGCGTCGGCCGTGGAACGTGAGCGCCCCGGCGCTTTCGACCGGCGCGTACTGCATGCGACGGGAGGAGTTTATAAGGGCGACCCGCGATCGCGTTCGTTCGGAGCGGTCCCGGATGCGCGAGGCCCTCGCCGAGCGCTACGAAGTCACCCCCTCCGAAGCGCCGTTCCTTCTCCTCGACGTGGGGGAGAGCGGACGCTCCGTCGCGCGGATCGTGGCCGACGCCCGCGACCGCGGGATAGCCATTCGGGATGCGACCACCTTCCGCGGACTCGACTCGCACGTCCGCGTCGCGGTGCGCCGGCCCGCCGAGAACGACCGTCTGTTGGCGGCGCTCGGCGTCGAGGACGCATCGACTGACGCCACGGGGGACGACGATGTTTGAGGCGACCGTGCGCGACGGCGTCCTCCGCCTCCGACGCCCGGGGACACGCTGGCTCTCGACCGGCTGGGCCGGCGGGCGATCTCGGGGGGACGCGGCGTACAACGTTTCGGTTCCGGAGGGATTCGACCGGACCGATCTCGGCGCGTACCGCGACGAGCGGCTGGCGCGGGCGGGGTTTAAAAGCGAGGGCGACGCGGGACGAGACGGCGACACGCCGACCCTGTTCACCGGCGTCGCGATGGAACACGCCAGAGGCGCGCGGTTCGGGCCGGTCGCGGCGTACGCGACCGTCGGGCTCTCGAATCCGGCGATGCTCCCGATGTATCCGACGGATGCGGCCGGAGAACCGGAGACCGCGAGCGACGGACTCGCCTCCGCGGCCGCGGAGGGCGAACCGAGCCCTCCCGGAACGGTCAACCTGATCGTCGGGACGACCCGGCGACTCGCGGACGGTGCCGCGCCGAACCTCGTCGCCGTCGCGGCCGAGGCGAAGGCGACGACGCTGCTCGCAATCGCCGGCGTTCCGGGGACGACCAGCGACGCGATAGTGGTCGCCGACAATCCGGAGGGGGAGCCCGCCGCGTTCTCGGGGAGCGCGACCCCGGTCGGCGCGGCGGCGCGCGTCTGCGTCCGTGACGCGGTGCGCGCGAGCCTGCGATCGCGGTATCCGGACGGCGACGTGCCCGGACCGGCCGTCGACGCCGAACACGGCGTCGTCGCCGACGACCGGGCGGAGGTTTTCGAACTATGACACACCATGACACCACAGACACCGACGGCGACGTAGACGGATCGACCGACAGCGACCCTCACGCCCGAACTCCGGGCGGTGGCGCGTCCCCCGAACCGAAGCCCATCGAGGCGGCCGCACCAGAGGAGTTCGGACTCGTGCAGGCCTGGTGGGGCGACGGGAAGGGGAAGACCACAGCGGCGATGGGGATGGGGTTCCGTGCGGCCGGCCACGGCCACCGCGTCCACATGCTCCAGTTCATGAAGGGCGGTGCCGACAGCGTCGACGGGGTGCGCGGCGAGTACAACGCGATCGCGGCGATACCGGGATTCTCCTACGAGAACGCCGGCCACTACGGCTGGCACGGCCTGCTCGACGGGTCGGACAACGACGAGCACGCGGCGAAGGCCGAAGCCGCCTTCGAGCGCGCCGAGGAACTCGTCGCGGCCGCCGCCGACGCGGACCTCGACGCTCCCCTGCCGCTCGATGGCGACCCCGACGACGGCGTCCACATGCTGATCCTCGACGAGATCCTCTACGCCGCCGACCGCGGGCTCGTGGACCCCGACGACGTCGTCGAGCTCGCGGAGTCGAAGCCGGACGGCCTCGAACTCGTCCTCACCGGAAGCCACGCGGAGCCCGAGTACCTCGACGGCGTCGCCGACCTGATCACGAACGTCCGGAAGGTGGCGCACCCCTTCGACGCCGGCCACCGGGCCCGGCGGGGGACGGAGTACTGACGTGACTTCCGGATTCAGAGCAACATGACCGACCTCGACGCCGACACCGTCCTGATCGCCGGCACCGCGAGCCACGCCGGAAAGAGCACGCTCGCGGCCGGTCTCTGTCGTCTGCTCTCCCAGCGGGGCGTCTCGGTCGCCCCGTTCAAGGCGCAGAACATGAGCAACAACGCGCGCGTCGCGCTCACCCCGGACGGGGAGTGGGGCGAGATCGGGGTCTCCCAGCACGTGCAGGCCCGAGCCGCGGGCGTTCCGGCGACGACCGACACGAATCCCGTGCTGCTCAAGCCGCGCGGAGACGGCGAGAGCCAACTGGTGATCGACGGCGAGGCCGTCGAGAACGTCGCGGCCGGCGAGTACTACGCGTCGCGCTGGGACGACGCGCGGGCGGCCGCAATCGCCGCGCACCGCCGACTAGCGGCCGATCACGACGTGATCGTCGCCGAGGGCGCGGGGAGCATCGCCGAGATAAACCTCCACGACCGCGACCTCGCGAACGTGGAGTGCGCGCGGTTCGCCGACGCGCGGGTACTGATCGCCGTCGACATCGAACGCGGCGGAGCCTTCGCGAGCCTCTACGGGACGCTCGAACTGCTCCCCGAAGACCTCCGAGAGCGGGTCGTAGGAGCGGTCATCACGAAGTTCCGCGGCGACGCGTCGCTTCTTGCGCCCGGCATCGACGAGATCGAGGATCGTACGGGAGTCCCGATCGTCGGCGTCGTCCCGTACGACGATCCCGGGCTCCCCGCGGAGGACAGCCTCTCGCTGTCGACGGCTGACGGATCGGGCTCGTCCATCCTCGGCGACGACGACGGCGTCCCGGAGAGCGAGGCGGTACGAATCGCCGTTCCGAAACTGCCCCACATCTCGAACTTCACCGACCTTGAGCCCCTGGCGCGCGTACCGGGCGTCAGGGTCGCGTACGTCCCTCTCGACGTCTCGCTTGACGCCTCGCTCGACGCCAGCTTAGACGACGCCGACGCGGTCGCGCTTCCGGGGTCGAAAAACACCGTCGACGACCTGCTCGCGCTGCGCGATTCCGGATTCGACGAAGAGATCCGCCGGTTCGACGGCCCGATCGTCGGGCTCTGCGGGGGGTACCAGATGCTCGGCGAGCGGCTCACCGGGGCGGACGTCGAGGGAACGGGGTCGGCGTCGACCGTCGAGGGGCTTGGCGTGCTCCCGGTCGAGACGCGGTTTTCGCCCGACAAGCGCGTCAAGCGAGTGACGAAGACCGTCCACGGCGTCGGCCTCGTCGCCGGCGCGAGCGGAACCGCGACCGGCTACGAGATACACATGGGTCGGACGTCAGCGGTTCGGTCGTCCGAGTCGATTGCTCGACCGCTGGGGCCCGAGAGCGCGGCGACGGAGCGGGTTCTCGGGACGTACCTCCACGGACTCTTCGAGAACGAGAACGTTCGGAATGCCTTCGTGAAGGCGGTCTTCGCCGCCGCGGGGAGGTCGCGGTCGGCGGCTATGGACGCGGCTCGTGAGGAGGTACCGACGCCGTCGAATGCGTCGGGGGAGGAGACGGACTCCGCCGACCAGTCCTCGGACGACGGGTCTCCGGGCGGCCGATCTCCGTACGACCGCGCCGCCGACCTCGTCGCGGACAACGTCGACTTCGCGGCCGCCGAGCTCGACGACCTCGTCTGAACGCACAGCCGGCTCGGGGAATCTCGACCGACGCCCCGCCGAAATCCGCGGTCCGTCGGACGGCGCTGCGAGAACGGTGCGCACCGAGAACAGCCGACGGTGGCGAGGACCTCCGGTCACGCAACCCCTAAGGGCGGAGCGAGCGGAGAATTTGTATGAAGATCGCGATACTCGGCGGTACTGGAGACATCGGGCAGGGACTCGCCCTCCGGCTCGCTGCCGACACGGCCCACGAGATCACCGTCGGCTCGCGCGACGCGGAGAAGGCCGAGACGAAAGCCGAGGAGTACACCACCGAACTGGAGAGCCGCGGGCTCGACGCCGCGGTCGCCGGAGCCGAGAACGAGGACGCGGCCGCCGCGGCTCGGATCGTCGTCCTCGCGGTGCCGCCGTACCACGTCGGCGACACGGTCGAGGCCGTCGCCGACGCGCTGGTGGCCGGCGACGTCCTCGTCTCCCCGGCGACCGGGATGAAGCGCGACGAGGAGGGATTTCACTATCATCGGCCCGGAGCCGGCTCGGTGACGAAGATCGCCGCGAACGCCGCGCCCGAGGGCGTCGACGTCGTCGGCGCGTTCCACAACCTCGCGGCCGCGCGTCTCGCGAACCTCGACGCCGAACTGGGAATCGACACGCTCGTGATCGGGGACGACGAGGACGCCAAGACGACGGTGATCGACGTCGCCGAGGGGATCGAGGGACTGCGCGCGCTCGACGTCGGCGGAATCGCCAACGCCCCGGAGATAGAGGGCCTCACGCCGCTCCTGATCAACGTCGCGTCGAACAACGAGGGGCTCCACGACCTCGGGATCGAGTTCACGTGAGGGAGCCCGCGACCGCCGTTCCGTTAGGCCTTTGCGCGACCGGGTCCTCCGGGAGATAGATGGAGTACCTGGAGCGCCGGGTCGCGCTGGTCGAGGAGCGGCTCGAAGCCGTCATCGACGAGGTCGAACCCGACGAGCTCTCCGAGGAGGTCGGCCACGTCGTCCTCGCCGGCGGCAAGCGGGTCAGACCCGCGGTGACGATCCTCGCCTGCGAGGCGTTCGACGGGGACCCCGACGACGCCGTCGACTTCGCGGCCGGGATCGAGTTCGTCCACAACGCGTCGCTGGTGATCGACGACATCATCGACCGCTCCGAGGTTCGCCGAGGGACCCCCTCCGCGTGGGCCGAGTTCGGCTACGGTCCGGCGATCGTCGCCAGCGACGGATTGCTCGGCGAGGCGTTCGCGCTGTTCTCCGGGGAGCCGCGCGCGATGCGGACCGTCGCCGAGGCCATGGTGGAGCTCGGCGAGGGCGAGGCGACCGAACTGGCCGCCAGGCCGGCCACCGAGGGCGAGTACATGGAGCTCGCTCGGCGGAAGACCGGCGCGTTGTTCCGGGCGGCCGCCGAACTGGGCGCGGTCGCCGGCGGTGCCGACCCGCACGCGATCGACTCGTTCGGCGAGTACGCCGAGCGCGTCGGCGTCGCCTTCCAGATGCGCGACGACGTGCTCGACGCGACCGCCGACGCCGCCGACCTCGGCAAGCCGACGGGCCAAGACGCCGAGATGGACCGCCCCTCGGTCCTGCAAGTCACCTCACTCACCCCCGAGGAGATAGACGAGCGGGCCCGCGAGGAGTCCGAGCTCGCGCTGGCCGCACTCGACGACGCCGACCCACCGGAGACGGAGGCGATAGAGTACCTCCGAGACCTCGCCGAGTTCGTCGTCGTGCGGGAGCGATAGTTGACGGCAGCCGAGCCACCGATTTTCCCGACCGAACGGATTTGTGAGCAGACGCGAGCGACGGCGATGATGCCGGCAACGATCACTTATAAATGAACGGAGCGGAGGCGCGCCTCCGAGCGCTCGCTTAAAAGCGAGCGCGAGGAGCCCGCGAGGGAGTCGGTCGCCCGGAGCAACGCGGAGGGCGGCCGACGAGGCTGGGGAGGCGTGAGGCTGCGGTGCTGTGCGGTCGGGTGGGACTTTGCAAGTGTTCACCACCGATCCGTCAGCAACCAGTTATAAACGACCGGCTGGGGCGTTGGAGGTGTTCACCGCACCAACAACGATATATAAATAACTGCCAGCACCCCACGCTTTCGTTTATAAACATCCACTCCAACCGCGTACAACACTCACTCAAGTTCTCGATCACACGCAGTTCGTCAGTGAACGGCCGCTTCAGTCGAGAGAACCCGATCGAAACGGATGTGATCCCGTCACACAGCTGGTGTGAACTTATAAACAACATCCGCAAAACTGACACAGCTCTTATAAATCAGCCAAAATCCACCGCGCCACCCGCACTGAACCCACCGCGCCACCCGCACTGAACCCACCGCGCCACCCGCACTGAACCCACCGCGCCACCCGCACTGAACCCACCGCGCCGACCGCTACTGCTCCGAACCCGCGTCGTTGGTGCGGGCATTCTCCTCAATCGGCTCGCTCTCCCAGTACGTGTGGTCCTCGTCGGCCCGGAAACACGCCGCCTGACGCCGATCGCCGACCGCGTACGCCGGCGGCGTCGACTCCCGACAGGCCGCGCGGGCCTCCGGACACCGAGTGTGGAACCGACAGCCGGCGGGTGGGTTGCGCGGCGACGGCACGTCGCCGCGGAGCGTCGAGAAGTCGCCGTCGCGCTCCTCCGTGGTCACGCGCGGAACGCTCGACAACAGCGCCTCCGTGTACGGGTGCTTCGGGTCCGCGAAGATCTCCTCGACAGGGCCGATCTCGACGATCTCGCCGAGGTACATCACCGCGACGCGATCGCAGATGTGCCGGACGACGCTGAGGTTGTGCGCGATAAAGAGGTAGGTGAGCCCGAACTCGGCCTGGAGATCGTCGAGCAGGTTGAGGATCTGCGCTTGCACGCTCACGTCGAGCGCCGAGACCGGCTCGTCGAGCACGACGAACTCGGGGTCGAGCGCGAGCGCCCGAGCGATCCCGATCCGCTGGCGCTGCCCGCCAGAGAACTCGTGGGGGTACCGGTCGATCTGGTCGGCCGACAGCCCCACGCGTTCGAGCAGGTCCCCGGCTCGCTCGCGGCGCTCGGCCCGGTCGGCGATCCCGTGGATTCGTAATCCCTCCGTGATGATGTCGCCGGCGGTCATCCGCGGATCGAGACTGGAAAACGGATCCTGAAAGACGATCTGCGCGCGCTTTCGGAACTGGGTCAGTTCGTCGTCGTCCATCGCGAGGAGGTCGTCCCCGTCGAAGGTGATCCACCCCTCGGTGGCCTCGCGGAGGCGGAGGACGGTCTCGCCGGTGGTCGACTTGCCGCACCCGGACTCGCCGACGAGCCCGAGCGTCTCGCCCTCGGCGACCTCGAAGGAGACGCCGTCGACGGCCTTCACGCTCTCCGTCTCCTGTCCGAGCACCCGATCGAGGATGGACTGCTCGTCGGCGTAGTATTTCTTGAGCCCCTCGACGGAGACGAGCGGCTCGCCGCCCGTCTCGGTGCCGGGGGTGGAGCCGGCGTCCGCGCCGACATCGGCGACGGCGTCGGCATCGGCGCGGGTGCCAGCGTCGGTGCCGGCGTTAGCATCGGTTCCGGAGTCAGCGTCACTCATTCAGACTCACCACCGAAGTGATCGTCCGCGAGCGCTTCGCTCGGATCGTACGGTCGCTCCGCGAGGACGCACTTCGCGCCGTGTTCGGCGTCGGCGTCCACGACCGTCTCGTCGGGCTTCTCCAGACACGACTCCATCGCCTTCGGACACCGGTCCGCGAAGTAACACCGGTCGTCCATCTCCGAATCGAGCAGTCCGGGGACGTTCCCCTCGATCGGCTGGAGCCGCGGTTTCGGGTCCTCCAAGTCCGGGATCGACCCCAACAGGCCCTCCGTGTACGGGTGGACCGGGTCGTCGAACACGGCGTCGAGGGTACCGCGCTCGACGATCTCGCCGGCGTACATGACGCAGACCCGGTCGCACATCTCCGCGATGACGCCGAGGTCGTGGGTGATGAGGACGATGCTCATCCCCCGCGCCGCTTGGACCTCCCGCAGGAGGTTGAGGATCTGCGCCTGGATGGTTACGTCGAGGGCCGTCGTCGGCTCGTCGGCGATCAGCACGTCGGGCTCGCCGGCCAGCGCCTGGGCGATCATGGCGCGCTGAAGCATCCCGCCGGAGAACTGACCGGGGTACTCGTCGACGCGGTCCGCTGGGTCCGGGATCCCGACCTGTTCGAGCAGCTCGACCGCCCGCTCCATGCTCTCTTCGCTGGTGTAATCGCGGCCGGGAACGATCCCGTCGAGGAGGTACTGTCCCAGTCCGTACCCCTGCGTCCGCGACCGCGTCGACCGCGGGTTCGCGGTCGCGCGGCGCTGGACTTCGACTGCCTCGGCGATCTGCTCGCCGACCGTGATCGAGGGGTTGAAGCTGCTCATCGGGTCCTGGAAGATGGTGCTGAACGACGGCCCACGAAGCGACCGCCGAACTCGCGGCGGAACCGTTCGGAGATCCACGTGGTCGCCGTCGACGGCGACCACGTCATTTGTCCGGAACTCCTCGGCGAGATCCGGGCTCCGGTACCAGACCTCGCCGCCGGTGATCCGTCCCGGTGACTCGATCAGATCGATGAGCGACAGCGCGGTCACCGACTTCCCCGAGCCCGACTCGCCGACGATCCCGAGTATCTCGTTCTCTCGAAGGTCGAACGAGACCGATTCGACGGCGTTGATCTGTCCCTCTTCGGTGAAAAACCGGGTCGAGAGGTCCGAGACGGAGAGGACGTCGTCGGTTCTCGGCGACGTCTCCGTCCGGACGCGTCCGCTCATGCGGCACCCCCTTCACCCTCGATACCGGGATCGAGGGAGTCCCGGAGCCAGTCGCCGAGCAGGTTGATGCCGATGACGGAGAACATGATCGCGAGGCCGGGAAGCGACGCGATCCACCACTGTCCCGAGGAGACGTAGTCGCGCCCTTGCGCGATGTCGAAGCCCCACGAAAGCGTCGTCCCGGAGAAGCCGAGGAACGACAGCGAGCTCTCCAGGAGGATGATCGCCGCCACCTGCACCGTCCCGAGGACGATGATGGGCGTGATCGCGTTCGGGAGGACGTGGGTCCAGATTATCTCGTTGTCGTCGGCTCCGAGGGCTCGCGAGGCCTTGACGTACTCCTGCCCCCGTAAGGAGAGCGCCTCGCCGCGGGCGACGCGGGCGAACCACACCCAGTTGACGAGCCCGACGACGATCACCACAGTTATCGGTAACACGAAGCTCTCGGGCATCTCAGGGGCCAGCCCGGCGGCGACGAAGGGGTCGGGGATGTCCACCGCCGCGCGTCCCCAGAGCCCGATGAGCGCGACCGCCAACACGAGCGACGGGAACGCGAGGCTGATGTCGGCGACGCGCATCAGCACGTCGTCGACCGTCCCGCGGTGATACCCGGCCAACAGGCCGACCGGCACGCCGATGATCGCCGCCAACATCGTCCCGAGCACGCCGACGGCCAGCGACGTTCGAGCGCCGTAGACGATACGCGAGAGCATGTCCCTCCCGAGGCTGTCGGTCCCGAGCACGTAGTCCGAGTCCGGCGTTATCTCGACGGTCTCCGTAACCGATCGGATCTCTCCGTCGACCATCTGCGAGGTGGTCCGTTCGGTCGTCTCGGTGAAGCCGAGCGGCGGCAGCTGGCTCTGGTCGAGCCGCTGTTCCGTCGGATCGTGCGGGGCGACGAACGGCGCGAACGTGGCGATCAGCAGGATGCTGACCACCAGGACCAGTCCGATCTTCGCGAGCGCGCTGTTTCTGAACTCCGTTTTGAGATTTCGAATAACACGTTCGGAAACCATTACTCATTCACCACTTGTGGGTCGAGGTAGGCGTAGACGGTGTCGACGAGGACGTTCACGAGAACGAAGCTCGTGCCGATGACGATGAGACTTCCCTGTAGCACCGGCCAGTCGCGGCGGTTGATGCTTTCGATGACGAGGGTTCCGAGTCCGGGCCACGAGAAGACGGCCTCGGTGATCACCGCGCCGCCGATCAGGGTCCCGAGCTGGAGGCCGAGCACCGTGATCACGGGGATGAGGGTGTTCCGGAGCGCATGCTTGTACCGGATCAGCGTCCGCGGAAGGCCCTTCGCTCGGGCGGCCTGTACGTATCCCTTGCTGAGCTCGTCGAGCATCCCCGAGCGAGTCAACCGCGTGATCAGCGCCATGAAGTACGTCCCCAGCGCGATGGCGGGGAGAGTGAGGTACGCGAGCCACGCGAGCAGCGTGCCGACGATCGGTTCCGGGCCGATCACCGACAGCGCGACGTCGCCGGCGTCGACGCCGCGGCCGCTCGTGTTGAACACGTTGAACTCGACGGCGAAGATCAGGATGAGCATGATGCCGAGCCAGAAGTTCGGCGTGCTGATTCCCCCGAGCGAGAACAGCGTCGCGCCGTAGTCTATGGGCTCGTTCCGGCGGGTCGCGCTGAGCACGCCGAGGGGAATAGACAGGACGATGGCGACGATACTCGCGGCGAGCGCCAGCTCCACCGTCGCCGGCAAACGACCGAACACGAGTCCGAAGACTTCCTGGCCGCGAATGTACGAATACCCCATATCGCCGCGCAACAGATCGAAGAGATACTGCCCGTACTGGATGTACAACGGCTGGTCCAAGCCGAGTTCGGCGGCGATCGCCTGCCGCGTCTCCGGACTCGCGTCGAGGGGAGCGACCGCGTTTATCGGGCTCCCGGGCGTGACGAACCGGAGCGCGAACACGACGGTAACGACCCCCCAGACGACGCCGAGACCCTGGAGGCTCCTTTTGAGTACGAATCTACCGAATGACATTAATAACTGATGTGAGACGCTCGGTTCGCGTTACTGTCTCGTGGCCGTGTCGGGATCGATGAACTCGTCGCTCCGCGGCTCCCACGAGATGGCGTTCGACACGCCGTAAACGCTGAACTGCTGGTGGAGGAACACCCACGGCGCGAGGTCGTGGGCGAGCTGGTTCGCCTCCTGGAGAATCTCGACCCGTTCGTCGGAGTCTTCGGTGTTCTCCGCGTCGGAGAGCAGTCCGTCGAGCTCCTCGTTCTCGAGGACGGTCAGCGCACCGTCGGAGGAGAGCAGGGGCGTGAGCGTCTGGCTGCCGTCGAACTCGGCGTTCCCCCAGCCGAGAAGGTTGAAGTGCGGACGATCCTCGATGTCCGGGGCGGTCACGTCCTGCACGAGCGAGGAGAATTCCCGCTGTTCGAGCTCACAGGAGACGTTCGACAGCGAATCGATCTGATTCGCCGCCGCCTGTGCGATCTCCACGTCGCCGAGGTAGCGCCCGATAGGCGTTTCCAGGGTGATCTCCGCGCCGGCGAATCCGGACTCCTCGACGAGGCGTTCGGCCTCGTCGGGGTCGTACGGATACGGATCGATGTCCGGGTTGTAGCCGACGTGTCCGTCGAGCGTCGGCTGGCCGGTGATCGTCCCGAACCCGTTCAGGACGTTCTCGATGATGCTCTCGACGTCGACGGCGTGGTTGAGCCCCTGCCGGAACTGCTGGCTCGAGAACGGCTCGACGTCATACCGCATCTGGAGGAAGATGATCCGCGCGCTCGCGACGGAGCTGATCCCGGCGACATCGGAGTCCTCGACGCGGGAGACCTCCTGTGGCGGCACGTTCGTCACGATGTCAGTCTCCTCCGCGAGCAGTCGATTCACCCGCGTGCTCGACTCGCTGGAGGCCCCCATCGTGAGCTGATCGACGTCGACGTCGCCGCCCCAGTAGTCGTCGTTCGGCTCGTAGACGACCTGGTTTCCGGAGTCGTATTCGGTGACGACGAACGGGCCGGTCCCGTTGGTGTTCTGGTTGATGTAGTCGCCGTCGTTCTCCTCGACCCACGACTGCTGCATGATCTCGCCGTTCGTCGCGAACAGCTGGAACGCGATCGGGTTGTACCCCTCGAAGTCGACGGTCACCTCCCCGTCGCCCGCGATGACCTCGTCGATGACGCCGAGGTCGTTCGCCTGCGGGCTGACGATACCGACGTCCTCGAAGACGATCCGGCGGATGCTGTAGGCCACGTCCTCGGCGGTCAGCGCGTCGCCGTTGTGGAACGAGACGTCGTCGCGGAGCGTGAACAGCACGTTGCCGTCGTCGGTGCGTTCCCAGTCTGTGGCGAGGCCCTCGATGATGCCACCCTCCTTGTCGCGGTCCATCAGTCCTTCGTACACCTGACCGACGATGATCTCCGTGTTCGTCTCCGCGTGGTCCTGCGGATCGAGCCCGGAGTCCATCTGCCCCATGGTGACGCCGATCTCGAATGGATCGTCGCCGCCGTCGCCGCCGTCGCTTCCATCGCCGCCGTCGCTGCCGTCGCTTCCATCGTCGCCGTCGCCGCCGTCGCCGCCGTTCCCGGAACAGCCGGCGAGGCCGACCGCGGCCGCGGTTCCGGCGTACGTGAGCATCGTCCGCCTGTTGACATGATTGCCGTTATCAGGACTCATAGGCTAGACCAAACGAGGGAGCGTTATGAACTTAACGACGTAGACGGGCGTCTCGGCCGCCACACCACCTGATCTTCTGTCACGATGACTGACCAGCTATCACGATGACTGAACAGCTATTTACGAGACGGGCGGCTTCCCCAGTCCATGCGACGAGTCGATCCGGGCGAGCGCTGGGGTGACGTGGTCGCCGATAGCGACGCGACGGCGACCGAGTATCGTGATCGGGAGTGGACCGCGATCGCCGTCCATCCGGGCGACGTGAATCCGGTCCCCGACGCGGCGCGGATCGACGTGCTGTTACCCGGTCCGGAGTTCAACGAGGCGAACGAGGTCGTCGGAGACGCCGCGATCGACGCCGTTCGAGTGTACGCCGCCGCGATCGACGGCGTCGAATACCGACTCGTCGTCGCGGAGGACGGAAACGGGGAGATCGCCGTCTGTGTCCCGACGTACCTCGGAACTGCCGAGTTCGACACGCTCCGCACCGCTGCCGATACGGAAGGGACGCTCGCGCTTCGACTCCGACCCCTCGACGACCGGGATGTCGTCGAGATCGAGGTAACCGATCCCGACGTCTTCTTCGACGCGACGACGAGTGCTTGAGGGGACGACCGGTTCCGATCGGCGGCGTACTGCGGCGCATTTCCGGCGGCGCTCGGCGCGTTCCGCGGCCTGTTGCCCCAATCCGGAGGAGACCGTGTGAACCACGTACATGGTTATTTCATCGCGGAAGGCACTTCGACATATTCATGCTTGTGCGATCACGATCATCGGCATGAACCGAGCAGAGAAGGCGGCCCTCCAGCTGCAGGCTGTCGCCGTGTTGCGGATGTTAAAGGAGACGCGAACGTACGAAGAGTTGTCGGACGTGACCGATCTCCCGGCCGGCGACCTGAACCGGTACGTCAACGGGCACGTGCTACCCGGTGCCAATCGCGCGAGCGAGGTCGTCGAGGCGGTCGGCCGCGACGCGCTCGCCGACGAGCTGATCGCCCGCGTCGAGTTCGACGACGAGGGGTACGTCGACAACTCCGGCGTCGTGTTCGACCAGTCGTTCCTCGATCTCGTCGCGCCCGTCGCCGCGGAGACGTTCGAGTTCGAATCGCCAGACGTTGTCCTCACCGCCGCCACCGACGGGATCACACTCGGCGCGGCGATGGCCTCGTTTTTCGACGCGCGGCTCGCGTACGCCAAGAAATCAAAGGAGACGGCCGTCGAGGAGTTCATCGAATCGCGCCAGCGGCTCGCCTCCGGGATCGAACTGACCTACTACCTTCCCGCCAGCGCGATCGACGCCGGTGACACCGTCCTCGTCGTCGACGACCTCATCCGCTCGGGCGAAACCCAAGAGCTCCTCCTGGACATCGCCTTACAGGCCGACGCGAACGTCACCGGCGTGTTCACGCTCATCTCGGTCGGTGACGAGGGGATGGAGCGCGCGCGGGAGATCACGGACGCGCCGGTCGGCACGCTGACGACGTTCGAGTAACCCGGGTACGCACGTTCTCGCACGTTCCGTTTCGTATCGGCTGTTAATCCGGATTATTTGTTTACACACGTGTACTCTAGACCGAAAACTTCAGAAACACTTATAACCCGATCCGTAGGAATTCGTACCTGTTCAATGGGGCTTACAGACACGCTGTCGACGCGATTCGACGTGGAGGAGCACGGTTCCGACGTCCGTACGGAACTGATCGCGGGGCTCACGACGTTCCTCGCGATGTCGTACATCATCGTCGTGAACCCGTTCATCTTGGCCGACGCGATCGAGATCTCCGGGTACGAGTACATGCAGGTGGTCCAGATGATCGCGATCGCGACGATCATCGCATCGGCGATCGCGACGCTCGTGATGGCCGTCTACGCCAACCGACCGTTCGCGCTGGCTCCGGGAATGGGACTGAACGTCTTCTTCGCGGTGTCGGTGGTCGACATCCTCGGGGTCCGGTGGGAGACCGCGCTCGCCGCGGTGTTCGTCGAGGGCGTGATATTCATGATCCTGACGGCCGTCGGGGCGCGCCGGTACATCATCGAGCTGTTCCCGGAGCCGGTCAAGTACGCGGTCGGGGCCGGTATCGGCGCGTTCCTACTGTTCATCGGGCTGCAGGAGATGCGTGTGATCGTCGACGAGCCCGAGACGCTCGTTCAGCTCGGGGCGATCGCCTCCGACCCCTGGTCGATCCTCGGCGTCGTCGGGGTCGCGGTGACGCTGCTGTTGTGGGCCCGCGGCGTAACCGCCTCGATAATCGTCGGTATCCTCGCCACCGCGATCACCGGATGGGCGCTCACGCTCGGCGGGGTATTCGAGCGCGGAACGGTCACTCCCGAGACACTTCCCGCCGCGCAGTACGACATCACGCCGCTCGCGGGCGCGTTCGTGGACGGGCTGTCCGGTATCGATCCCGTGACGTTCACGTTCATCGTGTTCACGTTCTTCTTCGTCGACTTCTTCGACACCGCCGGCACGCTCATCGGCGTCGGGCAGTACGGCGACTTCCTCGACGAGGACGGGGACCTCCCCGAGGCCGAAAAGCCCCTGATGGCGGACGCGATCGGGACGACCGTCGGCGCGATGCTCGGCACCTCGACGGTGACGACGTTCATCGAGTCGTCCACGGGCGTCGAGGAGGGTGGCCGGACCGGCCTCACCGCTCTCGTCGTCGCCGTCCTGTTCCTCGCGTCGCTCATCGCGGTCCCCCTCGTGGCCGCGATCCCCGCGTACGCCTCGTTCATCGCGGTCGTCGTGGTCGGCGTGATGATGTTCCAGGGCGTCACGGATATCGACTGGTCGCACCCGGCGTGGACCATCTCCGCGGCGCTGACGATCACGATCATGCCGTTCGCGTACTCGATCGCCGACGGCCTCGCCGCCGGGATCGTCGCCTTCCCGCTGGTGAAAGCCGCCATGGGTGAGGGCTCCGACGTGCGCCTCGGCCAGTGGGTGCTCGCGGTCGTGCTGGTCGCGTACTACGCCCTCCAGACGGGCGGCGTCATCCTCTAGGCGGGCGTCGCAGGCGCTCGCCGCTCACCCGCGAATCGTCGCGTTCGACCGAGCGCGCCGCGCGCACCGACCACCGTACTTCTTTACGCGTCTGTGTCCTATGTGATCGTGATGACGAACCTGACGCTCTACGAACTGGAGGGCTGTCCGTACTGCGCGAAGGTGAAGACCAAGCTCGCGGACCTCGGCTTAGAGTACGACTCCGTGATGGTCCCGCGCTCGCACGGCGAGCGCACCGAGGTCGAGGCGGTCAGCGGCCAGACCGGCGTGCCGGTCCTCGTCGACGAGGAGCACGGGATCGAGGGCATGCCCGAGAGCGACGACATCGTCGAGTACCTCGACGAGACGTACGGCGACGCGAACTGACCCGGCCTCGAGACGGAGAACACCGAACCGACGACGCCGGCCCCGAGGCGTCGACCGTCCGGTCGATCGCGAGGCTATTTATTCGACCGCGTCGACGTGGCGAGCGTGCGAATCGTCCACCGCCACGGTCGGTCAGACGACTCCGAAGAGACGGTCATCGCGAGCGACGTCGACGTCGCGCGCTCGACGTTCGAACAGGGCCGCGGCCTGATGTTCCGCCGCTCGATCCCCGACGACTACGCGCTCGTGTTCCCGTTCGAAGCGGCGGACACGCAGTGGCTCCACATGCTGTTCGTCCCCTTCGCGATCGACGCGCTGTGGCTCGTGGACGACGAGGTCACGGAGAAACGGCGACTCGCGCCGTTCGTCGGCATCGGCCGCGCCCGCGCCGATACGGTGATCGAACTGCCCGCGGGCGCGGCTGACTCGGTCACGGTCGGCGACGAGATCCGGATCGCGGAGTGACTCGACGGTCGAGTTCCGGGATATCGTCCGTCGAGTTCCGGGACACCGTCCGTCGAACCCCCCGTCATCGCTCACTCCCCGTCTGGCGTCCGGAGCTCGATCTCGACTCGACTCCCGCCCGCCTTGCTCTCGGCGATGTCGAACGACCCGCCGCCGGCACCGACGATCCAGTTGACGTACCACAGGCCGAGGGCGCTCGCATGCTCCAGCGGCGTCTCCTCGCCGGTGAGCACCGACTGCTCGGCGGGCGGAATCCCGGGGCCGTCGTCGGCGACGACCACCGACGCCCACGCCTCGCTCGGGAGTTCGGCGGCGGCGATCCTGACCTGCGGGCGGTCCGCGTCGTTGTGGCGGATCGCGTTGTCGACGAGCTCCGCGATCGCCTCGGCGAGGTAGCCGATCGCTGACACGGTGACCCCGGAGGGAACGTCGACTTCGATGTCGGCGCGGTCGCGGAGTTCCGCCGGGAGCGAGGCGATCGCCTCACGGACGGCCGCCTCCAGATCGAGCGGTTCCGGAGTCGGCCGGTCCGCGAGCAGTCGCTCGACCCGCCTCGACATCTCGCCGACCCGTAGCAGCCGATCGGCGGTGTCGACGACGCGCTCGAGCTCGCTGACGAGCTCCGGATCGTCGACCGCGTCGATCGCCCGCTCCGTGAATCCGGTCACCACGTTGAGATCGTTCCGAAAGTTGTGTCTGAGGACGCGCGTCAGCACGGCGAGCCGTTCCTCGCGGAGCGAGACCGCCGTCACGTCCTCGCCGACCCCGATCGCGCCGACGACCTCGTCGCCGTCGGTGATCGGTCCGATCGTGAGCCGGTACGGGACGCGCTCGCCAGCGCGGGTGAAAAGCGTCGCGTCGCGCTCCACGACCGCGCCGTCGGCGTACACGCTCCGGAGCGCCTCGGCGACGGCCCCGCCGTCCGGCTCGTCGAACAGCGACGGGAGGGCGGAGCCGGAAAGCTCCGAACCGTCGTATCCGACCTCCGCCGCGAACCGTTCGTTCCATCGTGCGAGGGTTCCGTTGGCGGTGCATTCGAACAGCGCTGCGGGGATCGTCGAGGCGATCGCGTCGGTGACGCGAAGCTGCGACCGGAGTCGCTCCTCGGTCCGGACTCTGTCGGTGACGTCGGCCAGGCCGACGATCAGCCACTCCTCCCCGTCGATCGTCGCCTCGCGGAGCGACAGTTCGATCCGTCGCCCCGCGGCAGGCGAACCGACGCCGCCGGTGGCGTCGATATCCCACTCGAACGAGACGGTTTCGTCGGCGTCGGGGGCGTTGGCGACGGCCGCGCCGATCGGGTCGCCGCTCGCCGTCGTCGCCGCGCGTCGGAGATCGGTCAGACAGAGCAGCGTCAGAGCCGACGGGTCCCGGTCGAGCAGATCCGCGGCGGGATCGTTCACCGCTCGGATCGCCCGCGTCTCGGGGTCGCAGACGAGCGTCGGCGTCGGGATCGACTCCACGAACGACCGAATCGCCGGCGGCGGCAGATCTCCGCCCAGGGAGTTCGTGTCCTGTGGACCCACCGAGCCGTCTTCGAACGGGCGATCCCCGTCCTCTGATCGGTCCTCGCCGTGATCGCGACCCATCCGTAAGCCAACCGACGGATGCCGGGGTTATTATCCCAACGCTCGGGTATCCGGACCACCCCCGCGATTCTCGCCGTCCTCGCCGTCCTCGCCGTCCTTGCGGTGTTGTTCTCTCGGCTCCTCCGTCAATCCGCCTTCGCCTGCCAGTCACGAACGGTGTCGGGCCCCACGCCGTCGACGTCGGCCGCCAACTCGTCGGGATCGGCCGACTTGAGTTCGTCGACGCCGGCGACGCCCGCGTCCTGCAGCTTCGCCGCAGTCTTCTCGCCGATCCCCTCGACGGCCTGCAGCTCCGATCCCTCCTCCCGGGCCGTGAACTCCCGGTAGTTGCAGATCGGACAGCCGAGCTCCCACGGCTCGTCGCCGGAGTGGACGCGGAGGTGCGGGAGGTCGTGCTCCTCGCAGACCTCGTCGGTCACCTCGATCTCGCCGCGTCGGGGGAGCGGCAGCGAGTAGTCGCAGTCGGGGTAGCGCGTACAGCCGACGAGCCGGGAGCCGGAGCGGAGCCGTTTGATGGCTAATTCTCCTCCTTGATCCGTCCCACAGTCGGGACAACCGCCGATCACCTCATCCTCCTGCTCGTCGGCCTCGTCGGCCTTACACTGCGGGCAGCCGTGGACGAACGTCTTCCGGCCCGCGAGCATCTTCACGTGTCGGAGGTCGTGGTCCTCGCAGGTCTCGTCGAGGAGGAGCGGCTTTCCGGTGGAGGGGAGCGGCAGCGTGTACTCGCAGTCGGGGTAACCGTCGCAGCCGACGAAGTACGACCCCTGTCGGGACTTTCTGACGAGAAGGTCCGCGCCGCAGTCGGGACAGGGGCCGAGCGTCTTGTCCGCCTTCAGCGACTTCTGGAGATGGTCGCCGACCGCCTCGCGCGACTCGGTGAGGTCGTCGAACACGCGCTCGAGCAGCGCGCGCGACTCCGCGGTCACCTCGTCGTAGTCCTTCTCGCCGGCCGCGATCGCCTGCATGTCGCGCTCCAGTTGGGCGGTCATCTCCTCGCTGACGACGTGCTCGGCGAACTCCTCGGCGGCCTCGACGACCGCCTCCGCGAGTCGAGTCGGTCGCGGCGGGTCGCTCTCGATGTAGTTGCGGTCGTACAGCTTCTCTAGGGTGCGGTGACGGGTCGCCTTCGTACCGACGCCGCGCTTTTCCATCTCCTCGATGAGCCGAGACTGACCGTACCGCCGGGGCGGCTGGGTCTCCTTCGCGTCCGTGCGGCGGTCGTCGAGCGCGAGCGTCTCGCCGACCTCGACGTCGGGGACGATCCGCTCGTCGCTGGAACGGTACGGGTAGACGTCGTGGTAGCCCGCCTCCAACAGCCGCTTCCCGTTCGCCTTCAGGCGGAGGCCGCCGTCGGCGACGAGGTCCGCCGGGCCGTCGGCAGACTCGGAGTTCCGAAGTGCGGCGAGCCCGTCCGCGCGCTCGGCGATCGCCGTCGCCTCGCCGTTCGCGAGCGCGACGACGCGGAGGCGCTCCCACGTCGCGGGCTCGGCGCAGGTCGCGAGGAAGCGGCGGACGACGAGCTCGTACACCTCCCACTCGTCCTCGGAGAGGTCCGAGGCGGAGGGCAGCTCGCCGGTCGGGTGGATCGGCGGGTGGTCGGTCGTCTCCTCGTCGCCCTCGGTGGGCTCGATCTCCTCCTGCTCCAGCAGGCTCGCGGCGTCTTTCCCGAAGGTCGAAGCGGCCTGGAGCTCCTCGATCAGCTCCCGCGGATCCAGATCCTCGGGGTACACCGTGTTGTCCGTCCGGGGATACGTCAGGTAGCCGGCGGTGTACAGGTCCTCCGCGAGCGACATGGCGCGCTGGGCGGAGTAGCCGAGCGAGCCAGCCGCGCGGATGAACGCGGTGGTGTTGAACGGGGTCGGCGGCTCGTCCGTCTGCGTCCGGCGACGCACGTCGTCGACGACGGCCGCCTCTGCCGCGTCGAGCGCCTCGGTGAGCACCTCCGCGACGTCGCCGTCCCAGACGCGCTCGGCCTCGTTGCCCTCGTCGTTCAGGTAGAAGTACCGCGCTTCGAAGGGGTCGCCGCCGGTCTTCGTCAGGTTCCCGTACAGCTCCCAGTACGCCTCGGGGTCGAACGCCTGGATCTCGCGCTCGCGGTCGACGATCAGCTTGAGCGTCGGTCCCTGCACCCGTCCCACCGAGATGAAGTCGTCGCCGAGCTGGCGTGCCGACAGGGAGAGAAAGCGGGTGAGCGCCGCGCCCCATGTGAGGTCGATCACCTGGCGGGCCTCGCCGGCCGCGGCCAGATCGAAGTCCAGCTCGTCGGGGTTCGCGAACGCCTCTTGCACCTCGTTGTCGGTGATCGAGGAGAATCGAACCCGGTCGATCGGCGCGTCCTCGTTGACCTCGCGGACCAGCTCGTACGCCTCCTTCCCGATCAACTCGCCCTCGCGGTCGTAGTCGGTTGCGATGACGACGCGAGAGGCGTTTCGCGCGAGTTTCCGAAGCGCGGCGACGATCCCTTCTTGGGTCGGCTGCTTCGTCGTCGGGGCGTCGATCAGCTCGACGGGCTCCACGTCGCGCCAGTCGTTGTACTCGGCGGGGAAGTCGACGCCGACCACGTGGCCGGAGAGGCCGATACAGCGCTTGCCGCCCCACTTGTACACGTTGACGTCGTTCTGCCGCTCCGCCGTCGCGGACTCGCCGCTCAGGATGTCGGCGATGCGGCGCGCCGCGTTGTCCTTTTCCGTGATTATCAGTTCGGGGCCGCGACTCATTACTCCGAGATAGGCCGGTCCTCGGTCTAAACGTTTCGTGATACTGCTTAAACTTGCGCGGGCGGACGTGCGAACACACGCGCGTAAAGACGCTCCAAGACTCAGGACCACAGCGTCCGGACAGGCGGTCATCAGAACGTTCCTTCGTGACATCCTCTCCGCGCTGAAGCACGAGGCTTTCCCCTCGAATCTTCCGTAAAGTCGGTCAGTGCGATCGCCATCGATCTGGCTATCCGTTTATATATTATTGCCCTGGATGTGAACTCCTCCAAAGCCCACCCCGTACCACCGGAAGACGGTCACGCGGTTTCACCGCGTGAGCAAGTGAGGCCTTCGGTCTCGCCTTGGTCGCCTCGCTCCGCTCGGCGCTGCGACTTCCGTACTCCCGCTCGTTTCACTCGCGGGACAGCACAGCCCCGCACCTCACACCTCTCCAGCCTCGCGGCTCCCTCCGGTCGCCGCGTCCAGCGAGAATCGAAGATTCTCTGGCAGCGAGGGACACAGTCCCTCGGGCAACCGGGCTTCGCCCGGTGACAGCCGGACGTAATCCGGCGATCTCGCGGACTCCTCGCGCCCTTCGGGCGCTCGGAGGCACGCCACCGCACCGCCGACGATACATAAACAGTCTCCGCTCCGCTCGTGATTCCTTATAAACAGCTCCGAAAACTCGGGGGGCGGTGTGACGTGTCGCGCCCCGCTCTACGATTTTTCGTCAGGATCGGTCGGCACGCCGCCGAGGTTCCCCTCGTCGTCGAACAGCTTGGCGCGCAAAAATCGGGCGCGATAGCGGTTCGCGCCGTCCTTCGTGTCAGCCTCGCGGATGTCGTCGATCCGCCCGTCGGCGACCGCGTCGATGATCTCTTCGACCTGCTCCTTCTCGCTCGGCGTCAGCTCGAACTCGTACGTTCGGGGGTGCTCGCTCTCGAGGCGGGTCCACTTGCGGGCGGCGCTCACGACGACCGAGCAGGGCTCGCGGCAGGGGAAGACGCCGTCGCCACCGTCGACGTCGAGATCGGTGTCGTCGTCGTACTGCCACTCCCGACGTTTGAGACACTGCGAGTCGTCACAGCACGCCTCGGCGACCCAGTCGACGTGCTCGTGGCCCCCGCCGCGGTCCCACGTCTGGATCACGCCGTAGATGCCCGACTGCCGCGCCATCGTCTCGCGCCAGTGCGTCACGTCGAGTTCGCCCTCGCGCTCTCGGTACCAGTTCGCGACCGTCGCGGGGTAGATAGTCTCCACCAGCTCGTAGGCGTCCCGCGGCCCCAGATCCGGGAAGACCCACCCGCCCGCGAGCGACGGTGCGGTCTTGAGGGGCCGGTACCGTCCCGTCTCGTCGAGCGTCACCAGATCGCGAGCGTCGAGGGGGTCGTCGTACGCGTCGAGCTCCTCGCTCGGGACGTCCGCGTCGTCGGCGTGGCGCACGTCGTATCGGCGCTCCCCGCGGTCGGTGAGCGTGGCGGTGATCTGCAACTCCCCCCACGCGCGTTCGATCCCTTCGGCGAGGGCGGCGTACCGCGCCGCCACGGTCGCGCCGTCCGCGTCCTCTATCCAGCGCAGGAACGCGCGACGCGGGCCGAACTCGCCGACGACGCACTCGAAGACGTACCAGTCGGTGACCGCCGCGGCGCGGTCGGCGAGCGCCTCGCGGAGGTCACGCTCGGAGAGTCCGGCCCGGTGGTCGCCGTTGGCGAGGACGTACTCTCCCTCGTCGTCGCGCGCGACGGTGAATCCCTCAAACCGGAGGGATTCGCTGGGGGCGCGGTCGGCGAGGGCGTCGAGCACGGCGTCGAAGGCGTCACTCGGGAGGTCGACGTCTGGGACTTCGGGCTCGCCGTCTCCCGTCTCGGCCGCCGCGTCGAGCGTCGGGTCCGCCACGATCAGTCCCCCGTGGCGACGCGGGTCGTCTCGCGCACGTCGTCGAGCGCGGTCCCGAGATCGGCCCCGGCGTCGGCCGCGCGCTCTAGTATCACGTCGGCCATCAGCGGCTCCGTGCCGACCGCGCCAGCGTACCAGATCCGCGTGCCGTCGACAGCGGTCGGCACGTCGTACCCCTCGGTGTGGTCCTCACAGAGCCCCACGTCCTCCGGGATGTCCTCCTGGGTGTGGTAGCCGTCGGCGATGAACAGCGGGACGAGGACGACGTCGTCGCTCTCGAAGAAGTCGGGGAGGTCGTCGACTTCGGGGTCCTCGTCCATGTAGAGCGCCTCCACCTCGTCGAAGCGCTCGCGATCGCGGATCCGGTCGGCGTGGTACTCGATCGCCTTCGCGGAGTTCTCGTTGCGCTCGGTGCCGTGGCCCACGACGGCCAGCCCGAACCCCTCGCCCACGTCTGGATCGCCGGTGACCGACTCCGCCCGACGGACGATCACGTCGGTCATCGCGCGGTGGGTTCCGACGGGGCCGCAGTAGTGAACCTCGCGGTCGATGTCCTCGGCGACGAGGGTCGCTTGGTCGGCGGAGAGTCCGTCGGAGTCCCACTCCGCGACGTCCCAGCCGTCGAGGCGAAGCTCGCGGGGGATCACCTGTTCGGTGAAGTACCCCTCGGAGACGAACAGCGGGACGACGTAGATCTCGTCGCCCTCGACGGTGCGGAGCACCTCCCGGAAATGCGGTTCCTCCTTCCAGAAGCCGGTTTTCACCTCGTCGAAGGCCCCGGTCGCGCGGATGGTGTCCGCGTGATCGTACGTCGGCGCGCTCGACCCCGGATTGAGGTGCGAGCCGTGTGCGACGATGACGAGCGACTGCATACCCGTGCTGGGGGCGCGCCGCTCTTAGGGACTTCGGAGGCTGCGAGTGAGCGGGAACGCGACGGGACCGAAATCGCCATGTCCGCCCGCGGCGCAGGATCGTCCATGTCGCTGGCAGCCGAGACGCGCGAGGCGGTCCGGAAGCACCCGTTCGTCCTCGACGCGCTCCGCGCGGGACTGGTGAATCACAGCGCCGCCGCCGCGTGGCTCGCCGACGAGGCCGACCTCGATGGCGACGGCGACGCGATCGCGACCGCACTCCGCCGGTTCCGCGAGGAGCTCCCCGCGTACGCGACCGACGATTGCGCCGCGAGCGTGTCGATGCGAAGCGGCGTGGCGGTCGTCGACGCCGAAGCGGCTCGCGACGGGAGCGCCGACGCCGCTGCCGACGCCGCTGGCGATGCAGACGCCGCTGGCGATGCAGACGCCGCTGCCGACGCAGCCGCCGCTGGCGACAGCCGACCGCTCGTCAGCGTCGGCGGCGCGGCCGTCACCGACGGCGGACGCGACACCGCGGTCCTCGCGACCGGCGAGGTCGACGCCGCGGCGCTCGCGGGCGCACTTCGTCGCCTCGCCGCCGTCGACGTCGAGGTGTCGGCCGCCGGCGTCGCCGGAGACGCCCTCGTCGTGGTCGTCGGACGGCGCGACGGCGCGACCGCGGTTCGCGTCGTCGAGGCGTCGTTGGAGGCGGTTCCCGTCGGCGGGGAGTGACCCGCCGATCGTCGACGGTGGCGGACGGTCGACGGCGCGGGATCGTCGTCGCGGGATCGTCGGTGTGGGACCGCCGCCGGCGAGCGAACTGCGGCCAACATTTATGACACACACCGTAAATGATCACCTTATTAACTAGTATCTGTTAAGAGGTGTTCGATGGATATGCGGCGACATCGCTGGGAGGACGGCGCGAACGTTCTCTATGAGCGGGCGGTTCGGATCCCCCTCGCGAACGAGGAAGACGAGCGAACGCTTCACAGGCACATGATGCGCATCGCCGACGCCAGGGTCCACAAAAGCGAGCTGCTCGCCGACCCCAACGTCCCGCTCACCGAGGCGTACGAGTACGAACACACCCAGACGAGACGCGGCTTCGAACACCGCCTCCAGCAGCTCGCCGGCGACGATTACCACGCCGTCGCAGACGCGTACATCCGCGGCGATCGGGACGACTGGATCGGCGCGCTCGCGGTGTACTATCAGGAGTGCGACTACCGACTGCAGGAGCGCTACACGCTCGACGACGAAATCTTCTTTTTGGCGATACTCCGGTATCCGGACTGTTTCACCGTTAACCTGGGCTTCGCCGTCGGCGACGTCACTGCTGCCGCGGTTCGGTACGAGTCGACCCAGCACGACGACACCGACCTGACTCGACGCCACCGGGAGCGATACCACGCGGAGTGTCAGTACTCACAGCGTGAGGCCGCCGAGTACATCCGCGAGAACGTCGACTGCATCCGAGACGCGTTCCCGGATCCGGACGCGACCCCGCTGGAAGACCGCCGGTACGGCGGGTTCGTCCACATCACCGGTAGACGCGGGCCGGTGTTTTCGGAATATCTCGGGTCGCTGCGGCCGGATCCGGACCGGTTCGACGGACCCGCCGTCATCCCCGGACTGGTTCCCGAGGGCCCCGAGGTTCGGCGGGCCAAACGGGACCTGCTCGTCGAGCCGGAGTTCGTCGCGTGACTCCCTCGTCCACCCGGCGCGGTGGTGTCCGTTCCACCCGCACGTTTTTCTAACGTCGTCTGATACGTGCAGTCGATGAACGCCGTCACGCTCGGTCCCGCCGGCACGTACTCACACCGTGCGGCGCGGGCCGTCGCCGCCGAGGTGTCGTTCCGCGAGTCGGTCACCGCCATCGTCGACGCCGTCGAATCCGGCGAGTTCGAGCGGGGAGTCGTCCCGATCGAGAACAGCATCGAGGGGTCGGTCACGGAGAGCCTCGACGCGCTCGCCGACCACGACGTCTCCGTCACCCGAGAGGTCGTCACCCCGATCCGCCACGCGCTCCTCGCGCAGGGCCCCGAGTTCGAGGTCGTGGCGAGCCACTCGCAGGCGCTCGCGCAGTGCCGAAACTGGCTGGAGGAGCACTATCCGAACGCGGGGCTCGAAGCGGTCGCCTCCACCGCCCGCGGGGTCGAGCGCGCTCGCGAAGACGCCCGAATCGCCGGGATCGGTCACCCGGACAACGCCGGCGACGACCTCGACATCCTCGCCGAGGACATCCAGGACCGCACCTCCAACGCGACGCGCTTTCTCGTCGTCTCGCCCGAGTCGGCGCGCTCGGACGCCGGCGGAAAGACGACCCTCATCGTCTACCCGAACGCGAACTATCCCGGTCTCCTCCTCGAACTGCTGGAGGCCTTCGCCGACCGCAACCTCAACCTCTCGCGCATCGAGTCGCGCCCGAGCGGCGAGCGTCTCGGCGATTACCTGTTCCACTTCGACGTCGACGCCGGGCTCTACGAGGAGCACATGGCGGCCGCCGTCGCGGACATCGAGGCGATCGCCGACAACGGGTGGGTCCGCGTGCTCGGCTCGTACGACACCCAGCACGTGCTGGAGTAGGGATCGTCCCGAAGGCGGTCACGACCATCGCCAACGACGTAGTATTGATAAATACCAGCGGTGGCGCACGCCTCTGAGCGGGCCGTTGGCCCGCGAGGAGCCCGTGCGAGGGACGCCGCGAGCACCTTTTAAAGGCGCGAAGCGGCGAGGCTGGGGAGGCGTGAGGTACGGGGCTGTTGCGGTGGGGTGGACTCAAAGGGGCAGCCGCGAGGCGGGCGGAGGCGACACAAGCAGGGAGGGACCGGAGGTCCCTCTTGAAGCCGACGCGAAGCGCCGGCGACACCGCAGCGAAGGAGCACGAGCGACCGAGTGAGGAGCGTGGTTCGAGAGGGCAAAGCTCTCTCGTCATCACGAAAATCTTCGATTTTCGAACGACAGCGAGCGTGCGCCGCCCTCGCGACTGGGGCTTTGGAGGTGTTCACCGACGGTTCGATACGAATCGGGTATAGCCGAGCGGCTGGGGCTTTGTGGATGTTCACCGTACAGTATTCAATCATCGATACCTGCGCGGCTCCGTCACCAACAATCGTCGCCGTACCCACGATCTCTCTATCAATACCCGAGTACGTGTGCTACTCGAACCGGTAGCTCGCCCCGTCCGGCCCGTCTTCAATTTCGACGCCGACCTCGCTGAGCGCGTCCCGGAGCTCGTCGGCGCGTTCGTAGTTTCCTGACTCCCGCTCGGCCGCGCGCACGTCGAGAATCAGCTCGACCAGTTCGCCGGCCAGATCGACATCGCCGTCGCTCGTCGAGTCGAACTGAAGGCCCAACACGTCGCCGCCGAGCTCGTCGAACGCCTCGACGGCCTCGCGGAGCCCGCGGTAGTCGTACGGGATGTCGGAGTCGAGGTGCCGGTTTACCGCGTCGGTGAGCTCCAACAGTCCGGCGGTCGCCTCCCGGAGGTTGAGGTCGTCGTTCATCGCCGCGGCGAAGTCGTCGCGGGCCGTCTCGATCGATTCGCGGAGGTCATCGTCCGCCGCTTTCGCGCGAGCGTCCACTGAGTCGAGGGCGTCGACGGCGCGGTCGTAGGTGCGCGAGAGCCGGTCCCAGCGCTCCTCGGCCTCCGCGATGGTCTCCTCGGTGAGCGCCTGCTCGGAGCGGTAGGCGGCCCCCGCGTAGAAGGTCCGGACGACGTTGACGCCGAGTTCGTCGAGGGCGTCCGGGACCGTCCAGAAGTTACCGACCGAGGAGGACATCTTCTCGCCGTCCATCGCGAGCAGGCCGACGTGGAGCCAGTGGCGGGCGAACGTCTCGCCGGTCGCCGCCTCCGACTGCGCTATCTCGTTTTCGTGGTGCGGGAAGACCAGGTCCCGCCCGCCCATGTGAATATCGAGGGTGTCGCCGAGGTGCGTCGTCGACATCGCCGAGCACTCGACGTGCCACCCCGGCCGGCCCTCGCTCCACGGGGAGTCCCACGTCTCGCCCGGGGGCGTCCGGTCGCCGTGGTCGTGTTTCGCGTGTTCGCGGGCGGCGGTCTCGCTCACGCCGTCGGCTTTCCAGAGCGCGAAGTCGGCAGGGTGTCGCTTTTCGGACCGCTCGTCCGGCTCGCCCTGCGCCTCCAGCTCCGCGACGTCCTGGTTCGAGAGCGTTCCGTAGTCGTCGAAGCTGGTGACGTCGAAGTAGACGGAGCCGTTCGACTCGTAGGCGTACCCCTTCTCGACGAGCGTCGCCACGAGGTCGACGATTTCCGGGACGTGCTCCGTGACACGGGGGTACACCTCCGCGCGCAACAGATTCAGCCCGCGCATCGCGTCGAAGGTGCTCGCCGTGAACGTCTCGGCCACGTCCCGCTCTTCGGTCCACGCGTCGCGCTCGCCCACCCTGGCCGTGATCTTCTCGTTGACGTCGGTGACGTTCTCGACGTGGCGCACGTCGTATCCGAGGTGCGCCAGCCAGCGGTGGAGGACGTCGGCGTGGAACCACAGGCGGGCGTGCCCGAGGTGAGGGTCGTCCGACACCGTCAGCCCGCAGACGTACAGCGTGACGTCGCCGTCCGCGGTGAACTCGACGCGCTCGTCCGATAGGGTGTCGGTAACGACGAGACTCATTAGCGGTCCGTATCCGCGGAGATCCTTTTAAATCGTCGGATCCGTTCGGTTCGGATCGCGCTCGCCCCGCCGGGCGGCCCGACGCGTGACGACGAGTGAGGAAGCGTGACGGCTCCTACACCCGGCACCGACCCGTGCGCTTTTGGCGTCGAGCCCGAAGCGTCGGTATGGATCCCCTCGCGGCCGCCATCCTTGTGGGCGTCCCGCTCGCGTGGCTCGTCGGATTCGCGGCCTACGTCTACGTCGACGCGCCGAGACACGGGATGAGCCGGCGAAAGTGGGCCGCCATAGCCCTCTTCGTCCCGCTGTTCGGGTTCTTCGCGTACCTCTTCGAGCGCTCCGAACTGGACTACGACCCCTCCGAAGACCCGTACGCCGGCGGCGGCGACGGTCGCGCGGCCGGTTTCGCGGTCCACGAATCTCGGCGGGGAGAGCGGGCACTCGGCCCGGCGGGAACCGAGGCGAACGGCGTCGTCAAAGGCGACGGGGACTGTGACAGCGACGGGGACGATGTCGTCGAGGGCGACGTCGTCGGGGGCGACGGTGACGACGTCGGAGAGGGCGACGGCGAGGAGAGGACGAAAGACGACGAGTGGAACGATCCGGACGGAGTCGACGCCTGAACGATACCGCGGATATCAATGACACCGGCGGTCACAGGATATCGAGCAGCGTCGACCGCCGCCGGTCGAGATCGAACGCGGCCGCCGACGCGTCGAGTCGATCGAGGAACGCGAGCGGGTCCGCACCCTCCCGTTCCGCGTGCTCGACGAGCGCCTCGACGGAGGCGCGGTTGAGCGCGAGCGACTCCAGCTGACCGCAGACGAGCGCCAGCGCTATCCCGGCCTCACCGCCGGGGAACGAGGAATCGACGGCGGACAGATCCGGTGGTGATCCCGGCGTCGCTCCGGCCTCGTCGGCCGCGACCGTTCGCAGACAGCGCGTGCAGATAGCGGTCGCGTCCGCCGGTGCGTGCTCGCGAAGCGCGGGCGGAACCGCGAACGCGACGACGGTCGCGTCACAGTGGGGACAGGCCATAGGAACGAGCGGGTCGGAAGGGATATGAATGTGGTCGTGCGCCCGACTCAGTCCGCGGTCGCGGTGACGCGGCCACGGGTCGCACGGAGCGACCGCAGCGTCGTGACGACGATCGCTCCCGCCACGACGACGGCGGCTCCGATGACGAGGAACAGTCCGACTGCCTCTAGGATATCGTTTCCGAGGTAAGTCCCGACCTCACCGATACCGACCGCGACGGCCCCGGCGAGCAGCATGCCGCCGAAGTACACTTTGATGTCGTCGGAGTCGACGACCGCGGTCGCGGCGGAGCCGATGCGGGCCCCGAGCGCGCTCCCGAACAGGAGCGGGGCGACGATACCGAGGTCGACGCCGCCGCTCTGGCCGTAGAGGTAGCTCCCGATGCCGCCGGAAAACACGATCTCGAAGAGGTCGGTCCCGACGGCGACCGGGGTCGGAGCGCCGATCGCGTAGATCATCGCGGGCATCCGGATGAACCCGCCGCCGACGCCGAGGAAGCCCGAGAGCAGTCCGGTCGAGAACGCGACGGCCGTGATCACCCAAACCGAGACGCGGACGTCGCCGCGGAGCGCGACCATCGGCGGGATCCGGACGGTCTCTTGGATCCGCGTCGCAATCTCCGGAATCTCGTATTCATCGAGGTCCCTTTCCGCGGTGTCGTGACCGACGCCACCACCGTCGCCGTCACAGTCACCGTCACCGTCGCCGTCGCCATTACAGTCGCCATTACAGTCGCCGTCGCCATTACAGTCGCCGTCGCCATTACAGTCGCCATTACAGTCGCCATTACAGTCGCCGTCGCCGTCTTCGAGAGCCTCTCGGGTGATCAACGTCCCGATGCCACCGAGGAGGAACACGTAGACCACGCTGATGATCCCGCCGGCGAGTCCGAGCGCTTCGAGGTAGAACACGCTCGCGCGGCCGACCTCGATACCGATCGTCGTGCCCGCGATCATGATCGCCCCGAGTTTGTAATCGACCTGACCGAGGTCGTGGTGTTTGAGCGTCGCGATCACGGCCGTTCCGAAGACGAACGCCATTCCGCTCCCGACCGCGATGGTTGCCGGGTATCCCATCATCAACAGCGCGGGCGTCACGAGGAACGAGCCGCCCATGCCGAAGAAGCCGAAGAGGAGCCCGACGACCAGTCCGAATCCGACGAAAAGCGCCATCGTCTCGGGAGAGCCGCCGAGGATTCCCAGCAGCCTACCGAGCATCGGATCCGCCTCCGACGAGCAGTTTCATGAGACGAGGGCCGACGAGCCGTTCGAGACCCCCGTATCCGACGTAGAGCACGATCGCTTCGAAGAGGATCGTGCCGATCAGTATGGCCGTCTCCGGGTCCCACGTCGGCACTTCGAGTCCCCCCATCAGTCTATACACCGATCGCCGCGAACAGTAGTTCGTGTGTCGTACATTTCTGCACAGTACCCCGTACCCGATCCGAGAATATAACAGTTGTGTCTGTACTGCACAATTCTATATCCGCGTAACCACTCCCCGACCATCCATAACTTATGGGTACATTTTGTGCGACAGAAGTGACATCACGTGTTCACGTCGGCCGATTTTGCTCGCCGTGACGCGGGCAGCCGTGCAAAAATCGTACACGACGGGAGCCTCGCTCGCTTACAACCGCTGACCGAACGCGAGGGGTCGGCGAACAGTTCTCGGGCCCGTCTCACCGAGTGAGCGAACCGCTACGTACAGGATCAGCGGCGATAGATATCGGGAGTAAGGATCGCAGACCGCCGACGGCGACGTGGAATTTAAAAGCGATGAGCGTGGTAGCGACGACTGTTTATAAATGAACGTGGTGGTGGCGTCGCCGGCGGCGAAGCCGCCGGCTGCCAGAGAATCTTCGATTCTCGCTGGACGCGGCGACCGCAGGGAGCCGCGAGGCTGGGGAGGAGTGAGGTGCGGCTGGGGCTTTGGACGTGTTCACCGCGCAGTTAACCACTTATAAACGATCAACACCAGATTTCAAACAGTCCACCGCGCCAGCAACGATATATATACAGCCGCCAGCAACGCCACTCGTTCTCTTATAACCGATCACCCCAACGCAGTGAGATCCCCACTCCCAAAATCGACACCTCCCACTTTCTGATTTGAATTCACATCACGAGACGCGCACGACGCGAAGTGCGCCGCGCGCTCACGGTGGGACTGGGATTCGAACCCAGGAAGCCGTGAGGCTACCTGCTTTCAAGGCAGGCGCAATGGGCCGCTCTGCCATCCCACCCTTAGGATCCTTTGCGATCCTTGTCCCCTCTTGCGGTTTTGAGCCTTCAAGACCAAATTAAGCATGAAACGGAATTGTTCCATTTCGCCTAAGTTGAACGGACTTGAAACGGCTCGATCCCGATCTTGTAAGGGGTATAGCAATGTCTAACCGCGACCGGGTTGAAAGTATCGTTCTAATCTATGAGCCTGTAGAAGAGCGGCTAAATCAACGGGAACTTGTTGCGTACAAGAGCCACCGTGAAAAGCTCATTAGGTGGTTAGCCACCCAAGGGAAAGATCCCGACAAGCTACAGGGATATGCAAAGGATACGTATCAGAACTACTCGAATGGTATTTGCAAATTCCATCGTTACGTATGGGATGAAGACAATTCGTTTACTCTGGAATTGACTCACAGCCAAGCAGAAAATTATCTCCGAGAGCTAATTCTATCTGACGAATATTCTTCTAGCCATCTACATAACACCAAGCTCGCTTTGAAAGCCTATTTCCGATTCAACAACAACGAGTGGGATCCTGATATTACCGTACCTTCTAATTCGGGAGCAAAGCAACCCAAGGATTTCGTTTCTGAAAAGGAGCGAAAGGCGCTTAGAGAGGCAGTATTAGAGTATGGTAGTGTTCCAGCATATGCCGCGTTGTCGCCCGACAAACGAAAAGAATGGAAGAGAGAATTAGCCCGCCGATTTGGGAAGCCAACAAACGAAATTGGGCAAGAAGATTGGAAGAAAGCGAATGGCTACAAGTATGTTTCAATTTCATATGCCTCTCTTGATGCTGGATTGCGACCGATCGAAGTGGGAAGAGCAAAGCCGAGTTGGGTCGATTTAGAGAATTGCGCCTTACGAATTCCAGCTAAGGATTCCTCCAAGAACGAGGATAATTGGATAGTAAGCCTTCGGTCGGACACTACAGAATACCTCAAGCAATGGCTAGAGGAAAGGAGGATATACGACAAATATGAAGATTCAGATCGTCTCTGGTTAACACGTCATAGGAACCCCTATACTGGAAAATCACTCCGCGTTTTGCTAGACAATTTGCGCGAGATAGCAGGTATTGAGAGAGAGTTTAGCTGGTATGCTATTCGACACTCTACAGGGACGTATATGGCTCAACAGGAAGGCCTAGCAGCCGCTCAATCGCAGCTTAGGCACTTGAGAGAGGAAACAACGATGAAATACGATAATGTATCTACAGAGCGGAGGCAGGAAGCTCTAGAGCGTATGGGCTAGTCTCTCCGATCTAATCTATTTTAGCAAAGGGTTTGTTTCAAACGAACGGCGGAACCTAATGCACGTTCTGTAGAATCACCCTTCTACAAACAGAAAAAGACGCGAAAAGCGTCTTACCTTGTATATCCCCCAAGGAGGGTATCTGAACCGACTCTATCATCACTAGAACCGGAAAGCATGAAGAGCTTTCTTTATCGCCCGCAAAACGGACGAAAGGACAAGAATTTGCCCTTACGTATAAGAGCATCTACTAACTTAAAAGTTTGTCCATTTATCTTTAATATTTTTGAATAAATGTTCACTTTCTAACCCCTTCATTTCATTTTTAGATTCTGATATTTCAGATTTTTGGGGCAAATAAGTTAAAAGACGATATTTAAGGGGAGATTTGGGTTTCTCCCTCGGTAAGCTAAAATTGAGGGTAGGGTATAGTCTATCCCGTGATAACGTGGAGTATTGTGTTATCAGCTATCCATATCTCCTATTTCACCCTAACTCAAAATCCTGCATCCTTTGATATTGACTGATACAATCCCCCTAGCCTATCGATCTATAATCTAAAACAGAAAAATGACTAGTAGTAATTAAAATAGAATACTGTACTTAGAAGCTCTGAACCGTGAGAATATCGGGATATAACACATAACAACCCCCTAATGTGTTATTACCGTCACGTCGGGCGATTTTAAATGAGACTGGTCTATTAAACCCAATAATAATATAGATGTAACTGAACAAATCGGTATGAGCAAAGAAAACACCCTAGAAACCACAGCTACAAGCAAACAAACATCCTCTAGTTCGACAAAAGTCACTGATGTAACTTTCTCAAATGGATATATACATGAGATTTTAAACAAGAGAGAAAAAACGAAAAAAGATTGGATGAAAGTCCTAGAGTTGATGTATGAAAATGATATTATTGTAGATCCTACTATAACTGCGGGTTGGGTGAGTGACAGAGAATTGAATCAGTCAATATCACCGGCTATAGAATTTTACAATGAAATTGAACCTAGAATTGAAGGAAATATTGAGTTAATAATTGATGACTTAGAGGAGATAGGATTTGTTAAAGTAAATAGAAATACAAACTACAGTGATCAGCTAGAAGATAGTGATCTTAGTATGAGCGAAGATACTGTTGTTCCGATACCCGGACTTACACAAGAAGGACTTCAATTTGCTCATAATCTCAAAACAGAGCGACAGCAACAAACAACCAATAGATACCTGCTAGCTCTCACCTTTCTCTTATTCGTTCTAACCTTAGTTCTAGTTGGTTTGGAAATAGTACCACTTTTATAATATCTTGGTTCTAACTCATTGCCATGATTCAATTGGTACAAGCTATCGCAGCGATCGTATTTCTGCTATGGTTCGTATTTGACATCATGCTTCTCAATATTGGGTTGAACAGCAATAGCATGGTGTGTATTCTATTTGATTACTGTATTCCCTGATGCAGCATCCTACATAGTTTCTTGTCAAATGTGCTTCTCGCCACAAACACTAATTCAATAACACCTGTAGCTCATTTATGGAAGATCCCGATTGGGCCAAGATTCTGAATTATCTATACAAAGAAAATAGTGAGATACATCTATCAACATCAGAAGAATATGATGTTTCTGATGAAATAGAGCATCCATCTATTGAAGAAGTACCAGAGAAAACCGGATTAAACCTCGGAGAAATTAGAGACATACTAAATAAAATGAGTACTATGGGAATTGTTGATTGTGAACCCGGACATATTGAAATATCAGGTACAAAAACAAGACATCTAATATATACCCTAAACAAAGAAGGATTCAACGTAGCTCACGATCGGGAACAAAAGAAAAGCAGTCAAGAAATCAATCTCTCTCTGGTAATATTAACGTGGATACTAGCAGGTGCAGCTTCAATTCAGGCTGTTACTGCTATTGTTTCTCTTCAAGGATTCGATCAAAAGTTTATGACTGTTTTTAGCGTGGTTCTTTTACTGGTTGTATATATTGGTATTCAACAGACAGCGAACTAGTGATCGCACTTAGCTAAGATAACCCTCTTCTTCAAGGAATTTTCCTAATGCTACTTCAATCAGCATTTTCTCATCATAGTTTTTATCGTAAGTATAATCCTCAAAAGCATTTATCAAATTCTTGTCGCTAATCGCGCAGCGAATTAATTTTAAATCGTTACTGCTATCGTTATTATTTTCTACTGATAAACTCATACATTAAATACCAAAGCCGCTAATCCTAATCCCACTACGCCATCGAAACATACCGATCCGATTGATACCATCATATTAGTAATCAAAAATTGTCTCTTCTACACAGATAGGACAATAATATTGTTCGTTCAATTCATCATACATCGGAGTTTGCCCGCATTCATGGACAATATCGAAGGTCCATTTTTGGTCTATGCTGCTATCGGTGAATATCTCTAAATCGTCATTCAAGTAGTAGCTCGCAGTTTCTTTCAGCCTATCGCATATCCTATCTCTTACCTTAGACTGAATATCCAAGTCCATCGCCTGAAAGTTCACATGGATAGCTGATACTCTGAACCCCTCCGGTCGATCTTCTTGGATTGATTGAGCGACATCGCGGTAATCTAGTTCACTCATGATAGGAGTATATAAATGACCAGCTAGTTACCTGCCTGAAACCCTCGAAAATGGACCGTATTCCGTTTCCGGACATATCATGGACGTATTATAGTAGTTATTATCTTGTATAGTATTGTATTCTGTATAATACATAGTTAGTAATCAGGATGTTTGATGGGCATATAATCTGGATTGTTATTCACTTTTTCTAATTCTTCTAAGTATTGTTCATCAATTCGTTTGTTCTCATATTCAGTTTTAGAGTTTCGTTCAATTAAATCTAACTCTTTGAATAGTTGTAAACCTCTTCTTATCGTTCGTGCATCGTATTTTTCGAGAGTATTAGTATTAATCAATCCGTCATTATGGATTTTCGTAGCAGTAACAGTCTCATATTGGTGGATCTTGTTTGCTAATTGTTCTCTGAAATTGAACGACAGAGCGTTAATGTAGTAGGGACGTGAAACATACTCTTCAAAATCTAACACATCTTTCGTATGTGTTTCGTTATTACCATACTTTAGCTCCTTACCTCGGAATTCAGGTAACATTTGTTCAAATATATACTGAATTATGATCTTATCTCCGTAAAAATACCATGCTAGTTCTCTCCTTAGTGCTATTTCATTTTCTGATTGATCTTCCGGTTCGGCAAACCATAGTTCGTTTACCTTATCGATGTCGGTGATAACGTGATTCAATCTCTCCCTGAATGAATCCGTCCCCGGTAAGTTATCTTCGCAGTAGGATTCAATATCAAATGAATCGGGTAACGTATCGATTTCTACAGCTGTATGCTGTTTTTCGCTCTGGTTGGATGTATTCCCCTCGTTCTTTCGAGAAACGGGTATATGGGTCAAAATATCCCGCAGAGCATCGATGTTTACTGTAGGTGCTTCGGGGTTAGTCCGTAGATCGTCGTATTTGTGATCCTCATCGATTCTAGAAGGTGGTACTAACGCATATCCCGACGTTAGAAGCTCTAAGTCGTGCTTGTCCCCCTCAAAGGTTACTTTGGTTTTGAATTGGTCTAGATATTCATACGCTTCTTGTGTGACTGTTAGCAGATTATTGTCCCCGCCCGATTGACTTTGCCATGAAGCTACTGCTAATTCAGAGATTGATTCTAGAAGATTATCAGGTATATCACCGTAACTCTCCTTGTCGAAAACGACAGTATATCCCCTATCAGTTTGAACCCCCAACCTGATACCGATATTACGATGTCGAGATAGCAGAAAGCCGATCTCATTTGCTGTTTTGAGCTTATCGGGATTATCCCAATTCTTGAATCCGGCTTTTTCGCCCGCCTTTACTGAATTGAATACCGGGGTTTCACCGAATATTTCTAGATATTTTTCAATATTATCGCTCTTATCCGATACATTTAAACAGTCGTGGGTGTTAGATTCAGGTGAAGTCATAGATTCCTAGCTTCTTCCGGTGTGCGCCAACACACCGCTTTTTCAAAAGTCGATTAGATATATCGACCGAATTTTAATATTCGTTAGTTTATCGTTGTATTATTGTAGAACCTAAAGATATTTAAACCCCGAGTTACCAGAAATTATTTCCGGTAGAAAGAGGCAAATATTACTGGTTTATTGTTAATGGATATATCCTAGCTCCGATGGTACCTCTGGCACCTTCAAAATCATGGTAATTTTTCCTTCTAAGTCGTCGTTATAGTAACCGATTAGATCGTCATATTCGTTCAAATCTTCTTGAATCTCATCAAGATAATTGTCGTCTACAACATACTCAAAGTAGCCATTAGCAGTTTGAATCATTCTAAAGAAGTGCTATAGGTACCGCCAAAATTACAATCTTTACAGTCGGTGATGCACTCAAGGATTATCCTGCCCGATCCCCAATGCGAAAGGGAGAAATCGCCTTTATAATCGGGCGAGGTACACTTTGGGCAGTTATCATCTAGATTAAACATTGTTATGGACAAAATCCGCAGTTACTACACTCTGAAAAGAACCGTACTTGTCCCCGTCCCCAAGTTTCGTTATGACTCTCATATGTCCCTGTTTCACCGCATTCAGGACATTCAGTCATAGGATTCCCCCGGCGCGATAATGGCTTTCAAAACACTGCCCGACTTATCTAGAATCTTACTTTTCTTATCGTTCTTTGAATCCATTTCCCACAATTCTACCTTGAGATCGTCGTAAGACGTTTTGATAAGTTTGCTCCCGTCCGATAGGGTAGTAACCTCTGTATCAGGTACCTCGCTAGACGCTTCCAAATCAGAGGCAAAGTCCGACCATACGCCCCCTAGTTCTTCCCACGCTCTAGCTCCCTCTGAAAATTCATCTACCTCCGGCGAATTGATTTCAGGCTCTTCAATCTCTTCGGGGGTTTCGGGTTCAGATAATTCTTCTTCTTGGGGTTCAGAATCGCCAAGTGCATTCTGCATTACCTCTTTTAGCTCGCTGCCAGACATTTCTTGCACCTGCTTATTCTCGGGATGAGAGGGACTAGCATCAATCCCGCGCCGTTCCAGAGCTTCGACAGTCTTAGCGTCCTTTTCGGCTTCGGTAAGGTCTTCTTCTTGTCCTAACCCGAACTTACCTTCATCCTTTGCTAACTGGTTCCAAAGCTCCCGCCGGGTATTGGGATATTCAGGATCGTTAAGAGCTTCTTCTACCTTATCGATGCTATCCTTTTGTGATTCATTCGTATGATGTTTTTCGCGGGATAATTCCTCAATCTCATCGGGATGGAAGAAAGAGCTATGAGTCTCAATCTCACTTAAGGATAGTTCAATAGTATCTGCGCCTAGCTCCAATACCGTTTCGTCGTTAGCGAATTTGCCAAGAGAAACTACCTCTCCCTCTTCGGTATCGACCGTTTCGGGATCCTTGGCTAATTCTTCGCTTGAAACTGCGCCGTCCCAATCGACCGCTTCGGATCGGGCGTCTCTGCTATCAAACTCAAAAGAAAACTCTTCATCAATGCCGCGATTCACCGGTTCACTATTATTATCCTTGAAAAGGTCAAACATATATTCTAATCCTCAAATTTATTCCGCAATAATTCATCGTAAGACGAAACATCCTCTTCTATTTTGCGAAGCTTGAGCTTCTTTCTCATGTCCTTGGAGAGACTAATAGATGTAAACTCCCGCCCGCTTCGACCGTCATTTATTTCAGACATCTGTGTTTAATACAAAGGCCTATAACTATTTAAGTCTTTATAATTAAAACGGATATTTTAGAGAAACCAAAGATTGAACCCCTAGAGTTTGGAGGGTTAGAAATTCTATAGAGATTTATTGGTCATCAAAAGAATTAGTTTAGGTATTAAGTTAGTGCGCTCCAAAAATTCAGCTAATGACATATGGGGGCTATGCTTTTGGTAATGCTCCTCTAGGGAGTATTGCACCACTAGGCGCGGCTTCAATAGCTACGAAAATCATAGTAGTACTAACCGGAGTAATTCACGACTTTCCGAGTTACTTCTTTGATCTATCCTATTCCATAGCGATGAACATAATCCATAGTTTTGGACGTGAATTTGCTCTGTGGTTTGGTTCTCTGTTTTAAATCTCGGCTTGTTCTAGAGAGAATAATATCTGTGAATTTTTAGCAGAGATTTCTTCGGTAAAAATCGCACGGTGACCACAAAAATCAGATGTGGGAGAGAATAACGTGAATATAAGAGCAAATCCATACGGACTTTTGCTCCTAAGCTGACATAAGATAACTGATAGTAATCTTTATCTCCAAACTTATGAACAAATATACAGAAACTTTGGCTAAAACTTTGAATAACCAAAAGATTTTTATACTAAATTGTTTGTTCTTTCAATTCTATCCTTAGACTCTGCTATTCTCTTAGTCTCTAATCTCTTAGCGATCCTCTCACTTTGAGTCTATCTAATTGTATGACTCTCTTAGCGTCTTTCTGTGTAAGAGGTAGTTTGCCTCATGTTATCCTCAAAGACGCGAGAGAGTGTATTCTATCGGGGTTATATCTAACTATGAGGTAAGTGGGACTGTTAGCCTAGTTCAGAATGAGAATCAATCTGAATCGTTCTAGTAGTGTTGACCCTACCCTATCCCCCAAGGATTCAATCAGAGCGATCCGGGTTCGACCGGCTTTGAGGATGGATCCCTATCCTGTGTTATCCTCATCAACATAATCTCTGTAATTTGGGTTTGTCTCTGATATGTGACAATAACATCCCCGTTCTAGATATATTTTACAAGAACTTGGATTAAGATATTAATCGTTATCCCCCTCCCGTCATACGGTTTCGGGAGATATAGAATACAGGTCCACAATACTAGAATAACTCCTTTATCCACTATTCTAGTCCCATGGATAGATTTGCTGAATTGTGTTTGTTCTCCCGCCGATCTTCAACTCTACGGGAATTGGTATTGTTCCATTACACCACCGGCTTTATCCCATAGGTCAATCTAGAAGGGTAGTAGAAGGCTCAAATCGGCAATATACAGGGGCTTGTTTGGCAGTTGAGGCTACCTGCTTTCAAGGCAGGCGCAATGGGCCGCTCTGCCATCCCACCAGCGAACCGTCGTGTACCCCCGCTTCCGTGGCGCAACTCTGGCCGTGCGGAAGCGAATCGACCGGTGATGTCCCGGCCATTCCGTGCACGATCGAACCGCGCCGGAATCGCCGGAATACACCGTGACGGGGTGTGTACGAAAGAATACCCCCGACAATGTTGAAGGTGTCGTTCTCGTAAACCACCCACGGTGATCGACATCGATACGCGCGGGGCGACTCCCGGCGCTCGTTCCGGCTATCACGAAAATGCGCCACCGTGGAATCCACTCACCCGAACTGGTTCGATACCGTTCGAGACATCATTATACCGGAGCGGCGAGACGATCGGATCGATGCCGATCACAGACGAGATTGAACGCCTCCTGCTCGACGTCCTCGCCGTCGAGCACGACCTCGGCAAGCCGATTCGTGAGGACGGCTATTTCGCAGACTCGATCCGGAACTACCTCGTTCACGACGATGGCTAAGCCACGTTCGTCCGGGTCGCGGACGCTCGACCTGTTGGGCACCGATGTCGATTTCGAGGTGCGCCGGAGTTCGAAGGCGACGAAATCGCGCATCGACGTGGACGTTCACGGCGTGACCGTCGTCGTGCCGGACTCGGCGGACGTCCGGCCCGCTGAAGTGCTCCGGGATAACGCCGCGTGGGTCGTCGAGAAACGGCGAGACTTCGAGCGGTACCGCGATGAGGTTCCTGACCGGACGTTCGAGGCGGGCGAGACCTTCCCGCTCCTCGGAACGGAACGAACGCTCGTCATCGAACCGGCACGGAGCCACGCGGTCACCGAGGAATCGATACGACTCAGGCGGAGCACGGTCGAGCAGTCCACGGTCGAGCGGGTACTGGAGAACGTCTACCGGCGGGAGGCTCGCGATCACTTCACCGACCGAGCCGACCGCTACGCCGAGGAGATGGGCGTCGAGTACGGGAAGATCGCGGTGCGGAACCAGCGGACGAAGTGGGGGAGCTGTTCGACGACGGGGACGATCAGCCTCAACTGGCGGTTGCTGATGGCCCCGCCCGAGATCGTCGACTACGTCGTCGTCCACGAGCTCGCGCACCTGCGCCAGCCGAACCACGGCGATCGTTTCTGGTCGCTCGTCGCCGACCACGATCCCGAGTACGAGACGCACTCGGACTGGTTGAGCGAGAACAGCGCGCGGCTGATATTCACCGAGGAGGATCTGTGATCGACTCGACGCGCCGCCCGTTTCGTCACCCGTCTTCTCACCTGCTTCGTCGCCCGTCTTCTCACCTGCTTCGTCGCCCGTCTCCTCACCCGAAGACGGCGACGAGATCCCCAGTCTCGACCGGATCGGGCGCTTCGGCCTCGATCTCCTCACGGCTGGGATCGCGAAGTCCGTCGAGTTCGACCCGCGCCGCACCGGTGTCGTCGACGACGTACAGGACCGCACTGTACCCGATGTCGGCCTCCCACACCGATCCGTTCTCGTCGGCCCCGGCGGTCGCGCCGCCGGCGTACCGCAGGAAGATCGTCGTCCCGTTTCCGGCCCGATCGAACACTTCGATCCGGTCCGTGTTGTAGGTGATCCGCAGGACGTGACTCGCCTCATCTCGGCCACAGAGCACGTCGTGGCTCACGTACGCTTCCTCGAAGGCGGGGACCCACTCGACGATCTCGTTCTCGTCGAACTCTCTCGGCGTGTCCGGATACGGCTCCGTCGTCGCGGTCTCCGTCTCTCTCGTCTCGTCGCCGGCGGCGACTTCGATCGTCTCACTTTCGACCGCGCAGTCGGGTCGCTCGACCCCGCCACCGAACGCCTCGGCAACGGGACTCGCGTCGTCGTCGCGCTCGTCGGATCCCGAACCGGGAATCTGCGAACAGCCCGCGAGGCCGACCGCCACGATGGAGGCGGCCAGGGGTCGTCGTCTCACGACCCTACTTCGGACCGGATTCGGTATATACGTGTCCGAGAGACAAGTGATTCTTTTAGTCCCGCACGATCCGCGCGTCGCCGTCCTCGACGACCGCGTCCAGCCCGTGCTCGTGGACGAACGCGGCGGTGTGGTCGGGGACGACGCGCCGGGCCGCGAACCGCGCGCGCAACACGGGGAGGGCGTCGAGCAGGTCGTCGCCGTCGACCATCGAGGGCGAGGACCCGAGGAACTCCACGTCGAGGTCGGCGTCGGCCCCCCGCGCGGCGAGCGTCGGCAGGCTCGGGGCCTCGAACGCGCCGTCGAAGTCGATGGGTTCGGTGAATCCGGCGTAGTAGGTTCGCCCGCGGGTGGAGGGGCCGAGCACCACCTCGTTCGTGCGGAGCTTCATCGCGGCCGAGTCGATGACGGTCCGCGAGAGCAGCGGTGCCTGCGGCGTGACGACGGCGACGGAGTCGGCGTTCTCCTCGCGGAGCAGGTGCGTGACCGTGTTTCCGGCGCGCGCGCCGAACGACGACCCGACCTGCCGCTCGAAGCGGATGTCTCCGGTGCCACCGAGGGTGTCGGCGACGAGCGTGCGCAGTTCGGCCTCGGGGCTGGTATCGGTGCGGTGTTCGACGGGGAGGTCGTCGTCGACGGGGTAGTTGACGAGGAGTTCGCCGCCGGAGCGGTCGACCGCGAGCACGGCGTCGCGGAACAGCGCCTCGTACAGTTCTGCGGCCTCGGCGGCCGACAGCGGCGTCGACTCCGCGAGCCCGGACGCGACGAGCCCCTCGCGGGGCGGCTTCGCCAGCACGACGACGACGGTCATAGCGAATCTGAGTCTCCCGCGCGCCTTCAACTCGCCGCTTTGGTCACGGTCGCGGAGACGGCCGGTCCGGTCGCTCAGGCGAAGTCGCGCCGCATCGCGATCTCGAACCACGGGCACAGCCGGAGCTGGCGGTACAGCGCCGGGTTCTCGTGGAGGTGGTCGTAATCGACCCACAGCATGCCGCCGATTTCCTCCTCGTCGGGGTCGATCGAGGCGTCGTCGAGGGTGACTTTGAGCACCGAGCAGACCTCCCACTCGACGCCCTCGTTGGGGTAGTAGCGCTTGTACTCGAACTTGTCCGTCACGCGGAGGTCGTCGTACTGGTCCGGGGTGATCCCAAGTTCCTCCTCCAGGCGCTGTTCGGTCGCGTCCTCCTGCGTCTGCCCCTCGACGGGGTGGGAGGCGACGGTACCGTCCCAGTGACCATCCCACAGCCGCTTCGTGGGCGCGCGCTGCGCCAACAGAATCCGCCCGTCCGTGTCGTACACGAGGCAGGTGAACGCCCGGTGTCGGATGCCGTCGCCGGTGTGGGCGTCGAGGCGGTTCACCGTCCCCTGCTCGACGTCGTCGGGGTCGACGGCGATCACGTCCTGGCGCGCGTTCTCGTGGTCCGTGTCGGTGGCGGAATCCCCGGAATCGTCGGGTGCGACCGCGTCCTCGGAGCTCATGGCAGGTAGGTCTATCACCAGGGCTAATAAGCGTTCGATACGCCGGCAGCGGGTCGGTCGCTCCCTCGACCGGCTCGTGTCGTCCGCGGTTCGACCGGCTCGTCTCGTCTGCGGTTCGACCGGCTCGTATCGTCCGCGGTTCGACGCGCTTAACCGCGTCCCGCGGCTACGTCGCGCGGATGAGTGACCCGGCGCTCGACGTCGTCGAGTTCGTGTTGACGACGCACCTCTACACCGAGAACCGCGACCTCGACGAGAACGATCTGCCGCCGCGCTTCCGGCAGGTGTTCTGGTCGGCCGACGCCGCCGAAGATGCCCCCGGCGGCGTCGAGCGACCGCTGAAGGCGACCGCGGGGGTAACCCGCACCGCCACCGGCGTCGAACACCCCTGGGAGGCGGTCTCAGACCTGCTTTTCACCCAGCAGACGGAGTTCTCGGGCGAGATATCGCTGACCCAGCCCGAGATGGCCCTGGAGTGGTACCGCGACCGCGCCGACGACGAGCGGATCGCCGCCAACCCGACCGTCGTCGCCGCGCTCGCGGACGCGGACGACCTCGACGCCCCCGTGACTCACGAGGAGGCGCGGGACAGCGTCCGGCCGATACAGGCCGACCGCGTCTGGATCGACGCCCTACTCGAGGAGTACTTCGACGAGGACGAGGACGCGGAGATGCTCGATCTCGTCAACGTCCGCGCGCCCGAGGAGATCGAGACGACGCTCGCAGACCTCGTGCTCACCGGCGACCAGGAGGGCGAGATCCAGAAGATCGTGAAGGCGATCGAGCACCGCGAGTACCTCGCGAGCATCGGGCTCCGCGAGATCGGCAAGCTCCTGTTCGTCGGTCCCCCGGGGACCGGGAAGACCACGGTCTCGCGTGCGCTCGCGCACGAGCTCGGGATCCCGCTCGTCGAGGTGAAGATGTCGATGATCACGAGCCAGTACCTCGGCGAGACGGCCAAGAACGTCGAGAAGACCTTCGAGGTCGCAAAGCGGCTCTCCCCCTGTATCCTCTTCATCGACGAGTTCGACTCGGTCGCGAAGACCCGTCGCTCGGACGAGCACGCCGCCCTGAAACGCGCCGTCAACACCCTGCTGAAGTCGATCGACGAGGTGTCGCTCGTCCGCGACGAGGTCCTCCTCATCGGCGCGACGAATCACCCCGACCAGCTCGACGCGGCCGCGTGGCGTCGCTTCGACGAGATCGTCAACTTCCCCAAGCCGGACCGGGACATGCGCGCCGACATCCTCCGGGTCGTCACCCGGCAGATGCAGATCGCCGACTTCGACCCCGAGGAGGTCGCCGACCGCACGAGCGGCCTCACGGGCTCCGACCTCCGGATGGTGCTCCGCGAGGCCGTTCTCGGCGCGCTCACGGAAGACCGGATGACGATCACCCAGGAGGACGTGATGGAGGCCGTCGAGGACTTCGAGGAGCGAGACAATCTGAAGAACATGGACATGATCGACGGCGAGGGTGCGGAGGTGCTCGGCGAGACGGACTCCGGCGAGCAGGACCACACCCACGACGACGAGTCGATCGACGACGACGCCCACGACCACGGCGCACACAGCCACTCGCACGACTGACCCGCGCCGATGCGACGTTTTCTGCCGGTGTTCGGTCGACAGCAGCCGCAGGCGACGTGTATATAAATGGCCGCAAGCGCCAGCGACGATTGCTTATAACTGAATGGTGCGGTTCGGTGGCGTCGTCGTCGGTCGGCGCGCCTGCGAGTGGTCGCCGAAGGTGACCGCGAGCCAGCCCGCGAGGGAGTCCGGACCGTTCGCCCAGCGGTCGGGCGAACGGTCCGGACGAGGCTGGGGAGGTGTGAGGCTGCGGTGCTGTGTGGGGTGGGACTCAAAGGGGCAGCCGCGAGGGCGAAGCCTGACGACGTAAGCACCACAGACCGCGAACGGAGTGAGCGGTCGAGGAGCGAAGCGAGTCACGCGAGTAGCGAGGGCGACCAGAGGGAGCCCTCGTAGCGAGCGGTGAAACCGCGAGTTCGTCGCGGCTGGGGCTTTGGCGGTGTCCTCGCCGTCGGCAGTTGTTTATATACGATGGCGATGAGAGTCCGAGGACGCGATTGCTAACAGTCCCGTCTGCGGTACCAACAGCGACTCACAGATGTACGCCTACGAGTGTCCGCATTTAAATACGGAACCGAAAACATACATCCTTTCGCGCTCGAATCGTCCCATGAAGCGGCGAGCGATTTTGGTCTCTTGCGGCGTTCTCACCGGGTTGGGTGGGTGTCTGAACCGCGGCGGAGAACCAACCGACAACACCTCCAACACCTCCAACACGACGACACCGAACAGCACCGCAGCCAACGATTCCACAGCCGACGACACCGAAACGGACAGCGACCGTCCGTCGTACGTAGTCACCGTCTCAAGAGAGGACGTCGAGCAGCCAGACAACAGCTGTCACTTCGAGGAACTCCCCGAGGGGGCACAAGAGGAAGTCGAGACCGCGAGAAGGAATCTGGACACCGACTCCGACGATAGCGGAAGCCACGATGTGTACGGAAGTGCGGAATTACTAGATACAGAGTGTTACAACACGTATATCGAATACGACGGCCAATACTATTGGACCTCGATAGACGCGGTCGGCGGGTGATCGGCTCCCCGTCCCTGTAATAGCTGCCACCGACGCCGACGAAGCCGACTTAGGCGAACGTGTCGACGACCGTCCCGCTGTCCTCGCCGGTGGTGAAGTAGTACCCGTCGTCCTCCGAGAGCGTGCCCCAGTCGGCCCAGCTCCCCTCGTAGTTGCGGACGTCCTCCCAGCCGAGCTGCTCGAGGACGAACCAGCCGACCGACGCCCGAATCGCCGTCTGGCAGTAGGCGACGGCCGTCTCGTCGGGTGAGAGACCGGCGTCGTCGATCCACAGCGTTTCGAGCTCTTCGGGCGTCCGGAGTCGCCCGGCCTCGCCGTCGATGCTCTGGACGAAGTTGAGGTTGGTCGCACCGGTGACGTGTCCGAATCGGTCGAGGTCGCCGCGCTCGTCGACGCCCCAGTACTCCTCCGGCGACCGCATGTCGAGGATGGGGGTCGAGGCGTCATCCTCGCCGACGTTCTCGGCGACGAACTCCCGGGTCGCAACGACGCCGGTGTCGAGTTCGGGCTCGTAGGTGGCCTCCTGCGCCTCGGGCGACCCCGTCGTCGTCTCGCCGCCGCCGGCGTCCCAGACGGTGTACCCGCCGTCGAGCAGGCTGACCTGTCCCTCGTGGCCGAGGGCGTTGAGCGTGTAGATGGCGTACGTCTCCCAGAGGTTCGACTCGGCACCGTAGACCACGACGTCGTCGTCGGTCTCGATGCCCGCCTCCGAGAGCGTCCACGCGATCACTTCCGGGGAGACCTCGAAGCCGTCCGGCGTCTCCTCGGCGTAGCTATCGAGCATCTCGGAGTCCGGGAAGTGATACGCACCCGGGATCCGCGCGTCGAGGAAGGCCTCCTCGTCGCGGGCGTCGAGCAGGTGGACGTCGTCGAGGTTCCCTTCGAGCCACTGGCTGTCGACGACGCCGTCGAACTCGGCCGCCGCGGGCGTCGTGTACGCCTCCGGCGGCTCGTCGTCGGTCGAGCCGAGGCAGCCGGCCGTCGCCGCGATAGCCGCGCCGGCCGAGGCCAATACCGCCCGTCTGGAAGTCCGCGTGTTTCGGTCGCTCATTCGCCCGAGCGTTGGTGCCTCCCGAGGATAACCCTGTACCTGGAGGTCCGTTTTACCGTCGGCTCCGACGGCAGACGCGACGCCGTCGCCGTCACCGGCGAGACTTGCGAGACGACCCGTCCGAACCGACTCTGAGGGGGTGTCCGAGCGCCGTCGACTCACGCGCGGACGCCGACGACCGTGTAGCCGAAGCCGCGGTCGACGATGCGGGGATCGAACCCGGCGTCGTCGAGCGCGGCCGCGAGGTCGCGCGGCTCGCGGAACCGCGACGCCATTCCGATCGCGTGTTCGGCGACGACGAGAGCGCGCCCGAGCGGATGCGCGGGATCGAACTCGCGGACAACGAGCACCCCACCGGGCGCGATCACCCGTGCGGCCTCCCGGATCGCGGCTTCCTGGCCGGGGAAGTGGTGGAACGCGTCGACGACCGTGACGGCGTCGACACTCGCGTCGCGGAACGGGAGCCGACCCGCGTCGCCGGCGACGGCCGGGAGTCCGCGGACCTCGCGGGCGCGTGCGAGCATTCCGAGAGAGACGTCGACGACGGTGATTTCGGGACCGGTGAGCGCGGCCGCCGCTCGACCCGAGCCGCCGCCCACGTCGAGCAAGCGCTCGATCGGCCGCGTCGCGTGGTCGAGCCCCGCCGCCAGCGCCTCGCCGTTCGCCGCCGGCATCGCGAGATCGTACAGCGGAGCCATCCGGTCGAAGAGGCGGACGTCGCCGAGTCCGTGCATGGTCGTGATCGGCGGCGAAGTTACTTAAATAGCCTCGCGGGCGAGGAGATCTTCGTCCGGTTCACGGAGCGGTTCACGAGATGGTTCACGGGTGGATCGCACGAGTTCGGAGGTGACGGTGTTTCGGGAGCGCCCCATGCGCATTTATATACCCGCGCCGTACCGGTCGCCATGGAGTTCGCGCTCGTCGGCGAACCTGGGTCGGGGGCGACGCTGCGGCTCGACTACCGGGCGTTCGCCTACGCCGGCAAGTTCGTCGTCGGCGCGCCCGGGAAGGCGGTGTTGCGGACCGCTGACGGCTCGCCGGCGGTGCCCGACTGGGAGCCGGACGGGTCGCTTCCCCCGACCGTCGACGCGCGGGAGTTCGACGACGACGTCCTCGCCGCGATCGCCTTCTCACCCGACCGCACCGACCCCGCGTGCTGTCGCCTCCGGTACGTGACCGTCCACGTCGCGCGCCGCGGCGAGGGGTTCGGCCCGCGGCTCGTCGAACGGACCGTCTCCCACCTGGGGACCGACGGCTACGACCGCGTCCGGATCGCGGTCAACAACCCCTTCGCCTACGCGGCGCTTTATAAGTGCGGCTTCGCCTACACCGGCGAGCAGACCGGGATCGCCGAGCTCGAGCTGGAGCGACCCGCGGCCGAGCCCGTCGCTCCGGCGGAGCGCTCCGCCGCTTACCGAACCGGCCTGCGAGCGTTTCTCGACGAGGCGTGCGCCGGCGACCGCGACCTCGATCCCGCGGAGCGGCGGTTCGTCGCGGCCCGGTTGGCCGGTGACTCGCCGCCGGACGGCTGACGGGTCCGTTCGGCGCGCAGAACCGAGTCAATTCAGCGCCCAGATCCCGTAGTTGAGCGCTGTTGCGAAGCTGATCCACGCGAAGTACGGCACCAAGAGCAGCCCGGATCGCCGGTCGACGCGCGTGAACGCGGCCATCGTCGCGAGGACGAGAGGGACGAGGAGCGCGAGCACGACGAGCCCGAGGTCGGCGCGTTCGAGCCCCCAGAAGACGGGCGACCACGCGACGTTGACCGCAAGTTGGACGGCGAACAAGCCGAGCGCGACCCGCGCGTCACGGGAGATTCCGAATCCGGCGTGGCCGTCGGCGTCGCCGCTCCGCCGGCGATCCGACAGATAGACGAGCGCCGCCGCCGCGCCGAGCAGCGCGTACAGGATCGGCCAGACGACGCCGAACGCCCAGCTGGGCGGGTAATACGAGGGCAGTTCGAGGGCGGCGAACCACGCGCTCTCGGTCGCGGTGAAGGGGACGCCTATCGCACCGATCAGGTTGACCGCGATCGCCGCGAGAACGACGAGCGCCGCGTCCCGTCTGTCGGGCAGTCGCGTTCGGAGGGCGGGAGCCATGCGTCTGATACGGCAGCGAGCCCGTTAAGCTGCTGGTACGGCAACCCTCCCGTGACGCTCGTGGTACGGAGAGTCGCTTAAAAACCACTCAGATCGTGTCGTAGTCCTCGCGAAACGTCTCCAGCGTCGCGGCGAGCACGCCGATCACGATCGGACCGACGAACAGTCCGGTGACGCCGATCGAGTAGATTCCGCCGAACACGCCGAGGAGAATCACCGCCGGGTTCAGGTGCGCCTGCTGGTCGATGACGAGCGGTCGCGCGTAGTTGTCCACCATGGCGATGACGAGGACGCCGTACACTGCGAGGAACACCCCCGCCGCCATCTGGTCCACGACCACGAGGTACGCGGCGGCGGGTCCCCAGACGAAGAACGCTCCGATCAGCGGAAGCAGCGCGAACACGGCCATGACGAACGTCCAGAAGACGACGTTGGGGATGCCGGCCGCCCAGAGCCCGATGCCCGCGACCACCGCCTGCAGCAGCGCCACGACGATATGACCGATCACGACGCCGCGCGTCATCGCGTCGACTCGATCGACGAGGTCGGCGGTGACGTCCGGCGGGAGCGGGCTCGTGGATCGGATCCACCGCACGAATGCGGGGCCGTCGAGCAGGGTGTAGTAGACCAGAAACAGCGCGAGAGAGAGGCCGACCGAGGCGCGCAGCGTCGTGCTGACGATCCCGCTGACCCCGCCGAAGAGCGTGTTCACGAGGGTCTGTCCCACCGTCGCCAGCACGTCGCCGACCGCGAACTCCTGGCCCGTGAGCTCGGCGATGCGGGCCTCGATGGCGACGACGTCGATGTCGGTGTTTCCCCGAGCGATGTCGGTGAGGTCACGGACGAACACCCACGAGATGTACGCGAGCGGCAGGATCACGGCGACGATGGACGAGAGGATGAGCGCGAGCGCGGATAGCATGTTTCCGAGCGGACGCGACAGCGACTCCCGCAGCCAACGGGACAGCGCGCCTCGAAGCCGCCGCGACAGCCGCACGTGGAAGGGGTAGAGAACGTACGCGAGGATCGCCGACGCGATGACGTATTCGACGAACGGGAGGATGATGAAAAGGGTCAGGAGCGCGACGGACCCGATGAGTAGGAGGAGAAACGATTGTCCGCGGTTCATATCGGTCTCCTCTCGTCGTCAGTATTTAAACGTGGATCGTGGGTACGCGCGGACGAAATGAGCGGGTAGACGTTGGCCTCGTTCCTAGACGTTGGCCTCGTCCTCGTCGAGGCCCGGGGCGATAGACGGGTCGACCTCGTCCGGCTCCGCCGTCTCGCCGCCGGCGACCGTTTCGCCGTCGTCGGTTTCGACGTAGACGTCGTCGGCGAACCCGGCGAGCGCGTTCTCGTACTCGGGGGTTTCGAGCCGCTCGGGGGTCTTCGGGGCCTCGGTGACGCCACCCGCCGGGCGGAACTCACCGAGCGGGTCGTCGATCGTGATCCCGTGCTCGGCGAAGAACGACTCGTACCGTCGGTAGTGTGCCTCCAATTCGTCGCCGGGGATCTCCATCATCTCCGTCCAGCCGTGGTTGAAGAAGTCGAAGTTGGCCTGGACGTGGGTGATCTCGCGGGCTTCGGCCTCCGCGAAGCCGGCCTCGAGGGCGGCGACGTACGCGTCCATAGTCGCGTCGAAGAAGTCGTCGAGGTGCTCGCGGCGCTCCTCGCGGCGCGCTTCGTCGGCCTTGTTGAGAAAGATGCTCGTGTGGAGATCGACGAGCTTGTCGTTCGCGACGTCGCCGACGACCGGCGTCGTCAACGCCTTTTTCGCGGCCCAGTGGCGGATGTTCTGCCGGATCTTCATGCGTCTCGTTCGGCCGGGACGGCCTTGAATCTGTGGCGTCTCGGCCCCGCGATCCGTAGCGTACCGTCCCCTCGCGGGCACCGATCGGTCGTTTCTCCGCGGGGAGCGGGGCCGAGCGACGGGCTGTCACGGTTCGACACGTGGATGACAATCCACATTAACCCCGAATCCGAAGGGCCGCTCATGAGCGATTCGTACGTGATCGTCGGGGACGGTATCGCGGGCGCGTCCGCTGCCGAGACGCTCCGCGAGGAAGCGCCTGACGCCGAGATCACGGTTCTCACCGACGAGGGAGAGTCCCTCTACAACCGGATCCTGATCAAGGAGTACGCGAAGGGGAAGCTCCCCGAGGCTCCGATCTCGATCCACCAAGAGGAGTGGTACGACGAGCACGACGTCGACCTCCGGCTGAACACGGTCGTCGTCGACATCGACGTGGAGAACGACGCCGTTCACACCCACGAGGGCGACACGTTCGAGTACGACTCCCTCCTGCTCGCCGTCGGCGGCACCCCGCAGCAGCTCCCGGTCGACAACGCCGACGCCGACGGGATCCACCACTTCTGGACGTTCCAGGACGCCCGGAAGATCAAAGAGAGCGTCGAGGACGCGGAGCGGGCCGTCATCGTCGGCGCGGGACTCCTCGGCATCGACTTCGCGGCCATCTGCGGCGCGCAGGACGTCGAGGCGAAGTACCTGATGCGCGGCGACGCGTGGTGGCGCTACGCCCTCTCGACGGAGGGCGCGGAGATCATGCACGAGGCGATGCGCGAGCGCGGCGTGGAGCCGGTGTTCGACTCCGGCGTCGATCACTTCGAGGTCGACGACGACGGTCACGTCGAGGCAGCGGTCGACCCGAACGGCGAGCGCTACGAGTGCGACTTCGCGGGCGTCGCCATCGGGCTCAACTTCAACACCGAGCTCGTCGAGGACACGCCGCTGGAGACCGAAAACGGGATCGTCGTCGACGAGTACATGCGCACCAGTATCGACAACGTGTTCGCGGCCGGCGACATCACCACGTTCGACGACCTCGTGCTCGGCGAGCAGGCGAAGAACGGGTCGTGGGGCTCGGCGAAAGAACAGGGAACGATAGCCGCCCGCAACATGATCGCGTACGGCTCCGCGGAGTTCGAGTGGGTCTCGTCGTACTCGATCACGCACTTCGACTTCCCGTTCCTCTCCTTCGGTCACCCGACGATCGGAGACGAATCGGTGGAGGCGACCACGGCCGAGAACGAGTGGCGTCGCGTCGCGCTGAAGGACGGGAAGGTCGTCGGCGGCGTGCTCATCGGCGACCTCTCCCCGCAGTCGGCGTTCAAACAGCTGATGCGCGAGGGCCGCGACGTGAGCGACCAGACGGACCGTCTCATGGAGCCCGGGTTCTCGGTCGACGAACTGGCTGCGCCGACCGAGCAATAAGACGGCGAACTGCAGCGGCCGAACTCTCCGTCGACGTTCGGAAACTCTTCGAGGACGTTCGGAGACTCTCCGACGACGTCCTGACCCAGTCGCACGCTCGCGAGCGGTGCGGTAGCTCCGTCCGCTCGGAATCCCCGAAACGTTTATGATAAATCGTGACATACGTTACCACATGCCATTGAGGGAGACGAACAGGCGGATCCGGCTCAGGCGCACCGGGCGAGTGCCGGCGGACGCACGTGTCCGGCACTACGACGAGCTCGCCGAGGAGACGCAGGTCGCGATCAGGGAGGTCGCGGAGGGGCCGTGGACGATCCCCGAGACCGGCGACCTCGACGACGGCGACGTGGTGAAGTTCACCGACTACTACGAAGTTCGCGCGCGCTGAGGCGGCCCCCGCGGAAGCGAAGTTGTTTTCGCGCGCGGCGAGAGATCGGATCTATGGACAGTGGCGGATCCACCGATATGACGCTGGCGTTCGAGTTGGAGGCGCTGAAGGCGCTCGCCGATCCCAACGAGGTGTTCAACAACGCCCGGCAGTGGACGGAGTACGTCGGCGTCGTCAGCGAGAAACCGACTTACGTCGTCACGAACTTCACCCGCAAGCACCGCGTGCGCCAGGACTTCTTCTCGGGGCCCCGCGGCGTCGAGGAGAGCCTGGAGAACATCGCCCAGCAGTTCGACACCGACCGGCACGTGTTCGTCGGCGTCGACGACGAGGACGCGACCGTCGCCGAGGCGACCGGCTGGGAGTTCCTCCACGTCGAGGACGCGGCCGAGGCCGCCGGGTGGGCCCTCGCGACCGCCGCCGCCGCCGAGGAAGAGTCCGTCGAAGAGCCCTCTCGCGACGACTGGCCGTAGATCGATCCGTGCGCTTTTCTCCGAACGCCCGCACTGAGACCGGGAGGTGTTTTGCGCGTCGGCAGCGAACGGCCGGACATGAGCGACGACCACGGCGATCACGACCAGCACGACGGTGACAACCACGCTGACCAGAACCAGCACGGCGACCACGACCAACACGGCGACCACGACCAACACGGCGACCACGAACACCATCACCACGACGTCGACTCCGTCGCGGTCGGGATCGTGACGGTGTCGTCTTCTCGATCGCTCGACGAGGACCCGTCCGGTGACTACCTCGCGGCGGCGTTCGAGGGGGCCGGCCACGAGGTCGCCGTCCGCGAGCTCGTGCCCGACGAGTACGACAGCGTGCAGGGAACCGTCGACCGATTGGCCCGGCGAAAGGACACCGACGTGGTCGTCACCACGGGCGGGACGGGAGTGACGCCCGACGACGTGACCCCGGAGGCGGTCTCTCCGATCCTCTCGAAGGGGCTGCCCGGGTTCGGCGAGCTGTTCCGTCGGCGCTCCGCCGAGGACATCGGTACGCGGACTATCGGCTCGCGGGCGACGGCGGGGATCGCCGCGGAGACGCCCGTGTTCTGCCTCCCCGGCTCCGAACACGCGGTCCGGCTCGGCGTCGACGAGGTGATCCTCCCCGAGATCGGCCACCTGGTCGGGCTGTCGAGGCGAGAGGTGACGGACGAGGACGCCGCCGCGGAAGCGGAGTCAACGGATTCCACTCCCCCCGAATCCGGCGACGAAGAGTGACATCTGCCGAGCGCGACAGCGGTAGCAGGAGTCGGATCGACCCTCGCCAGCGACGGATCGTACCGGCGTCTTAGCGCGGATCAGATGACCTCTCATACAGTGCCGTTTTCAGCCAGAGGAGGATGTACTAGCCGTTCGGCGACGTGTTTTGTTCGATAGCGGGAGTGGGTATTGCAGACTGCCGCCGGCGACGTGGTATTTAAAGGAGCAAGTGCGAGAGCGACGGCTATTTATAAATGACCGTGCGGTGGCGCGCCTTTGAGCGCTCGCTTAAAAGCGAGCGCGAGGAGCCCGCGAGGTCGCCGGACTACGTCCGGCTGCCAGAGGCGCTCCGCGCCTCGCTGCCGCGAGGGCGAAGCCCGACGAAGTAAGCACCGCAGCGAAGGAGCGTCAGCGACTGAGTGAGGAGCGCAGCGAGTCGCGCGAACCCTCGCGGCTGGGGCTTTGGAGGTGTTCACCGCGCCAGCAACAATCCCTTATAAACACTCAACGTCAGAAACACAGCAATTCACCGCACCAGCAACGATATATAAACAGCCGCCAACAACATCGCTCTTTCACTTATAAACGACGACCCCAACACACTGAGATCCCTACTCCCTTAATCGATCGTCGCTCATTCCGACGAATCGGTGTCGCGGCCGGTCACCTTCCGGATGCACGAGGAGCCGAAGGGACCGAGCTCGCCGGGCTCCAACTGCACGAAGTGACCGGTCGAGATCGTCGTCCCGCACCGGCGGCACTCGAACTCCCCCTCCCGCGTGATGACCTGCGTTTCGTAGTTCACGTAGGTCCCGCCGCGCTGCACCCGCAATCGGGCGTTCTCGCGCTCGATGACGCCGCGCTTCTCGGCGGCGTCGAGTATCTCGCGGGTGAGCGCGGGGCTCGTCGTCACCGTCTCGATCCGGTCGATCGCGTCCGGAAGCGCCAGCTCGTCGTGTTCGAGGTGCGCGAGGAGCTCGACGCCGAGCTCCAATTTCTCCTCCCGTGACGCCGGCCCGTTCACGCCCGCCGAAACGACGCCGACCGTCTTAAGTCGGACGGGAAGCCACCGGCGGTCCGACGCGCTCGTCGTCCCGTCCACCGACGAAGCTGCGAGCTCGCCCGCCGATGAAGCTGCTATCCGGCCCGAATGTAGTAAGACAGTTACCACGCGGGACGCTGATGACCGTATGGACGTACTCGAGGTCGCGGCGCGGGCGACCGGGACGGGACCGGTGTGTGACGCCTGCCTCGGCCGACTCGTCGCCGATCGGAGCTTCGGGCTGTCGAACGCCGACCGCGGGTCGGCGTTACGCACCGGGCTCGCGCTGCGCGACAACGAGGATCATGAGCCGGTCGAGACGGTCGACTGCTGGGTGTGCGAGGGGCGCTGTGCCGAGTTCGACGCGTGGGCCGAGCGCGCCGCCGAGGCGGTCGAGGGAATCGAATTCGCCACGTACAACGTCGGCACTCGACCGCCGCCGTTGATCGAGGAGAACGAGGCGCTGTTCCGCGAGGAGGCGGGGCTCGACGAGGACGCCGGCGAGCCGTTCAAATCCGAGTTCAACCGGGAGGTCGGCAAGCGATTCGGTCGGATCACGGGTGCGGAGGTCTCCTTCGACCGGCCGGACGTGCAGTTCACGATCGACCTCGCGGCGGACGACCTCGACGCGAAGGTGAACTCGACGTTCGTGTACGGTCGGTACCGCAAGCTGGAGCGCGACATCCCGCAGACCGAGTGGCCCTGTCGGGAGTGCAAGGGGTCCGGGCGGCAGGGCGCGGACCCGTGCGACCACTGCGGCGGCTCCGGGTACCTCTACGACGACAGCGTCGAGGAGTACACCGCGCCGATCGTCGAGGACGTGATGGACGGTACCGAGGCGACGTTCCACGGCGCGGGCCGCGAGGACGTCGACGCCCTCATGCTCGGCACCGGCCGCCCCTTCGTGATCGAGATCGAGGAACCGCGCCGCCGCCGGGTCGACGTCGAGCGGCTCCAGTCCGACATCAACGCCTTCGCGGACGGTGCCGTCGAAGTCGAGGGGCTCCGGCTCGCGAGCTACGACATGGTCGCGCGCGTTAAGGAGCACGACGCGGCCAAGCGCTACCGCGCCGAGGTGGCCTTCGACGCCGACGTCGACGCCGACGCCCTCGCGGCCGCGGTCGACGAGCTGAGGGGAGCGACCGTCGAGCAGTACACGCCGAACCGGGTGGACCACCGTCGCGCGAGCCTCACCCGCGAGCGAGCCGTCTATGAAGCGACCGCCGAACTCGACGACGTCCGCTGCGCGACCGTCGAGGTCCACGGGGCCGGCGGGCTCTACATCAAGGAGCTGATCTCCGGCGACGAGGGGAGGACCGAACCGAGCCTCGCCGGGCTCCTCGGCGTCGACGCCACGGTCACCGCGCTCGACGTGGTCGCGGTCGAGGGCGAGGAGGAGCCGTTCGAACGCGAGGAGTTCTTCCGGGACTGACCCCGTCGCGCACGCCGACCGGCGGCGGATCACCTGGATTTATCAGACGCACGTCTGACGTTGAGCCATGAACGGGAGCGACGCCGACGACGCGACGGCCGCCGACGCGAGGGCCGACGACGCGTCAGCCGGCGGCACCGCGACCAGCGATACTGCGGCCGACGACGCGGCGGCTGACGACACGGCAGCCGACGACACGACCGGGGCGTCGGAGGACGGGGAGGGCGTCATCCGACCGGCCGTCGCGGCGGCCGTCGAGTCGACGCCGACGGCGGAACGCGTCCGTCTGGAGGGGCTAGATCGCGCGGAACGCCCGGACCGCGTCTCCTCGATCCTCGTCGCCGTCGGCCCCGGCCCGCACTCCGGAGCGACCGTCGACGTCGCGCGTGCGATAGCGGAGGCGACCGACGCGTGGCTCGAACTCTTCCACGTCGTCCCCTCGGAAGCGGCCCTCGCTGACGACGACGCGACGCCCGTGGACGGCGAGGGAAGCGCGGACGGCGAGGGAAGCGCAGGCGGCGGGGGAAGCGCGGACGGCGTAGACAGCGGAGTTCGCGCCGACCCCGACGCAGACGGTGACGACTACGCGGCGGCCGGCGATCGACTCCTCTCGGCCGCCCGCGACCGCCTCGGCGGGTTCGACCGAGTCGATCGCTGGCTCGTCGAGGACCGCACCGCTGCGGGCGCGATCGTCGAGCAGTCGCCGTACTACGACCTCGTCGTGGTCGGCGCGCCGACGACCGGCACCGTCGGTCGGTTCGTGTTCGGATCAACGACCGACACCGTGATCGACGACGCCGACGTCCCCGTGATCGTCGTCGAGGCAGACGGATCGACCTCACTCTCCAGGTAGTGGGCTGCGCGGACGGCACACCACGACCGCCGTCAGCGACAGCGTTAAATCAGTGTACATACTTGTACATTACAACTCGAAGTAATACATCGGTGAACACTATGGATATCAACGACACGGTCGAACGCGTGACGGACGGGGCGGACCTGACGGTCGAGGAGGCGCGCGAGGCCGCGCGGCTCGTCTTCGAGGGCGCGACGGAGGCGCAGATCGGCGCGCTCCTCGCGGCGCTCCGAGCGAAGGGTGAGACCGAGGCCGAGATCGCGGGCTTCGCGCAGGGGATGCGCGACGCCGCCCGCACGATCGATCCCTCCCGAGGGCCGCTCGTCGACACCTGCGGGACCGGCGGCGACGAGTACGACACGATCAACGTCTCGACGACCGCGGCGATCGTCGCCGCGGGCGCGGGGGTTCCGATCGCCAAGCACGGCAACTACTCCGTCTCGTCCTCCTCGGGGAGCGCCGACGTGCTGGAGGTCGCCGGTGCCGACGTGGAGGCCGAGCCGCCGGCCGTCGAGGCCGCAATCGAGGACGACGGGATCGGGTTCATGCTCGCGCCCGTGTTCCACCCGGCGATGAAGGCCGTCATCGATCCGCGAAAGGAGCTCGGTATGCGGACGATCTTCAACGTGCTCGGTCCGCTCACCAACCCCGCCGGTGCCGACGCGCAGGTGCTCGGCGTCTACGACCCCGATCTCGTCGGAACGATCGCCCGGTCGCTCGCGCACATGCCCGTCGAGCGCGCGCTCGTCGTCCACGGCGCTGGAATGGACGAGATCGGAATCCACGACGAGACGGTCGTCGCCGAGGTCGACGGCGACGAGGTGACGGAGTTCACGCTCACCCCCGAGGACCTCGGGCTCGATCGAGCCCCGATCGAGGCGGTCGCCGGCGGGACGCCCGAGGAGAACGCGGCCGACCTCCGCGGTATCGTCGACGGCTCCGTCACCGGGGCGAAACGCGATCTGATCGCGGCGAACGCCGGGGCGGCGATCTACGTCGCCGGCGAGACCGACTCGCTGGCCGCGGGCGTCGAGCGCGCCGTCGAGGCGATCGACTCCGGCGCGGCCGCCGAGAAGTTCGCGGCGCTCTGCGGTGCGGAGGCCGACCTCCGCGGTGCGGAGGGCGACGACTGATGGCGCGGGTGAAGATCTGCGGGCTCACGCGGGGGGCCGACCTCCGCGCCGCGATCGACGCCGGCGCTGACGCGGTCGGCGTCATCTCCGAGGTCCCCGTCGACTCGCCCCGCGAGGTCGATCCCGCGACGGCGGCCGAACTGCTCGCCGACGTTCCCCCGTTCGTCACCGCGACGCTCGTCACGATGCCCGAGTCGGCCGAGCGCGCGGTCGAGCTGGTCCGAACGATCGGCCCCGACGCGCTTCAACTCCACGGCGAGTGGACCGCCGACGAGATCCGGTTCATCCGCGCGGAGACCGAGCGAAAGGTGCTGCTCGCCGTCGACGCCGCCGAGACGGCCCGCGCCGAGGCGTTCGACGCCGTCGCCGACGCGCTCGTGATCGACTCGACCGACGAGTCGGGCGCGGGCGGCACCGGCGAGACTCACGACTGGACGCGGGCGGGCGTCCTCGCCGAACGACTCACCTCTCCGGTCGTCCTCGCTGGGGGGCTCACGGCCGACACGGTCGCCGAGGCGGTCCGCGCCGCCGACCCCTTCGCCGTCGACGTCGCCTCCGGCGTCGAGCTGACGGAGGGCCGGAAGGACCACAACGCGGTGGCCCGGTTCGTCGCGAACGCTGGCCGGGAGATGGAGCTGGCATGAGCGACGAGCGCTCGCCGTTGAACCGCTCGAAGGGGGCGTTCGTCGACCTCGTGAGCGACGCGGAGAAGCCGGCGGTCGTTCGCGCGTCCGCGCCGCTCGACGTCGACGTGACCCCCCTCGCGGCGTACGCAACCCTCGTCGGCGACGGACCGTACGGGTTCCTCTTGGAGTCGGGCGAAAAGGTCGCCTCCAGCGACCCCGACGGCGCGTTTACGTCGGGCGGCAAGGCGGACAGGCACGCCCGCTACTCGTTCGTCGGGTACGATCCGGAGGCGATCGTCTCCGTCCATCCGGACCGTACCGACGTGACGCGACTCGGCCCGGCGGCCGAGTTCGTGGAGGAAGGGGCGGAAACCGCGGATTCGGGTTCCAAACTCGGCTCCGATGCCGGCGACGCGATCGACCGGATCCGGGCGGCGTTCCCCGACGTGAGCCTGCGTGGGTTCCCCGACACCGACCGGCAGATCCTCTCGGGCGGGTTCGTCGGCTTCCTCGCGTACGAGGCGGTGTACGACCTCTGGCTGGAGGAGGTGGGCGTCGACCGCCCCGAGACCGAGTTCCCGGACGCCGAGTTCGCGCTAACGACCCGCACGGTCGTCTTCGACGAGAAGGAGGGGACGATCGAACTCGTCTTCACGCCCGTGATCGGCGTCGACGACGACCCCGCGGCGACCTACGACGAGCTCGTCGCCGAGGCGGAGCGCGTCGCCGGCGAACTGCGCGAGGCCGCCCCGCCGGAGCCCGACGGGATCCGCGTCGAGGGGGAGTCGGCCGGCTCCCGCGAGGCGTACGAGGAGGCGGTCCGGACGGCCAAGCGTCACGTCCTCGACGGCGACATCTACCAGGGCGTGATTTCGCGGAGCCGAGAGCTTCGCGGCGAGGTCGACTCGCTCGGGCTGTACGCGGCGCTGCGCGACGTGAACCCCTCGCCGTACATGTACGTGCTGCGCCACGACGACCGCTCCATCGTCGGTGCGAGCCCGGAGACGCTCGTGTCGGTGCAGGGCGACCGGATCGTCTCGAACCCGATCGCCGGAACCTGTCCCCGCGGAACGAGCCCGGTCGAGGACCGCCGGCTCGCCGGCGAGATGCTCGCGGACGGGAAGGAGCGCGCCGAGCACACGATGCTCGTCGACCTCGCGCGAAACGACGTTCGGCGGGTGAGCGAGCCCGGGTCCGTCCGCGTCGAGGAGTTCATGAACGTGCTGAAGTACAGTCACGTGCAGCACATCGAATCGACGGTGACGGGGACGCTCGCGCCCGACGCCGATGCGTTCGACGCGACGCGTGCGACGTTCCCCGCCGGGACCCTCACGGGCGCGCCGAAGGTGCGCGCGATGGAGATCATCGAGGAGTTGGAGACGACCCCGCGGGGGGCGTACGGCGGCGGCGTCGGCTACTACGCGTGGACCGGCGACGCCGACTTCGCGATCGTGATCCGGACGGCGACGCTCGAAGAGTCGCCCACGGGCGCGCGTGACGGCGACACCGTCGTGACCGTCCGCGCCGGGGCCGGGCTCGTCGCCGACTCCGATCCGACCGCCGAGTACGAGGAGACCGAACAGAAGATGGACGGGGTGGTGGCCGCGATCGACCGAATCCGGGACGACGACTCGCACGCGGACGACGCGGACGACGCTCACGCGGACGACCCCCTCGCCGCCGGCACGGAGGTCGACGAATGAAGATCGTCGTCGTCGACAACTTCGACTCGTTCACGTACAACCTCGTGGAGTACGTCTCCGATCAGACTATCGGCGGGACGGGCGATGCGGACGGCGGCGGCGCGAACGGCGGCGACGCGGACGGGGGGAGCGCAGACGGCGGCGACGCGGACGGGGGGAGCGCAGACGGCGGCGACGCGGACGGGGGGAGCGCAGACGGCGGCGACGCGGACGGTGGGAGCGCGGACGGCGGGGGCAATGGCGACGGGAACGGATCGGCGATCGACGTCGAGGTCGTCAAGAACACCGCGTCGCTCGGGGAGATCGAGGCGGCCGGTCCCGACGCGATCCTCATCAGCCCCGGTCCCGGCCACCCGAAGAACGAGCGCGACGTGGGCGTCAGCGCGGACGTGCTCAGGGATCTCTCGCCCGAGGTCCCGACGCTCGGCGTCTGTCTGGGGTTGGAGGCCGCCGTGTACGAGTACGGCGGCACGGTCGGGCACGCGCCGGAGCCGATCCACGGCAAGGCGTTTCCGGTCGACCACGACGGTGAGGGCGTGTTCGCCGGCCTCGATCAGGGGTTCCGCGCGGGGCGGTACCACTCGCTTGCCGCCACTGAGGTCCCCGACGCCTTCGAGGTGACCGCTACCACGGACCACGACGGCGACGCGATCGTGATGGGGATTCGCCACCGCGAGCACCCGATCGAGGCGGTGCAGTTCCACCCCGAGAGCGTGCTCACCGCAGCCGGCCACGACCTGATCCGGAACTTCCTCGCGTCGGTGTGAGCGCCGCGACCGCTCGTTGCGCTCTTCGACGCGACTGTGAGAGATCGCGGGAGTGAGTATCACGGACCGCCGCCGGCGACGCGGCATGTAAACGGGCGAGTGCGAGAGCGACGACTGCTTATAAATGCACGTGGCGGTGGCGACAGCCTGCGCGAGGTCGACGACGGCGCTGCGCGGCGGCTGCCAGCGACGCTTCGCGCCTCGCTGTCCCCGGACTACGTCCGCTGCCAGCGGGTCTCCGATTCTCGCTGGACGCCGCGATCGCCTTATAAAGGCGCGAGTGGCGAGGCTGAGGTGGTGTTCACCGGGCTAGCAACGACTTATAAGCGAGCGGTTGGGGGCTTTCGAGGGATGTGCCATCCCACCAACGACAGATAAACAGCCGCCGACGACACCACCCTCTCACGCATAGCGGTCCACCGCCGTCACGTGCACCACTCATATCGGAAATCGATCAGGCGGGTCGGCGCTCGTCTCGTGTGCGCCAATGCGGTACCGTGTCACGCGGTCACTCGTCGCGTTCGGTTGCTGTGGGTTTTTGCCGCGACGGGGGCAACTATCTGGGGATGACACCCGAACTCGACGACATCGATCTCGGTACGGTCCCGCTCGGCCGAACCGGGCTCCGGACGAGCGAACTCCAGTTCGGCACGTGGCGGTTCGGCCGCGTGACCGAGGCGGGCAACGTGGAGATCGACGAGACGCGGGCCCACGAGCTGCTCGACGCCTACGAGGCGGCGGGAGGGCGGTACGTCGACACCGCCGACGTGTACGGCGGCGGCGACTGCGAACGCTGGATCGGCGACTGGCTCGCCGAGCGCGACCGCGAGCGCTACACGGTCGCCTCGAAGGTGTACTGGCAGATCCGCGACGGCGACCCGAACAGCCGCGGCACGAACCGCAAGAACGTTCGCCACCGTGTCGCCGCCCTCTTAGACCGCCTCGGCACCGACTACGTCGACGTCCTCTACATCCACCGGTGGGACGACGAGACGCCCGCCCGCGAGCTGATGAAGACCCTCAACGGACTCGTCGAGTCCGGCAAAGTCCACTACCTCGGCGCGTCGACGCTCCGCCCGAACGCCTGGAAGGTCGCCCGGGCCAACGAAATCGCCCGCAACGAAGGGTGGGAACCGTTCACGGTTCTCCAGCCGCGGTACAACCTCGTCGACCGCGAGATCGAGGGCGACTACCTAGAGTTCGCCCGCCAGCGGAACCTCGCGGTCTCCCCGTGGAGCCCGCTCGGGCAGGGCTTTTTGACCGGGAAGTACGACCGCGACGAGGACCTCCCCGAAGAGTCGAAGGCCGCCGAGTCGAGCCGGTTTCAGGAGGCGTACCTCACCGAGGAGAACTTCGACGTCCACGACGAACTCGACGCCGTCGCCGAGGAGGTCGACGCGTCGCCCGCGCAGACCGCGCTCGCGTGGCTCGCCCACCGTGACGGCGTCACCGCCCCCATCGTCGGCGCGCGAACCGTCGACCAGCTGACCGAGAACCTCGCCGCCGCCTCGATCGACCTCTCCGACGGGCAGGTCGACCGCCTCACCGCCGCGAAGCCCGGCCCCTACGACGGGCTCTGAACCCCGTCGCCCGCCCGTTCAGGCGTCTCTCTCGTCTTCCGTCACCTTCCCGTCCGCCAGGTCCGCCGCCGTCGACGCCGGATCCCGCTCGCTCGGGTCGCCGTACCCGCCGCCGCCCGGGGTTCGGACCGTCACCGTCGTCCCCGATTCCACGTCGACGGTCGTCTTCGCCGGGACGGGCTCGCCGTCGATCAGGTTCTCGCCGAGCGCGCCCGACTCGCCGCCGTCGACGCCCGCGGGCGCGTGACGCCGCCGCTCCGTCAACAGCGAGACGGTCGCGTCGGTCTCGACCCGCACCGTGCGCTCCAGTCCGAGGCCGCCGCGGTGGCGACCCGCCCCGCCGCTATCGGGACGGAACGCGTAGCGCTCCACGCGGAGCGGGTACGCCGCTTCGAGCGCCTCGACGGGCGTGTTGAGCGTGTTCGTCATCCCGACTTGCACGCCGTCCATCCCGTCGGCCCCCGGGCGCGCGCCGAACCCGCCGCCGATGGTCTCGTAGTAGGTGAACGACTCGGCGGCGTTGCCATCCGAGGTCTCGCCCCCGCCGCGCGCCCCGATCGTGAGGTTGTTCATCGTCCCCTGGCTCCCGGCGGGCACCCGCCCGGGGGCCGCCTCGCCGAGCGCCGCGAGCGCCACGTCGGTGACACGCTGACTCGTCTCGACGTTACCCCCGACGACCGCCGCGGGCGGATCGGGGTTCAGCACCGAGCCCTCGGGGACCGATATCGACACCGGCTCGTAACACCCGTGGTTCGGCGGTACCTCCGGGTCGGTCACGCAGCGGACCGCGAAGTATACCGCGCTCTTGGCCACCGCCAGCGGCGCGTTGCAGTTCCCCTCGACCTGATCGGCGCTGCCGTCGAAGTCGACCGCGAGCGATCCTCCGTCGACCGTGACCGCAGCGCAGATCGGGATATCCTCGTCGGTGACGCCGTCGCCCTCCAGGACGTCCGCGGCCTTGTAGGTCCCGTCGGGCAGGTCGGCGATCGCGGCGGTCATCCGGTCGCGGGAGTAGCCGATGACGGCGTCGAAGGCCGCTTCGAGTCGGTCGCGACCGCGTTCTTCGGCCAGTTCGCGGAGCCGCTCGTCCGCCCGCTCGTTGGCGGCGATCTGCGCCTCGAAGTCGGCGCGCCGCTCGGCGGCGTTCCGGACGTTCGCGAACAGCAGGTCGAACGCGTCGTCGTTGCGCTCGCCGTCGGCGACGAGCCGAATCGGCGGGATCCGGAGCCCTTCCTGGTAGATCTCGCGAGCGCCCGCCGGCATGCTACCGGGGACCATCCCGCCGACGTCGGCGTGGTGCGCCCGGGAGGCGGCAAAGCCGACCACGTCGCCGTCGAGCGACAGCGACGAGACGAGCGTCACGTCCGGGAGGTGGGTTCCGCCCGCGAACGGATCGTTGAGGACGAACACGTCGCCGGGCCCCGGGTCTTTCTTTCGGACCGCGTCGACCGCCTCCGGCATCGCCCCGAGGTGGACGGGGATGTGCTCCGCCTGCGCGATCATCCGCCCGTCGGCGTCGAAGAGCGCGGTCGAGCAGTCGCGGCGCTCCGTGATGTTCGGCGAGTACGCCCCGCGGATCAGGACGCTTCCCATCTCCTCGGCGACGCCCTCCAGCTGGTTGCGGAGCACTTCGAGCGTCACCGAGTCGATGGCGACGTCGCGGTCACTCGCAGTGTCGGCGTCGCGGTCACTCGCAGTGTCGGCGTCGCGGTCACTCGCAGTGTCGGCGTCGTGGTCGGTCATCGATCGTCACCCCCGGACTCGGCGTCTCCCCGCTCCAGCACCACCGTCCCGTCCCGCCGGACGCGACCGTCCCACGCCGGCGGCACGACTGTCGTGCTCTCGGTCCCCGCGAGGACCGCCGGACCGTCGAGTCCCGTACCCGGCCTCAGCGCGTCGCGGTCGTAGACAGTCGCCTCGACGGTCCCAGACTCCGGGAAGACGACGTCTCTGACCCCCTGCCTCGCGTCCGCCGAGCCCGTTCGAGAGACCGTCGGCGCGTCGACGTCGACGGCGGCGGTGACTCGGAGCGTGACCGCCTCGACCGCGGCGTCGAGCCGGTAGCCGTGGGCGCGTTCGTGGGCCGCGGCGAAGCGCTCGGCGAGGGCGTCGGGGTCGACTGCGGAACCGGTGTCTCCCGCGTCCCTCCCGGCGTCGACGGTCAGTTCGAAGCTCTGCCCCGCGTACCGGCAGTCCGCCGCGCGCTCGACGCGTGCCGCCGCGGGATCGGAGGCGTCCTCGAAGACCCTGTCGGTCAGTTCGGCGAAGGCGTCGCCGAGGTCGGCGGCGGTCGCGTCGGAAAGCGAGAGCCGGAGCGTGCGGGCCGCGTCGTGGGTCTCGTCGGCCGCGAGCAACCCGTACGCCGAAAGCACGCCGGCGGGCCCGGGAACGATCACGCGGTCCATGTCGAGCCGATCCGCGAGTGCGGCGGCGTGCATCGGCCCCGCGCCGCCGAAGGCGACGAGGTCGAACGCTCGGGGGTCGCGCCCGCGCTCGACGGTCACCGAGCGGATCGCCCGCGCCATCGTCGCGTTGGCGACGCGGAACACGCCGCGCGCGGCCGCCGTCGCGTCGTCGAGGTCGCCGGGGGCGTCGCTGTCGGCGTTCCCGCCTCCACCCCCTTCCCCTTCCGCTTCGATCCCCGCTTCGTCCGCGAGCCGGTCGAGCGCGTCGCGCGCGGCGTCGACGTCGAGCGAGAGGTCTCCGCCGAGCGCCGCGTCTTGACCGATGTACCCCAACAGGACGTCCGCGTCGGTGACCGTCGCCTCGCTGCCGCCCCGCCCGTAGCAGGCCGGTCCGGGGTCCGCACCGGCGGACTCGGGGCCGACGCGGAGCGCGCCGCCGGCGTCGGTCCACGCGATCGACCCGCCGCCCGCGCCGACCGTCTCCACGTCGACGGTCGGCGTGCGGAGCGGCACGTCGGCGATCGTCGTCTCCGCGGTTCGCTCGACGCGCCCGTCGCGGACGAGGCTCACGTCGCTGGACGTGCCGCCCATGTCGAAGGTGACGGCGGATCCGGTTGGCGGGCCGGATTCCGCCTCCGCACCGCCGAGCGTCGCGCCCTCGGCCACCGCGGCCGCGCCGACGACCCCCGCGGCCGGCCCGGAGAGCACCGTCGTCACCGCGCTCTCGCGAACCGTCTCCGCGTCGGCGACCCCGCCGTTCGAGCGCATCACGCGCGGCTCGGGAAGGCCGATGTCGGCCGCGTCCGCTATCACCCGCCTGAGGTACGCGTCGAGCTCGGGGGCCAGGTACGCGTCGGCCGCGGTCGTCGCCGTGCGCTCGAACTCGCGGAACTCGGGGAGCACGTCGTGGGAGGTCGAGACCGGGACGTCGAGCTCCTCGCGGAGGACCTCGGCCGCGGCGGCCTCGTTATCCGGGTGCGCGTACGCGTGCAGCAGCGAGACCGCGACGCTCTCGGCCCCCGATTCGGCGATCTCGTCCGCGAGCTCGCGGATCGCCTCCGGATCGACCACCCGCTCGATCCCCTCGGTCGTCGCGCGCTCGTCGACCTCGAAGCGCCGCCGTCGGGGGACGAGCGGGTCGGCCGTCTCCGCGTCGAGGTCGTAGAGGGACGGCCGCGTCTGGCGACCGATCTCCAAGACGTCGCGGAAGCCCGCCGTCGTCACGAGCGCGGTTCGCGCGCCGTCGCGCTCCAAGAGGGCGTTGACGGAGGCCGTGGTCGCGTGTGCGAACGCGTCGACGTCGGCGGGATCGATACCGGCCGCCGCGCAGGCCTCGCGGATCCCGTCGAGGACGCCGGCGTGTTGCGGGGTCGTCGTCGGCACCTTCGCGGTGGTCAGGTCGTCGCCGACGACCAGCGCCACGTCGGTGAACGTGCCGCCCACGTCGACGCCGAGCCGGGCGGGGTGGCTGTCGTCTCCGTCGTCTCCCGTCATAGTGGCTCGGTCTCCGCTACCGCTCCGCGCAGTACTCGACGAAGTTCCGGAGGATTCGGAGCCCCGTCTCCCCGCTCTTCTCGGGGTGGAACTGGGTGCCGAACACGTTTCCAGCCTCGTTCGCGACGACGGCGGGGAAGTCGATACCGTAGTCCGCGGTCGCGACGACCGCGTCCGGATCGTCGGGCTCCGCGTAGTAGGAGTGGACGAAGTAGGCGTACTCGCCCGCGACACCCTCCACCAGCGGGTGATCGCGCTCCACGGACAGCTCGTTCCAGCCCATGTGCGGAACCTTGCGGTCCACGTCGAACCGAACGTTGGTGCCGGGCACGAGATCGAGGCCGGTCACTTCGCCCTCCCCCTCGTGGTCGGCCTCCTCGCTCGACGTGAGCAGCATCTGCATGCCGAGACAGATCCCGAAGAGGGGACGGCCAGTCGCCGCGTGATCGGTCAGCGCCTCGCGCAGCGGTCCGGCGTTCTCCATCCCCTCGCGGAACGCACCGACGCCCGGAAGGACGACGCCGTCGGCGGCCGCGAACGCCTCGGGATCGTCCGTGATCTCTACCGACGCGCCGGCCCGTTCGAGCCCGCGGGTCGCGGAGCGGAGATTCCCGAGCCCGTAGTCGACGAGGACGACGTCCGCCAGCGTCTCCGCGGGCGGTTCGAAAGTGCTCATACCACCACTGGGAGGGGGACGGAAAAATCGGTTTCCCTTGTGGCAGTGGGCGGTCGGTGGCCGGCGGTCGGCAGTCGGCGGTCGGTGGTCGGTGGTTGGCGGTCGGCGGTCGGTGGTTGCAGTCGGCGGTTCGACCGCGACGGGAGCGGACGAGTGCCGGCGTTACTTCATCGCCGACTCGGCCATCCGCCGTGGGAACCCCGTGATCAGCTCCCAGAGGCTCATCTTCACCTCATCGGAGCGCAGCCGCGACCGGAGCCGCTGGCTGAACAGCTCGACGGAGATGATGAGGATGAAGATGGCGATCAGCGTCGCCATCATGTTGGTGAACCGCAGCAGGTTCTGCTGGGAGGTCACGATGTACCCGAGCCCGCCGGCCCCGAGGACACCGACGGTGACGCCGATCCGGACGTTGATCTCGAAGATGTACAGCGTCCACGCGATGAACGCCGTTCGGACCTGACTCAGCATGCCGAAAAAGACGATCTGCGGCTTGTTCGCCCCGGTCGTCCGCATGGCCTCGATCGGGCCGTCCTCGATCTCCTCGAGTTCGTCGACGAACAGCCGGCCGAGATTCCCGATCGTGTCGAAGGCGATCGCTATCGCGGCCGAGGCGGGGCCGAGTCCGAGGAACGGGATGAAGATGAGCGTCCAGACGATGGCGGGGATCGCACGGATGAACGACATCGTCCCGCGGAAGATGAAGTTGAACGGGAACGGCGTGACGCGCTCGGATCCGAGCGTTCCGAAGACGAGCGCGAACGGGAATCCGAGAATCGTTCCGACGAACCCCATCGCGAGAGTGATCCCGGCCTCGCCGAACACCTGGAAGATGCCGAGCTCCTGGAAGAAAAAGGCGTAGGCGTCCGCGGGGTTCGGCGGCCACTGGAACAGCATGCCCCCGATATCGGGGTCATACAGCAGGTTCTCCTGAATCATGAACTCGACGTACTGCCCGAAATCGAGGAATGGGATCACGCCGAGGTAGTTCGTGATCGGGAAGAACTCGCTCAGGGACTCGACGAACGTTCCGAGCCTGGCGTCCGGGTTCAACAGCTCGGTCGCGGCGAACGCCTGTACCGTGGCGAACGCGAGGAACGACACCAATCCGACCCAGCCGATCGCCCGGCGTCGTCGCGTCCGCTTGATGTTCTCGAACTGTGCTGCGATGCGGTCCGGGACGGCGACCCCGCCGTCGCTGACGTCGGGACCGGCCCTCTCGTCGGTGCTCGGTGTGTCTGTTGTCACGCGTAGATCAGCTCTGTTCTCGTCACGTCGTCGCGACCCCGTCGGTCGCGGCGTCGGCGTCCTCGTCCGTCTCGCTGGCCGTGTCTCCGTCCTCGCGAACGAACATCCCCTCCGTCTCGATGTCGCCGTAGAGGTCGTCGATAACGCTTATGGTCAGCTCGTCGCGGTAGCCGTCGAACACCTTTTTACCGTCTCTGAGGCCGATGAACCGGTGTCCGAACTTCCGCGCGATGTTCACCTGGTGCAGGCTACAGAACGTCGTCAGATCCCGTTCCTCGGACGCGGCGCGGAGGTACCCCATCACGCTCTGTGCGCTGCCGGGATCGAGGCTCGCGACCGGCTCGTCGGCGAGGAGCACCTCCGGCTGCTGGACGAGCGCGCGGGCGATCCCGACGCGCTGCTGTTGGCCGCCGCTCATGCTCCGCGCCTTCTGTTCGGCCTCCCCCAACAGCCCGACCGTGTCGAGCGCGTCCAGCGCGCGGTGTTTCTCCTCCACGTCCTGTAGCTGGAGCACGCTGGAGAAGAACCCGGATCGGTGGACGCCGCCGGAGAGCGCGTTCGAATACGCCGACATGTCGCCGATGATGTTGTGCTGCTGGAAGATCATCGCGACCTCGGGACGGGGCTCGTTCATCGGCTCCCCGTCGATCGTGATCTCTCCGTCGGTCGGAGGAAGGAGTCCGCTCAGGGTTCGCAGCAGCGTCGACTTCCCGGAGCCGGACACGCCGAGCACGATGACGAACTCCCCCGCGGGGACCTCGAAGGACACGTCGTCGAGTGCGACCGTGTCGCCGAACCGTTTCGTAAGACCGTCTACTTCGATGTAGCTCATGTGTCCAAAAAGTGAATCCGGGCTGTCTAGAGGTCGCTCCACTCCAGTCCGAGCTCCTGTCCGAGTTCGGCGACAGGGTCGAAGTCCCCGACGGAGGCTTCGACGACGCCGCTGAACCAGAGCGCGTGCGCCTCCACCAGCTCGAGGTCGTCCACCTGATCGTCGCTCAGCTCGGACTCGTCCATCTCGAGGATCTCGGGGTCGATGTTGAGCGCCTCGGCGATGTCGGCCTGCGAGTCGTGTTCGAACGCCTCCGGCGGCGCGTCGATCATCAGCTGGCGGATATCGTCTTTGAGCGGCTCCTCCCACGCGGCGTTGCTCACGATCGGCGCGCGCGGGATCGGGTCGGAGACGGCGAGGAGCTGGAGCTCGGGGTCGCTCTCGCCAGCGCCGTCGTACTCGGCGGAGATGTCGACGAACTCCTGTGACATCTCGTCGAACTGTTCCTGGGGAACGTGCGCCGCGGTCGAGAACGCGCCAGTCCCCGCGGCCGCGATCCGGTCGTCCGCAATGAGTTGTTCGCGGGCGGTCGAGTGATCGGACGTCCGGAGCTCGAAGTCCTCCGGCGAGCCGCCGGGCGCGCTGCCGATATCGAGGCCGGCGTTCCGGAGCATCAGGAGGGGGAACAGCGTCCCGGATACCGACGTCGGCGCGGCGGATGCGACGACCTCGCCTTCGAGATCCGAGAGCGATTCGATGTCGCTGTCCGCCCGCGTCGTGATGAGCGAGAAGTACTGCTCGGCTCCGTAGGCCACGCGCATTCCCGTCACGTCGATCTCTTCGGGAATCTGGGCGACCGCGCCGGGGGACGTGTCGGCGAAGAGCCGGTCGCCCTCCGCCGCGCGGCGTAGCTCCTGTGCCGTCCCGGAGTAGCTCGCGGTCGGCTGCTCGATGATCTCGATGTCGGCCTCGGATTCGAGATACTCGAACAGCGGCTGGTACTGCACCTGAATGTCGATTTCCTCCTCCGCGGGGTTCATCACCCAGGTCACTTCCGTCGCGGAGCTGTCGGCTTCGCCCGAAGTCTCGCCGTCGGAGCCGTCGGAGCCGTCAGAACCGTCGGAGCCGTCGGAACTGTCGCCGCCGTCGCCACCCGAACACCCTGCGAGCCCGACCACACCCGCCGCGCCCGCTGTCTTTACGAAGTTTCGCCGATTCGCCGACCACCTGTTGTCGGACATACGATTGTCACTTCACCTCACACGGTAAATTATTTTCTATGTTTCACACCCAACGCTATTGTGATGGACGTTCGCACGGGTTTCTGCGGCGATTCGGTCGTTTCTCGTTCCGGTCACTTCGCCATTTCGCCGGTTCAGAACTCGCCGAGCCGCGACTGTCCCCCGGACCCGTTGGAACCATCGGAACCGCCGCCCGGCGAGACCCCGCTCAGCTCGCCAGCTCTCGCGATCGTCTCGAAGAACCCGTCTCGCTGGCTGCGATCGTACAGCGTCGCGGCGGGGTGGACCGAGAGCAACACGCGGCGCGACGCGCCCGCTATCCGCGCGTCGACGACCTCGCCGGACTCCGAGGTGATCGCCACCGCTTTATCGAGCAGGTGCTCGCTCGGCACCTTCCCGAGGGTCACGATCAGTTCGGGATCGAGTCGGTCGATCTCGGCGTCGAGGTGGCCGCGACAGTTCGCGAGCTCCTCGGTCGTCGGATCGCGGTTCTCCGGGGGTCGACACCGGACACAGTTCGTGATCCGCACGTCGGCCCGCGCGAGCCCCGCGTCCCGCAGCGCGTCGTCGAGCACGTCGCCGGAGCGCCCGACGAACGGTTCGCCCCGCTCGTCCTCGTTGGCTCCCGGTCCCTCGCCGACGAACAGCAGGTCGGCGTCGGTCGGGCCGACGCCGTCGACGATGCGGCTCCGCGACTCGACGAGCGCCGGACAGCGCTCGCAGGACGGCACTCGGAGGTCGGCGTCGAGACCGCCAGCGTCCTCGTTCATGGAGACGGATCCGGGCGCGATCCGTATAAGTGCGTCCGGTCGCCGTCGGCTCGTCCCGACAGTTATCCCTCTTCGACAGTTATCCCTCTTCGACCGCGATCCGGTGGGCGCTCGCCGCGATGCCGGCGATCCGGAGCGGCTCCGGGCGGCGGAACCCCTTCCGAGCGAGGCCGCGGACCGCCGCGGCCGCGCGCTCGGCGTCGATCCCGGCCGCACGGACGAACAGGGGATGGGCGGATGGGCCGGCGGAGGGATCGGCCGTACCGTCGCCGTCGCTGTCACCGTCGCCGTCGCTGTCACCGTCGTCGTCCACGCGAACGCGCGGCGGGAGCGATCGATACGCGTCGAGGCGGGCCTCGAGCGCGTCACCGTCGAACGCATCGCGAAGCGCGGGTTCGAGCCCGGGACTCTCCGCGTAGCTCACCGAGTACACGGGACGGTCGAGCGCGTCGCGGAGCCGACGGATATCGAGGAGGTTGAACCACGCCGGGGCGATCCCGTCGCAGGCGACGTGCCTGACGTCTTCGCGGCCGAGCGCGTCGACGAGGTCGATCGCGGCGTCGGTCGCGTCGGTGCCGCCGACGGTACAGCGTTCGAAGCCGAGCCCGTCGAGGGTGCCGTCCGATCTGACGACGGCACCGGCTACGCGACTGGTTCGGTCGCCGTCGGAGAACGCGATACCGAGCGTCCGGCTCGGCGGAGTCACCCGATCAGGTCTCCTCGGATTTGATCTCCTGGAGGCGGTCGAGCAGCTCGTCGTTCGACGCGCCGGGCTCGTAGTCCACCGAGCCCTCGTGTACCTCTTCTGCCGCTCGGACTCCGTCGTCGTCGTCGAAATCCGCGTCCAGGTCCTGGTTCTCCTGTTCGGATTCGTCGTAGCTCCCGAAGCCCATATGTGTGTGTCACTAGCAGACCGCGACTGATAAATCCCCTGCCGAATTCGAGGATCGACCCCGCGCCGCGGACGCCGCGGGCTGCACGTTTTTACTCACCGGGGCCTTCCCGTGCGTATGGAGCCGATCACTGTCACCGACGGCGCGGCGGAGTTCACCTGCAACGCGTACCTCGTGCCCGGCGAGGTAACCACGCTCGTCGACGCCGGGACGATGCCGGGCGTCGACGACGTCATCGCCGACGCGCTCGACGGGGCCGGCGTCGGCGGGCTCGACCGCGTCGTGTTGACCCATCAGCACCACGACCACGTCGGCGAGCTCGACGCGGTGCTCGACCGCTTCGACGCGGCGCTCTACGCGAACGCACCCCACCCGCGACGGGACGCGGCGATCGACGACGGCGACGAGATCCTCGTGGGTGACGAGGACTGCGAGGTCGTGTTCACGCCCGGTCACGCCGACGACCACGTCTCGCTCGTCGGCGACGAGCGGTTGTACTCCGGCGACGTGTTCGTCTACAACGACGGTGCCTTCGACGACGGCTCCTTCGGCCGCACGGACATGGCCGGCCAGTCGCGGGAGCGACTGATCGAAAGCCTCCACACGCTGCTCGACCGCCTGCCCGACACCGTCGAGGAACTCTACCCCGGCCACGGGGACGTCTACCGCGCTGGCGACGGCCCGGATACGGTCCGCGAGGTCCTCGAACGCGCGACCGAGCGCGCCGAGCGCCGCGAGCCGAAGTACCCCGACGAATAATCGAGCGCGCGGCCGAACAATCCGCCGAACTCGACGACGGGGTAGGTAAACGAATGCGATCACCAGCGACGACCGCGTATCACTGAACAATGCGCTGCGGTGGCGCGGACCGGTGAGCGCCCGCAAGGGTGCGAACCCGAGCGCCTCTGTCACCCGGCGGCAGAGCCGCCGACGACCGGGGCTTTGTGAGTGGTCACCCCGCCAGCAACGACTTATAAGCTATTTATAAACAACCGCACCACTGCATCGGATTTTATCCTTTCCCATCGACACCCGTACCGGTCGCTCGGCCGAAGTGTTCTCCACTGGAAACGAAGGGGGTCGGCGACCGATCTAGGCGGCTCGGCGTTCCTTCGCCTTCGGGCGGAGATTCTTGTATCCGCACTTGCGGCAGCGCTTCGCGTCCGGGGAGTTGCGGGCGTTACAGCGCATGCAGATGTTTCGGTCGAGGTTGCGGCGTTCCGCGGCGTCGAAACTGGCCATATGGGTACTGTCGGGCCGATGCTGTAAAAGCTTGCGAGACGCGGCGGCCCCGTCGGCGGGGAATTCGGGTCGCCAGAGCGCGCCGCTCGCGGATCGAGACGCTAGGCTCCGGCTTCGGACAGCGCGGCCTCGATGTCCTCGCGCTGTGTGACGCCGACGAACCGGTCGACGACGCCGTCGTCGTTCTCGATGATGAGCGTCGGCAGCGAGCGCACTTGGTACTGGTTGGCGACGTCCTGCTCCTCGTCGACGTTCACCTTCTGCAACTCGAAGGCGTCGCCGAGATCCTCCTGGATCTCCTCCAGGATCGGGTCCTGCGTCTTACACGGGCCGCACCAGTCAGCGTGAAAATCCAGCAGTCGAACAGTCATTATCCGGCGCATTCTACCGTCGGCCCGCGCATAAGGGTTTCCCACTCGTGCACTCGTGCGCGCCATACCGCCTCCGATCCGTGCATTCCCGCACGCCATACCTCCGAGCGACCGGATCTGCGATCGGAACAACCGACCCCACGCGCGGAACAATCGACCCTGCGAGCGGAACGTCCGGACACGCGAACGAAACGTTTAGAACGTCGCGAGACTCACCGTCGGGTATGAGCAGTGGTTCCAACTCCGGCGGGCTGATGTCCAGTGCGGGACTCGTCCGCTACTTCGACACCCAAGACCGGAACGCGATCTCGATGGACCCGAAGACCGTCCTCGCGTTCTGCGTCCTCTTCGGCGTGTTCGTACAGATTCTCTCGCTGACCGTCGCCTAGGCCGATCGGTCTGGGGTTTCACCGTTTCCGCCGCGTTCGTCTGCGTCCCGATTTTTAAGCTCCGTAGCGGGCCCTTTTTGCCCGTCCCCGACGGACCGGTACCCATGCAAGCAGGCGTCATCGCCGTGCAGGGCGACGTGGCCGAGCACGCCGCGGCCGTCCGGAACGCCGCGGCCGCCCACGACGAGCCCGCGGAGGTCGTCGAAGTCCGGGACTCCGGTATCGTGTCCGACTGCGACGTCCTCCTCCTGCCCGGCGGGGAGTCGACGACCATCTCTCGGCTGATCCGCCGCGAGGGAATCGACGAGGAGATCCGCGACCACGTCGCGAGCGGGAAGCCCGTACTCGCGACCTGCGCCGGGCTCATCGTCTGCTCGCGGGACGCGAAAGACGACCGCGTCGACGCGCTCGAGCTCGTTGACGTCTCCGTCGACCGTAACGCGTTCGGCCGCCAGAAGGACTCCTTCGAGGCGAAGCTCTCCGTGGCTGGGCTCGACGACCCGTTCCACGCGGTGTTCATCCGTGCGCCGCTCATCGACGAGGTCGACGGGGGCGTCGAGACGCTCGCGACGGTCGACGGCCGGCCGGTCGCGGTGCGGGACGGCCCCGTGGTCGCCACCGCGTTCCACCCGGAACTGACCGCCGACTCGCGGATCCACGACCTCGCCTTCTTCCCCGAGAACGAGGTGGTCGCGTGAGCGACCCGAACGCGGGAACCGATGAGGGAGCTACGGATCCCGAAGACGCGGACGTCCCGCCCGAGGCCGTCCTCGAAGCGCTGTTCGCCACCATCGAGTCGCGGAAGGCGGAGCTCCCCGAGGGCTCCTACACGGTCTCGCTGTTCACCCACGAGAAGGGCGAAAACGCCGTCTTGGAGAAGATTGGCGAGGAGTCGACGGAGACGATCCTCGCGGCGAAAGACGACAATCTCGACGAGCTCACCTACGAGAGCGCCGACCTCGTCTACCACCTGCTGGTGTTGCTCGCGATGAAAGACCTCGACCTCGACGACCTGCGCGAAGAACTGCGAGACCGCTTTTAAGTACCTACCGCTCCCGTTCGAGCTCTCGGTCGATGTCGTCGAGTTCCTCTGTCTCCAGCTCGCTCGCGATCCGGCGCTCGAACTCCTCCTCGGTGATCTGCCCCTCGACGTACTGCCGGCGGAGCCGATCCTGCCGACTCTCCAACCCGCCGTTTCCGGGTGACGCCGACGAGGACGACCGCGAGCCTCCGATCGAGTCTATCGTCGCGCCGCCGTCGTCGCCGCTGAGGAGCCACGTTCCGGCTTTGTACGCGAGGTAAAGCGCAGCCGCGACGACAGCGATGTTCACTAGCCAGCCGACGGCCCAGAGTGTGACCCCGACGGCGATCGAAAGCAGCGTCCCGATTACGCTTACGGCGAGCAAGACTGCAATCGCGATCGCGGCGTAGTAGAGGGCCTTCTTCCCGTCCATGTGGGAGACTCGCGCGTCCGGGCGCAAATACCTTCTCCCAGTGGAGATTTCTCCCGTGGGGATCACGCTGTCCGTCAGAAGACTTATTCGCCGCTACGGTCGTGACCTAGTGAAATGCATCCGGAGTCACGGTCTTCGACGGAAATCCCACCCACGGACGACCTGGAGGCGCTCCCGTGACCGATCGCGCCGTCCTCAGCGACGATCGGGTCGATCCCGACGACGATCGGGTCGATCCCGACGACGATCGGTTCGACTCCGGCGATAACCGTCCCGAATCCAACGTCGACCGGTCCGGCTCCGGCGTCGACCGTCGAACCGTCCTCGGCGCGCTCGCGGGGGCCGGCAGCACCGCGGTCGCGGGCTGTTCCGACTCTGGCTCGGGTTCAGCGTCGAACGACGCGGCCACGGGCGACCTCGATCCGGAGGCGCTCGACAAACTCGCGGCCCGATTCGCCCCGACGCTGTACTTCGACGCCGCCGAGCCGTGGTTCCCGACCGATCCGCGACCGTACACCGTCGAGGAGGACGGCGAGACGGTCGTCGACGGGTTCGCCGCGTTCGACGGCTACCACGAGCGGTATGACGAGGCCGGGGAGCCGCCGAATCCGACGGTGTTCTACAACGGGATCCGATACGAGGACTCGCCGCTCGCGGTCGTCCAGTTCTGGTTCTACTCCGCGTTCGACCAGTTCACCGCGAACTTCCACTGGCACGACTGGGAGGTGCTCCACGTCTTCGTCGACCTCGACACGGGCGACCCCCAGCTGTACGTCGCCAGCTCGCACTCCCGCAGCGTCCCGAACAACGAGTTTCTCGATCCTGACCCCGACGCAGTCCCGCGGATCCTCCCGGAGCTCGGTTCGCACTCCAGCACGCTCTCGGTCAACGAGATCCCGGACGGCTTCCAGCGGGTCGGCGAGGAGGGGCTGCTCGCGGACATCACGAACACGACGATCGACACCGTCGAGGACCTCCTCGGCGTCCCGATCGCGTACGGCCTCCCCCGCGACGAGGGGATGCGGCTCCCCTTCGTCGTCCCCGAGTACGAGGGCGAGCCGATCTACGAGCATCCGGATCTCCCCGCCGTCACGTCCGAGTCGCTGGTCGACGGAGCCTTGACCGTGCGGTCGCTCGACGAGCTGCGATCGCCGCCAACCGACCTCCCGCTCCGGGAGACGGGTATCGCCTTCCGGCACGCCGACCGCGAAGACGCGGGCGCGGACGAGACCGCTGAAGCTGTGATCGGATACGACCTCGTCGAGAGCGCCGAGCTGGAGGACATCGCGGCGTTCACCGGCCCGCAGCTGAGCTTCGAATTCGCGGTCCCCGAGATCGCCGAGGACACCGTCGCCGGGCACATCACGACCACGGGCGTCCCGTGGGAGCAGCCCCGCTACGAGAACCCCGAGCTCGACGTCACCGCCGGGAACCACCGCGCCGAGCTCGCCGACCGGTACGACGCCATCGCCGCTGCCGACTCGTTCGCTGCCGGCGCAGCCGACGGGCTGGACGCCGTGGTCGCCCGCGTCACCGAGGCGACCGAGAGCGACGAGGCACCCGACGGTGAGGGGCTGACGACGACCGCCGCGAGCGTCGAGTCGTTCGTCCTGATCGAGAGCGACCCCGAGGCAGTCCCGACGTTCGGCGGCGGCGTCGCGGTCGCACAGGGGGTCCCGGAGGGCGATCACCGGATCACGGTCAACGGCGCTGGGCAGGCCCCGCACAGCGAGGAGCTGGCGGTTGCCGCCGACGAGCCGGTAACGACGGCCGGCGTCGACGGCGAGATCCCTCTCGTCGCCCGCGAGAACGCTCGCAAGGTCGAGCTCTCGGACGAGGGAAGCGAGACCGACGTGACCCGAACGGCGGTTGAGGACGACTTCGCCGGACGGATCTACGACTCGGCGGTCGACGGCAGCGACGCGGTGTACGTTCACGCCGGAGGTGCGTACACCACCGAGGTCCGCGACGCCGCCGACGAAGTGGGCGCGTATCGGGTGAATCCGGAGCCGCCGGGAGCAGGGGGCGGAGACGGCTCGAACGACTCGGAAGGGTCGAACGACACCTCCGAGGAGCCCGGCCCGATCCGGATCGAGCGACCCGAGACCGGCGCGGCCTCGCTCGCCGGCTTCGTCGCCGATATCGCCGAGGAGACGCGCGCCGAGGTGGCGGCGACCGTGGCGGAGGAAGGCGACGAGGAGGAAGAAGGTGCCGACGATAGCGACGGCGACGATAGCGACACTTCTGACGACGGGAGCGGCGGATCCAGCGAGGGCGGTGGCTCCGGCGGCTCCGGCGGCGGCCCGTCGAACGCCGTGAACGGGCTCGAACGCGCGCTCGCCGCCGCGGTCGACGCCGCCGAACGCGCCGAGGAGCGTGCCCGCGAGGGCGACGGTGAGGGAACGGACCGCCAACTGGAGAACGTGATCTCGCGGATCGCCCGGATCGAAGAGCGGCTCGCGGCGGCGCGCGAGGGACTCCCGCCGGGGCTCGCCAATGCGAGCGACAGGCGGATTGCGCAGGCGACCCGACGGGTCGAGCAGGCGCAAGACGCGGAGAAACTGTAGTCGGTCCACCTCGTTGCGTCCCGTCGCCTCCGACTCCCGAAAATCAGCGCGTCTCCCTCCAGCAGTGGATGGAAAGCTATACGACGCCGACCACACCACGAGTATATAAGCAGATGTCTCAGGAGGGCTACGACCACACCGCGGTCGAAGATCGGTGGCAAGAGGCGTGGGACGACGCCTCCGTGTATCACACGCCGGACGAGGCGGACGACCCCACCTACGTGCTGGGGATGTACCCGTACCCGTCCGGGAAGCTCCACATGGGTCACGTTCGCAACTACACGATCACGGACGCGTACGCCCGATACCGCCGCATGCGCGGCGATGACGTGCTCCACCCGATGGGATGGGACGCGTTCGGGCTCCCGGCTGAAAACGCCGCCAAGGAACGGGACACGAACCCCCGCGACTGGACGTTCGACTGCATCGACACGATGCGCGGGCAGATGAAGTCGATGGGGTTCGGCTACGACTGGGATCGGGAGATCACCACCTGCACTCCCGAGTACTACAAGTGGAACCAGTGGCTGTTCACCCGGTTTTCGGAGGCCGGACTCGTCGAACGGCGCGACGCCGAGGTGAACTGGTGTCCCTCCTGTGAGACCGTCCTCGCCGACGAGCAGGTCGAGGGCGACGCTGAGCTGTGCTGGCGGTGTGACACCCCCGTCGAGACCCGCGACCTGGACCAGTGGTTCCTGAAGATAACCGAGTACGCCGACGAACTCCTGGAGGCCATCGACGATCTGGAGGGCTGGCCGAATTCGGTGCGTCAGATGCAGCGCAACTGGATCGGCCGGCAGTACGGGACCACGCTCGACTTTTTCATCGGCGAGGCGCGGAGCGCCTCGGACGGACGCGGCGAGGGGGCCGAGCCGCGGGAGCACGGCTCCGTCGAGGCGTTCACCACCCGGGTCGACACGATACACGGCGCGACGTTCTTCGCGCTCGCGCCGGACCACCCGATCAGCGAGGAGCTGGCCCGGTCGGACGAGACGGTCCGACGCTTCATCGAGGACGAGGCCGACCCCGACGGCGACGAACCGAACGGCGTGGAGACCGACCTGACCGCCACCAATCCCGTCACCGGCGAGGAGATCCCGGTCTTCGTCGCCGACTTCGTCCTCTCGGACGTGGGGACGGGCGCGCTGATGGCCGTCCCCGGCCACGACGAGCGCGACCACGCCTTCGCCGAGAAGATGGGCGTCGAGATCAAACCGGTCGTCGCGCCGGAGCCCGACGGCTGGGACGGCGAGTCGATTCCGGACGCGCCGGACGTGAGCGACGAGCCGTTCACCGACGACGGCGTGCTCGTCAACTCGGGCGAGTACAGTGGCCTCGACAGCGAAACCGCCCGCGAGCGCCTGACGGCGGACGTCGAAAGCGCCGCGGAGAGCACCCAGTACCAGCTGCGCGACTGGGGAATCTCCCGACAGCGCTACTGGGGCACGCCGATCCCGGTCGTCCACTGCGACGACTGCGGCCCCGTGATGGTGCCGGAGGCGGACCTGCCCGTGGAGCTGCCCGAGTTCATCAACACGACCGGGAACCCGCTCGACGCCGCCGACGAGTGGAAGGCGACGACCTGTCCGGAGTGCGGCGCGCCCGCGACCCGCGAGACCGACACGATGGACACGTTCGTCGACTCCTCGTGGTACTTCCTGCGGTACGTCTCGCCGGGATTGGACGACGCCCCCTTCGATCTGGACCGAGCGAACGACTGGATGCCGGTCGACCAGTACGTCGGCGGCATCGAACACGCCGTGATGCACCTGCTGTACTCGCGCTTTTTCACCAAGGTGCTGGCCGACGAGGAGGGGCTTGCCCACCGCGAACCGTTCACGAACCTGCTGGCCCAGGGGATGGTCCAGTTGGACGGCGAGAAGATGTCGAAGTCGAAGGGGAACACCGTCTCCCCGCAGCGCATCGTCGAGGAGTACGGCGCGGACACGGCCCGGCTGTTCATGATGCAGGCGGCCCAGCCCGAACGCGACTTCGACTGGTCCGAGGAGGGCGTCAGATCGACCCATCGATTCCTGACGCGCTTGACCGACCTCGTCGAGAGGTACGCCGGTGAGGACGACGAGATAGGTGACGACAAGGCCGACCGCGACACGAGAACCGCCGACCGCGACACGGTCGACGACTACGTCGCCGACGAGGTCGACGCCGCGGTCGCCATCGCGGGCACGGAGTACGACGACCTGACGTTCAACGTCGCGCTGCGGGAGGCGCAGGACCTCGTCGGGACGCTGCGAAGCTACCGCGAGTACGCAGACCCGCACCCGGAGACCTACGAGCGCGGGCTGGACGTCGCCGTCCGCCTGCTCGCGCCGGTCGTCCCGCACCTCGCCGAGGAGCTGTGGGAGACGCTCGACCGCGACGGATTCGTCGTCGAGGCCGACTGGCCGACCGCGACGGTCGACCGCGAGACGGTCGAGCGCCGCCGCCGGCTGGTGGCGAACACCCGCGAGGACGTGCGCGACATCGTCGACGTCGCCGGCATCGAGGACCCCGAACGCATCGACGTCGTCGTCGCGCCCGGCTGGAAGTACGACGCCCTGGTGATCGCGATCGACAACGACGCCGACAACCTCATCTCGGAGCTGATGCAGGAGAGCCACATCCGCGAGCAGGGCGACGCAGCGGCCTCCTACGGACAGGACCTGCAGGCGAACCGCGAGGCGCTCCGGGAGACGCTCTCCGGCGACGACGAGTTCGCCGCCCTGCGCGCCGCCGCGTGGCTGATCGAGCGCGAGTTCGACGCCCCCGTCCGCGTCAAGCGCGCCGAAGACGCCGACGACTCGGTGGTTCGGAAGGCGGAGCCGGGGCGACCCGCGATCGACATCGTCGAGTAGCCCCACGATCGCGCCGTGTTGGCGCGCGCCGCATCTCCTAGTTTTAACTCTCCGTCGGCACTCGACCGTATATGGTACGTTCGTACGACCCGTCCGAGATCCCGGCCGTGCACAACCTCCGAGACGCCCCTCTCGCGAAGGAGGGAAAGGGGTTCGAGCAGGTCGTCTTCCGCGGTGTCGACCAGATGATCGGGATGACCACGATCGGTCCGGAGCGAGAGGACAAGCCGCCGCACTCGCACCCGTGGGAGCAGATGAATCTCGTCGTCGAGGGCGAGGTCGACTTCGTCGTCGACGGCGAGCGGATCTCGCTGTCGACGTACGACGCCGTCGAGGTCCCGCCGGACGTGCCGCACGCGTCACGCGCCGTCTCCGATGAGCCCGCTACCCTGCTCGCCTTCTGGCCGCTCCGGGAGGACCGCCTCGACGCGACCGAGTACCAGACCGAGTTCGACGTCTGAGACGGCGCTCAGTCCCGGTGACCGTCTATTCATCTGCTCGGTACTCAACGGAGACCGCCATTCGTTGACGACCGCCGCTTGATCGACTACGGAAGTGGGTATTGCAGATCGCCGCCGTCGACGTGGTATTTAAGATCGATGAGCGCGGCAGCGACGATTGCTTATAAATGAACGTGGCGGTGCGGTGGCGTCGCCGGACTACGTCCGGCTTCAAGCGAGAGCTTCGCTCTCGCCCTGTGCGCCGGTGAGCGCCCGTAGGGCGCGAGCCGCCCGCACGAGGTCGCCGGCGGCGGGGCCGCCGGCTGCCAGAGGCGCTTTGCGCCTCGCTGGACGTCGCGAGCGCCTTTATAAGGCGCGAAGCGGCGAGGTTGGGGAGGCGTGAGGTGCTGTTGGGGTGGGACTCAAAGGGGCAGTCGCCGGCGCTACGCACCGGCTGCCAGAGGCGCTCTGCGCCTCGCTGCCGCGAGGGCGAAGGCGGCCGCAGCAAGGACCGCAGGAGCGAACGGAGTGAGCGACGAGGACCGCAGCAAGGCCTCCGAGTAGCGAGGGCGACCGAAGAGAGCCCTCGTAGCGAGCGGTGAAACCGCGAGCTCGTCGCGGCTGGGGCTTTGTAAGTGTTCACCACGCCAGCAACAATCACTTATAAACAATCAACGCCAGAAATACAGCGATTCACCGCGTCAGCAACGATATATAAACAGCCGCCGGCAACACCACTCTGTCACTTATAAACAACGACTCCACCGAAGTGAGACACCCACTCTCAGTATCGCTCGCGCTCGGGGTGGCTCACTCCTCCAGCGACAGCGCCGCCAGCAGCGATTCCAGTTGTACCTGCTCGTTGGCTCCCTCGGCGATCCGGTAGTCGGCTTCCCCGATCCGCTCCATCAGCGCGACCGCCTCGCGCTCGCTCAGGTCGAACTCCCAGACCGAGCGGTGGAGCTGGTCGATGACGTCGCCGCCGGCCATCCCCGTCTCCGTGAGGAGCGTGTCGAGGGTCGCCCGCGCCCGCGAGAAGTCGCCGTCGAGGGCGTCGGTCACCATCGATTCGATCTCTTCAGGCCGCGCGGTCGCCGTGATCGCGTACACCGCCTCCTCGTCGACGACCTCGCCGGTCGTCGCCGCCGCCTGTAGCGAGTTGATCGCCCGGCGCATGTCGCCGTCGGCTGCGTACACCAGGGCGTCGACGCCGGCGTCCGTCACCTCGATCCCCTCCGCCGCCGCGATCTCGCGGGTCTGAGCCGCGACGGCCTCGTCCGACAGCGGCGAGAAGCGGAAGACGGCACAGCGCGACTGGATCGGGTCGATGATCTTCGACGAATAGTTACACGAGAGGATGAAGCGCGTATTGTCGGAGAACTGCTCCATCGTCCGGCGTAACGCTGACTGGGCGTCATCGGTGAGGCTGTCTGCCTCATCAAGGAACACGATCCGGAAGTCACCGCCGAACGACGACCGCGCGAACCCCTTGATCCGATCGCGGACGACGTCGATGCCGCGCTGGTCGGAGGCGTTGAGTTCGAGGAAATTCCCGCGCCAGTTGTCCTCGCCGTACACCTGTCGGGCGATGGAGGTGGCGGCGGTCGTTTTCCCGACCCCGGCAGGGCCGCTGAAAAGAAGGTGTGGGATGTCGTCCTGCTCGATGTAGCTCTGGAGTCGCTCGACGATCGCTTCCTGACCGTGGATGTCGTCGAGCGACTGCGGCCGGTACTTCTCGATCCAGATCTCCCGACCGGTCGCGGTCGCAGCCGTCTGCTCGTCGGCCTCGCTCATGATGCGATCGGAGGTGCGGCGGGGTGATAAACGCCCCGAGAACGAGCCGTCGTCCGCCGCTCCGCGGCGGGCGTCGATGCGGCGGATTCAGGCGAACTCGTCGATGAGTTCGGGCACCACGTCGAACAGGTCGCCGACGATCCCGTAGTCGGCGATGTCGAAGATCGGCGCGTTCGGGTCGGTGTTGATCGCCACGATCGTGTCGGAGCCCTTCATGCCGGCGACGTGCTGGACCGCCCCGGAGATGCCGACCGCGATGTACACGTCGGGGGTGACGACCTTCCCGGACTGACCGACCTGTCGGTTCTTCGGAAGCCAGCCGTTGTCGACGATCGGTCGCGACGCGGAGAGGGTCGCCCCGAGCGCGTCGGCGAGGTCCTCGACGAGTTCGAGGTTCTCCTCCTCCTCGATCCCGCGACCGACCGAGACGAGCACGTCCGCCTCCGCGATGTCGATGTCGCCCGCGCCGACCTCTTCGAAGCCCGTTACGCGTGCACCGGATTCGGGGTGGTCGACGTCGACAGATTCGACCGTCGCGTCGCCGACGCCCTCGGCGGGGGCCCACTCCCCGCCACGAATCGTGAGGACGAACCGGTCCCCGTCGACGTCGACGATCGTCTCGACCTTCGAGCCGTACATCTCGCGAGTGACGGTCAGGCCGTCGTCGTACTCGAACCCGATCGCGTCGGTCACCAGCGGGAGCCCGCGGTCCTCGGCGACGGCGGGCGCGTAGTCGAGCCCGTTGACGGAGTTCGGAATCACAACGGAGCCGGCGTCCGTTCGGTCGAGGAGCGCGGCGACCGCGGACTGGTAGACGTTGTGGTCGAACTCCTCGCCGTTCCCCACCGCGTGGATCGCGTCGACCCCCTCGCGGTTCAGGTCCTCTGCGAAGGTGTCGACGTCGCCGGCGACGACCGCGACGCGAAGGTCGCCGCCGCGCGCGTCGGCGAGCTCGCGACCGGCGGTGATCGCCTCGTAGGAGACGTCTCGAAGCTCCCCGCGACGATGTTCGGCGACGACGAACACGTCTGCCATCACGCGCCCACCCCCTTGTCGCGCAGGACTTCGGCGAGGCGACCCGCGGCCTCCCCGGCGTCGCCCTCGATGATCTCAGCGTCCGACTCGCTTTCGGGCTCGTACATCGACGTGATCGTCAGCGCGCTCGCGACGTCGTCGGCGTCGAGGCCGAGGTCGGCGAGGTCCCGCGCGTCGATCTCCTTGCGCTGTGCCTGACGGATGCCGCGCAGACTCGCGTACCGCGGCTCGTTGAGTCCGGTCTGGACGGTCAACACGGCCGGGAGGTCGACATCGGTCAGCTCCTCGACGCCGCCCTCCAGTTCGCGGTGGACGTGTGCGACACCGGCGTCGGCGTCGAGGGCGAGGTCGTTGACGACGGCGGCGTGCTCGAAGCCGATCCGCTCCGCGAGCGCGACGCCGGTCGCGCCGAAACCGGTGTCGGCGGCCTGCACCCCGCCGAGAATGAGATCCGGCTTCTCCGCCTCGACGACAGCTTCGAACACCGACGCCTTCGCGGCCACGTCGGCGAATCCGGTCTCGAAAGCGTCGTCCCAGACGCGGACGGCGCGGTCGGCGCCCTTCGCGAGGGCCATCCGGATCGTCTCGTCGGCGCGCTCCGGGCCGATTGTGACGGTCACGACCTCGTCGGCGATCCCGGCCTCGGCAAGTTGTACCGCGGCCTCGATCGCGTAGTCGTCCCACTCGTTGAGGTCGTACTCGAGGTCCGCCGCCGCGATCTCAGTCCCGTCGATCGCGAAGTCGTCGTCCGCCTCCGCGACTTCCTTGACGGTCACCAGAATCTTCATGATCGATACTCCGTCGCTCGATGTGTAATGGCTTTCGGAACGCGTCCCGCCGGACTCCGCGTTTTCGCGAGACGCACCGACGGCGGCCCTATCGTCCGTCACCGGCTCTATCCGGCCCGTCGTCGGTTCCGTTCGCGCTGCCGTCGTCTCGCTCCGACCCACTCCCGCTCCCGCCAGAGCCACCCGTCTCGTCCTCGTCGTCTGGGAGCGAGATAAGGTTCTCACGGCCCAGCCTGAGCTTCTCCACGCGACCCTCGTCGGCCATCGCGGAGAGCAACTGTGAGACCTTCGCGTCGGACCAGCCGGTCTCCGCGACGATGTCCGCCTGTCGCATCCGGCCGCCCTTGTCGCCGAGGAGTCGCTCGACGCGCTCCTCGTCGGAGAGCAGTGAGAGGTCCGCTTCGTCGTCCCGTTCGGTCTCCGCCTCCGTGGCGCTGGCGGCACCGCCTTCGACCCCCGTCTCGTCGTCGCCGTCCGATTCTCGATGGATGTCATCGCCGTTGCCCGCCCCGCCTCCTGTCCCGGTCGCGCCGGCAGCCCCGGCAACCGATTCGGTCGTCCCAGGGTCGGAATCGCCCCCTCCGTTCGTGCGGTCATTACCCGCTATCGAGCCGGTTCCGTCCATCCGTCGGTACCCGACGATGCTCCCGGCGATGAGCAGCGCGGCGAGCACGATCGCGGCGGCGAGCATCGTCCAGGGCGGGCCCACGGTCCCCGCCGGCGCGTACACGACGGCGACTCGCTCTTCCTCGCCGAAGGTTCGCGGCCCCTCGATGATCACGGCGTTGTTTTGGAGCGGGACCGTAGCGCCCGGCGTTCCGGTGACCGTGTACCCCTCCGGAGTCGCCACCTCAAGCGTCTGTCCCTGCTCCAGCGAGAGGAGCCACGTCCCGTCGTTCGGTGTGGTTAGCGCGTCGCCCAACACCAGGTTCTCGCCGTCCTGAGCCAGGAATGAGGTCCAGACGAACGTCAACCGGAGCTCGCCCACGGCGGTCGCCTCGTCGCCAGCAACGTCGTACGATGACGGGTCATCGTGCACGACGACCTCCCGGTCGACGTCTTCGATCCGCATCGTCCGATCGACGTTCCGGTTGGCCTCCCGCGCGAACCCCTCGAACAGGGACGGGTCGGGCCCGACTTCTCCGTCGAGGAACCGATCTCCGAGCGCCTCGAACGCCGCGGTCTGGTTCGCGTCGGTGAGCCCGTACCGGACGGACACGACCCAGCGAGCGTCGCGGTTGGAGGACGGCTCGATCCGGATCTGCGTCGTCGCGTCCGGATCGTACTCGTTGTCGATCTGCTCGACCGGGGGTGAAGACTGGGCTGCGATCGCCGGTTCGATGGAGTCAGCTCCCGGTTCGACGGAGTCAGCTCTCGGGTCGATGGAAGGGGAGGACGGGGACGCGAGCGCGTCTCCGGCGACGGGCGCAGCGACGGCGGCGATGAGGACCGCGCCGACCACCGCGACGAGGAGACCGCGAGACGGGGGGTTCCGCATACAGATCAAGGCCACTCATGCGCCGGCCAAAACGCTTTCCATAGGTAATTTCGATGGACTCAGCGTCGATCGCGCCTCTCGTGCCCGCCGTCAGAACGTACAGCGGCGTTGACAGTCCCGATCCGCGTCGAGCCATTGAGGTGGATTTTTTATATCGCGAGGTGCACTGACGGGTAATGAGGGCCCTCCCGGTCGCCGTCGTGATTCTGCTGTTGCTCGCGCCGGTCGCGGGCGTGATACCCCCGGCAGCCGCCGGTACGCAGGATTCGGTCGGTTCGTCCGACGCGCTCGATTCGGTCGGTTCGACACCGTCCGCACCCACCTCGGCCGCACCCGCCTCGGCCGCGCCGCCGAGCCTCGCGCTCGACGGGGGACAGAGCCACCCCGCACCTCAGCAGGTCGACGACGCGAATCTCACCTTCCGGACGCTGTCGACGCCCGACGGCGTTGAATCGCGGACCGGAAGCACCGCCCGCGGCGCGAACATCGGCCCGTCGCTCGACTTCTCCGTCGACGAGGCCAACGCGGCCATGGAAACCGCGGGGGTCGTCCAGCGGATCGAGGGGGCGGAGACCAGCACTGAACGTCAGCGGCGCATCCTCGCCGCGATCAACCAGATCGAGCGCGACGAAGTGAGCCTCAATAGCCGACAGACGGAAGCGTTCAGCGCTCACGCGTCCGGAGAGCTGTCCAACCGTGAACTCCTCGACGAGCTCGTCCGCATCGCGGCGACCGCCCGCGAGTACGACCAGCGGCTCGAGGAACTCGACGCGCTCGCGGAGGAGACGGACGGATTCAGCTCACCGACCCGGCTCGACGAGCTCCAAGTGGCGCTGCAGGTGTACGAAGGACCCGTCCGCTCCCACGCGCTCGCCACCGCCCGCGGCGAGACGGGGCCCGCGGACATCCACGTCGCGTCCACCTCGGAGTCGATCGTGCTGTCGACTATCGTCGACGGCGAGTACGTCCGCGAGGTGTTCCGGGTGGATCGCTGGGACCGCGGCGGCGGGTCGATCAGCAACGACGACGCCATCGAGGCGACGTCGGCGGCGTACCCCGAAACCGCATCGCTCCGCGAGCCCGACGCCTTCGGGGCCGGTTCGGTCCAGCGGATCACCATCCCGCACGAGTTCGGCCTGCTCCGAACGTTCGTCAGCGGCGGCACCGAAGCGGTGTTCGTCGAACATCAGCGGATCGATCTCGGCACGTTCCCCGACACCGATTCGGTCGCCGAAGCCGGAGACGGTTTCAACGTCACGGTCGACCGGAGCTACGCCGGGGGTCCGGTGACGGTCACTGTCCTCGACGACGAGACCGGAGAGCCCGTCTCCGACGTCACCGTCACGAAGAGCGTCGGTGACGGTGACAGCCGGGCGATCGGATCCACCGATTCGGACGGCGTCGTCCGGACGCTTTCTCCGGCCTCGTCCTACCGAATAACCGTTGTCGACGAGCCCCGCGTCGTGGTCGTCGACGGGATCGAACCGATCGCGACGCCGAGCCCGATCGAGAACGGTACCGCGTCGAACGGATAGTCGGCACCGCGTCGCGCGGATAGTCGGTATCGCGTCGCGCGGATAGTCGGTATCGCGTCGCGCGGATAGTCGGTATCGCGTCGCGCGGATAGTCGGCACCGCGTCGGCCGGTTTGTCTGACGGCCATCCGGACGCTTTTATTTCATCACGCGGCAGTCGCCCCGTGCGAACCGACACGCCTTCGCCGTCATCGCCTCCCAACGATCCGTCCACCCGGGCACTCGCGCCGGTCGCCGGCGTGTTGCTGCTCGCCATCACAGTCGTCCTCGCGGGCGGGGTCGTCGCGGCCGCGATCGACGAACCTCCCGACCCTGCACCCACGGCCATGCTGTCGCTGTCGGCGACCGACGACCGGATCGCGATCGCACACCGCGGCGGCGACGACCTCGACGCGAACGAACTGACGGTTCGCGTCCGGATCGACGGCGAACCGCTCGTCAGACAGCCCTCGGTCCCGTTCTTTTCGGCGGCCGGATTCCGCCCTGGACCGACCGGAGCGTTCAACGCCGCGAGCGGCGACGCGCTGCGGGCGGGTGATTCGACCTCGTTTCGGGTGGCCGGGACGAACGCGCCAACCCTCGAACCCGGACGGACCGTCGCGGTCGACGTTACCGTCGACGGACGACCGGTCGCGTCGCTGGAGGCGGTCGCGAAGCCGGCGTGAGCGCGGGAGACTACGTCTTCGGGACCCGAGCAACCGTCGTGATCGCGCGCGGGCTTCGGGGCGTCGCCCGCTGAATGTGGTGTTCGAACTCCTCGTAGCCGGCCGCCTCGAACATTCGGTCGGCCTCGTCTGCGTCGTAGAAGAGCATGATCGCGTCGGCGACCCGCTGGAGGACGCGGTTGTGCGGGTAATCGGGGCCGACGACGAGCACCTGCCCGCCTGGCTTCGCGACGCGACGGATCTCCCTGAGGCCCTCTACGGGGTTCGGCCAGTACTCGATCGAGCCGGACGACCAGACGACGTCGAAGGCGTCGTCCCGGAACGGGAGTCGCTCCGCGTCCCCGCGATAGAAGTTCACGCGGTCGCGCTTCCCGAACTTCTCGAAGGCCTTCTCCATCTGGTGGACGCTCTGATCGAGTCCGTGGACGTCGTCCGCGTGGTCGAGTAGCCCCTCGGTGCCGAACCCGGTACCGCAGCCGACGTCGAGCACCGTCGGATCGTCGCCGAACTCCAGCCACGAGAGCGCCTCCGTGCGCATTTCCTCGGTCCAGTTGAACCGGTTTACCCGGTCGTACACCTTCGAGAGGTACTTGTAGAACAGCCGGGCGTTCGACTTGTCCTCGAGGATCCCCATTTACCGGCTTGTTGGGCCGCCCACCCCATAACGGCACGGATCCGCCGCCGTCCGGCGGGTCCGTCGACGCGCACGGCTCTCTTCGTCGCATGATTCTCTTCGTCGCACGGCACTCCCCGGATCGAGGCTCGATTCCGACCGGCTTATCTGGCCGCCGGCCGATCCTCGGGTATGGATCCGACGACGAGCGGCCGGTTCCGCGTGCACGACCGCCGCCCGCGACCGGATATCGAGGGTGCGGACGGCGCGTCCGCACACGGCAGCGGCGAATCCGCCGATGCCCCCGAGGAGTTCGTCCTCGTCGAGCACGCGGAGGGGCCGATCGACCTGACCGCTCCAGACGCCGAGGACCGGTTCGACCCGCTGTTCGCGACCGCGGAGGGATACGGCGGCGACCTCGCCGAGCGCGCGTCGTCGCTCGAGCCGGGATTCGTCGTGGACGCCACGCTGGCGTGGACGGACGGGTCGGCTCGGTTCGTCGAGGTCGACGTCGTCCGCGAGAGCCGGTTTCGCTTCGCCGACGGTATCGAGGGGATGTTCGAGGCGGCCGTCGACGCGTGGCGGCAGATCCGCGCGAGCGGCGAGGCGGTCGGCTCGATCACGACCCGGTCGAACGACGGTGACCCGAACGGGGCGCTGTACCTCTTCGCGGACGCACCCGGCGGCGACACCTTCGGAGATCTCCGAGCGGGTCGAATTCCGATCGAGCCGCTCGTCGCGCGCGTGAACGACTCCCGAACCGACGACGGTCCACGGGAGGTGTTCGTCCTCCGCCCCGTCGAGCACGACTTCGTCGCCGTCTACGTCGTCTTCGACCGCGACGGCGTCCTCGCGCAGACGATGCGCGACACCTACGACCTCGGTCCCGGGCTCGCGGCGGGGCTCGACGCGAGCGAGTTCGGTGCGCCGGCAGATGAAGAGCACACGGAAAGCGACGGCTCCGACGACGATTTCGACGCGCTCGATAGACTATAAGCGGAATCGCTTGATCGATTACGGGAGTGGGTGTTGCAAACCGTCGCTGGCAATGAGGTATTTAAACAGGCGAGCGTGGCAGCGACGATTATTTATAAATGAACGTGGCGGTGGCGCGTGCTCGTGAGCGGCCAGTAGGCCGCGAACGACACCGCGCGAGGGACGCCGCGAGCGCCTTATAAAGGCGCGAAGCGGCGAGGCTGGGGAGGTATGAGGTGCGGTTGCGGTGCTGTGCGGGACGGGACTCAAAGGGGCAGCCGCGAGGCGGGCGCAGGCGACACAAGCACCGCAGCGAAGGAGTCTAGCGACTGAGCGAGGCGCGCAGCGAGCGTGCGTCCGCCTCGCGGCTGGGGCTTTGAAGATGTTCACCGTGCAGTTAACCACTTATAAACACTCAACGCCAGAAATACAGCGATTCACCGCGCCAGCAACGATATATAAACAGCCACCTGTAACACCGCTCTTTCCCTTATAAATGCTCACTCCAACACACTGAGATCCTTACTCCCGCAATCGCTCACGGGGCACGTTTCATCGACCAGTTGTTTCGAACGAATATATATTTGGAAAATGGTGTTTCACCGGAGTTGATCCCCCTCAAATTCGCTCTCGTGGCCGTCTGCGTGTTCGATGGATCGATGTCCAATCGCTTTTCGATGATCCTATGCGCGCACGTCCGCTACGGGCGCTCGTGAGCGACGACGATTCGACTGCGCCCCCGATGCTCGTTCTCCTCGAGTCGTTGGCCTTCTACCGGAACGTCCGGATCGGTTTCCTCATCGGCGCTATCCTCGCCGCACTGTTGTACCTCGTCCGGACGCTGGAGCTTCTGGGTCCGGTCATCGACACTCGGGAGTACCCGATTTTCGGACCGGACGTCTGGTTCCTCCTCTTGGCGTTCGTGCTGGCGGCGACGTCGGCGCTGCTCGTTGCCATCGCGCTCACCGTCGCCGAAGCGGTGCGGGGAGCTCGCGAGGTTTCAACGGAGCGTGTCGAGTAGAAAACCCCAGCGAGCGGATCCGCCGGTCAGTCCTCGGTACAGAACGCGTCGGTCAGTCCTCGGCACAGAACGCGTCGGTCAGTCTGCGGTACAGGACGCGTCGCTCTCCTCGCTGGTGAACTCCTGTGCGGGCTCCGTGAGCTTGTAGAGGTTCTGTCGGGCGTCCGCGAAGTAGACGTCCTCGTCGACGACGCCGATCCCTTCGAGACGTTCGAGGGCGTACCGAACGGTTCGGGCCGACAGCATCGACTCCTGGACGATCCCCTTCTGAGTCAGCGGGCCGTTGTATTCGAGCACCTTGAAAACGAGCTTGGCGCTCGGCGGGAGGTCGTCGAGACCCTCCGTTTGGGTTCCTTCCATCGGTACGACTCGAAATCACACATCGGCATAAATGTTGATGGAGTACCGCCCGCAGACGGGGTTTTTCCCCCGTTTCTCGGATCGTATTGCCGCTTTGAACCACAAACACCGGCAATATAATCCGGAAAGTGCCGGATCGACTGACCGGTCAGTCAGCGATGACGCTCGCGCGCGCACTTCGGTCGCGCATCTCGTGAGGGGCCGATCGCGTATCTCGCGGGGCCGATCCCGCATCTCGTGAGACGCCGATCGCGTATTTCGCGGGACTGATCGCGGATCTCTCGGAGGCCGTTCCGCAGGCAGCCGCAGCATCTCCGCAGCGAGGCGTCTCCGCAGTGAGCGTCTGTCGCCTCGGGCGCGACGGGCGGCCGGAACGAACGGCTTTTCACGGGTGCTCGCGGATCCGTTGGTATGAGCGACGACTCGGGGATAACGGGCCATACCCGAAGCGTAGTCGTCACGACGATCTGCTGTCTCGCAGGGATCGCCGCTGGCGTCGTCTCGGCGGCCTACGTCGGAACCGACCCGGCCGACGCCGGGAGCACCACGATCGTGTTGGTGCTGGGCGCGTTCGTGCTCGCCCAGTACCCGCTGTACAAGATCATCGGCGTCGGCGACTTCGGGGCCAAAGACAACCTCTTCGTGGCGTTCCTGACGTTCACGCTCTGGTTCATCAGCTACACGGTTCTCGCAATCTCCGGCGTCGAACTGGGGGTCTGAGATGGCCGACGACAGCATCGCCGTCGTCGATCTCGATCGGTGTCAGCCCGACCGGTGTAACTACGAGTGCGCCAACTACTGTCCGCCGAACCGGACCGGAAAGGAATGCATCACCGAGCGGGGCGAGGACACGGTCGAGGGCGACCCGGACCAGATCCACATCTCCGAGGAGATCTGCCTCGGCGAGACCTGTGGAATCTGCGTCGAAAAGTGCCCGTTCGACGCGATCGAGATCATCAACCTCCCCTCCGAGCTCGACGAGGAGCCGGTCCACCGTTACGGCGAGAACGCGTTCTCGCTGTACGGGCTTCCGACGCCCGAGCCCGGCAACGTGACCGGTATCCTCGGTCCGAACGGGATCGGGAAGTCGACGGCGGTCCACGGGCTCGCCGGCGAGATGGTCCCGAACCTCGGCGATCACGAGAGCGAGGCCGACTGGGACCGCGTGCTCGATCGATTCCGCGGCACGGGCCTGCAGAACTACCTCGAATCGCTGAAGGAGGGCGAGGTCGCCGTGGCTCGCAAACCGCAGTACGTCGACCAGATCCCCAAGCAGTTCGACGGCAACACCCGCGAGCTGTTGGAGCGCACGGACGAGCGCGGCGCGCTCGACGAGCTGATCGACCGGCTCAACATCCGTCCGGTGATGGACCAGGACATCGACTCAATTTCCGGCGGGGAGCTCCAGCGCGTCGCCATCGCCGCGTGTCTAGCCCGCGACGCCGACTTCTACTTCCTCGACGAGATCACGCCGTACCTCGACATCGGCCAGCGGATGGTCGTCGCACGGCTCATCCGAGAGCTCGCGGACGACGACGCCGCCGAGCGCTCGATGCTCGTCGTCGAACACGACCTCGCCATCCTCGATCTGCTCGCGGACACCCTCCACATCGCGTACGGGGAGCCGGGCGCGTACGGGGTCATCACGGACCCCAAGTCGGTCCGAAACGGGATCAACGAGTACCTGAAGGGGTACCTCGACAACGAGAACATGCGGATCCGGCCCTCCGCGATCACCTTCGAGGAGCACGCCCCGCGGGTCTCCTCGCGCAGCGAGACGCTGGTCGAGTACCCGGACCTCTCGAAGTCGTACGGCGACGGCGAGTTCGAACTCCACGTCGAGGGCGGCGAGATCAACCGCTCCGAGGTACTCGGCGTCGTCGGGCCGAACGGGATCGGGAAGTCGACGCTCGCGAAGCTGTTCGCGGGATCGTTGGAGCCGGACATGGGGGCGCTCGACTTCGCGCTCGACATCGCGTACAAGCCGCAGTACATCGAGATCGACCAGCCGATGCGCGTGGACGCGTTTCTCTCGTCTATCACCGACGACTTCGGCAGTTCTTACTGGAGTACAGAGATCGCCCAGCCGCTTCAGCTCGATCGGATCATGGAGCAGAACCTCGCCGATCTGTCCGGCGGGGAGCGCCAGCGCGTCGCCATTGCCGCGTGTCTCTCCGAGGACGCCGACCTGTACCTCCTCGACGAGCCCTCCGCGCACCTCGACGTCGAGCAGCGCGTCCGCGCGACGACGGCGATCCGCCGGTACGCCGAGAACCACGACGCGACGGTGATGGTGATCGATCACGACATCTACATGATCGATCTCTTGGCCGACCGTCTGATGGTGTTCGACGGCGAGCCGGCCGAGCGCGGGCACGCCGCGCCGCCACAGGACATGCGCGACGGGATGAACGAGTTCCTCGCCGATCTGGACATCACGTTCCGACGCGACGAGCGGACGGGTCGCCCCCGGATCAACAAGCCAGGATCGCAGCTCGATACGTCACAGAAGCGGGACGGCGAGTACTACTACTCCAGATAGTCCTCGAGGAGGGTGAACGGGTCACCGCGACCTGCCATCCTCGGACCCCCGGCGATCCTCGGTATGGATCCCGTGAGGGCCTCGGGGTCGTTACGGTGTGTATACTAAACACCCTCTGGCGTGTCCACTCCGCGAATGCAGTTGGTCCTCATCGAGTCGTTGCCGAGTAGCGGCTGTCAGCCCGCCACGTCGTCCCTCGCCTTATGAATCGGTCACAACTCCTGTCGGCGCTGCTAGCGCTGTTTGCGATCACGTCGTTGAGCGTGGCGTCGACGACGCTGGAGACGAGCCTGACGACCGATCCGGACGACGAGATAAACCCGGACTGGGACAGCCTGCCGATAGACCAGGGCGACGCGGCCGCGATTCAGGAGTCCATCGAGGGCGGAGGTGAGGTGGGGGACCCTGACGGTGAGCCAGGTGGGGGCAGTGACGGAGACGCGGCCGATGACTCGGGAGGCGGCGCTGTAAGCGGTACCGGCTCCGCCGCCGACACGGGCTCTGCGGCCGATGAACGCTCGCTCTTCGACCGCCTGATCGCGCTGTTACGTCTACTCTTCCGTCTCCTCCTCCCGATCGTGGCGATTTTGGCGGTGGCTGCGCTGGCGTATCGGTACCGGGACGTTCTGGCCGACTTCTTCGGGCGCGACTCCCGAACGACTCCTGGAACCGAGCCGCGACCGGCGGCCGGACGCTGGCCCGGGACGGTCCCCGAACACGACGTGGACCGGGCCTGGGTGGAGGTGATACGCCGGCTGAATCCGGATCGGCCAGAGACGACGACCCCAGACGAGTGCCGGGCGCTCGCTCGCGTTCGAGGCGTCGATCACGACGCCGTCGAGTCGATCGTCTCTGCGTTTGAGCGCGTGCACTACGGCGGACGCTCGGTCGACACGGAGATCGACCGGGCTCGCGACGGGCTCCGCGCGCTGGAGGGTGGTGTGAAATGACCGACGCGACCGACGCGACCGACCCGAGCGGTGCTGATACACACCGAGTCGGCACCGGGGAGATGCTCTCCCACCTCGGTCGGGTGACCCGCGTCCTGCTTCTCCTGGTGGGGGTCACGACGCTCGGTGTCGGACTGCTCGTCGCCTTCGACCCGGAGACGGAGGGCGTGCTCCGGACCGACGCGGCGGTCGAAGCCCTCGGGAGCGACTACGTGGTGCTGGCAGTGATCGGGCTTCTGATGATCGGACTCGCGTTGCTCCTCGTGGCGGCACGGCGCGTCCGCGGCGTCAATGAGGCAACGCCGCCGGCGGTTGAGGGCGTCCTGACGGCGACGTATCCCGGTGCGTCGTTCGACCGCTCCGGTGGTGGGCGACTGAGTCGGTTCCTCTCCATCCGGTCGGCAAACGGTCGTCGCCATCGGCTCCGGGAGGCGGCGATCCGGGGGACGATGCGCGCGGAGGGTTGTTCGCGGACCGACGCCGGGCGTCGTGTCGACGAGGGCACCTGGACGAGCGACTCCGTCGCCGCATCCTACCTTTCCGCGTCGAAACGCGGAGTTCTGGGCGGTACCCTCTCCGCGTGGGGGGTCACCCGCGAGGGCGATCCGGCCGACCGAACCGTTGACGCCATCTTGGCGAAGACGACCGGCGAGCGATCGGTGGCCCGGGATAGTGATCGGGACCCGAACGCGGACAGGGACGCGGACCAGGACACCGGCCGAGCTTCTAACCGCCGCTCGGACGAGCGCTCGACAACTCAGGAGGGGGTCCAGTGACGCCCGGTATCGCCACTCTCCGTCGCCGGTTCGGTAGTTCGGAGCGTCCCGAACGGACCGTGGTTGACGGGGAGGCCCGACGGGGCTCCGTGGCCAGCACCGACGGCGGGGGCACGGTCGAACCAGCGTCCGGGACGAGACGACCGTCATCAGTTCGGAGGACCGGTCGCTGGCGGGGGATCGCCGCCGTCGCGCTTCTCGCGGTGGCGGTCGGCGTCCTCGCGAAACGACCCTCGCTGTTGCTGGTCGGCGCTCTCGCCGGCGCGTACACCGCCTACCCTCGTCTCACCGCGATTCCCGACCCCGATCTGTCCATCCGACGGGAAATAGATCCGGTGTCACCGGCGGACGGGGATAGGGTGTCCGTGCGGACGACGATCGCAAACGAGGGGGACGCGGCGCTTGCCGACCTCCGGATCGTCGACGGAACCCCGGCGATGCTCTCGGTTTCGGACGGATCGCCGCGATGCGCGACGGCGCTGCTCCCGGGTGGCGAGGTGACGATACGCTACGAGCTCCGGGTGCGCCCGGGTCGCCACGTGTTCCAGCCGACGACTGCGCTCTGTCGCGACGCAAGCGGGTCGGTAGAGGTCGAACGCTCACTCACCGCGGCGAGTTCCTTCGAGTGTGCAGCAGAGGTTCCGATCGTCCCGCTGCGCGCACAGAGCGGTCACTATCCAGGCCCGCTGGTCACTGACGACGGGGGCGAGGGGATCGAGTTCCACTCCGTCGAGAAGTACCAGCGCGGGGACCCCGCGAACCGGATCGACTGGCGTCGATACGCGCGAACGGGCGAACTCACCTCGATGGCGTTCCACACCGAACGGCTCGCAGAGGTGGTGGTGTGCGTGGACGCACGACCCGCGTCGTATCGGGCCGCGGACGCGACCGAACCCCACGCAGTCGCGCTAGCCATCGACGCCGCCGACCGTATCGGCGACGCGCTGTTCGACGCGAATCACCGGGTCGGCCTGGCCGGGTTCGGACGGCACGTTTGCGTGCTTCCGCCCCGGAGCTGTCGCGATCACGCGGTCCGGTTCCACCATCGGCTGGCGACGGATCCGGCCTTCAGGCTGGATCCACCGGAAACGGCGCGCACGGCCGAGCGTGAGGGCGGGGCACCCCCGTCCCGAATCGTCACTGGAGACGGCCCAAACGGCGATTGGGCGGCGAGAGGTGATGGGACCGACGGGCCCGATGGGCCCGACGGGGCCGTACCGGTCGGCACCCAGCTGTCCAGAATTCGGGCCGAGCTCGGAGCGAACACGCAGGTCGTGTTGATCACGCCGCTGTGTGACGACGAGGCCTCCCGCATCGCCCAGCGGTTCGAGAGTGGTGGGACCGCCGTCACGGTCGTCAGTCCGGACGTCACCGCGGCGGAGACCGCGGGCGGGCGGCTCGCCAAACTGGAGCGGGCGCATCGGCTGAGCGTACTACGGAACGCGGGGATTCCCGCCGTCGACTGGACACCCACCCAGCCGCTGGGTGCAGCAATGACGACTATCGAGGGGAGGGGCCGATGACGGCGCCTGCGATGGAATCGACGACGGGGTCCGACGGGGCAACCGCTCGGTTCGTTCGGCGACCGGCGGTCGCGAGCAGCGTCATCGCCCTCGCGGCTGGCAGCGTTGCCGTGGCGCTCGTCGCTGATACGACCCTCCAGCGGGATATTCTTCGACTGGCCGTCGTCGGCGTCCTCGCCTTCGGGATCGGTGGACGATTCGTTCGTCACGGCGGGACGATCCTCGGAGCTTTTGGTGCGCTGGTCGCGCTCGGTGGGGGTCTCGTCGTTCTCGTCTCGATGGAACAGGCGGCCACGCAACCCCCGCAGGTCACCCACCGGATCGAGCTGCTCCCCGGGATCGTGGGTCTGTGGACGCTCTCCGCGGCGCTTGCGCCGGTTCGGTTCCGATGGTGTCGGGCTCTGATAGACGTCGGCACCGGTCTCGTGTTCCTCGGAGTGCTCGTGACGGGGGTGACACAGGGGGCGGGCACCATCGCACTCCTGCTCGCGACGGTCGCGACGGTCCTCGCGTGGGACGCGGGCGAGAACGCGGTGTCCGTCGGTGGGCAGATCGGCGTTCAGCGCGGTGCGAGAACCGTTCGAGCCGAACTCGCTCACGTGGGGGTCGCCGCGAGCGTCGGCGTGGGTGCCGCCGTGGTCGTGCTCGGGGTGGCCCGTCTCGGCATCGACGGCCTCCCGTTCGGTGCGCTCGTCGCGCTCATCGTCGGCAGCGTAATCTTAGTCCTCGGCTCCGATCGATAGCCCACGCTCGTCGGTTGGCAGGTCGGCCGGGGACGATGGGGGGCGCGATCCTGCCGCTCAGGCGCGCAGCTGCGGCACCGGCATATCCAAGAGAATATCGTCGACGATCTCCGTCGTCGAGACGCCCGAAACGCGTGCGTCGGGGGTCACCACTATCCGGTGGGACAACACGGGCGGTGCCATCGCCTTCACGTCGTCCGGCGTCGCGTAGGTCCGACCCATGAGCGCGGCGTGGGTCCTCACGACCTCGAAGAACCGCTGGATACCCCGCGGCGACACGCCCGTGTTCACGCGCTCGTCCGTTCGGGTCGCGCGGGCGACGTCGACGAGGTACTCCCGAACGCCGCTCTCCACGCGAATCGACTCCGGAACGCGTCGGAGCTTAGTGAGCGTGTCGAGCGAGCAGACCGTCCGGACCGACGGCGAGGAGGCCTCTCGACCTGCGCGGCGGTCAATCAGCTCGAGCTCGCCGGCTCGGTCGGGGTAGCCGAGGCTGGTCTTGACGATGAACCGGTCCTTCTGGGCGGCCGGGAGCTCGAAGGTCCCGTCCATCTCGACGGGGTTCTGCGTGGCGATGACGACGAACGGGTCGGGGAGCGGACGGGTCTCGCCGTCGACGGTAACCTGGCCTTCTTCCATCGCCTCCAGGAGCGCCGCCTGGGTCTTCGGCGGGGCTCGGTTGATCTCGTCCGCGAGCACGACGTTCGCGAACACCGGCCCCGGCTGGAACTCGAAGCTCTGGGTCTTCTCGTCGAAGATGTTCGAGCCGATAACGTCGGACGGCAGCAGGTCGGGGGTGAACTGGATGCGCGAAAAGGAGACGTCGATCACGTTCGCGAACGACCGAGCCGTGAGCGTCTTTCCGGTTCCCGGGACGTCCTCGAGCAGGACGTGGCCGTCGGAGAGCAACCCCACGAAAATGGTCTTCAGCGTCGACCGCTCGGCGACCACGGCCGCGGCGATCCCGTCGAGAATTTCGTCGCTTCGTTGCTGCACGGTCGCAGGATCCATATCCGATCGGATGGGCGTCGCCCCGTTGGTTATAGTCCTGATAAACGCGAGTTTTGGTCGGCATAACCCTCTGTTTCGGTCCCGCGTAGTCTCGCTCGGCGGCGCGTAGTTCCGCGGGCTCCGCGAACAGGTGTTTACAGCCGCCATCTACGACCTCGAACGAGTACTCGAAAGCACCCCCGATGTCCTCATCGGATTCGACAAACGGTCTCATCAGTCTTCGAGGCCGCCGACCTCCCGTACCGAAGCGATTAAGCACGGAACCCGCAAACGACGGAGTATGCAACACCTCATCATTCGCGGCGACCCCGGGATCCGGCGGGATGCGGTGATCGAGTACGACGGCGAAGAGCTGGTCTGTTTCGGAATCAACGTGCAGGGCGGCTGGCACGGTCCGGACGAGCCCCAGCTGTGGTGCACCGTCGGTACCGAAGACGAGCGCGAGGCCTACGACAAACGCGAGTACGTCCCCCACTGGCTCGACGTCGATTCGGCCGATGCGGCGGAGATCGAGGTCCTCAGCGAAAAGGGCAAGTTGACAGTCTGAGGGCGTCGCCGGCTAGTTTTTGACGCTCTGTTCGAAATTTGTGCCGCTCACACCGGCGGGTCTTCGAGCCACGCCTCGATGGCACCCGCCATCGCGCCGCGCCGGTGGATCGCTCCGCGCTCGGGGTCGACGACGGTGCTCTCGGTGCCCGGCGTCTCGCCGTCGTCGATCACGATGGCCACCTCCTCGCGGATCCGGTCGTCGAGGTCGTCGAGGTGCGTGACGCTGCCGGTGCCGGAGACGTTCGCGCTCGTCGCGGTGAGCGGTCCCGCTTCCCGGAGGAGCGTGCGGGCGACCGCGTGATCGGGGACGCGGATCCCGACGCGGTCGCTGCCGGCGGTGAGCGCGTCCGGGACCGCGTCGTCCCGCTCGACGACCACGGTCACCGGCCCGGGGAGGAAAGCCCGGGCGAACGCGACCGCGAACTCGGAGGGCCGAGTGTAGCGTAGCGCGGCGTCGACGCTCGCGACGCCGAGCGAGAGCGGCTTCCCGCGGTCGCGACCCTTCAACTCGAAGACGCGCTCGACGGCGTCGGGATCGAGCGCGTCGCCGCCGAGCCCGTACACTGTCTCCGTCGGGTAAATCACGAGGTCGCCGCGTTCGACGGCCGCGGCCGCCCGCCGGAGGTCGTCGCTGTCGTTCGTCACGGTCGCTCGTACGGCGGCGTCGCGAAAAAGGGTGACGAGTGGGGGACGATGGTGGAGCGATCGGCGGTGACGACCGGGCTGGTCCGCCGATTCAGTCGACGAGCGCGTCTATCGCGTCGTCGATCGCCTCCGCGTCGGGGAATTCGGGGTGTTCGCTCGCGACCCACGCGAACGCGACGGTGCGGTCGCCGTCGAGGAGGAAGACGGCCGGGCGCGTCTCGGTGATCCCGGTCATGGCGTCGATGTCGTGGGCGAGTCCGTACTCCTCGATCACGCCGGCACCGGGGTCGGCGTAGATCCGGGCTCCGTCGCCGCGATCGGCGAGCAGGCGCTTGTGGGCGTACGGCGTCGAGATCGAGAGGCCGAGCACGTCGACGTCGTCGGCCCACCCGCGCTCGTCGATCGTGTTGTAGAGGTACGTCGCCTGGAACGCGCCGTCCATCGGGTGGAACAGGAGGAGCGTCGGTCCGTCGACGACGTCGCCGAGCGTGCGGTCCTCCCAGTACTCCTCGGTCACGAGCGGCCGGGTGAAGTCGGGCGCGGTGTCGCCCTCGGCGACGTGGTCGGTCTCGGGTAGGGAGACGACGTCGAACTCGGGCATCTCAGGCACCCCCGTCGGCGTCGATTGCGCGCCCTCCATCGGCGTCGACTGCGCGCCCCCCGTCGGCCGCCGCGTCGCCGTACGTCCCTCTCAAGTACTCGACGATATTCGCGCTCTCGGACATCGTCACGCCGGTCTGGGGGTCGACGATCGCCGGGACGCTTCGAGCGCCGGAGACGCGCTTGACGACGTCGCGCTCGGAGTGCATCGGCTCGACGTACCGCGAGCGGTACTCTACGCCGAGTTCGTTCAGCGCTCGGACCACGCGCTCGCAGTAGGGGCACGCCTGCAGGCGGTACAGGGTGATCGGTGGTTCGGTCATATCCGTTCGTTCGGACGGGGGACGTGTAACCGTATCGGCGACGGCACGTGCGTCGCACTCCACAGTTTGCCGGCAGGCGCGTGACAATTCGCGACTCGTTTGCACGCGCGTCGCTCCCCGCGCCCGGTCTCGCCGAGGGGGCGAAAGTAATCCTTTAACCCTGGGCCGCCAGAAGGTGAATGAACATGGGCTTGTCGTCGAGCACGCTGGCGGCCGATCTGCTGCAACTGCCGATGCCGGGGGACAACACGATAACTATCCTCGGTATCGTCGCGATCCTCGTGCTGGTCGGCCTCTCGGCGTTCTTCTCCTCCTCCGAGATCGCGATGTTCTCCCTGCCGCAACACCGCGTCGACAGTCTCGTCGACGAGGGAGTCACGGGGGCGAAGACGATCCGCAGCATGACGGAGAACCCCCACCGGCTGCTGGTGACGATCCTCGTCGGTAACAACATCGTCAACGTCGCGATGACTTCCATCGCGACCGCGCTGTTCGCGATGTACCTCTCGCGGGGGCAGGCCGTCCTGGCGACGACCTTGGGAATCACCACGCTGGTGCTGATATTCGGCGAGAGCGCGCCGAAGTCGTACGCCGTCGAGAACACCGAATCGTGGGCGCTCCGAATCGCGCGCCCGCTGAAGCTCTCGGAGTACGCGCTGTACCCGCTCGTCGTCCTGTTCGACTACATCGTCAAGGGACTCAACAAGGTCATCGGCGGGTCGGCGGCGATCGAGTCCACCTACGTCACCCGTGACGAGATCCAGGACATCATCGAGACGGGTGAGCGCGAGGGCGTTATCGAGGAGGAGGAACGGGAGATGCTCGACCGCATCTTCCGGTTCAACAACACTATCGCCAAGGAGGTGATGACGCCGCGGCTCGACGTCACGGCGGTCGCCAAGGAGTCGAGCGTCGAGGAGGCTATCGAGACGTGCATCCAGGCCGACCACGAGCGCGTCCCCGTCTACGAGGGGAACCTCGACAACATCATCGGCGTCGTGACGGTCCGGGACCTCGTCCGCGAACTGCGCTACTCCGAAGGCGAGCCCTCGCTGGAGCGCGTCGTCAAGCCCACCCTACACGTCCCCGAGTCGAAGAACGCCGACGAACTGCTCGCGGAGATGCAGGACAACCGCCTCCAGATGGTCACCGTTATCGACGAGTTCGGCACCACGGAGGGGATCATCACCCTCGAGGACATGGTTGAGGAGATCGTCGGCGAGATCTTAGAGGGCGACGAGTCAGCGCCCGTGGAGTTCATCGAGGAGAACGTCGCGGTTGTCCAGGGCGAGGTGAACATCGACGAGGTCAACGACTTGCTCGACATCGATTTACCCGAGGGCGAGGAGTTCGAGACGCTCGCCGGCTTCGTGTTCAACCGCGCCGGACGGCTCGTCGAGGAGGGCGAGGAGATCGAGTTCGACGGTGTCCGCATCCGGATCGAGCGCGTGGACAACACTCGGATCATGTCCGCGCGAGTGACGGTGCTCGACGTCGCCGGCGGCGGCGAGGTGGTCGCGGACGACGAAGCGGGCGAGGCGGAGACGCCCCCCGACGACGCGGCGTAGGAAGTCTCTGTGACGGGCGTCGTCGCTGGCGGCCTTTTGTATGTCGCTGACGGTTACGTGGGTGCAACCGTCGCGATTCCGGTCGATTATTTATAAGTGGCTTCGTCGGTGGGGTGGAAATCGTATTCAGTGCCCCCAGCCGCTCGGTTATACGGGATCGTTGTCGTCGACGACGCGGAGAACACTCACAAAGCCCCAGCCGTTTACTTATAAATAGTTGACACCGCGGAGAACACTCACAAAGCCCCAGCCGTTTACTTATAAATAGTTGACACCGCGGAGAACACTCACAAAGCCCCAGCCGTGAGGTGGGCGCACGCTTGCTGCGCTCCTCAATCGCTCGTTTCACTCGCTCTTTGCGGTGCTTACGTCGCCTGCGCCCACCTCACGACTGCCCCTTTGAGTCCCACCCCGACCGCACAGCCCCGCACCTCACGCCTCCCCAACCTCGCCGCTTCGCGCCTTTATAAGGCGCTCGCGGCGTCCCTCGTGCGGGCGGCTCGCGGCCTTCCGGGCCGCTCACCGGCGCACGCCACAGCACCGCTTCGATCACTTATAAGCAACCGTCGTTGTCGCGTGAGTGTCGTCTCCAACTTGGCGGCGCTGTGAGCGAATCTCGCGGGAGTAGAATCTCGTGGGAGTATTTAAATAGCGTACGCGCGGGTGGCGGCGACGAGCGCCTTCCGGTAATCGCTCTCGGAGGGATCGGGGCCGAGCGCGAGGAAGCGCTCCTTGAACGCGTCGACGTCGACGGCATCGGTGTCGCTGCCAGCGACGCGTGCGAGGTCGTAGATCCGGTGGTCGGAGCCGGCGATGTCGTGACGCTCGACCAACGCGAGCGCGAAGGCGGCGTTGACGGCGGTGATCTCCGGGTCGGCTCCGGCGGTGACGGGCGGAGAGCCGTCCCGCGCGACGGTCGGTCTGTCGGCGACCGCGGCCGCGAGGGTGGACTCGAGGAAGCCGAGGAGCTTGTCCGCGGGCGCGACCGAGAGCGTGATGTCGTCGGCGTAGATGTCCTTCATGTGGTTTGCGATCTGGTAACAGTGCGCGAGCTTGCGACGCTCGACGCGCTCGCCGGCGAGACCTACGTACAGGGCTTCCTCCGTCGACTGAACGTGGGAGGCGTGGCCCTCCTCGTAGCGGGCCATGTGCGAGAGCTCGTGGACGGCCAGTTCGCGGGCCATCGCGCTGGTCGCGGCGCGTTTCGAGACGTTCAGGACGTGATAGTCCTCGTAGTGGCCGGCCCACGTCCGCTCGTCGGGGTCCTCGCGCACCGTCACGCGAACGGGGTCGTCGAGGGAGCACTCGGTCTCGAACAGGTCGGCGGCACCGAGAAACGGGTCGGGGGGAACATCCCCCTGCACGCGGAGATCCATGCGTATCGTTCACACGACTCCCCTCGGTAAGTCTCTTCCGCCCGTGGAACGCTTTTGCCGACGCGCGCCGTACCTCGTGACATGTGCGCACGTGTCTATGCGGCCTACGACGACGGGCTTCGGATCGTCGACCCCGAGACGGGCGGCGTCTCCGTTCGGCTGGCGGACCGCGCGGTCGAGTGCCTCTCGGTCGCTTCGAGCGCCACCGCTGGAACCGCCGAGACCGCCGGGGCCGCCGGGGCCGCCGGACCGCGTGTGCTCGCGGGTACCGCCGACGCCGGGCTGTTCCGCTCCGTCGACGGCGGGAAGACGTTCGAGCGGGTCGCCGCCGACACGCTGGGTCCGGACGGGCCGGGACCGGGCGGGCCGGGACCGGGCGGGTCGGGATCGGGAGAGTCGGGATCGAGCGGGTCGGGACTCGACGCGATCACCGCGGTGGCGACGAGTCCACACGACCCGTCGGTCGTCTGGATCGGGACGGAGCCTTCGCGGATCTATCGATCGGCCGACGGCGGGGTGACGGCCGATCTCGTCCCTGGCCTGACCGGCGTTCCGTCGGCCGGAGAGTGGTCGTTCCCGCCGCGGCCGGAGACGCACCACGTCCGCTGGATCGAGCCGTGCCCCGCCGACCCGGACCGGTGGTTCGTCGGCGTCGAGGCCGGCGCGCTCCTCGTCACGCCGGACGGCGGCGAGACGTGGATCGACCGTCCCCCGGGCTCGCGCCGTGACAACCACGCGCTCGCGACGCATCCGGGCGCGCCGGACCGCGTGTACGCGGCGGCCGGCGACGGGTTCGCCGAGAGCGACGACCGGGGAGAGTCGTGGCGCGTCGTCGATCGGGACCTCGACCACGGCTACGTCTGGGGGCTCGCGGTCGACCCCGGCGACCCGGAGACGGCCCTGGTGAGCGCGGCGTCCGGGCCCGGCGCGGCCCACAGCCGTGGCGAGGCGTACCTCTATCGGCGGGTGGCGAGCGGCGAACGGTCGGAGACGAGCGGCCCCAGATTCGAGCGACTGGACGATCGCGGGATGCCGACCGGCACGGGGACGTACCGAGCGGTCCTCGCGAGCGGGCGGGAAGACGGGGAGATCTGGGCGCTCCACGACCGCGGACTCTACCGGACTCGGGACGCCGGCGGGTCGTTCGAGCGCGTCCCCGCGAGCCTGCCCGAGCGCGCCGCGCGGGCGCTGGCGGTCGACTGACCGCCCGGCTGGCCCGATCGGTCGGTTCCGCCCGGCTACTCTCGACGGACCGCGCCGACGATGAGGTAGACGATCGGGGTGTCGAGGACGGCAATTCCGAGCTTGAGGAGGTACTGTCCGAGGCCGAGCGCGAGGAGGACGGCCGGCGGGAGGGGGTCACCGACGCCGAGCAGGACCGGCGCGGCGAAGAAGGCGACACCGACGAAGATCGCGGTGTCGATCGCCTGGCTGGAGGCGGTCGAGGCGATGTTGCGGAGCCACAGCATCCCGGGACCGGTCCGGTCCCGGATCGCGTGGAAGACGAACACGTCCCAGTTCTGGCTGACCACGTACGCCAGCAGGCTCCCGGCCACGACGTTCGTCGCGGGGCCGAGCGCGGTGTCGAAGGCGGCGGCGATCTCGGGATCGACGCCCGGGGCGGCGAGCGTCGACCAGACGAGCGCCAGCACGAGGAAGTTCGCGAGGAACGCGACGTTGACCACGACCTGCGTCGCGCGGCGGCCGTACAGCTCGGCGTAGCAGTCGGACGCGAGGAAGGTGAGCGCGTACGCGAGCGCGGCCCCCGGAAGGGTGATCTCGGGGCCGACCACGGGGAGTCCGAACGGGAGCGGGAGCGCGATCACCTTCGCGGCGGTGAGCTGTGCGGTCGCGAGCGCGACGACGAACAGGGTGATCAGCCCGACCGCCGCCACCGCGGAACGGTCGAGCGGATCGACAGCGAAGGGGCCGTTGCTCCCCGCGGTCTCGGTCCGCGTGCGCTCACTCATCGCTCGCCTCACTGTCGTGGTCGGTGCTGTCTGGGTCGAGCCGATCGTGACGCGCGTCGATCTCGTCGAGCACGTCCAGCGTCTTGCGGATCGACGCGCGAACGGCGTCGCTACGGTTCACGAACTTCCCGTCGTCGCCGACGTGCTCGTCGAGGTCGTCGAGGAGTTCGCCCGGAATCTCGACGCTTATCTTGGGCATACCGAGTCGGTCGACGCCCGAGTGTGAAGAGCGTTCTTATCCGGAGAGCACTCGAATAATATCCTATTCGGGAGTATCCGGCTCTATTGAAACTCTCAACGAATGTCACATATCGCCCCGGGTGCGGTCAATACAGGAGGTACACGTAGCACAGTCTCTGGTCCCTCTGTATTACGAACTGAATTCAACGCCCGTGATCTCGAAACGAGCGCCACCCTCCGAGCCACTAATAACGCGGATCTCCCAATCGTGGGCCTTAACAATTTGTTTCACGATACTCAGTCCGAACCCGGTACCCTCGGCATTCGTTGAATATCCCACCTCAAACACGGTCTCAGCTTCACCTTCCGGAATCCCCGGCCCATCATCCTCGAAGTAGAAGCCGTCCTCCAGTTCGCCGACCGTTACGGTCACAGTACTGCCACCGTGTTCGACCGCATTTCGAATGAGATTCTCGAAAAGTTGTTTGAGCCGAGGTTCATCGGCCACTATCGTCCGATCACATTCGAGAATAAGCGAGGCCTCGTTTGTATCAACGATTTCCCAACACTCCGCTACGACGGCTGCGAAATCGACCGCTTTCGTATCGGCCGTGCCCGCTCCCTCACGAGCCAGCGTGAGCAGATCGTCAATGAGCGTCTCCATCCGGACGTGCGCTCGCTCGATATCCTCCAGGTGTTGGCTCTCACAGTCCTCACGCGCTAATTCCAGACGCCCTGAAGCGACGTTCAACGGATTCCGAAGATCGTGTGAGACGATACTAGCGAACTCCTCGAGACGCTCATTAGCCCGCTTTACTTCCTCGCGCTCCGTGATATCGATGTACATCGCCATCGTGCCGACGACCTCACTCGCTGCGTCCTTTCGGGGGACTGCCCGCAACACCGTCTCCACGATCTCACCGTCAGCAGCCACCAACTCACGGGGCTCTCTGGTGAATTCACCCTTCAAGGACCGTTCGTATCCACTACCTTCGATCAGCGCCTCCCGGGAGTCGGGCGTGTAGCGTTCCGCGAGTTCGGTTCCGATGAGTGCCTCTGTTTCGAATCCAAGCGTTTCTGCGAACTGGTTGTTGCAGTCCTCGATAATCGGCCGGCCGTCCTCCGAGCGCGTGACGACCGCCATCACGGGAGCCTCCTCGAATAAGGTCTGATACTGCGCTTCAAGTCGGGTTGTCAGCTCTTCCAGCTCCTCGGTTTTCCGTTCGAGTTCCCGCTGGTACTGCTTGGACTCGTCTATATCGAGGTGAATTCCGACGGCACGGATTGGCTCACCGTCCTCGTCTCGCTCAACGATTTTGCCGAGATCCCGAATCCATTTCCACTCACCGTCAGCGGTTCGCATTCGGTGTTCGGTGTCGTAGTACTCCGTTTGCTGGTCGATATGCGCATCGAGTGCATCGTTGACCTCATCACGATCATCGGGATGAACGCGCGTCTCCCACGTACGGACGTGTGACTCGAGTTCCTCGAACGTGTACCCGAGCATCTCGGCCCACTGGTCGTTGAACGCCACTTCATCGGATGTCATATCCCAATCCCACACGCCGAGGTTCGCGCCTTCGATCGCGAATTCGAGACGTTCCTTGAGCGTCTCAATTTCCCGCATCCGCCGCTTTCGCTCAGTGACGTCCCGGCTGTTCACGACGAACCCATCGATGGCAGGGTTGGCCAACTGATTGTTGCCGATCGATTCGAACCACCGCCACGACCCGTCCTCGTGCTTGAACCGATATTCGATGGTCGGCGTCATCTCCGGATCGACGACCGCCTCGCTGAACGTTTCCATCACATCGTCGCGGTCGTCCGGATGGACGTATTCGAACGCGGTCTCGCCGAGCAACTCCTCGGACTCGTACCCGATGATGCGCTCGCTCGATGGGCTTTGATAGCGGTAGGTTCCGTCCGGATCGAGAACGGAGATGATGTCCGTCGAGTGTTCGATAAACGCCTGAAACCGCTCCTCTTGCCGCTTGCGCTCGGCGATATCCCGCATCGTAACGACCACGGCGCTCGTCTCTCCGTCAGCAACGAACGGGGAGAATTGGTATTCGAACGTCACCTCTTCGCCGTCCGCATCGAGCGTCAGTTCCAACCGCTCCGGCGAACCCGAGGGACGCTCCCGTTCGAACGTGCGTTCGAGTGCCCGTTCGAACAGAGCGGGAGCGTCCGCTTCGACGAGGTACTCCTCGGCAAGGCGCATCACCGGGTGTCCTTCGAGGGCGTCGAGGGGGCCATCAACGTACCCTAAAATCGACTCGTTGGCGAACTCGACGGTCCACTCGTCGTTGACGACGAACGCGACATCGTCCATCGTTTCGACGATTTTCTCATACAGCTCCAGCCGTCGCTCACGTTCCTTGTATTCAGTGATCTGGCGGAAGTAAAAGGAGACTCCGCCATCGCGATTGGGGTATACGTTGATATCGAACCACTCCTCGAGACCGGTATAGTACCCCTCAATCGAGACCGGCTCCCGCGTGTCCATCGCACGACGGTATTCGTCCTCGAAGCGTGTCCCTCGGGCGTCTGGGAATACGCGCCAGAAGTCCCGGTCAAGAAGTTCTGATTCGTCCACCCCCGTATAGTCCTCAGTTCGTTCGTTGACCGACGCGATTCGCCACTCGGGATCGACTTCGATGACGGCATCGTTCATGCGGTCGATGATCTGCTGGCGTTTCTGTTCGTGTTCTTTCTGCTCGGTGATGTCACGGTCGGATATCAGCAGAGAGACGACCTCGCCGTCGTCGTTTCTCACGGGTCGGAACACGCCGCTGACGACGAGTCGCTCGTCAACCGATTCGGAGAGATCGAGCTCGAACTCGACGTACTCGCCAGCGGCCGCCTTGTCGATCCATCCGCGGACTTCCTGTTGGACCGTTTCGTCGCTCGTGAACCACGGTGTCTTCCAGAACGGCTCGCCTGTGATATCTTCAACGTCGGACTCGACATACTCCATGGCCGTCTCGTTGATGTCGAGGACGGTTCCATCGGTGTCGAGCATTCCGACGAGGATGTTCGGATCGTTGAACACCGCCTGATAGCGACGTTCTTTCTTGCGGAGTTCCTGTTGACGGGCTTTCCGCTCGGTGACGTCGTGGACGCTCACGACGATGCCCTCGATTACCGGGTCACTGAGGCGGTTCCGTCCTCGCACCTCGAGCCACCGCCACGATCCGTCAGCGTGGCGGACGCGAAACTCGACGGAGTGCTCTTGGTCTGGGTGTTCAAGCGCGTCGGCGAACGCTTCCGACGCGATCGACCGATCTTCCGGCTTGACGCGGTCGAATGTATTGCCACCCTCCAGCTCATCGGGCGTGTAGCCCAACACCCGCTCGACGGCTGGCGAGATATAGTCGACCCGTGCGTTTTCGTCGACGACCATCACGTAATCCGACGCGTGTTCGAGGATTGTCCCGAAGTACGCTCGCGTTTGTGAGACTTCCTGTACGGCACGGGTTTGGGCGACGGCGTTCGTGATGCGGTTCGCTAAGATCGCGTACTGCTCCGTGCCGCTCTCTTTCTGGAGATAATCGGTTACCCCGGCGGAAATGGCCTCACTAGCGACTTCCTCCGACCCCTTGCCCGTATAGAGAATAAATGGGAGATCCGGATAGGTTTCTCGGACGGTTTTGAGGAACTCAATGCCGTTCTGGCCGGGCATATCGTAGTCCGAGACGATACAATCGAAACTGTCTGTGGACAGGATCTCCAGTCCTTCGTCGGCGTTCGTCGCGGTTTGAACCGAGATTCGGTCATCCTCTCGTTCCAGAAACGACCCAACCACGTCGCTCAGACTCGGCTCATCATCGACATGAAGGACGCGGATCAGGTCACCCATTCCGCTCATACATGTCAACTCCGAGGGCACCCGGAGTTAAGTAGGTATGTGGGAACCGTCCCTTCTGAGCGATCGTTTCACGTTGTATACGCGCCCTATTCAGCACACCGCGTGACCCTCGGTGCAATCCAATAGCACCGCTCTCGATACGTTCGCACCGTACAGCCGGCCGCTGAGCGGGACCTCCTGACCGATTTCGGGAGTAAGTAAGTCCATTCGGAGGTGTGGTCTTTTATAAGTGAACAAGTGGTATTGTTGGCGGCTGTTTATATATCGTTGCTGGCGCGGTGAATCGCTGTGTTTCTGGCGATGAGTGTTTATAAGTGATTGTAGCTGGCGCGGTAACCACTCACAAAGCCCCAGCCGCTCGCTTATAAATGATCGTTGCTGGCGCGGTAACCACTCACAAAGCCCCAGCCGCTCGCTTATAAATGATCGTTGCTGGCGCGGTAACCACTCACAAAGCCCCAGCCGCGAGGCGGGCGCACGCTCGCTGTGCTCCTCAATCGCTCGTTTCACTCGCTCATTGCGGTGCTTACGTCGCCTGCGCCCGCCTCGCGGCTGCCCCTTTGAGTCCCACCCGAACCGCTCCGCACCGCAGCCTCACACCTCCCCAGCCTCGCCGCGTCGCGCCTTTACAAGGCGCTCGCGGCGTCCCTCGCGGGCTCCTCGCGCCCATTGGGCGCTCGGAGGCGCGCCACCGCACAGCACCGCACATTCATTTATAAACAGTCGTCGCTGCCGGGCTCTTTCCGTTACATACCACGTCGCCGGCCGGTCTGGTACCGGTCCCACAGGAAGAGGGCCGGCGGGAGCGCGACCACCGAGATGACGAACGAGTAGATCACGCTCAACGCGATGAGCAGGCCGAAGTTGCCGAGCACGGGCGTGATCGCGAGCGCGAGTGCACCGGTCCCCAGCGCGGTCGTGAGCATGCTCCCGGTCAGCGCGCCGCCGGTCCCCGTCAGCGTCGTCCTGAGCGACGCCGCGACGTCGCCGTTGTTTCCGTTGTCTCCGTTGTCTCCGTTGTCGCCGTTGTCTCCGCTGTCGCCGTACTCGTCGATGAACCGGGCGGTGATGTGGACCGAGTAGGCGATCCCGATCCCGATCGCGATGGAGAGGATCGTCGCCGTCAGGGCGTTGAGCGGCAGTCCGAGCAGGCGCATCGTGCCGACCAGCGACGCGACGGCGACCGTGATCGGGAACACGTTCACGATCCCGAGGAGGGGCATGCCTTCGAGGACGCCGTACGTGATGACGAGGAACACCCCGGTCAGCACCACCGCGAGGACGAGCCCCTGGATCGCGGACTCGAAGATGATCCCGGAGATCGCGTCGAAGATGATGATCTGCCCGGTCGCGGTCGCCGCGTAGCGGAACCGGTCGGCTTGCTCCGCGCCGTCCGCCGCGATCTCCCGCTGCGTCGCGCCGCTCTCGACGGTGTACTCGATCTGGGCCCCGCGGCGGTCCTCGGTGAGGTACTGCGCGGCCCGCGGTCCCGCGGACGACTCCAGCAGCTCGGCGTAGATCCGGTCGAGGTTGCGGTCGGGAACGCCGTTCCCGTCCCGATCGTTGCGGGCGACGAGCGCGGCGAACTCCTCGTCCGACTGCGCGTGCGACCGAATGACGGTCACGATGCTCGTCGTCTCCGCCCCGCCGCCCGGCCCCACCGCGAGCGCGTCCGGCGGATCGTCGTTGGGCTCGGCGAGCGCCTCCAACGCGTGGTCCTCCGTCATCGGCCCCTCGACGAATATCGTTATCGACGTGTCCTGGCTCGCCTCGAAGTTCTCTTCGAGCAGGTTCAGCGTGTTCGTGACCGTGTACTCGCCGGGCGCGAAGGGCTCGGGAATGTAGTCGACGTACCCCGGCTCCTCCTCGGGCGGGAGGAAGTCCTCCTGTTCGAACGTCGTGTCGACGCCCGCGCCGTACGCGCCCAGCCCGCCGGCGGCGAGCACCAACGCGACGACGAACAGAGCGGGAGCGCGCTCCCCGACGGTGACCGAGACGGACAGCAGTCGCCCAAGCGCCGACTCCTCGGAGGCGATCGGCGTCGACCCGAACTCGGGGACTCCGTAGCGATCGCGGAGGCGATCGAGTTCGAGCTTCGCGGCCGGCAGGAACAGCCCGAAGATCAGGAAGGTGAACACGATCCCGACCGCCGAGACGAGCCCGAGGTTCCGGATCGGTTCGAGGTCGGAGACGACGTTCGCGCCGAAGCCGAACACCGCGGTCACGGTGACGATGACGAACGCGATCGCCAGCTGGTTCGCGGCGATCCGCATCGCGGGGACGGCGTCGTACCCCTTGACGGTCTCCTCGCGGTACCGGTTGATGAAGTGGATCCCGAAGTCGACGCCGACCGCCAACAGCAGTACCGGGACGGCGACCTGCTGTTGATCGAAGGGGATCCCCGAGATCCCGAGGAACCCGAACGTCCAGACGAGCGTCATCAGGAGCGCGGAGAGCCCGAGCGCGAGGTCGATCGGGTCCCGGTACGCGACGGCGAGGAACCCCAACAGGAGGATCACGACGATGGGCATGACGATCAACAGCGAGTCGGTGATGATACTCCCCGTCTCGGCGTTGACGATCCCGCTTCCGAACGCCCGGATGTCGGCGGGCTCGTCGTCCGCCAGCGTGCGTATCTCCGTCTGGACCGACTGGAGGTCGTCGAACCCCCGCGGCACGTCGTGGGTCACGACCGTGACGGTCGTCGACGCCGACGCATCGTTCGGGTTGAAGTCGTCGGAGACGACCGCCGAGAACTGCTGATTTTCGCTGAGCCGCCGGACGGTCCGTCGGATCTCGGCGTCGGTCGCGGACTCCACCGCGAGACGCTGTGCGCTCGGCGTCTCCGCCGAGGGGTCCAGCGACTGCGCGACGATCGTCGCCGGCCCGGTCGCGGATTCCATCCGGAGGTCCTCGCGCTCGTCGATCTGCTCCAGCAGTCGGAGCATGGTGACCAGCTCCTCTCGGCTGAGGACGTCGTTGCCGTCGTGGATCAGTTGCGTGGTCTCGTCGTCGGCTTCGAACGGATCCTCGAACTCGCGGTTTATCGCGTCGAGCGCCTCCTGTTCGGGGAGGTCTTCGGAGAAGCCTGCCGTCGCGTCCGTCTGGGTCTCGACGGCGGTCATCCCGCCGGCGAAGACCGCGGTCATCACCAGGAACAGCGCGATGACGGTCCGCGGCCGCGTGACTATCCACTCGTTGAGCCGGGCGACGCCGTCCTCGATCCGCTGACCGGCGCGGCCCATCTATCGCCTCTTGGCGTAGTAGACGCCGCCGGCGACGAGGGCGACGAGCGCCAGGACGCCGAGCGCGATCCCCGCAGGGAACCCGCCCTCGCCCTCGACGACGTCGATCGGGACCCGCGTTGTGTCCGACAGCTGGCTGTTCCCATCCGCGTCGTCGTACCGGAAGTCGAAGGAGATCGGGTACGTCTTCGCCGTCCCGGAGCCCGACGCCTCGAGGTCGAACGTCATCGTGGTCGACTCGCCGGGTTCGAGCGCCGACGCGAACCCCTCGTCGTCGCCGCTGTCGAGCGGGTCGTCCGCGAACAGGCGCGCCTCGACGTCCGTGACGGTCTCGTCGAGGTTGTTCGTTATCCGGACGTCGATCTCGGTCCCCGTCCCGGTCTCGATCTCCCGGTCGTCGACCTCGACGAGGAACTGGTCGCGCTTCGGCTGGACATCGAACAGGAGCTCGAGGTCCTGATACGCGCGCGTCTCGCCCTCGGCGTTCCGGTACCGGACCGCGATATCGGCCGTGCGGTCGATCGCCTTCGCCTCGCCGCCGATCTCGACGGGGAGCCGGAACTCGTCGGACTCGCCCGGCCCCAGCGTCCCCACGGCCACCGAGCGCTCGATCGGGATCACGTTCTCCGACTCCTCGGCGAACTGCACCACGACGTTGCGGGCCTCGTTCGGCCCGTCGTTTCTCACGGTCCCGGTGACGGTCCCTTCCTCGCCGACGTACAGGTCCGACTCGACGTCGTCGACGGCGAACCGCTGTTCGGGGCCCGGGGTCACACCGGCGGAGATGGCCTCGTCGGCGCGCTGGAGCCCCTCGCTCGTCTCGAACTGCACGGAGCCGCTCAGGGCGTACTCGCGCACTGGCGCGCCCGAGGCGAACCCGACGTCGTACCGAACGGTCCTCGTCTCCCCGGGGGCCAGTTCGTCGATCCGGGCCGCGTCGCTGGCGCTCTCGCCGAACGCGAGGCCCCCGCTCGACGACTCCAGGACGACGCTTGCGTCGCGGGCGGTGTCGGCACCGACGTTCTCGATCTCGGCTTCGAGCATCCCCTCGCCGCCGATCTGCGCGTCGGTCGTGGCGTTCACGATCTCGAAGCGCGCGTCGTCGGAGACCTCCACCTCGACCTCCTCCGTGACGGTCGCGGACCGGTCGTAGGTGACGCCGCCCGACTGCTGGCGGGTGTAGGCGTACTCCAGTTCGACGTCGATCTCGTAGGTCCCCTGTTCGACGTCCTCGGGCACGGTCACCGCGATCGGTGCCTCGCCCGGCCGGTCCTCGGTGACGGAGCCGATCGCGACCGTCCCCGTCTCGACGGTGAGTGGGGTGTCCTCGGCGTCTGCCTCGACGCGCACGTTGCGCGCGGTGGTGACGATGGCCCGAGCGTCACCGCCCATGCCGACGTCCAGGTCGCCGTCGTTCGTCACCTGGAGCGCGAGCTCGTTCGTCTGTCCCGGCGTGACCGTCGGGCTCGCGGTCGACACGCTCAGGTCGGGGGACCCGCGGACGAACGGGAGCTCCTGTCCGGCCGTCTGGAACGGCGTCGTCGCGGCCCCGTCGGCGAGGGAGGTGCCGATCGTGCCATCGCCCTCGTCAGCGAGGGAACCGCCGACCGCGCCCGCGTCGAGGCTCTGTGCCCCGGCGGCGTCGGCCGTCGGTGTCGCTCCCGCGGCGAAGCCGGCCGTTCCGCTCGTCACCAGCACCAGTACCACGACCGAGACGACCACTGTGTTCCGTTTCATGCTGAATCCCGCGTCGCGACGGCGTCCCGCGGCCCCGCGCCGGACTCTCCGCGGGTCCGAACCGGGTCAGAGCCGCCGTAACGGTCCGGACGCGTCGATTCGGTCCGATTCGGGTCGGAGGACGCCGCCGTGCGCTTCACGGTTATCCGTCCGTTCACGAATCCATAACGTCTTTGTTTTTGGATTCGTAGCCGTGCTCGATGGAACGACAGCGCGCGAGACTGGCTGCTGGGAGGGGGCAGGGTTCCGGTCCGGAACACGGCACCGGCGGGGGAGCGCGATGAGCGGGTTCTCGGCGGCCGAGCGCGAGCGGATCCGGGCCGAGCTGATCGAGGCGGGTCGGGAGCTGTTCGATCGGTTCGGGTTCGAGCGCACGCGGATCAAGGACGTGACGGAGGCGGTCGGGATCGGGACGAGCACGTTCTACCAGTTCTTCGATTCGAAGGAGGCGCTGTACGTGGCGGTGCTTCGGGTCGAGCGCGCCGCGCTCGAACGCGAGATCGAGTCGGCGGTCGAGGTTGCGGACGGGCCGCGCGAGGAGGTCCGGGCGCTTCTGCGGACGATGTTCCGCGAGGTCCGGTCGAACCCCCTGATCTCGCGGCTGATCGTCGACGGGGAGCTGCGGGCGCTCCAGGACCGACTCTCGGCGGCGGAGGCGGCGTCGATCGACGCAGACGCGAGGAATGCAGTGGATGTGGTGGATGCGGGAGACGCGGGAGACGCGGAATTACCGCTCGCCAGTCGGTGGGCCGCCGTCGAGGGGTTCCGGTTCGACGACCCCGAACTGGTCGACGCGCTGTTCCACGCGCTCGTGTTCGTCGCGCGCTCGCGGGACGCCCCCATCGGGGGGAGCGACGTGGCGTACGAGCGCGTGGAGGACGCGCTGATCGACACCATCGTCGCCGGGCTGTTCGCGGCGGACGAGTGAGTCTCGTGGGACGGCGGAACCGCCCGTAACTACGTACACATCTGTCAGCGAGGATCTATGTGTTCCTCTGAGTGACGGACCGAGCGGACGTGCGACCCGCGGGCCGTGTGCCTCACACGGGTGTGCCTCTGTGGGTCGCGTTCGCGCGTCGATCGCGCGACAGTTCGCCGCGCTGACCGTCTCGCGGCGGTCGACGCCCGAGCCGCGAGCGTCGATCCCGGGGGAATACGGCGCGGCCGGGCGTGACCCCCTACCCGGGGCGGTGCGCACGCCCGACCGCGCCTATCCGATACTCGGGCTCAGGCGGCCTAAAACTACTGCGCGTGGGCGACCCGAACGCACAGTCACGAACAGTGGAGTCGACTCAGTACTCCTCATGCGTGCTCGTTGCTGCCGTGGTGAGTGTTTTGATACTCTCAGTTTCTCGCTTCTACGTGATCGTTGCTGGCGCGGTGACCATCTCCAACGCTCCAGACGTTCGTTTATACGTGATCGTTGCTGGCGCGGTGAACACCTATAACACCCCAGTCGCTCCCTTATACGTGATCGTTGCTGGCGCGGTGAACACCTACAAAGCCCCAGCCGCGACGACTCGCGCGGCTCGGTGCGCTCCTCGTCACTCGCTTCGCTCGTTCCTGTGGTGCTTCCGTCGCCGTGCTTCGTCCTCGCGGCTGCCCCTTTGAGTCCCACCCCACTCCGCCCGACACCTCATACCTCCCCAACCTCGCGGCTCGTTGCTCGCGGCTTCGCCGCTCGCATTCGAGGTGCTCGTTTCACTCGCACCTCGCTCGCCGCGTCCCTCGCGGTCCGGTCGCGGCCCTCCGGGCCACTCCCGGGCACGCCACCGCACCGCCCAGACGTCTTTGACGCTGCTGACAACGATCTGTGATAAATCGAGGCGGTGGCGCGCCTCTGAGCGCTCGCTTTTAAGCGAGCGCGAGGAGCCCGCGAGGGAGTCGGTCGTCCGGAGCAACGCGGAGGGCGGCCGACGAGGCTGGGGAGGCCTGAGGTGCGGATGTGGTGCGGGGTGGGATTCAAAGGGGCAGTCGTGAGGCGGGCGCAGGCGAAGTAAGCACCACAGGAACGAGCGAAGCGAGTGACGAGGAGCGCAACGAGCGTGCGCTCGCCTCACGGCTGGGGCTTTGGAGATGTTCACCGCGCCGTGACCTGTTTATAAGTAAGCGGCTGGGGCGTTAGAGATGTTCACCGCGCCAGCAACGATCACGTATAAACGAACGTCTGGAGCGTTGGAGATGGTCACCGCGCTGCAGTTGCGTACGTCGCATCCCCCAGCTTCCACGCTACCGTCGTCATCTGCCCGCTCGGCCGTTGGTAGTGTGTCACCGTCGATCGCACGTCGCTCGCACAGTCGCTTGCACCCTCGATTGCGGCGTCGCTCGGTATCGGTCACCGCGCGAGGGTCGCCACCGACGACGCCGGTGTCCCACGCACCACCCAACTCAGTATTCCGGTTTCAGGACGTAGCATACACGCAATGGCCACGTCGACGAGAGCGGGCGACGACCACGCGGATGAGATCCGTTGCTGGCGAACAGACGAGTGGTGGATCGCCAAAGACGTTGAGACGGGCGTGACGACGCACGGACCCGCACGCGGTACCGTCCTCGAAACCCTCGATGATGCGATCGCCCGCTACCACGGAGCCACCGGACGCGAACCGACGGACGCAGAATTCCAGGCGATGGGAATCGATCCGGCGGACAACACGACGGGTGACCAGCAGCCGCCGGACGTACTCGAGTAGATGGGGAGACGGACATTTTAGGACACGAGGTCGTCACGGTACTCGTCAACGCTGGTGGATTCGAGTGGCGACGGACGACCGGAGATCACGCCAACTGTACTACGAACATCCGACGAACGAGGACGATCGACGTGGGCGAGCGAATCGAAGAGACGATCTCTATCGGCTCAACAGAATGTGGTGACGGTGCGGAAACCCGTGAAACTCTATCCCATCGATATGCAGAAAACACGGATCGAACGCCTCCGTGAAAACAGTTACCTGTATGACGCGCCCACTGTGTCACATGGCTACTGACGGAGAGATCCCAAACACCCCGGCTGAAGACGAGCTGTTGCCGGACGAGCGGGCGGTACTCTCCGAGCGCGCTGAAGCGCTCGACGAAGCCGAAGAAGACGAGCTCCTCACGGTTGCAGAGGTAGCGGCCGATCTCGGAATCGACCTCGACGAGTAACGTGCCGCGTTCACCGAGCAAACTCCGTATTCTCCCGGAAGCGTCTGACGATATCGAAGCGATCCAGCAGGATGACTCGGACGGTGCGACACGGATTTTGAAGAAGATCAACGACTGGAACGAACAGATCACGTGGGGCCGTGTCCCGCAAAAACACCTACCGTCTCTCACCGGGTCAACGGCGTACAATTTCTATCGGCAGCGAGTCGGGAGTAGCCGACCGCCTCGGCGATCTCGGTCATCGAGAACGACTCGTCGCGGTGTCGCGCCAGAAAGCGGAGCACGTCGTCCGCGGCGTCGCCGCCGAACAAGCGAGCGTCTCGAAGAGGAACGTCGACCGCGACCCGAATTCCCTCCGTCAGGAATCAGACTATCGGGACGCGAACCTTCTGTCTCCAAGCAGATGGCTACCAAGAAAACGAACTGCAAAAAAGTTTCGCTCAGGCGTCGGAGTCGTCGGTCTCCTGCTCCACCAAGTCGCGTACCCGGTCGAAGTGGCTGCTGATGCGTTCGGGCATCGACTCGAACTCTTCGTCGCTCACAGGCCACTCTTGTCTTTCACTTCGTGCCATTTTTCGAACCTCTTGATGCACCCTTCGACGTTCTCGCGTAAATCTTCTTCGGCGGCATCGAACCCCTCGTTCGCCGGGATCGGCGGCGAGACATCTTCCGACCGGATTTTCTTCCCCTCCCGGTAGACATCTCGATGCAGGCCTTCTTCGGTGATGTCATGGCCTCCGGGTGCGTCACGGTCGTGGTCGTAGCGGACGACCTCACACCAGTCGCCCTCCAGCCAGTATTCCAGTTGGATCATGAACTGCGTCACCTCGCCGCGTTCCGTTGAGAACGCGATGCGAAGCTGCACGCGGTCGGCCAGCCGATCCGGCGGCGGCGTCACCTCGTAGTCTGTCATTCCTCATTACACACGACAGCTTGCAGTTTTTCGAGGAGATCCGGATGATATTTCCTGTGCAGATCTACTTCTTCGACCACCTCTTCGTTGATTCGACGGCGAACTCTGAAAATGGCTTGATAGCGTTTTGAATTCTCAACACCCTCTATATCCGCTATTCGTTCCCGTTCGGTGAACGTGATTAGTCCGCGCGAGCGGGTCATGTGTTCACTGTTGGTTGCGGCCATTGCTGTTATGGATTCTTTTACCTTCGTATTTATACTGTATTACGATCTGCGGGGTTCAGTTATCGGTACTCGGCAGCCCAGACCGCAAGTCGCACCGGCGTCGACGTTCGGACCGGCGTCGTCGCTCCGGGCGGTCCGGGCGGTCGGTCGCTCTCGCCGCCGCCCCGTGCCGACGTCTTCGCCGTCGGCTCACTACACGCTCTCTCACCACCCCAATGATTTCTTCTACACTCGCGCACACGCGCGAGCGCTCGGGACGTGTCACCACCATCTTGAACCGAGTCGGTCGGAGCGCTGCGCGAATGCTGCGCCTCGGGCGCTCCCCCATCAGATCGCCCCGATCGGGGGTATATATACTCGTAATCGAGGCGAACCTGCCGCCCCCGGAACGCGGATCGGGCGTCTCAGCCCTCAACGCGGCATTGTCACCGTTTCACACACACCGCACACCCCACAAAGCATTTATATCGACCGCTGCATGTCTCACACGCAACCCCTACCCAAATGACTGCAGTATTAAGTACCGAAAGCCGAGTCCGGTCGCACTCTGATGATGATGTCGGCGGCGACGAAGATCGGGCGCGAGGTGCCGGGAAAGCTGCTGTGGTCGACGCAGACAACACACAACAACAATGACAAACGACAATACATCCACGCGAAAGAAGGCCAGCTCGGTCTTCTTCGCGGCGGTTATGGTCATCTCCATGGTTGCTGTTGGGTTCGCCGGCTTCGCCGGTACCGCAGCAGCGGCGGATTCACCATCTAGTGACACGTTCACTAACCAGAATCCGACTGAATCCACCACGGTGACCCACGACGTAGAGTTTACGGTTGACAATGTTTCTGACGATGGAGACACCGATGATTTCCAAGTCACCCTTCCGGATGAAGGTGAAATCACTGGTGGCCCAGATGATTTCAGCATCGAAAACGACACTGGACAGTCCTTCAGTACCACGTCCGGCCCTTCACTTGCTGATGCAGGTGACGGGACCAACAATGAACTGACGTTCTCTGTCAGTCCTGATACGTCGGCAGACAATCAGACTCTTACTGTCAGCTTTAGCGCTGATGTGACGTGGGAAAATGTCGACAGTAACGTGAATGAGGACGCTCATCTCTCAGTCCAAGATAGTACTAATTCAGACATCACCGACTTCTCACTCGCAACAATTAGCATTACTGATGATGACAATAGCGGAGACAGTAATGTTGATTACGCAGTGAAGGGTGGTTCCTCACAGAACATCTACTACCAGGGACAGGAAATAGTCGCCAGTAGCCTCAGTGATGGAGACTACGTCCTTCGTTCGGTTGACGAGTACGACGGTGATAACGTCTCGTCCAGTACGTTCGAGGGCGAATATACCGCCACTGACGGTGAAATCGAGATTGATACGAGCAATCTCGAATCTAATGATTACTTCCTCCGCGGTGGAGGTCTCGATGAGAATCGAGACAATGTCTTTGAACTGACCGTTCAGGACTTCAGTGCTGAGTGGGACGAGGACACCTACGACACTGGTGAGGAAGCGGCTGAACTCAACGTTGAGTCGCAGCGGAACTCCTACAACGTCAACGTTAGCGCTGACGGCCTTGACTACGAGGAACTCAACGCTATCTTCGGTGACACCGCGATCAATGGTGTCGACCACGACGCGAACTCTGACGACGACGAGATTATCGTCCGGGGTTACCGGGATGACTCCATCGAGGCGAACTTCAGTGCTGCCGACATCGACGCCGGCGACTACGAGTTCGATCTCGAAGTCTACGACACTGAAGCGAGCGACAGTGCCTCGGTGACGATTGAGGAAGAAGACGTCTCGGCTGACTTCGCAGATGGCGTCACCACCACCGCGGCCGGTGACATCACCGAAGTGACGGTCGAACTCGAAGACTCCGACAGCACCTTCGTCAGTATCGGTGGCGAGGATGTCGGCTTCTTCGACGTCGTCTACGTCGAGGATGACGATGACGACGACGAAGTGACCTTCCAGGTCAACACGCGTACGCTCGGTACGAACGCATCTGACGACGCCTACTCCACGGAGGACGATATCGTCGAACCCGATGCGGCCGACAACGGTGCGACGTTCGAAGATGAGGACGGTACTCCCTTCGATAACGCCACGCACTTCAGTCAGGCCTCTGGCGGTCTCGACCAGGGCGATCTGGTGCGGCCGATTCAGGCTGGCGAGTACGACCTGATCGCGAGTAACGGCGAGTTCTCCGTCGACAGCGACGGTGACCTCGTCGTCGAGAACGAACACGACATCGCGACGCTCGACCTCGTCGAGCCGACCGTCAGCGGCGTCACCACGCACACGGCTCCCGCCGATGACACTGACGCCGCCGACGACGTCGAGGAACTCCTCGAAGACGCGACTGCGGTCGAAGACATCGCCCTGGAAGACCGGCTGGTCGTTCAGGTCGAAGCTGACGGTATCGAAGGCTACGTTGCCCAGCAGTCCGGTGAGGACCTCGATTCGCTCAACGAGGGCGTCGACGGTGCAGTCCTCAACGACCTCGTTGACGATGGCAACGAACAAGGCGTGAATTTCGAAGTCGAAGCGACGTCGGCGACTGCGAACCAGGACCCGGCCCAGCTCGACTTCTCGGAGACGACCGTCTACTTCGATGACGGCCAGTTCTTCGTTGTCGCTGACACGAGCAGCGACGACACGTTCGACAAGTCCGTCTCCGACGGTGACAGCTTCGACGTCACCTACGAGTACGTGACTGACGATGATGAGCGCTACCGCTTCAACACTGACTCGCCGCCTGCGTGGAACATCAACGCAAACGCTGACTCGTTCCCGTACTTCGCGGCAGGTGACGACGCGTCCGCGGAAGCCAGCTTCTCGCTGGCGGACCGCGAGGCGACTTTCGACAACGAGAACGCTGACGACCAGGTCGAAGTCGCTGTCAATGAGGAAGCGTCCATCACTGGCACGACGAACGTCGCCCCGGGCACGGACATCAGCGTCCGCCTGCGCTCGGCTTCGGGCGTCTCCCCGCAGTTCATCCTGACGGATGACGACGCGGAGATCTCCGAGGACGGCACGTTCGAAGCGACTCTCGACACGACCGAAGGTGAGGTCGACAACGAAGCGACGCTCCGCTTCCGCGTCGGCAGCTCCAACATCGAAGAGATTGACGCCCTCCTCGTCGAATCCGTCGACGACGGCGAAGACGGTGAGGATGGCGAAGACGGTGAAGACGGTGAAGACGGTGAGGATGGTGAAGACGGTGAAGACGGTGAGGACGGATCCGACGACGGTGAGGATGGATCCGATGACGGCGAAGACGGCTCGGACGACGGGTCCGACGGCACCGATGACGGTGACGATGGAGACGATGGTGACGACACCGACGACTCCACGCCCGGCTTCGGCGCACTCGTCGCGCTCGTCGCCCTCATCGCGGCTGCGCTCCTCGCGACCCGCCGCAACGACTAACGTCGCTGCCGCGCTCGCGACTCGCAGCTACCCAACTATCGGCCCACGCGGGCCGACCCACACGCGGTTTTCTTTATTTGGCTCAATTCCTGAGCGACAGCGATCCTCCGAGCTCTCGTCTCATCGACTGCATCTCGGTCGCGCTTCTCCACCGTCAGCGATCGGTCAGCGTTGAATCCGCGAGCAACAGAACCACCGCGAGAAACCAGTCGTCATCCGCGGCTTTACCTCGAATGCCATCTCACTGATGTGCATTTCGTGATGTGAATTGACACTCCTGAGTTACGCTGTTTGTCATTGATCGTGTTCGCCGCCCTCTTCATTATCCAAAGATGGTTCTTGAGTGCTGAGGCGCTTGGTATCCGGTGTTTCTTGGACATTTCATCCACACAAAGTATTTACCAAAACCGGCTCACATTACACATGCAGATTCCCTCCGTCGCGAAAGCGACCGACGCACTCCAACCACCAACATCACACAATGACAAACACTACCAACACACGCAGAAAAGTCGGTGCGGTCTTTTTCAGTCTGCTCATGGTTCTCTCCATGGCTGCTGTCGGCTTTGCCGGCTCTGCGACCGCTCAAACGAGTAACCCGACCGACGTCGACTTCGTTGTCGACGGCGATACCAACCCCGGTATTGTGTATCAGGGTCAAATTGTCAACGCGGTAGACATCCAAGCTGACACGGGGTACGTACTCCGTTCGGTCGACGAGTACGATGGAGATGACATTAGCTCCAGTACGTTCGAGGCCGAGTACGAAACGAATTCCGACGGCGATCTCACGATCGACACCGATTCCCTCGAATCCGGTGACTACTTCCTTCGTGGGCCAGACCTTGATGAAACACGCGACAACACCTTCGAGCTGACTGTTCAGCAACTCAGCGCTGAGTGGGCAGAGGATACCTACGACTCCGGCGAGGAAGAGGCCGAACTCCAGGTCGAATCGCAGCGGAACAGCTACAACGTCAACATCAGTGCTGACGGCCTTGATTACGACGATCTCGACGATCTGTTCGAGGGCGAAAGCACCGTCAACGGTGTCGACCGCGCCGAGAATCAGGATGACGACGAGATCATTGTCCGCGGGTACCGAGACGACTCCATCGTTGCCGACTTCAGCAACACGGATATCGATGCCGGCGACTACGAATTCAACCTCGAAGTCTACGACACGGAAGCCAGCGACAGCGCGTCGATGACGCTCGAAGAAGAAGATGTTTCGGCGGACTTTGCCGACGGTATCACTACCACTGCGGCGGGTGATATCGCTGAGATCACTGTCGAACTCGACGATTCCGACAGCACCTTCGTCAGCATCGGCGGTAACGACGTTGGCTACTTCGACGTGGTTTATGTCGAAGACGACAACGATGACGACGAAGTAACCTTCCAGGTCAACACGCGGACGCTCGGAACTGATGAAACCGCTAACGCGTACTCCTCGGAAGACGACATCGTCGAGCCCGACGCAGTTAGCGAAGGAGCGTCGTTCGAGGACGATGACGGCGATCCGTTCACCGATACTGCCGACTTCCGAACGAGTTCTAACGGACTCGATCAGGGTGATCTGGCACGGCCGCTCCAGCCGACCGAGTACGACCTGATCGCGAGCAACGGCGCGTTCTCTGTTGACGATGACGGTGACCTCGTCGTCGAGAACGAACGAGATATCGCAACGCTCGACCTCGTCGAGCCGGCTATCGACGGTATCACCACGCACACGGTACCCGCTGGTAGCACGGATGACGCCGACGACGTCGAGGAACTCCTCGAAGACGCGACCGAAAGTGAAGATATCGCTCTGGACGATCGGATGGTCATTCAGGTCGAAGCAACCGGTATCGAGGGGTATATCGCACAAGAGAGCGGGAATGACCTCACGAATCTCAACGAAGGTATCGACGGTGATGTCTTTAACACCCTCGTTGATGACGCCAACGAGCAGGGTGTGAACTTCGACGTCGAAGCCACGTCGGCGACTGCGAATCAGGAACCGGCGGAGCTTAACTTCGCGGAGACGACCGTCTACTTCGGTGACGGCCAGTTCTTCGTCGTCGCTGACACGAGCAACGAGGATACGTTCGACCAGTCCGTCTCCGACGGTGACAGCTTCGATGTCACCTACGAGTACGTGACTGATGACAATCGCTACCGATTCGACGATGCAAACTCCCCGCCGGAGTGGGATAGTACCGACGGTGATGACTCGTTCCCATACTTTGCGGCAGGTGATGAGGCGTCCGCAGAGGCCAGCTTCGATCTGGCGGACCGCGAAGCATCCTTCGACAACGAGAACGCTGACGACTTCGTCGAAGTTGCAGTCGACGAGGAAGCGTCCATCACGGGTACCACGAACGTCGCGCCCGGATCGGACGTAAGTGTGCGCCTGCGCTCGTCTTCGGATGTCTCCACACAGTTCATCCTGACGGATAATGATGCGGAGATTTCTGAGGACGGCACGTTCGAGGCGACGATAGACACAACCGAAGGTGAAGTCGACAACGAAGCGACGCTCCACTTCCGCGTCGGCAGCACCAATATTGAAGAAGCCGATGCCATCCTCGTCGAATCCACTGACGACGGTGAAGATGGATCCGACGACGGAGACGACGGCTCTGACGACGGTGAAGACGGTGACGACGGCTCCGACGACGGTGAAGACGGCACCGACGACGGTGAAGACGGCTCCGACGACGGAGACGACGGCTCCGACGACGGTGAGGATGGAGACGACGGTGACGACACCGACGACTCCACGCCCGGCTTCGGCGCACTCGTCGCGCTCGTCGCCCTCATCGCGGCTGCGCTCCTCGCTACGCGGCGTACCGAGTAACGCAGCAGCGAGACCCCACACTCGCTAACTACCGGCCCACGCGGGCCGACCCACACGCGGTCTTTCTTTATCGCACTGCACCCACCAGCGACAGCGACTGCGACGATCGCACTCGAATGCAGATCGATACCTCGACAGCGACCGATCACGCGTCGTCGAGCAATCGCTCGAGCGACTTGACGAGCCCTCGGCACACCAGTACGATTCACTCCTTCCAGCCTCGGACGCCCGGACAGAGCTCTGCCGGCGGACAAACGCATCCCGGTGACCGACGAGACGCGGACGGCACTCGACGTGCTGAAAGCGCCCGAACAAACGTACGACGACCTCCTGCGGGAACTCGCCACGCAGCGCCGCCGACAGGACCTGAAGCAGCGCTTCCGGGAACTGGAGGACGCGGACCGCGAAGCGTTGACGCCGCTCGACGAGTGATGGCGGACAATCGCCGAGAACTCGGCCGCCGAGTCGCGGCAGCCGACCGCGACGAGCACCGGGACGTCTCCGACGCGCTCGACACCGAGTGACGACCGACAGCCGCGGAGGCGACCCCCTGCGCTCGTGTTGATCGATCTGTGTCCGAACGGTGACTCGCGATAGCGACGGCGAGCACGACGACACTACCGCGACACTACCGCGACGACGACTGCGCTACTCTCGCGCCCACTGCAAGCGGTCGCACCGCGATCGCCACGATCCGCACTCGCCGACAACCGAAGACAAGTCTTATTGCGAGTTGCGTGCAATTCGCAGTTAGAGATGGCCACGAGAGACGCGAATCGAGCGACTCCGCTCGGTACCGGCGGGACCGCGTTCGAACTACTGTTGAACGCCCGCAAAGCGTGGATCTACACGTATCTCCGTCGGCACCCGGAGACGCCAGTCCGAGCGCTCGTCGACGAGCTCGACATTCCACAGCGGACCGTCTACGAGTACGTCGACGAACTCGAGGCCGCGGGCTTCATCGAACAATCCAACGAGGGCCGCCCGGCGACCTACACCGCGCTGGACGTCGACCTCCAACTGATCCAGGGCGACGCCGAACGCCGAATCACTCCCGCGCTCATCGAAGCGGTCGCCCGCGGACAGCGAGACGACGACATCGAGACGTACCTCGATCGACACGGGTTGGACGGGCTCGCCGTCGCCCTCGACTACGCCCGCGAGCACGCGGACGGTTCGGTGACACACCGCATCATGGCCCGCGAGCAATCGATCACACCGATGGAGGCGGGGATCATCCTGGACGCGCTCCGACCGGTCGTCGAGGAGTGACTCCGGGATGAGAAACGACGTGGGAATTCTGCTCGACTCCTCGGTTCTCATCAGTTGTGGACGCCGGGAAAGCACTCGCTTTCAGGCCTTGGCTCGCGAGGCTCGTCAGCGAGACGTTGTCTTCCGGGTTCCACCACAAGTGTACGCCGAAGTAGCCGGCGACCCGTCACTGGAGGCGTATTCACTCTCAGACACCGCTGTCGACGACGCAATCCGAGAGGGCTGGATGAAAGTCACCGAAAGCCCGACGTATTCGGTCGCAGATGTCTCGAAGGTGATGGATCAAGCGCGGGCGTTCATTGCAACGGCGAGTGATCGTCCAGAAGATATTGTAGAGAAGACGGACACGGAGGTGGTTGGATTGGCTCTCGAAATGCTTCATAGCGGAACTGCACGTCGGGTCACAGTTGTCACGAACGATATTCCGTTGGGTGAAGCGGCACGCTCCTTGATACCACAATACGGATATGATCGTGGTCAGGTAACGTGGCTTACAGGTGGAGAACTCGCTGATGAGCTGTCCGAAGATTTCGTCTCTGAATTTGAGTGATAAATCATCGTTGAAACTCGGTGTTCAAGCCGTTGGCGACTCGCCGCCGAGAACCGTGACGTCGCCGACGCGTTCGACACCGAGTGACGACCGACCGCCGCGGAGGCGACCCCCTGCGCTCGTGTTGATCGATCTGTGCCCGAACGGTGACTCGCGATAGCGACGGCGAGCACGACGACACTACCGCGACGACACTACCGCGACGACGACCGCGTCCAGAATTGCACGACTCGGTAGCTATTCGTACCGTGACCGTGTTCAGACTCCCGCCGGCGACGAAGCCAGAGGCACACGCGTCTCGATGGCGCGTCGAACCGATCTCGGTGTGACAGGCGGATCGGTCGTTCGTCGTCGCCGGTTTTCTCCGACCGCAATGGGTCCCTCGGCGAGCTTGACGCACCAGCCGTTCGATGCCAGATTCGCCGAACCCTGCCGAATCCCGCCGACCCCCGCCGCCCGCCGACCCCCGCCGACCCCCGCCGACCCCCGGCTCTAGCCCGAGTGTCAGCTGTCCGCGCGGAGCGATCCGCCTCGGCAGCCGGGGCGCTGTCGGCGTCGAGAGCGTTCCGACGACAGACTCGCCTTGAAGAACGACCGTCGACGAGCGACGCCTTCGACTGTCCTCGGGAACTCACTTCGGTCGTTGCCGTCGGCTGTTATGCACCCGATCGTCTGATCGTGTGCATGCTCTCACTCCCCCGGGCTACCCGCGCGTGCCACCGACACCCACGCGCACGCCGTAGCGAAGCGGTTAAGGGCGAACCGCGGGAAGTACGGGCAACTCGCTGGTGCGGACACAGCGGGCACTCGCCGCCGGATTCGGGGCCGTCGCGGTCCTGCGTCCGGGACGAGACGACATGTGGCCGCCTCGCGGCTGAATCGCAACCGTCCGCGGACACACCAATGGCACGAAGCTTCTACTCGCACATCAAGGACGCATGGCGGTCCCCCAAGGAGGGGAAACTGGCGGAACTGCAGTGGCAGCGCAAACAGGAGTGGCGCGACGAGGGTGCGATCGAGCGCATCGAGCGCCCCACCCGCCTCGACAAGGCCCGCGAACTGGGCTACAAGGCCAAGCAGGGCGTCATCGTCGCCCGCGTGAGCGTCCGCAAGGGCGGCTCGCGCAAGCAGCGCCACAAGGCGGGCCGCCGCTCGAAGCGCCAGGGCGTCAACCGCCTCTCGCGCCGCAAGTCGATCCAGCGCATCGCGGAGGAGCGCGCCTCCCGCAAGTACCGAAACCTCCGCGTGCTCAACTCCTACTGGGTCGGCGAGGACGGCTCCCAGAAGTGGCACGAAGTGATTCTCGTGGACCCCGCCCACCCCGCGATCGAGAACGACGGCGACCTCGGCTGGATCACCTCCGACGACCACCGCGGTCGCGCCTTCCGCGGACTCACCTCCGCCGGCACCAAGGGCCGCGGCCAGCGCACGCGCGGCAAGGGCACGGAGAAGACCCGCCCGAGCGTCACCGGCAACGACCGCCAGGGCAAGTAAGCCGCCCCGTCGCGGTTTCGGTTCGACTTCTCTCGTTTCTCATCTCAGTCGCGTAGTGACGACGCCGACGGAGCGACGACGCCGACGGAGTCGAGTCGAGAGGACCGCAGCGCTCGAACACTCTCGACTAGTCGCTGAACGCTGCTTCTCGGTTGCGTACGGGACAGCGGTGAGCGATAGCGGGAGTAGGGATCGCAGACCGCCGCCAGCGACGTGGTATGTAAACGAACGAGCGCGGCGGCGACGACTGCTTATAACTGACCGAGGGGGTACGGTGGCGTCGCCGGCGCTACGCGCCGGCTGCCAGAGGCGCTCTGCGCCTCGCTGTCGCCGGCGGCGGAGCCGCCGGCTGCAAGCGAGAGCTTCGCTCTCGCCCTGTGCCTCTGAGCGCCCGGTAGGGCGCGAGGAGCCCGCGAGGGACGCCGCGAGCGCCTTTATAAGGCACGAGCGGAGAGGCTGGGGAGGCGTGAGGTGCGGGTGCGGTGCAGTCGGGGTGGGATTCAAAGGGGCAGTCGCCGGCGCTCCGCGCCGGCTGCCAGAGGCGCTCTGCGCCTCGCTGCCGCGACGACTCGGAGGCCTTGCTGCGGTCCTCGTCGCTCACTCCGTTCGCTCCTGCGGTCCTTGCTGCGGCCGCCTTCGCCCTCGCGGCTGGGGCTTTGGAAGTGTTCACCGCGCCAGCACCGATTTAAACCCGAGCGGCTGGGGCTTTGGAAGTGTTCACCGCGCCAGCACCGATTTAAACCCGAGCGGCTGGGGCTTTGGAGGTGTTCACTGCGTCAGCAACGATATATAACCAGCTGCCAGCGACACCACTTTCTCATTTATAAACGACCACCCCAACCCACTGAGATCCATACTCTCGCAGTCGCTCGCCACATGATCGACTGACCGCCGTCGAAACGACTGTCTCACAGACGACGGATTTCAGCGGAGCAAAAAACGAGATCGGGGGAAGGCGAGCGTGCGTGTTCGAGATGCAGTGCGCGGTCGGAACGGGTATGGAGAGCGGTGTGACCTACCGGGAGATCGACCCTCGCGGGTCGCGTTCGCTCCCCGCTCGGTAACGAGGTTCCTACGGAACCTCGCTTACATCGCTCCGCCCATGCCACCCATGCCGCCCATGCCGCCGCCGGGCGCGCCGCCCTCGTCGCCGTCGCCCGCGGTCGACAGGTCGCCCGCGGAGATGATGTCGTCGATTTTCAGGACGAGGTTCGCGGCCTCGGCGGCGGAGGCGATCGCCTGCTCCTTCGCGTGGGCCGTCTCGACGACGCCGGCCGCGGCCGTGTCCTCGACTTCGCCGGAGAAGACGTTCAGCCCGGCGTGTGCGTCGCCGGCCTCGTGGGCCGCGCGCAGGTCGACGAGCAGGTCGATGGAGTCGAGCCCGGCGTTCTCGGCGAGCACGCGGGGAATCAGTTCGAGCGAATCGGCGAATGCCTCGACGGCCAGCTGCTCGCGACCGGAGACGGAGTCCGCGTAGTCGCGCAGCCGGCTCGCGAGCTCGACCTCGATGGCACCGCCACCGGGGAGCGTCCGACCGTCGGAGACGGTCGTCGCGACCACATCGATCGCGTCGTTGATCCCGCGTTCGATCTCGTCGACGACGTGCTCCGTGGTGCCGTAAAGCAGGAGGGTGACGCCGTGAGCGTCCTCGCCTTCGACGTAGAACAGCTCATCTTCGGCGTCGCGCGTGACGGTACCGACCGCGAGGTCGTCGGCGGTGAGCGAGTCGAGGTCGCTGACGATCGGCGCGCCGAGCACGTTCTTGAGGAAGCTGATATCGGACTTCTTCGTGCGACGGATCGCGAGGATACCCTCCTTCGCGAGGTAGTGCTGCGCGAGGTCGTCGATGCCCTTCTGACAGAAGACGACGTCAGCGCCGCTCTCGACGATCTGGTCGACCTTCTCGCGGAGCTGCTCCTCTTCCTTGTCGAGGAACTGCTGGAGCTGGTCGGGGGACTCGACGTTGACGGCGGTGTCGACGTCGGCCTCCTCGACCTCGATCGGGTCGTTGAGGAGGAGAACGTTCGCGTCCTCGAAGTCGGTCGGCATGTCCTCGTGGACCGGGTCCTTGTCGATGACCGCACCGGAGAGCAGCTCGGACTCGCCGGCCGCGCGACCGGTGCGCGTCTCGATGTTGAGGTTCGCAAGATCGACGACGTGCGAGCCGTCGTCGGCCTCGACGGTGACGCCCTGGATGGCGCGGACGACGAGGTCGGCGAGGACCGCTTTGTCGAGCTCCGCGCCCTTCCCCGTCATCGACGTCTCGGCGACGTTCTTCAGCGTCTCCGTGTCGTCGGGCTCGACCGGGGTGGCGACCTCGTCGACCTGCTCGCGGGCGTACTCGCTCGCGAGGGTGAACCCCTTGATGACCGCCGTCGGGTGGATGTCCTGTTCGAGGAGGTCCTCGGCGTTCTTCAGCAGTTCGCCCGCGATGGCGACCGCGCTCGTCGTGCCGTCGCCGGCCTCGTCCTCCTGGGTCTCGGCGACCTCGACGATCATCTCGGCGGTCGGGTTGTCGATGTCCATCGTCTGCAGGATGGTGACGCCGTCGTTCGTGATGGTGACGTCGCCCATCGAGTCGACGAGCATCTTGTCCATCCCTTTCGGCCCGAGCGTCGAGCGTACGGATTCGGCGACGCCGCGCGCCGCGGAGATGTTGTACTCCTGTGCGTCACGATCCTTGACGCGCTGGGCGTCGTCGCCCATGATGATCATCGGCTGACCTTGCTGCATTCGCTGGCTCATACAACGCTTGATTGTTTGTGATTCTATATAAACCCATCGTTGAGTCCCGATCGAGCGTCGGAATGGATGTGACGATTTCGACGTCCAAAACCGCCTGACTTCGCAGTTATCTCGGACGTTTTGTGTGCATAGTTACCATACAACTCGACGACGATCAGGTCGGCCTGAGCGCCTGATTTATATATCCATTTTGAAGCTGGCGAGTTCACCGCGCAGCACACATCCAGCGGCGATCGATTGCGGGAGTAGGGATCTCATTGTGTGGTGGTGATTGTTCATACGTGAGAGAGTGGTGTTGCCGTCGGCTGTTTCTACGTCGTTGCTGTCTCGGTGAACTGCTGTGTTTCTGCCGTTGATTATTTATAAGTTGTCGATGGCGCGGTGAACCCTTCCAAAGCCCCAGCCGCGACGAGCTCGCGGTTTCACCCATCCCTGCATCGATCAGGAGGTGGTCGTTGCTGAACGGCTGTTTCAGTTGCAGAATCGATCTGCTGACTGGGAATTCAACAGCGTAAATTATATCGATTCGTCTGGGAGCACAGCGTGTCACCGCAGCACATCGTCGTCGAATCCGCGACCACGGCGGTGTCGAGCGCGCCCCACTCGCCGTCGGAGAACCTGGTGACTCGGAACTGCTCCGCAGTCGTGTCGACCGCGTCGGGTCGGTCCCGATCGCCGCGGCCAGCGCTCGCGCGAACAAGCGGTATCGCGCCTGCCGTGTCGACAGATCGGGGTCTGCCAGCCGACTGAACCCCTCCCAGACACTCGCCTCCTCGGCCCGGGTGGCGACGTCGAACCGTGATGGGAGCGAAATCACCGAGTCGCTCGCTGCAGCCGCCGACGCTAACCGCTTGGTGGCCGGATCGGTCGTATCGAGCACGATGGTGCCCCGCTCGACGAGCGCATCTGCGCCGTGACTGCCGCCCTCCTGGAACGCAATCTGTGGGGCGGCGTGAATCCGTGCCAGACTCACGGGCGTGTCAGTCACCAGCTGGAAGCGATCGCGATCGCGCCAGCGCTCACGCAGTGTTTCGTCGCTGATCGGGCGTTCCGTCATCTTCGCGCGTGGCTGGCTGTCAAGCGCGCCATCGCTCACCAGTTCGTCCAACGCCTGCCGTGCGTCAGCGATCGTCTCCTGAATTCGCTGCCACCGTCACACCCCGACTGAATCGCCGTCCGTCCGAAGTTGAGCGTCAGATTCCCCTCGGAGACGACGACGCCACCCACGCCGCGTCGTGATCGGTGGTGACGTACAGCTCGTTGCTGTACACGTCGAGGCCCTGATCGGGCGCATGCTCGAGTGCGAGAGACGCGTCCTGGGTCTCGCGCGTCACGCGCACCCGACTGTCAGTGACGGCGTCGAACGGATGTCCCCGATCGACCGGCTCACCGTTCACGACGACTGCAACGTCCGTCCGGTAGGTGAGATACGCAAACCGCTCGCGGAGGCGCTCGTGCTCTTCGAGAACCGCCTCCAGCCGGCTGGTGAGCCCGATGATCCAGTCGAGTCGGGCCTGCGCCCGTGCCGTGGTGGCCCTGGTGTCAGAGGAGGCATCGCCGTGCTTGCTCGACCGACGGGCACAAGCACACTCTTCGAGAAGTGGCGTTCACCGCGTCGGCGTTTCGTATCTTGTCTCAGTAGGTTGGCGGTGAGCCCACCTCCGAAGAATGGTCGAAATCCGCTCCGGTCGACCTGCCCTTGCTACTGTGTCTGGGTTCTTGTGAGTTGAAACCGTGGGATTGGAACCTCGGACTATGCGTGTGTCGGTGGAACGTGTCACGAAGTGACGGCGCGTATCCACGGCCGAAAGGCTGTGGTATTGCGCTTGTCCTGGGTATAAAATGCGTATCAATGAACCGATCTCTGACTGAGAATAATCCCGATCTGATCGCAGAATGGTGAGATACAAGTGGCGATCCGCTGGGGAGTCAGGTGAACCCCACCATGTCGTCGAGTGCGGGCTCGTGGATCAGCGGGCAGTTCCCCCCGCAAGATACGGTGTGTAAACGACTGTAACTGGAGCGACGTCGTGACTGGTGTCTGTTGTCTGCGATGTCTTTGATGGTGATAATGTGAACCGTGCGCCATCATTCAGGAAAATTGCCAGCAAGCGGCGTGGTTTTCAATTGTTGCCGAAGCACACGTTGCTGTGCCGGCTAGTGCTGTGGCCGACTCTTTTCTCTTTTCTGAGAGGTTCCAACTGTAGGTACACCCCAATCCTGTGGGGGTGTATACCCTACATTGAGATCTTGTTTCTCTTTTCGAATGGGTTCTTTGCGGTCAACTTGGTTCTCTCGGTGGTGATCCAGCCGATGGGCTGCACTGGATTTTCGACGTTGCTTGGGGCTCTTCCTGAGGTGCATCCGTTGATGGCTGAGCGCTGCTGCGGCTGTCGGTGTCTCCGGGCGAATGCGTTTCAGCTCTTGGCAAAGAATATATTCCGGACGGGAAAACAAGTGTAACTTCGTATTCATAGGTTTGGATCGAACCGGTTCACCTCGTCATTAGGTCCGACATACTCACAGCCGTATACCCGTCCTTGTGATTACGAGTCGTGAGCGAAACGCCGGTCTCGTGGAGGGCCTCCCGGCCCGAGAGCCCTTGTCGATCATAAAGGCTGGTCGCCGAATGAATGAAGGCGTTCTGGGGGTGTCGTCCGATTCGTCACAGTGGCCACCATTCCGTCGAGTCCGGTCGGCTGACTCGGAACTCCTGCTCGTCGCCGACCCGCCGCGCCTCGATGGTGCGGTCGAACAGCGGGACGAACCGCTCGACGTCCAGCTCGTCGTGGGCCGCCGAATCGATCGTCGCCACCACCGGTGATTCCGCCCCCGCCGACTGCTGAACGAGCAGGTGGACGAACCGGTACACGTCGGTCGACGAGGCGTACATCAACAGCGGAGAAATCGACGACAGCCCCACCGCGAGCTCCCCGGAATCGCATCCGTCGACAAACTCCGTGAACTTCGTCCCGATCGACGTGAGGTTGCTCGGGTGCTGGGCGAACTTGGTGGCGTCGTCGTCCGTCGCCGACCGCCCGAGCGCGTTGGTCAAGCAGTCAACGACCAGCGGATCGTTCGCGCCGTCTCTGTCCTCCGGGTCGCCCGCATCACTCGCGTCACCCGCGTCATCCCCGTTACCCGCGTCACCCTCGCGGAGCATCCGCTCGTGGGTCGCCCGCACGCGATCCGCGGGCTGCAGGGTCGACACGACGAGCGGTCTCGCCGCCCACTCGTGCAGGATCCGGTGGAACAGCCGTCGCCGGCCCGACAGCGTCGCTCCGGATATCAACACCGCCTCGGCGTCGCCGACCAGTATATCCATCAACGAGAACAAATTACGCAACCGACAGATAAGAGTTTCCCAGTCACCCGAACCTTGCCTCGACGACCGCGGTGGCCGTCCCGCATCGTCACCGAATCGCGGTCAGGTGCGTTTTTATATTTCGCCGCGCGAATCGGAGATATGGACGACCACTCACACGAGCCCGACCCGGACGCGCGCGTGACCGCCCCCATGCAGGCGTTCGGCAGCCGCGAGGTCGGCATCGGCGCGGCCGTCACCCTCGTCGGCCTGCTGATCGCCTACGTCATCCCGTTCCTCTTCACGTTCTGAGCCGGCCTCTGTATCCGTCGAGATGACGCGTGAAGGGAGTCACGCAGTCACGTCGCTCTCGGCGCAGTATCAGCCATTGTGCGGTCTACCGTTCTCGATGCCTTCTCGACTCACTCGACTCCCTCTCGACGAACTCCGCGACTGACGGCTTGTCGGTCGTTCGCCGTGTCGTTCCGTCTCTCCACTGGGCCGTCTCGTCACTCCGCCGTCTCGTCTTCGTGTTTAATCTCGTCCGATCGCAGTTCGCGTTCGGCGAATCGACGGATTCGGTCGCGATCGTCGGCACTCACGTCGGCTGCCCGTGCGCTCTCTATCTGGCCATCGACGACCGCGTTCTGCTGGGGGCCCCAGACCGCCGGCGGATTCGCTTCGATGTACTCGACCCATCGGACTACCTGGTCGTATCGCGGGGAACGCTCCGGATCGCCGTCGCTTGCGGGAATCGAACCCTCATCAGACCGATGTGAGTCGTTCATAGCGATCCTCGACGTCGAGTCGTTCGACCCACGTTTCGAGACGGGGACGGGAAAGCGTTTCTCCGAAGAGCGTATACAGGTGGGCGGCGTCCTCGAGGTCCGTTCGCCCCCCGAGTGACAGTTTGACCGCGATCTGAAGTTCCAACGGTCCGATCGGTACCGTGTGGCCGCCGACGTGCGCGTTCACGGCGTTTTCGAGGGAGGCGTCGTCTATCTCGTCGCCCGGGAACTTCACTTCGAGGTGCGGCGTCATCTCGCCCTCGGGTGCGATCCAGATGTTCGTGTCGTTCGCGAGATTCTCGTACATCTCGGAGAGGGGCATCGCGGGGCCCCAGTATCCCTCGCGTTCGAGTTCGGCGACGAGCTCATCGATCCGGTCCGTGGAACATCGTTCGATGAAGACGTCTATGTCTTCCGTCGACCGTGATCGGCCGGCGAGAATGGCGACGTAGCCGGCGACGAAGACGTGGTCGATATCGAACCGAGAGAGGATCGCGGAGAAATCGACTGCGAGTTCGTCGAGCCGGTTCGGAGCGCGGTCGACGACCAGCCCTCGATCGGTGAGTTCGATGCCGGCCATGCGTATCTGTCACTCCCCGAGTTGATAAAATGCATCGGAGACAGCAGATCGACCGGAACGTATCTACGTGGAGGACGCTTCGACCGGACGCTCACCGCGGGTACCACGCCAGCGGGTGGTCTGCCGAGAGGTCCAGGCTCACCGGCTCGTCGAGGTCGAACTCCTCCACGTGGTTGTGCAGGCAGTGGACCACGTCGCCCGACTCCAGTTCGACCCGGTAGACGAAGGAGGGCCCGACGTACTGCCTGGAGACGATGACGCCGTCGGCCAGCTCGGCGCTCGCGGGGGTCGCTCGGAGGTCGTCCGGTCGCACGAGGACGTCGACCGGCGCGCCGTCGTAGACGGTGTCGTACCCCTCCAGCGTGACGGCGTCGAACCGCCCGATCCCCGTCTCGACCTTCCCGTCGTGGAGGTGGCCCTCCAGGAACGACGCCCGGCCGAGGAAGGAGGCGACGAACTTCGACTCGGGTCGCTCGAAGACGGCTTCCGGGCGGCCGACCTGCTCGATCGATCCCTCGTTCATCACCGCGACCCGGTCGGAGATGGAGAGCGCCTCCTCCTGGTCGTGAGTGACGGAGACGGCGGTGACGCCGGCCGCCTTCAGGATCTGTCGGACCTCCTCGCGCATCGCCACGCGGAGCCGCACGTCGAGGTTCGAGAACGGCTCGTCGAGCAGGAGGACATCGGGCTCCGGCGCGAGCGACCGCGCGAGCGCGACGCGCTGTTTCTGCCCCCCAGAGAGCTGATCCGGCGTCTTCTCGCCGTGCTCGGGCATATTGACTAAGTCGAGCAGCTCGTCGACACGGGCCGCGGTCGCGGCCTCGTCGCCGTCGAGACCGAATGCGATGTTCTCCCGGACGGTCAGGTGCGGGAACAGCGCGAAATTCTGGAAGACGATCCCCACGTCGCGCTCCTCGGGTGGTACGAACGCGCCGTCGCCGGCGACCGTCTCGTCCCCGAGGACGACGCTCCCCTCGGTCGGCTCCTCGAGCCCGGCGATGGTCCGGAGCGTCGTCGTCTTCCCGCAGCCCGAAGGCCCGAGGAACGTGAGCAGCTCGCCGGGTCGGACGTCGAGCGAGACGCCGTCGACGGCGGTCTCCGGGCCGAACTCCTTCGTCACGCCCGACAGCGACAACACCGGATCCAGCGACGGGGCGACGTTCGACTCGCTCGCCTCTTCGCCCGATCGCGTCGTTCCGACTGAGTGCGTTTGCGTTTGAGCCATCGATGTGGCGGGCACCGAACCGCTCGGCGTCCCGTAGTTGCCACTACGTATTTTAGGAAGGCCTAAAAGCGTATCGCTCGCTCTCTCGCTGCGGAACCCGTCGAGGGATGACGACCCGGTTCGGTGGCGGGACGTCTCGCATCGGGCGCGGGGCGTCTCGCATCGGACGCGGGGCATCTCGCATCGGACGCGGGGCGTCCCGTGCAGCGATTCAGGCCAGTTCGCGCTCGATGACGCCGCGGCGGTCGCGGACCGCGTCGGCGTCGAGGGCGATCGACTCCTCGCCGACGGACAGCGAGAGCGTCCCGTCGGTCGTCACGTCGCCGAGCCGGAAGACCGGAACGTCGCCCGCGAGCGCCGCGACCGCCTCGGGGTCCGTGGTCTGGACGACGAGCCGACCGGGCGTCTCCTCGAAGGCCGCGATGCGGTCGGGAAGGGTCGCGTCCGCGCCGGCCGCGTCGGTCACCAACTCGGCGAGCGCGACCGCGAGTCCGCCGTCGCTCACGTCGTGGGCCGCGAGCGTCGACTCGTGTCGTGCGACCGCCGCGAGCGACGCGACGAGGTCGGCGAGGTCACCGGTGTCCGAGCCCGGGAGGGCCGGGAACCGGTCCGTGCCGCCCGCTTGCGCGAGGTACTCGGAGCCGCCGAGCGCGCCGCCGCCAGCGCCGACGAGCAGCAGTTCGGAGTCGGCGGCGCGGTCGGCGTCGAGGGCCGCGGGCGGGGCGTCGTACCCACGCGTGGTCCCGATGAGCGCGAGCGTCGGCGTCGGCGGGATCGGCCCCTCCACGCTGTCGTTGTACAGCGAGACGTTGCCGCCGACGACCGGCGCGCCGAGGGCGGCGCAGGCGTCCGCGAGCCCGTCGACAATCCCCTTGAACCCGCCGTACACGTCCGGTTTTTCCGGGTTGCCGCCGTTGAGACAGTCGACCGCCGCGAGCGGGAGCGCGCCCTTCGCGGCGAGGTTCGTCGCGTTTTCGAGCGCGACCGCGCGGGCACCCTCGTAGGGGGCCACCTCGGTCCACTTCGGGTTCGCGCCCGAGGAGAGCGCGAGGCCGACGCCCTCGGCGTCGTCCCCGTCGACGGCCCCCTCGCTGACGCCGGTGTCCGCCGCGGTCTCCCGGATCGCCATGATCGCGGCGTCGTCGCCGGGCGTCATCGCGGTCCGGACGCCGACTTCGTGGTCGTACTGGCGGTACACCCATCGCTTGCTCGCGGTCGACGGCGCGGCGATCACGGCCTCGACCGCCTCGGCGAGGGAGGGCTCCGGGTCGGGGAGGTCCCGATCCGGCTGTGTCGGTGCCTCGCTCGCGAGGTCGTTCATCGGGGCACCGTCGGCGAGGAACTCGGCGTCGACGTCAACGACGGTCTCGCGTTCTCCGTCCCCGCCGTCACTCCTGCCCGCGAACTCGCAGACGTAGTTGCCGTCGGTCACTTCGCCGATGACCGAGCAGCCGAGGTCGAACCGCTCGGCGAGTTCCTCGACGCGCTCGACGTCCTCGGGGTCGACCTCGTAGCACATCCGCTCCTGGCTCTCGGCGAGCAGAATCTCCATCGCGTTCATGTTCGGCTCGCGCTGGTGGACGCGGTCGAGGTCGATCCGCGCGCCGAGCCCGCCCTTGGCGACGAGTTCGGAGGAAGCGCCGCCGAGCCCGGCCGCGCCGAGGTCGCGGGCGGAGAGGACGAGGCGCTCGTCGACGAGCGCCTCGTTGCACTCGATGAGGCGCTTTTCGGCGTAGGGATCGCCGACCTGCACCGCGGGGCGGTCCTCCGTCTCGGCGTCCTCGGCGAGGTCCTCCGAGGCGAACGACGCGCCGCCGAGGCCGTCGCGGCCGGTACCGTTACCGACCAGGACCAGCGTGTTGCCGGGCTCCTGGGCCGTGGCTGTGACGAGTCGCTCCTCGTTCGTGAGACCGACGCAGGCGACGTTGACGAGGGGGTTTCCCTCGTAGCCGTCGTGGAAGGCGACGCTGCCGCCCACCGTGGGGACGCCAATGCAGTTGCCGTAGTGGGAGATTCCCTCGACGACGCCCTCGAAGAGGTACCGCGAGCGCTCGCGGTCGAAGCCGCCGAAGTACAGCGAGTCGAGTAGGGCGATGGGGTATGCGCCCATCGACATGGTGTCGCGGACGATGCCGCCGACGCCGGTCGCCGCGCCGTCGAACGGGTCGACGAAGGAGGGGTGGTTGTGGCTCTCGACGCCGAAGGTGACGTAGGTGTCGCCGTAGTCGTCGGCGTCGCGGTCGGGCGCGGGCGTGTCGGCGGCTTCGGGGGCCGGGAGCGCGAGGACGGCGGCGTCGTCGCCGGGCCCGACGACGACCTGATCGCCCTCGCTGTCGAACGCCGACAGCAGGGGCCGCGAGGAGCGGTACGCGCAGTGCTCGCTCCAGAGGTTCTCGAACAGCGCGACCTCGGCCGTCGTCGGCTCCCGGCCGAGCTCCGCGACGACGAGCTCGTGGTCCGGCTCGGACAGACTCATTCACTTACGTGGTTATCGAGCCCGTTCTAATGCTTTTCTATGTGCACGTTCGTGGGGGGGACTGTGCTCACTCGACGTCAACCAGAGTCGTCGAGGATTGTATGTACATGTGGTGGCGTCGCCGGCGGCGAGCCGCCGGCTGCCAGCGGTGCTCTGCGCCTCGCTGCGCCTCCGAGCGCTCGCTTCGTAACTAACAACGCTCTTGGGTAGAGGATTGTTGGTCAGTTCTCAGCAGTAACTGGAAGTCACAGCGGGCAAGTGTGATGCGACTGCGTCACCCAACGAACGATGTTCCCAGTCAAGACGTTCGTCTCGGAGCGTCGAGCCGCAAACCTGCTGGCACAGGTTCGCTGGCGTGATGGCGTCTATTGCCCACGCTGCCGTGGCGAATCCGTGATTCGGTACGGCAGCTATCGCGTGTTTCAGCGGTATCTCTGTAAGGATTGCGACCGCACGTTCAATGATCAGACTGGCACTGTGTTTGAACACTCGGCTACGCGATTGCGCCTGCACAGCGACTCAAGTTCGACGCGTGATCCAGCTGGCGGCTGATCGATAGGTGATCGGGGGGTGACACTCATCGCATCTCACCCCGTCGGCTCGTGTTGAATCTGAGTCGACTCGGGTGTGCGACATCGGTATCGTGGCTTGGTTGCCGCTTCAGATCGGGTCCGGTGCTCATGCGGGTTTTGCGGTGGTGGCCATCTCTCTCGGGGGCGATACGGTTGGGCCAGACAGGACCCACCGCGGACGGTGATCGAGACGAACCGGCTACGGCCATGGGCTGGCGGTCCACTGGCGCTGTATCGCTGTGGATACGAGACTCTTTATCGTGATATCCATAGGGGCGTGGTTTTAGCCTTGACACTTCCATACTTCATCTGGGGTGGTGTCGTTTGACACACATTCGGAGCATCGATAGTTGGATTTTTCTCAGTTGGATGGCGCTCCTTGAAAGAGATTCAAGGTCCCCTTGAAATGTTTCAAGTCACTCAGTACTAAGTGGTGTGCGAAAAGACGGGAGTATATGAAGCGACGAAGCATGATCGTCGGTCTTGGGGCACTGGCTACAGGGAGTGGTGCGGTGTTCAGCTCAGCTACTCTCAGTAATACTGCTACCTCCGATAGTACGATGGAGGTGTATACGGCGGGCAACCTCTCGGTGAGTCGAGGTTCTTCAGATTGGAATTCTGACTACGCTGACACTATCGACAATCCCAGTGATCTTCCAGCTGCGTACGTCAGTGGTAACACAACGAATAGTGATTTGAGTGTGAAGGTGGCGACACAGAATACTAGCAGTTCCAAGACTTTAGGGTATCTTCTCAAAGTGTCGAATACTTCGGGTAGCACGGTGAATGTCGGTGTCGGATTTGATTCATTTGGGGATGAGGTCGGTACCGAATCCGAGACGATCTCCCAGAGTGATGTTGTAGACGCGTATGAGTTCAGAACGAATGATGATGATTCATCTTATAATTTATCTGAAACTACTGGAGTGACCGATAATGATGACATTTCAGGGACGAGTGCAAGCCCAGACAGTCCATCGAATCATGCAGCCATCCCAACGGGAGAAGATCTCGCTATTGATCTTACTATGGATCCGTCGGACTCTCTGGTGAGTGATATTAATAAGGTGGCAAACGAATCGGGTCCGAGATTCGAGGTCGGAGATGGCGTGCTCCTAGTTGATGCGATTACGTTCGGAACAGAAACGACGAACTCCTAATCCGGCACCCACCGAATTTTGGGATTAGCCAACTCCGTTAACACGTCGCTGATGGGACAACATCGTCTTCGCAAGGATGAACTGATACAGGCACTTCGTCGATTAGAGCAGGAACTCGGGAACGTTCCATCAACAGCCGACATGAATGAGTCGGGTGAGTACAGTGCTCCGCCCTACTACCGGGCGTTTGGATCGTGGAATGATGCCCTCAGGGAGGCAGGGTTCGAGCCCAAAAAAACACGAAAACCTCGGTCTAAAGAGGAGTTGATCGCTGAATTACATCGGGTTGCTGAGGAGTGTGGTGACACGCCAACCAAAGAGGATATGGCAGAGTATGGCGACCCGGCCCCTGATACGTATAGCGGAAAATTTGGTTCATGGAATGCTGCTTTGGAGGCTGCTGGATTCACCCCACGTACAGAAACGAAACGCATCTCTACTGAAGATCTATGTACTGCATTGCGAGAGTTAGCGGATGAGCAGGGAGTTCCCCCGAAAACCTCGGAAATGAATCAACGAGGACCATACAGTGCAGGGACCTACTATAATCGGTTTGGATCATGGGAGAAAGCGCTTGATGCTGCAGGTATTGGATCGACATCATAGTTGGTGTACTGAGCGCTTTGTGAATCCTCTGTGTTGACCGGAACCGGGTCGAAATATATCTCTTGCTGAAGATTTCAACAAACCAACCGCTTATAACTAAGCGGCAGCGAGGCGCGGAGCGCCTCTGGCAGCGAGGGACACAGTCCCTCGGGCAAGCGAGCTTCGCCCGGTGACAGCCGGACGTAGTCCGGCGGCTGGGGCGTTGGCGGTGTTCACCGCCGATCTGGGGTCAACTGCTTATAACCGATCGGCTGGGACGTTCGGATCACCGACGCGAGCGGGGGCGGGGCTCGATTCGAATTTACCGATGTGGAATTTCTCGATTGAACCGCGTTCACGGATCGGCGTTCCTTGCGTGGCGTTCACGGATCGGCGTTCCCTGATTGGCGCTCCGCGGTGGCAACCCTCAAAAGGACTCCCGACGACGACTCCGTGTGAAACGGATCCAGCTCGGCAACACCGTGTTCGAGGGCGAGAACGACGTCTACCTGCTCGACGGCGAGACGATCGCGCTGGTCGACACCGGCGTCGCGCTCCCGGACGCGCGCGAAGACCTGGAGACGGGACTCGCCGAGTACGGCGTCGCCTTCGCCGACGTCGACGCGATCGCCCTCACCCACTGGCACCCGGACCACGCCGGGCTGGCCGGCGAGATACAGGCCGCGAGCGACGCCGACGTGTACGTCCACGAGGCCGACGCCCCGCTCGTTGACGGCACCGAGACGCCGCTTTTCGCCGACCACGACCTCCAGCGGGAGACGTTCGACCGGTGGGGGATGCCCGCGGACGACCGCGATCGACTGACGGACTTCTTCGCGTCGGTGAGCGCCGACCTCAGCGGCCGCCCAGCCGACGTGACCCCGATCGCCGACGGCGACGCGATCGACGCCGGCGGGGTCGGCCTCGAAGCCGTCCACCTGCCGGGGCACACCGCGGGCCTGACCGGGTTCGCGTTCGATCCGCGCGAGGTCCCCGGCCACGAACCGGTCGGGGGGGCGGGCTCGGGCGCGGACCGGGACCCGAACCGAGAGCCGACCGCCACGGGAGGGTCGACCGCCCCGGAGGAACTGTTCGCCGGCGACGCGCTCCTCCCGCGCTACACGCCGAACGTCGGCGGGGCCGACGTCCGCGTCGACCGGCCGCTGGCGGCGTACGCGCGGAGCCTCGCGCGGATCGTCGATCGCGACTTCGACGCCGCGCACCCGGGGCACCGCGAGCGGATCGACGACCCGAGCCGACGGGCCGCGGAGGTACTCGACCACCACCGACACCGGACGAGGCGGGTGCTCTCGGTCCTCGCCGACGACGGTCCGGCCACCGCGTGGGAGGTGTCCGCCGCGCTGTTCGGCGATCTCGTCGATATCCACGTGCTCCACGGGCCGGGGGAGGCGTTCGCGCATCTCGATCACCTCGCGGACGCGGGCGTCGTCGAGCCCGACGGCACCGCCTACCACCTCGTTGACCCCGATCCGGACGTCGATGCGCTGTTCCCGACGACCCGACTCGACGGCGTTGTCGACGGGTCGGCGGACGCCTAGCTCGCTCGATAGATCGCGGACCCTTTTGTACTCGCCCGCGGACGCTTCGGTATGCACACCGCAGCGACTTCGGCGGCAACGGGGCCCTTCGAGCCGGCCACGCCGGCCACGCCGGCAACGGGGCCCTTCGAGCCGGCCGCACCGACCGCGTCGGCCACGCCGGCCACGCCGACCGCGTCGACCGCGCCGACGAGGTGGTCGGCGTGACGGATCTGGTGACGTTCGGCGAGACGATGCTCCGGCTCTCGCCCCCGCGCGGCGAGCGGCTGGAGACCACGGAGGGACTCGACGTGCAGGCCGGCGGCGCGGAGAGCAACGTCGCGGTCGGCGCGGCGCGGCTGGGCGCGGACGCCGTCTGGCTCTCGAAGCTCCCGGACTCGCCGCTCGGTCGGCGCGTCGTCGGCGAGCTCCGGAGCCACGGCGTCCGTACCGGAGTTTCGTGGGCGGATCCCGCGGAGAGCCGCGTCGGGACCTACTACCTCGAACGCGGCGGTGAACCGCGCGGGACCAACGTGATCTATGATCGCGCCGACGCCGCGATCACCACCGTCGAGCCGTCGGACCTCCCGACCGCCGCGCTCGAGTCGGCGTCGCGCTTTCACACGACCGGGATCACGCCGGCGCTCTCCGAGCGGGCGGCCGAGACGACGGTCGCGCTGTTGCGCGCGGCTGGCGACGCCGGCGCAACCCGGTCGTTCGACCTGAACTACCGGGCGAAGCTCTGGGACGCGGAGACGGCGCGGGCGGCCTACGAGGGACTGTTCGCGCACGTCGACGCGCTGTTCGTCCCGCGGCGGGACGCCCGGGAGGTGCTGGGCCGCGAGGGGGACGCGGTCGAGATCGCCCACGGGCTCGCCTCCGAGTTCGACTTCGAAACGGTGGTCGTCACCCGCGGGACCGAGGGCGCGGTCGCGCTCCGCGACGGCGCGGTGTACGAACAGGGCGTCTTCGACGCCGACACGTTCGACGCGATCGGCACCGGCGACGCGTTCGTGGCGGGTTTCCTCGCGAAGCGGATCGACGGCGGCGACGTCGCCGACGCGCTGGAGTGGGCCGCCGCGACCGCCGCGCTGAAGCGGACCATCGCCGGCGACGTCGCCGTCGTCACTCCCGACGACGTCGCCGGCGTCGTGGCCGGCGCGAGCGGTATCGACCGGTAGGGGCGGGGTCGCCGACGTAGATGGAGGTGCTGACGCGGTCGAGGATTCACCGGCAGCGACTCCCGAGCACTCACCAATAAGTATCGTCCTCTCGAACGCGACACGTAATGAGCCGGAACGACGAGGTCGCCGCCCGCTTAGAGGAGTTCGCCGACCTGCTCGAAGCGACGGGCGTCGAGTACAAACCGACCGCCTACCGTCGCGCCGCCGAGAACGTCCGCGAGCACGCCGCCCCGATAGAGAACCTCGCGGGCGAGGGCGAGGACGCCGTCGCCGAGATCGACCGCGTCGGCGACGCCATCGCGTCGAAGATCGTCGAGTACGTCGACACCGGTTCGATCGAGGAACTGGAGGAGCTTCGCTCGGAGCTCCCCGTCGACATGGCCGGGCTCACCGCGGTCGAGGGCGTCGGTCCGAAGACGGTCGGCTCCCTCTACGAGGCGCTCGGGATCACCACGCTCGACGAGCTGGAGGCGGCGGCCGAGGCGGGCGAGATCCGAGACGTCTCGGGATTCGGCGCAAAGACCGAGGAGAACATCCTCGACAACATCCCCTTCGCCCGCGAGGCGAAAAAGCGAACCCGCCTCGGCGATGCGCGCCCCGTTGCGGACGCCGCCCTCGCGCACCTCGCCGAGCTCGACGTCGTCGAGTCCGCCGAAGTGTGCGGTTCGATCCGGCGCTGGAAGGACACGATCGGGGACATCGACCTGCTCGTCGCCGGCGACGCGCGAGCGGCCATCGTCGAGGCGTTCACGGACTGGTCCGAGGCCGACGCGACCATCGAGGCGGGCACCGGCAAGGCGAGCGTCCGCGCGAGCGGTACGCGGGTCGACCTCCGGATCGTCGACGCCGCCGAGTTCGGCGCGGCCCTCCAGTACTTCACCGGCTCGCGCGCCCACAACGTCGCGGTACGCAACCGCGCGATCGACCGCGGCCTGAAGCTGAACGAGTACGGCCTGTTCGACGTCTCCGGTGTGGACGACGGGGATGCCGACGACGGGGACGCCGACGACGGGGACGCCGACCAACGCGCCGGCGAGCACGTCGCGGGCGCGACCGAAGACGGCGTCTACGAGGCGCTCGATATGGACCCGATCCCGCCCGAACTCCGCGAGGACACCGGCGAGGTCGCGGCCGCGGCGGAACGGAACCTCCCGGACCTCGTCGGGACCGACGCGCTCCGCGGGGACCTCCACACCCACACCGACTGGTCCGACGGCGGATTCGCGATCGCGGAGATGATCGAGGCGGCGATCGACCGCGGCTACGACGTCCACGCGGTCACGGACCACGCCGCCGGCCCCGGTATCTTCGGAAATACCGGCCTCGACGAGGCCGAAATCGCCGAGCAGGCCGAGGCGGTCACGGCGGCGATCGACCAGGTTCCGGGAGCCGTCGCTGCCGACGAGGTCGGTGCGGACGACGCCGAATCGGACGCCGAGATCGCGGTGTTCCACGGGATCGAGGCCAACATCGACGCGGCGGGCGCGATCACCACCGACGACGAGACGCTCGCCGACCTCGACATTGTCGTGGCCTCGCCGCACTCCGCGCTCGGACAGGACGACGAGGCCGCCACGGAGCGACTGATCCACGCCGTCGAACACCCCCACGTCGACGTCCTCGGACACCCGACGGGCCGGATAATCAACAGCCGTCCCGGGCTCTCGCCGGATATCGAAGCCGTGGTCGAAGCCGCCGCGGACGCGGGCACCGCGATCGAGGTGAACGCGAACCCCGCCCGCCTCGACGCCGACGGCGGCGCGGTGCGGGCCGCGATCGACGCGGGCGCGACGATCGCCGTCAACACCGACGCGCACGCGCCCCGCGAGCTCGAGTACGCCCGGTACGGCGTCCACACCGCCCGGCGCGGCTGGGCGGAGACCGCCGACGTACTCAACGCGCGGTCGCCCGCGGAGATCCGCGCGTTCCTGGACGCCTAGCGTCGCGGCGGGTCGCCGTCGCTGAGAGTTGCTGTCGTGGAGGTCGGCGTTACCGCGGGCCGTCGTTGCCGCGAACCGTCGTTGTCGCGAACCGTCGTTGTCGCGGACCGCCGTCGACCGAGCGTAACCGGTTTGCCCGCGACCCGCCTACGGGCTTCCAATGGACCGAGAGCAGGCCGTCGACCGGTTGGAGGCCCTCGTCGACCGCGTCGCGAACGAGACGATGCCGGTGCCCGTCCGGGAGGTGTGGGCGTTCGGCGACGTTGCGCTCGGGTTGGACCCCGTCGAGCGGCTCGACGTTTACCTCACGAAGGACGTGATCATGGGCGGCGACGCCGACGCGGCCGCCGCGTTCGAGGCCGAGTACGGGGTCAAGGGCGTCGGCACCTCCGTGCGCGCCGCGTGGGCCGAGGCGCACCCGGACCGCGTGCGCGCGAGCGACAACGGGTACGCCGCGCCCGAGCAGTGTCTCGCCGCGGAGCTCGTCGCTGACCACGAGCCGATCCACCTGGAAGTGTGTAACGCGAGCTTTGAGGACAACGTTCGACAGCGCCTGACGGGGGCGCTCGCTCGCGACGCCTACGAGGAGGTGCTCGATCCGCGCGGCGTCTGCCTGTGGGTCGACGGCACCCGCGACGAGGAGGCGTTCGACCGGCTCCGAGACGCCTCCTTCGCCATGCCGACGCTCGTCGACGCGCTCGGAATGCTCGGTGCCGACGAGGATGCGGCGCGCGAGGCGGCGGCAACCATCACGCGCGAGCGCGCCGAACAGGAGGGCGCGTCAGTGCGAGGAGACATGGTCTGATCGAAGACGGGAGTAGCGATTGCAAACCGCCGCTGGCAACGAGGTATTTAAACGGACGAGCGTGACGGCGACGACTGCTTATAAATAAACGAGGCGGTGCGGTGGCGCGCCTCCGAGCGCCCACAGGGCGCGAGTAGGGAGGGACCGAAGGTCCCTCTGACAGCCGGCGGCGAAGCCGCCGGCGAAAGCCCACGAGGGACGCGGCGAACGGAGTGAGCCGCGAGGCTGGGGAGGCGTGAGGTGCGGGGCGGTTACGGTCGGGAGGACTCAAAGGGGGAGCCGCGAGGACGAAGCACGGCGCAGCAAGGACCGCAGACCGCGAACGAAGTGAGCGGTCGAGGACCACAGCAAGCCGCGCGAGTAGCGAGGGCGACCGGAGGGAGCCCTCGTAGCGAGCGGTGAAACCGCGAGCTCGTCGCGGCTGGGGCTTTGGGGATGTTCACCGCCGATTCGGTACTAATCGCGTATAGCCGAGTGGCTGGGGCTTTGGAAGTGTTCACCGGGCCAGCAACAATCACCGATAAGCAATCACCGCCAGAGACACGGCGAGTCACCACACCAGCCACGATATATAAACAGCCGACGGCAACACCGCTCTCTCACTTATAAACGACCACTCCTCCGAATTGACATCCCCACTCCCGCTATCGCTCATTTCACTCGTCCGACGGTCACGTCAAAGGGGACCCGTTCAACGCGTTCGTAGTCGCCCGCCCCGATCGCGTCGACGATGGTTCGGCCCATCTTGCGCCAGCGTCGACGGAGGTCGTCGTACTCGCTCGTCGAGGTCGCGGCCACCAGTTCCTCGCGGTGGTCGGCGAGTCCCGCCCCCGACGCCTTCCGCGCCGCCGCCGCCAACGCCGACTCCGCGTACGGGGGCTCGGTGCGCTTCTCGTGGACGTACCGCCGGGTCCGGAGGTCGCCGAGCCCGGCCGCCGCGAACGACTCCCGAACTCGGTCACCGAGCGCCACGTCGGTTCCGACGCCTTTTAAATACGCCTCGCGCGCCTCCCGCTCCAGTCCCTCCTCGGTGTCGACGGTGGAACTCACGCTGACGTCGGCGTTGTCCGGCTCAATCGCGGCGACCAGTTCGGACGAGACCCGCGCGAACTCCCGGACCGCAGCCGCGGGATCGGGAAGGTTGATCAGGAGGGCCTGACAGACCACGAGGTCGACTGCGTCGTCCGGAAGCGGGAGCCGAGTCGCGTCGCCGGCGACGTAGGGGAGGTCGGTCTCCTCGCGGGCGACGGCGAGGAGGTCGGGATCGGCATCGACGCCGACGACGGTCGCCTCCGGCGGCGTCTCGGCGTCGAGCACGCGCGTCAACTCGCCGGTGCCGCAGCCGACGTCGAGGACGGTCCGGCGGTTCGAGAGATCCAGGTCCGCGAGGGCCGCCCGGCCGTCCGCCCACATCCCCCGGCGCGTGTGTTCGAGGTACTCCGCGGAGAAGCGTCGCACGCCCACGCGTTCGACGCGGGCGGAAATAAACGTCCGGAACTCACTCGCCGCCGTTCTCGATTCCGGCCAGATCCGCGAGCAGCACGGCGGTGACGCCGGCGCAGTAGCCGACGAACGCACCGCTCACGCCGACGAGCGCGAACGACATTGTCACCCCGCCGAGCGACGCGTCGCCGCCCCCGACGCCGGGGACGCCGAACACGGTTCCGACGAGGACGAGCGCGACGAACACGACCGCGGGGACGACGCCGACAGCGAGACACGCCGGCCCGCCGCAGCGCGCGTACGCCCCGACGGCCGCGAGCGGAGCCGGCGCGTAAAACACCAACAGCGGGACGATCCGGTCAGTCACCGCCGCCGCGGTCGGCAGGTTCGCCTGCTCGGCCACGACCGCGACCGCGAGCGACAGGGCCACGACGAGGGCGAACCCGAGAACCATCGTGACGGCCAACCCGCGGCGGCGTCCGATGAGCAGCGCCTTCGTGGTGGTCATGTCCGCGGATCGTCGCTCCGCATACATAAAGGCGCGTCGGACGCTTTAAAGTGGGTTCCGAGGGGGTCGCCGGTTTCCCGCCACTCGCTCACTCCGCCCGTAGCTCGCGAACGCGGTCGATGTTCCACGCGAAGCTCTTCCCGTCCTCGGTCGGCGTCTCCAGCGCCAGCGGCACGTCGGCGAGGTCCGGATGGTTGAGGACCCGTCGCATTCCCTCCTCGCCGATGAGCCCCTCGCCGATGTGGGCGTGTTCGTCCTTGTGCGTGCCGCAGTCGTGTTTCGAGTCGTTCAGGTGAATGTACTTGAGGTGCTCGAGCCCGACGACGTCGTCGAATTCGGCGATCGTCTCGTCGACCGCTTCGGACGTCGAGAGGTCGTAGCCCGCCGCGAACGCGTGGGCGGTGTCGACGCACACGTCGATGTCCGTCTCCGTGCGATCGATGACCCCCGCGAGGTGCTCGAACTCGCCGCCGAGCTTCGTCCCCGCGCCCGCGTCGCTCTCGATCAGGATCGTCACGCCGTCGGGAACGTCGAGGTCGTCGATCACGGAGGCCGCGTTGTCGAGACCGCCCTCGACGCCCGCGCCGGTGTGCGCCCCGAGGTGGACGTTGACGTACGGAATCGAGAGCTTCGCCGCCGCGTCGACCTCCTTCTGCATCGAGTCCAGCGACTTCTCGCGGAGCCCTTCTTTCGGCGTACAGAGGTTCACGAGATAGGAGGTGTGAATAACCCACGGCCCCTCGAGGTCGCGTTCGGTTCCGTCGCGGAATCGCTCGGCCTCGTCGTCGTCGATGTTCGGGTCCTGCCACACCTGCGGCGAGTGGGTGAAGATCTGGCCGCAGTTCCCGCCGACCTCGACCTGATTCCCGACCGCGTTGTCCACGCCGCCCGCGATCGAGACGTGCGCACCGACCTTGAGACTCATACGCTCACCACGGGAGCGACCGAAAAAGCCCCTTCGGAACCGGCCGGTCGTTCCTCCCGGTCGCCGCCGGACGATCAGCCCAACGCCGGCCTGTGGTTCCTCCGCCGGCCGGTCGTTCCTCCGCCGGCCGGTCGTTCCTCCGCCAGACGGTCGGCCCTACCTATCATCGCCGGGGCGCGTCCGTATCCACTCGTCGTCACGGTACTTCGTCTCGGCGAGCTCTTCGGCCCGCGCCAGCTCCGCGTCCGTCCACGAGGCGTCGCGGTCGAGGGCGACGCCGTCGCGGCTACCACCCTTCCCGACCACCCACGCGTCGAGCGCTTCCTCCACCGCCGTCACCGCGTCCCTCCGATCGCCGTCCGCCAGCTCGTCCATTCCGACGACTCGGTCGCGGAACTCGGCGGGCGTCACTGGCGCATCGGTGAACGTCCCGAGGTGGCGCTCCGCCTCGACCGAGAACGTCAGCGATCCGTGCTGGATCACGGCGTCGCGCTTGCGGTACTGCGCGTTGCCCGCGACTTTGCGCCGACGATCGTTGCCCGGATCACCGGCGACCACGTCGTGTGCCGGATGGAGCTTCCGGAGGTAACAGGCCGGGTGGTACAGCTCCGGTACCGATTCCTCGACGTAGCCCGCGTCCACCCCGAGCCGGTCGAACGCGTCGAGGACGGGCTCACACAGCAGGTGGTAGCAGTCGAGCAACTCGCCGGGAACGTCGCTCGCGTGTACCGCGATCGAGTAGGCCACGTCGCCGCGCGCGTCGTGATAGATCCCGCCGCCGCCCGTCTGGCGGCGCGTCACGTCGATCCCCTCGCGCTCGCAGAACGCCCAGTCGACCGTCTTTGGGTCCTGCCGGTAACCGAGCGTGAGACAGCTCGGGTCCCACCGATACGTCCGGACGGTGGCCGGTCCGCCTTCGGCCGCCGTCTCGGCTGCGACCTCGTCGAGCGCCATCTGCATCGGGCCCGGACGGGCCTCCTCCCGGATCAGCCGCCAGTCGCCGGCCGGCGCGGTCATACTCGCGTTCGTCGCGCCGTCCCGAAAGCGATTTCGCTCGCCCGACGACCCGCTCAGGGTCGCCCGTCCGTGCCCAGCGTCAACCCACAATCTCGGAGGATGGGATTGATGTTGGGATTCTCAAGGACGCCCACGACACGGACGGGCGAACAGTCGGATCGCTTGAGCTTGAGGACGAGCGCGAACGCCTCAAGCGTGAACAGCGATCGCTCTCGCGGAAACAAACTGGGTCGAATAACTGGGAGAAACAGCGCCTGAAAGTCGCTGAGTGCCACCAGAAACTCAGGCGAAAGCGGCACGACCTCCTGCACAAACTCTCGAATCACGGTTTGTAGCGCGAGATCGGACCTCACAAGATCATTGAAATTGGTGAACAGTCCCGACTTGCTAAACTATCCTTTTTAGGTACAAAACAATATAGTAGACGTTAGAATTAATTACTCACTTTTGGGATAGAGAGTTGATCAAGAGCGGTGTCGATCGCTGTTGTAAGTTCGTCGAGTGAGTCGAAGAATCGGTTGCTGAGGGCTGCTTGGAGCTGTCTCCAGCATTCCTCGACTGGGTCCAACTCCGTCGAATATGACGAGAGCGTCACAAAGGCGCAGTCGTCACGGGGCGCGAGGTCCGTGACGGCCGATGCCTGAAAATACGGTGCGTCATCGAGAACGACAATCAGATCATCTTCAAATTCTTTACATAGTTCTAAAATGACATTTTTTGCGTGGGCGGCGGTGATATACTCTGTGAGCCGAGAGAAAAAGCGATCACCGTCGTCAGTGATTGCGCCTAACAAGCACGTCCAGTCCCGTTGACCGGATAATTCGACGGAAGACCGCGTGCCGTGCGGAAACCACGCGGCACGCGGTTCGACTTGGACAGATTTCATGGTTTGGTCAATGAAGACTACTGTGGCGTCCATCTCCGCTCGCTTTTTTTGATCTCGACGTGGAACTCTTCTCGGTCGGATTCATCGGTTTCGGCGGCTGTGCGACGAGGTCTTTGGTAACTCAATCCAGCTTCTTTCAACAACCGCCGACAACTCGGATAGGAGTACTCGACGCCGTAGGTGTCTTCGAGAACTTCTTGGGCAAGCACCGGCGTCCACGACGGTGCGTCGATTCCGACCTCTTCAGGTGATTTATGGACGGTTTGTTCGAACTCTTCTTGCTCTGATTCTGACAGCTTTCGTTTTCTCCCAGATCGATGAGCATCAGACGCAGCTTGCACAAGCGGTTCGTCCGTGTCGAATCGCATCAGCCAACTGTAGATCGTTCTTCGACCGGTGTCGTGCCATTCGGCAAGTTCGGTTTGCGTCACGCCGTTCTTGTACGCGATCGCAGCTAACAACCGTTGCGTCGGCTTGTTTTCCTCGACATTGTCGAGGGCATCTTGGAGTTCTTCGACGGAGATCTCGTCGAGATGATCCATTGCATGAGCAATCATCTCTGAGCGGAAAGTTCTAACGGGTACTATATATTTGCAAGCCGAGACGATCCACCCAATATTGACATCCTCTCCGCCCTGAAGGGCGAGGTTTCAGCCTTGTAATTCCCATAAAGGCTGGCCGGAAGCCACATCTTCAAGGAGCAAATAGCGTCAGCCGTGAGCGAGTGGGGTAGTGTCGTTCACAAGAAATCGTGTGACACGAAGGATCGGCGGGGCGTCGACGCTCAGTCGTCGGCAGACGCCGTATCGTCGCCTGCGGACTCAAGTCCAATCTCGATCTCGGCCGCCGCAGCCTTGTACTCGGGGATCTTTGCCCGGTCGTCCAGCACGTCGTTCGTGAGTCGGTTCGCGGAGGCGGCCGCGAAGTGCGGCGTCGTCCAGACGACGCCCTCTTTGATGTCTTCGGTCACCTGCGCTTTCACCTCTATCTCGCCGCGCCGCGACCGGAGCGTAACCATATCCCCGTCCTCGATGCCGTACTCCGCGGCGTCGTTCGGGTGGACGTCGACGAAGTTCTCCGGGTGCTGGCGGGCGAGCGTCGGCGAGCGTCGGCTCATCGTCCCAGTGTTGTAGTGCTCTTCCAACCGGGCCGTCGTCAAGATGAGCGGATACTCTTCGTCGGGGACCTCCGCGGGCGGCTGGTGACGGACGCCCTCTATCTGCCCGAGACCGCTCTCTGTGTCGAAGGAATCCTCGTAGAGGAACTGGTCGCCTTCGTCTCCCTCCTCGTAACAGGGCCAGTGGAGCCCCTCCTCGCTGAGCCCGTCGTAGGTCATCCCGTGGTAGATCGGGCACACCTCTCGGAGCTCCTCGAAGACGGCCTCCACGTCGTCGAAGCGGAACTCGTCCTCGGTGAAGAGGCGGCTACCGACCTCCATCAGGATGTCGAGGTCGTGCTTGGTGTTCTCGTGGACCTTCTCGACCCCGCGCATCCGCTGGACGCGGCGGTCGGTGTTGGTGACGGTGCCGCCGCGCTCGGCCCACGTTGTCGCCGGAAGGACGACGTCGGCGAACTCGGCGGTCTCCGTCATGAAGATGTCCTGGGCGACCATGAACTCCAGCGACTTCAGCCGCTCCTCGACCTCGTTGCCGTCGGGCTCGCTCATCACGGGGTTCTCGCCCATCACGTACAGCCCCTGCACCGAGTGGCCCGCCTCGTGGGAGATCTCGACGTTTGTGAGCCCGGGTTCCGCGGGCACCTCGAAACCCCAGACATCCTCGACCGACTCGCGGACCTCGTCGTCGTCGACGAGCTGGTAGCCGGGGAGCACGTTCGGCATCGCGCCCACGTCGCTGGTTCCCTGGACGTTGTTCTGCCCCCGCAGCGGGTTGACGCCGGTGCCGGGCCGGCCGAGGTTCCCCGTTATCAGTGCGAGGTTGATCTCGTTTTGCACGTTGTCGACGCCGCAGGTGTGCTGGCTCATCCCCATCCCGGTGAAGATGGCGGCGTTGTTCGCCATCGCGTACTTCTCCGCGGCGAGCTCGATGTCTTCGAGGGGGACGCCGGCTTCCTCGGCGGCCGCCTCCTTGTCGAAGTCTTCGAGGGTCTCTTTCAGGTGTTCGAACCCCTCCGTGCGCTCGTCGATGAACGCCTCGTCGATCCAGCCCGCGTCCGGCTCCTCCTCGTGGCGTTCGAGGATCGTCTTCAGGACGACGTTCAGGAGGGGGATGTCGGCACCGGGGTTGAGCTGGAGGTGCATGTGCCGCTCGGTCTCCTCGATCTCGAACGAGCGGGTGGTCTTGTTGGCGTGGGGGTCGACCTGAATGACGGTCGCACCCTCCAGGACGGCCTGCCGGAAGTACTGGCTGTTGGCGATCGGGTGCTGCTCACCGGGGTTCGCCCCCTGGATCCAGAAGACGTCGGCGGCCTCCTCTAAGTCCGCCATGCTGTTCGTCATCGCTCCCGCGCCGAGGCTGGTCCGGAGCGCCCACACCGTTGAGGCATGGCACATCCGCGTGCAGTTGTCGACGTTGTTGGTACCGTACCGGCGCGCGAGCTTCTGGAGGAGGTAGTTCTCCTCGTTCATCGTCTTCGAGGAGCCGAAGAATCCCATCGCGTCAGGGCCGTAGTCGTCTCGGATTCGCTCCATCTCCGAGACGATCCGGTCGTATGCCTCCTCCCACGTCGCCTCGCGGAACTCACCGTTCTCCTTGATGAGCGGCTCCGTGAGTCGGTCCTCGTGGTCGACGACCTGCGTCGCTGCGCCCCCCTTGATGCAGACGCGCCCCTCGTTGACCGGCGCGTCGCCCCACGGGGCGAAGTTCACGTCGCCGGGATCGTCTCCCTGTCGCACCTTGATCCCGCAGCCCACGCCGCAGTACGGACAGATCGTCTTCACCGCGTCGTCTGGCTCACTGGACATCCGTCTCACCGCCCCAATGTGCGTTCATATCACACGATCTATCGTCGGCCTGCATGAGTGTACCGGTGGTTATCGCGAGCGAGGGGACGGAGAGAGATCGTCGCCCGACGCACGGCATCTGTTAATAGCGATCCGAAATGACTTATTAATAGTAAAATATACGGAAAAAATATTTATCATGATTTATCAACATGATACAACTGTATCACTATGAGAGCAGTTGTCTATCAAGGCCCGTACGACGTGGCCGTCGAAGAGGTAGAAGAGCCAGAGATCGAGCACCCGAACGACGTCGTTGTTGACATCACGACGTCCTGTATCTGTGGGTCGGATCTCCACATGTACGAGGGGCGGACCGCCGCCGAGGAGGGAATCGTCTTCGGTCACGAGAACATGGGGGTCGTGAGCGAAGTCGGCGAGGCCGTCTCGACGCTGGCGGAGGGCGACCGCGTCGTCATGCCGTTCAACGTATCCTGCGGCTTCTGTCAGAACTGCGAGGAGGGGTACACCGGCTTCTGTACCAACGTCAATCCGGGCTTCGCGGGAGGCGCGTACGGCTACGTCGCCATGGGCCCGTATCCGGGCGGACAGGCCGAGAAGCTGCGAGTGCCGTACGCCGACCACAACGCTCTGAAACTGCCCGAGGGGCGTGAACACGAGGACGCGTTCTCGCTGCTCGCGGACATCTTTCCGACCGGGTGGCACGGCACCGAGCTGGCCAACCTGCAGCCCGGCGAGTCGGTCGCCATCTTCGGGGCCGGTCCGGTTGGACTGATGGCCGCCTACAGCGCGAAAATCAAGGGCGCGGCGGAGATCTACGTCGTCGACCAGGTGCCCAGCCGACTGGAGCTGGCCGAGGAACACTGCGACGCCCAAGCGATCGACTTCTCCGAGGGCGACCCGGTTGACCAGATCATCGAGGAGCACGGTGGGATGGTCGACAAGGGCGTCGACGCGGTCGGGTATCAGGCGACCGACCCGGACGACGTCGACACCGACACCGAGGACTACTCCTATCAGCCGGCCAAGGAGAACCCGGCGGTCGTCATCAACAACCTCATCCGCGTGGTCCGGCCGACCGGCGAGCTCGGCATTCCGGGCCTCTACGTCCCCGAGGACCCGGGAGCGCCCGACGACATGGCCGCGCAGGGGCGGCTCGGCATCGACTTCGGGAAGTTCTTCGAGAAGGGGCTCAAATGCGGCACCGGCCAGTGCAACGTGAAGGAGTACAACCGGTACCTCCGCGACATGATCATCGAGGGACGCGCTGACCCGAGCTGGGTCGTCTCGCACCGCGTCAACCTCGACGAGGCGCCGGAGATGTACGAGGCGTTCGACGCCCGCGAGGAGGGCGTCACGAAGGTCCTGCTGGAGCCCTGAATCGACGAGGCATCGCCTCGCCGCCGTTCCGATTATTTTTCAGACCGCAACGATCGTCAGGCCCGGAGCCACGCCTTCGGGTGTTCTGTCCGGAGATGCGACTGATACCGGCCGATCAGCTCGGGATACCCGTCGGCGACGCAGTGCCACTCGCAGTGATCGCAACTGCGTTCGACCGCTTCGTCGCCGCCCTGAACGTGTCCGCCGCGCCTGTATGTGACCATGGATGTCTCGTCGCGGCCGAGCCGCGTCGATAGGTATCGTACGTCCTGGAGAGGATTCACTCTGTCGACGCACCGCCGAAACCGGTATGTTGCTCCCTCGCGTGGGCACCCGCATGTGCAAGTACTGTAACTGGGCGTTTCACGACGGGTGGGGGGAGCTGTTGAAATACGACGACGTCTACCAGTCGGCGGTCGGCTCCGAAACTGAGTCCACCCACGGGTTCCACGAGGACTGGGACGACCTGCAGGCGGAACTCGGAATTTGACTCAGAGCGGGAAAGCGTCGGCTGCCGCTTCCTCGTCGGCGTTGTTCGTCGCCAGGTCGTCGATCTCTCCACGGATTCGCGCCTCGTCCATCTGGCTTCCGATGAACACAAGCCGCGTGCGGCGATCGTCGTCGGGCCCCCACTCGCCGATGGGTCCCGCTTGCACCGATGGACCGGCTTGGCTCACGCCAATGACCTCGTCGGTGCCCGCGACGTTTGCGACGCCCTTCGCCCGCACTATGTCGCCGTCCCAGTCGGCGAGCCAGTCCGCGAACGACTCCGGGTCGAGGGCGTCGGCAGAGCGGCAGACGAACGAGTCGACACCGTGGGTCGCGGCGGCGCCCTCGGCGTGGTCGTGGCCGTGGCCGTGGTGATCGCCCTCCGACCCGCCCCCTTCCCCGCTCTCGCTCTCGGCGATCGCGCGCTTCCACCCCGGTGACCGCTTAGCCGTCTCGAAGTCAAACCGACCGGTGTCGAGGACATCGCCAGGATCGACCTCGGAGTAGCTGGTCCGAATCCGCTTTGCCCGCGGCCCGAGCCGGTCCGCGACCGACTCGATCTCGTCGAGCACGTCGTCGGGAACCATGTCCGTCTTGTTCAACACGAGCACGTCGCAGAACTCGATCCCCTCGACGAGCACGTCCGCGAGGGGTCGGTCGGCGGCCGGCTCCCCGTCGTCGGGAAGCGACTCGCCCGCGTCGAACTCCTTCCAGAACCCGTAGGTGTCGAGGACGGTTACCATCGTGTCGAGCCGGAAGCGCTCGGTCGGGTCGATATCGGAGTCTTCGGCCCCCTCCGTGAACGCGCGCGCGACCGGTATCGGCTCGGAGATGCCCGACGACTCGACGAGGAGATAGTCGAACTCGCGGGATTCCGCGAGCGCCGCGGCCTCGCTCAGTAGGTCGTCCTGTAGCCGACAGCAGATGCAGCCGTTTGAGAGGTCGACAATTCCCTCGTCGTCGTTCTCACGGGCGACGAGCTCCGCGTCGACATTCACCTCGCCCATGTCGTTCAGGATGACGGCGATCCGCCGGTCGCCCGGGTTCGCGAGCAGGTGGTTTACCATCGTCGTCTTCCCGGCGCCGAGATAGCCGCTGAGAACGGTGACCGGGATCCGGTAGTCTGTCACGCATGCTATCAGCACCCATGAATGTATGAAACGATCGATCGACACGGTTGTGACGAACGTTCATGCCCCCCACGCTCTTATTCTGACGGTCGGCGAAACCAGCGATCGGCCCCCGTGGCGAACAGATTGATACGTCTCGGTCGCGCAGGGCGTCTAAATGAGCCGAAGCCGCACCCACGTCCTCCGTGTCGACCTCTCGGCGGGCGAGACCACCCGCGAGCGCGTCCCACGCGACTGGCGACGCGATTACATCGGGGGAAAGGGGCTCGGAGCGCGCTACCTCTACGAGGAGCTGTCGCCGGGGAGGAACCCGACGGGGCCGGGGAACCTCCTCGCGTTCTTCGTCGGACCGCTCGCAGGGTTTCTCCCGGGGGAGACGCGGTACGCCGCGGTGACAAAGTCACCCCTCACTTGTGCCTTCCTCGATTCCTACGCCGGCGGCGCGTTCGCCGACCGACTCGCCGGATCGCTCGACGACTGCCTGGGACTGCTCGTGACCGGCACCGCTGACCGGCCGGTTCGCGTCGAGATCGAGGGAGGCCGTGCCCGGATAGAGGCGAGCGACGCGTGGGGCGACGACGCCGCCGAGACCGCGAACCGGTTCCCTGACGGCGGCGTCGCCTGCGTCGGCCCGGCCGGCGAGCGCGAGGCGGTGTACGCGACGATCGCGAGCGACGGCGGCGATCACCACGCGGGCCGGGGCGGCGCCGGAGCCGTGATGGGCGCGAAGCGGCTGAAGGCGATCGTCGCCCGCGATCCCCCGCCGGCCGTTCCGGACGACCTCGCTGCGCTTCGGGACCGCGACGCGGCGGCCTACGGACGGGACGCGACGGGCGAGTGGCAGGCGGCCGGCGAGACCATCGAAACAGTCGACTACGCGAACGAGGTCGGCGTCCTCGCCGTGGAGGGATGGACGGGGACCGGGTTCGCCGGCACCGACGACATCGGCGTCGAGGCCGCGCTGGAACGCACGACGGGCCGCGAAGCGGTCGGCGATCGCGGAGCACGGGGCGACGCGGACGGCACGGACGCGGCCGTCCCCGGCGGCTTCCGGATCGACACGCCCGACGGCGAGGTGGTCCCGCGCGGTGCGGCGCCGATCACGCTCGGTGCCGGTCTCGGTATCGACGACTTCGATCGGGTCGTCGAACTCTGCGGTATCTGCGACCGACTCGGCCTCGATGTTATCGGAGCTGGCAACGCGGTCGCGTGGGCGATCCGCGCCGGCGAGGCGGGCGTGATCGACTGTCCGATCGAGTTCGGCGACCCGGACGGAGCCGCCCTGTTGCTGGAGGCGATCGCGGCCCGCGAGCCCCCGGCCGGCCTCGACGTGGACCCCGGACTCCCGGACACGCTCGCCGACGGGATCGACGCCGCCGTGGCCCGGTTCGGAGGCGAGGCGCTCGTGCCCACGGTGAAGTCTATGGCTCTCCCGGGCTTCGATCCGCGGGCGGCGGTCGGCGTCGCGCTTGCCTACGCGACGAGCGACCGCGGAGCGTGCCACCGTCGCGCGCGGCCGCAGGACACCGAACCCGCCGCTCGACCCGACCGAACCCCGGCCGATCAGGTCCGTGACGTGGTCGGTGAACAGAACGCGCGGTCGGTGTTGTGGAGCCTCGTCGTCGACGACTTCGTCGGCGAGACCGTCGGGACCGACCTCGGCGCGGAGTGGCTCTCGGCGATCGATCACCCGGCCGTCGCCGACGCCGGTCGTGACGGTACGGACCACGGCGACGCGGCCCGTAGATCCGACCCCGCCACGCCGACCGACCCGGTCGCGACACTCGCGACGACCGGCGAACGGATCTGGACGCTCACTCGACTGTTCAACGCCCGCGAGGGGTTCGATCGCACGGACGACCGCCTCCCCGACCCGCTTCGCTCGGCGGCGGACGACGGCACCCCGGGCGTCGACAGCGCCGTGTTCGACCGTCTGCTCAACAGGTACTACGCGCTGCGCGGCTGGGGCGACCACGGGCTTCCCACGCTGGAGACGGTCGAGCGGCTCGGGCTCGCCGCAGTCGTCGACAGCGGGACACCACTGGACGACGGCCCGATCGACCCCGCTGCGACGACCTCGGAACAGTGACTCACGTCGAAGTCGAACTCCACCGTCGAGAACCCGTCACCCGCTCTACTCAGAGCGTTTTCGCCCGCGGATCACCCACTCAGTAATGACACCACAGACTCCCACTACCCGCACCGACGGTCCGTCCAGCCCCGAACCGAGAGAGCAGCATCCGTCGATGTGGGGAATCGTTGCCGGAGCGAGTCTCATTTCGACGGGATTGGCCGCCTACGAGATCGTCCCGGCGAGTGTCACCCCACTCATCCGTGACTCGCTGGGTATCGGCCCGACGACCGCGGGACTCCTCGTCGGGATCATGTTCGGGGCCGCCGTGGTCGCGAGTCTCCCGGCCGGAGCGGCGCTCGACCGAACCGACTCCAGAACTGCGATGGCACTGGCGGTCGTCACCCTCGTCGTCGCCGGGACGTGGGGATGGATCGCCGGGCGACGAGGCGATTTCCGATCGGTGATCGCGTCGCGCGCACTCGGTGGGATCGCGTACGTCGTCGTGTGGAACGCCGGCATCGACCTAGTGAGTCGTGCGGCGACCCGCGAGAACCGGGCGACGGCCGTCGGCATCTTCACCGCGAGCGGCCCGATCGGGTTCGCGCTCGGTCAGGGGACCGGTCCGCTGATCGCCCGTCGTTTCGGATGGCCCGCCATCTTCGTCGCATTTTCGGGGCTCGCCGTCGTCGGCCTCGTCCTGTTCTGGCCGGTCAGTCGCGGACTCGGTCGGAGTCCAGGGGACGCCCCCTCCCTTCGGGAGTTCGGGGCGGTCCTCCGGAAGCGGGAGGTCTGGTCGGTCGGGCTGCTGGGCTTTCTCGGCTACGCGTTGTACCTGTTCGTGAACAGCTGGGGCGCGTCATATCTCTCCAGCGAACTCGAACTGTCGCTCGCTGTGAGCGGGGTCTTGGTGGCGGTGTTCCCCGCGGTCGGGGTCGTCTCCAGAATCAGTAGCGGGCTCCTGTCCGACCGCGTTTTCGGCGGTCGTCGCCGACCGATCGTCCTCGGTTCCTTCGCGGTCGCCGCTCCGCTCGTGCTCGTTTTCACTCGGTTCCGGTCGCTTCCGGTGCTCGTTGGTATCCTGCTTCTCAGCGGGTTCGCGGTCCAGCTCACGCTGGGCCTGTCCTTCACGTACGTCCGGGAAGTCGTCGAGTCTCGGGTCGCCGCGACGGCAGTCGCGTTCCAGACGAGCGTAGGACTGGCGGGCGCGTTTCTCGCCCCCATCGCGGGCGGTGTCGTCGTGGATCGGGCCGGATTCGAGACGGCGTTCCTCCTCGCCGGGCTCCTCGCACTCTGTGGAATTGGGCTCGCGTGGACGGCGCCGGAACCCGGCCGCTCGTAGCCGCGGGCCACCGTCACGGGTTCGGTGAGCCCGCGTCGACATCGAAGCGTTTCTGATCGGCCGAACCGCCTCCTCGTCGCTCGCGGCCTCCGCCACAGCCTGTCGGTTCGCGAATCAACTGTGTTCCGCGGCGGCAAGGCGACGCCGCCTCCGGAGGCAGACGATTCGAAGGCGGACGCCCGTCGTCGAGACGTCGCGAGCGGTTTCGGGGGAGGACCCCGCTACGGCAGCTCCACCGCCACATCCGACTGAATGCCCGTCGCCTTGACGCTGTTGTACATGAGCATGGCGATGGTAAGCGGGCCGACGCCCCCGGGGACCGGCGTGATGGCGTCAGCCTTCTCCTTCGCGCTCTCGAAGTCCACGTCGCCGACCAGCTCGTACCCCTTCTCGGTGTCGGCGTCGACGCGGGTGATACCCACGTCGATGACCGTCGCCCCCTCGCGGATCATGTCACCGTCTATCATCTCGGGGACGCCAGCCGCGGCCACGAGGATGTCGGCCCGCCTGGTCTTCGCCTTCAGGTCGTCCGTGCGGGAGTGACACACCGTCGTCGTCGCATTCCCGCCGTCGCCGTACTGGACGAGGAGGTTCGCCATCGGCTTGCCGACGATGTCGGACCGGCCGACCACGACGGCGTCTTTCCCTTCGGTCTCGATGCCTTCCGCCGCCAGTATCCGCTGGACGCCGTGGGGCGTGCAGGGTTTGAACCGGGCGTCGCCGGCGACGAGCCGGCCGACGTTCTCCGGGTGGAACCCGTCGACGTCTTTCGTCGGATCGATGCGGCCGAGGACTCGCCGCTTCTCGACGTGGTCCGGGAGCGGCAGCTGCACGAGGATCCCGTGGACGGCGGGGTCGGCGTTCAAGGCGTCGATCCGCTCGAAGAGCTCGTCCGCCGGCGCGTCCGGGTCGATCTCGTGGTGTCGACCGTCGATACCGAGTTCGTCGCAGGCCGCCTGCTTCATCGAGACGTACGTCTCGCTGGCCCCGTCGTCGCTCATCAGGACCGTCGCCAGCCTCGGCTGTACCCCCGCATCGCGCAGCGTCTCGACCGACGCCCGTAGCTCCGCTCTGATGCCGTCCGCGATCTCGTTGCCGTCGATTATCCGAGTCATGTGTGAGTTGATCTGTGGCGCAGTCGGACCGCGTCGCTCTCGGGAGCGCGTGTCGCGGACCGCCGCGTCACTGGTCGCTCTGCTTTCGCACACCGACGCAGAGAGTATAGTTGTCGACTGGGAATATCCAACCCGTTCAAATGCCGGTGTCGATTCGTTCCACTTTTCCGACGATTCGTGGCACGATCGGTGCGATTTTCGTCGAGAGACAAGCCCCACGCAAGCCTTTTATCTCGTTCGGTGCGAGATATTGTCAATCGGAGCCGGGACCGCGCCGCCCCGGTGGAGGCACGTCAGTAAATGAACGACAGCACCGTGGTAACAGGGAGAGAATCGTTCGTGGAGGCGGCCGAAGCCGCTCCGTCGGGAGCCCGCGTCCCCGTCGAACTCCGCGTCGCCGTCTCGGACCCCTTCGCGGCCTACCGCCGGGCGCGAGACCAGCCGAGCGACGGCGTGTACCTGGAGACTACCGGTGGACAGGCGGGCTGGGGATACTTCGCCGTCGACCCCGTCGAACGGGTGCAGGTCGGCCCCGACGCGGTCCCGAGGGGGAGCGACAGTCCGAGCATCGACGAAATCGACGCGCTGCTCGACCGGGAGACCCTCGTCCGCGGCGAGTGCGACGTGCCCTATCCCTGCGGCGCGTTCGGGTGGCTCTCCTACGACATCGCGCGAGAACTGGAGGAGCTCCCCGACACCACGCGCCCCGTCGGCCTCCCCCGACTACAGCTCGGCGTGTTCGACCGCGTCGCCGCGTGGGAGGAGCCCCGCGGCGACGTGGTCGACCTCCGTGTCACCGCCTGCCCGGTGGTGGAAAACGATCCCGAGGCGGCGTACGAGGCGGGCGTCGAACGGGCGACGACCCTCGTGGACGCCGCGCGAGACGGGGACGGCGGCGTGTCGACTCGACCGACCGCGAACCGACAGGCGACCTTCGAGAGCGAGTGCGGCGCGGCGGCCTACGCCGACCGCGTCCGGCGGGTCAAGGCGTATGTCCGCGACGGCGACACCTTCCAGACGAACGTCTCGCACCGCCTCGTTGCGCCCGCCTCCGTCCACCCGGTCGAGACGTTCGCCGCGGTCCGCCGGGTCAACCCCGCCCCGTACTCGGCGCTCATCGAGTTCCCGGGCGTCGACCTCGTCAGCGCCAGCCCGGAGCTCCTGCTGGAGGTGGACGGGGACCGGTTGGTCACGGAGCCGATCGCCGGCACGCGCCCCCGCGGCGACACGCCGGCAGAAGACGCCGACCTGGAGCGGGACCTCACGACAGACGAGAAGGAGCGAGCCGAACACGCGATGTTGGTCGACCTCGAACGCAACGACCTCGGGAAGGTGAGTGAGTACGGGACCGTCGACGTGACGGAGTACCGGCGCGTCGACCGCTACTCGGAGGTGATGCACCTCGTCTCGCTCGTCGAAGGGCGGCGTCGAGATGACGCGAGCGTCGCGGACGCCGTCGCCGCCGTCTTCCCCGGCGGCACCGTCACCGGCGCGCCGAAGCCCCGCACGATGGAGATCATCGACGAACTCGAGACGACCCGACGCGGGCCGTACACGGGATCTATCGGCGTGTTCGGCTTCGACGGCCGGGCGACGCTGAACATGACCATCCGGACGCTCGTCCACCACCAGGGGGAGTACCGCCTCCGGGTCGGCGGCGGAGTCGTCCACGACTCCGTCCCGGATCGAGAGTACCAGGAAACGCTGGACAAGGCTCGGGCGCTCGTCGCCGCCGTCGACGACGCGTTGGGCGAACGAGGGTCGTTCGCCGTCGATCGGATCGACCCCACGGAGGGGGCCAAGTGATACTCATCGTCGACAACTACGACTCGTTCGCGTACAACCTCGTCCAGTACGTCGGGACGCTCGACGACGTGACGGTCCGGCGCAACGACGCTATCGACGTCGCGGGCGTCCGGGAGCTGGATCCGGACGGGATCGTCGTCTCGCCCGGACCGGGGACGCCGAGCGAGGCCGGAATCTCCGTCGATGTCTTCGCCGAGACTGACTACCCAGCGCTCGGCGTCTGTCTCGGTCACCAGGCGCTCTGTGCGGCCCACGGAGCGCCGGTTGGCCACGCTCCAGAGGTGGTTCACGGGAAACCGTCGGCGGTCCGCCACGACGGGACGGCCCTGTACGCCGGCGTCGACGACCCCTTCGAGGTGGGCCGTTACCACTCACTGGCCGTCGAGCGAGCGGACCTGCCGGACGTCCTCACGGAGACGGCCCACACCACCGACGAACACGGCGTCGTGATGGGCGTTCGCCACAAGGAGCGACCGCACTTCGGCGTCCAGTTCCACCCCGAGAGCATCCTCACCGACGCCGGGATGCGCATCGTCGAGAACTTCTGTACGGCCGTCGCCGACGCGTAGGAACGGTCGGTTTCGCTCGCTACGCGTCAGTCCTCTCCGGGCGGGTCCACGTCGCGGTGGGTACTCACGGTCGGCAGGCGGTCGCGGAGGCGGGCGACAAGAGAGACGTGGCCCCGCTCGTCTCGGAACCACGAGCGCATCAGTCCGGCGACGCCCACCATCGAGATAACCGCGAAGGGGCCGCCGGTGAGGACGGCCAGCGCCTGCAGCGTCTCCGCGCCGCCGACGAGCAGCACGGCGATGGCCACCGCGCCCTGGAACGTCCCCCAGAACACGATGTTTCCGGTCGAGGGGACTACGCCGTGCCGGGTCGCGAGGATGGTGACGACGAGCGTGGACGTGTCGGCCGAGGTGGTGATGAATACGACGATGAGCGCGAGAAAGAGGAAGACGAGCAGTTCGCTCAGCGGGAGCGCGGAGAGGAGCGGGAAGCCGGCGACGGCCTCGGATCCGCCGCGTCGGCTGATGGCCGCTAACACGTCCGCCCGCCCGCTTTGCTGAACGAACAGGGCGGTTCCGCCGAGCAGGAGGAACCACGCGATCGTCGCCGCGGACGTGGCCACGACGCTGGTGAACACGACGGTTCGAACCCGGCGGCCCCGAGACAGCGCGGCGGTGAACAGACCGGCGAAGGGGGCCCACGAGAACCACCACGACCAGTTCCACACCGTCCACTCCGCCACCCACTCGCCGCCGACGTAGAGGCTCAACGGGGCAAAGTGAACGACGTAGCGCCCCGCGGCCGTCGCGCCGCGGTCGAGGACGTACGACCGCGGACCGAGCGCGACCAGCAGGGCGGCGAACAGGCCGAAGAGGACGAGGTTCAGGCCGGCGATACGGCGGATGCCGCGGTGGATACCCGTCGCGCTGGAGAGGACGAAGATGAGCGTCAGCCCGCCGACGAACACGACGGGACCGGTGGCGCCGACGGTCACGTCCCAGTTGAAGCCGACGCCGGCGAGGAATTGCTCGCTGACGAGCGCGACGGACGTGGCGATCCCGCCGATGGTGGCGAAGACGGCCAGCGTGTCGACCAGGCGGCCCCACGCGGAGTCTAAGCCGTCGACGCCGAGAAACGGCGTCAGCACCGTCGATACCCGCAGCGGCGCGCCCCGCCGGTACACGAAGTAGGCGACGGGAACGCCGATGACGGCGTAGGCGCTCCACGCGGAGATCCCCCAGTGGAAAAGCGAGTAGACGAGCGCGTCGGAGCCGGCTGCGGCCGACTCCGCGGGGGCGCCGAAGTACGGCGGCGGCGTCTGGTAGTGAAACAGCGTCTCCGCCGGTCCCCAGAACACGATGCCGGCCGCGATGCCCGCGGTGAACACGAGCGTGAAGTACGTGGGATAGGTGTATGCCGGCTCGGCCTCCGGACCGCCCAGCTTTATTTCCCCCCACGGGCCGAGCAGCGTGACGACGCAGAAACAGACCGCGAGCAACACCGCGACGAGGAACAGCGGCCCGCCGACCCGCAAAACGGCGTCCGAGGCGGCCGTCACGGCGGCGGAGGTCGGCGAGGGAAACGCGGTCTGCAGGGCGACGAACGCGGTGAACACCGAAACCGGAACGCCGACCATCAGCGGATCCTGCCGTCCGACGAAGGCCCGCAGCGTCGCGGTGAGACCGGTCCGCCGAACCCGGAGCAGGTAGCCCCTCGTCGGGTCGTCGTCTTCGTCGCCGTACGGGAGGATCGCGAGATAGCCCAGTCCGGACCCGAAAAACACCAGCGAGATGGCCACCCAGCCTCGACCGGTCACCGCCCCGCCGACGAAGTCACTGAAGAAGAAGCCGACGAAGACGAGCGCTCCGGAGGCGATGGCGATCGGCACGAGTAGCTTCGCCACCAGCCTCTCGATACCGAGGCCCTCGGAGCGAGACATCGTATGTGATTCGGTACCGTGCACCTAAAGAACTGTCGAGCGATCGACTATGCGTCCTCGCCGGGAGCGTCTCCCTCATCGGAAGAGCCGTCGTCGTCTCTCCCCCGAGACGCCGCGTCCGGCGGGGTGCCGTCGAGCACCGATCGTCCGAGCAGCGTCCCGCCGATGCTGCGGGGGTTGACGACCTCGTCGGCGCCCACGGACCGGAACTTCTCGACGTGTTTCGCCTCGGTGGCGGCGGCGACGACGCGCACATCGGGGTTGACCGACGTGGCCGCGAGGACGGCGAGCACGTCGCGGGCGTCGTCGTCGCTCCCGACGACGACCCCCCGTGCGGTGCCGATGGACGCGTCGACCAACACGTCCTCGTCCGTCGGGTCCCCCGTCAGGACGTTCACCCCGCTGTCGTCCAGCTCCGAGGCGACCGTCGCGTCGTCCGTCACGACGATGAGTTCCGTCTCGTCATCCAGTTCGTCCAGAAGTGAGTCGGTCACGTCCCCGTAGCCTAACACGACGACGTGGTCTTCGAGGAGTGAGAGGTCTGATGCTGTCATGATTCCGAAGGCGGTGGCCATCCGCGATTCGATGACCGGACCGATTAAGGTACCGACGGCGACGGTGAATGCGCCGGTCCCGAACAGGATGATCGAGAGCGCGAACCAGCGCGCCCGCACGGTCGTCGGCGCGAAGTCGCCGTAGCCGACCGTGGCGATGGTGACGATGACGAAGTAGACGGCGTCGCTCCACGTCAGCGGGTCACCGGTGAACTCGTCCCGGAGCGCGTACGCCCCGACGCTGCCGTAGAGGCCGACGCCGCCGATGGCCGACAGCGAGGCGATCTGCAACGGGGAGAGATCCACCGTCTGATCGAATCGGTCCCGATTGCGCAAAAGCAGGGGGTAGGTGACCCCGATGCCGAGCAACAGCGGCACGTCCGTGGTCCGGAAAGTCAAAAGCGGGAGCGCCGCGAGTGCGGGTAACAGCACGAGCGCCGCCCGGAACGCCACCGACTTGCGTTGCTGGAGCCCGACCGCCACGATACCCAACACGAACGCGAATAGCACCCCGCCGAACTGAACGAAACTCGGCGACACGTCGAGGAATACCGCGAGCGGCCCGTCCGTCACGACGACCGACCGGGACAGGTTCGACAGCCCCGTCAGGAACGACAGCAGCGTCACCGCGCCGACGAGAAGCACCGTCGACTTCCCGCCGGTGAACGCCTCCCACTCGACGAACGGGATCCGGTCCGCCGGGTAAAAGACCTCCTCTAACGCCGGCTCCGTGGGATCGTCAGATGCGTCAACCACTACCATGATTTCGACCGACAGTGTCTAAAAAGCTTGCAACGCCCGCCGGTCGTGACACTCAACACAGACACCGTCGTAGTGTGGCACGATGGCCCGATTTCGAGCCACGACGCCGCATCGACGACGGCCCGTCACGTCGAACCGCTATCCAACGGGGGAGCGACGGTGAACAACGCCGCCGTCCTGTTCGGTCTGGGAACGATGGTCGCGTGGGGGTTCTGGATCATCTTCGGCGACGTGGCCTCGAACACGATCGACCCCGAGACCGCGGCGTTCATCTCGTACGCCACGGCCGCCGTCGTCACGGGGCTGATCGTCGTCGTCTCGGACGCCTCGCTTGCGGTGACGAACCGCGGGCTGCTGTTCGCGGTCGTCGCCGGCGTCGCGGCCGCCGTCGGCGTCGTCTCCACGTTTATCGGCGTCACCGTCGGTCCCACCGCGGTCGTCTCGACCATCGGCGGGATGTACTTCGTCACGGCGGCGCTCATAAGCATCATCGCGTTGGGCGAGTCGCCCTCCCTCAACCAGGTGGCCGGTATCGTCCTGGCCGTCGTTGCCATCGTCGTCATCAACCAGTAGCGCCGGTCGTTCCACAACGTATCTTTTCTGTGACTATTTGTGCGGCGAGCACGTGGCGTGCCGGGATTTAAGCCCGCGACTGTCGGATCCCCGTTCGTGAAACGCACTATCAGCACCGACGACGCGCCAGCGGCGGTCGGGGCGTACAGCCAGGCGACGACGAACGGAAGTCTCCTCATCACGGCCGGACAGCTGCCGCTGACCGCCGACGGGGACCTGCTCGACGACGAATCGGTCGCGGACCAGACTCGCCAGTGCATGCGAAACGTTGAGGCCGTTCTCGAAGCCGAGGGGTGCTCGCTCTCGGACCTGCTCAAGACGACGGTCTATCTCGACGACGTCGACGACTTCGACGCGTTCAACGAGGCCTACGGCGAGTTCTTCGACGATGCGCCGCCGGCCCGAAGCGCCATCGAGGCCGGAGCGGTCCCCAAGGGCGCGGCCGTCGAGATTGAGGCGATCGCGACGACCGAGTGACGGCGGGTCCAAACGGTGTACGGCGTGGCCGTGTACTGACCGGGCAAGGAGTACGTCCGGGACCGACTACGGCGCTCAGAACAGCCCGGTGATGTCGCCGTCCTCGTCGATGTCCATGTCGGCGGCTGCTGGGCGGGCCGGGAGGCCCGGCATCGTCAGCGCGTCCGCCGTGAGCGCGACGAGGAACCCGGCCCCGGCGGAGGGGTACACCTCGCTTATCTCCAGTTCCCACCCGGACGGCGCGCCCTTCCTGCTCGCGTCGTCGCTGAACGAGTGGAACGTCTTGGACATACAGACCGGGACGTCGCCGAAGCCGAGCTCCTCCATGCGCTCGATGTCGTCGAGCGCGCTCCCGGTAAACTTCACGCCGTCGGCGCCGTATATCTCCGTCGCGACCGTCTCGATTTTCTCGGTGACGGGTGCCGTCTTGTCGTAGAGGTACTCGAACTCCTCTTCGTCACCCGCTTCGACGGCGCTGATGACGTGTTCGCCGAGTGCCTCGCCGCCCTCGCTGCCGTTCTCGAAGACCTCGGACTCCGCGACCCGCACGCCCAGGTCGTCGCGGCAGTGGTCTACCACCGCCTGGACTTCCTCGTCAGTGTCGTCCGGGAAGCGGTTGAGCGCGACGACGACCGGGACGTTGAACTGCTGGAGGTTGGAGACGTGGCGGTCCAGGTTCTCGAAGCCGGCTTCGAGGGCGTCGACGCCCGACTCGTCGATCTCGTCGTAATCGACCGGCCACTGTTCGAGGCCGTGGTACTGCAGCGCCCGGACCGAAGAGACCAACACGACGGCGTTGGGCGTCATTTCGCCCAGGCGACAGACGATGTTCATGAACTTCTCGGCGCCGAGATCGGAGCCGAAGCCGGCCTCGGTGACGAGGTAGTCGCCCATGCCGAACGCCGCCTTGTCGGCGATGAGCGAGTTGGTGCCGTGGGCGATGTTAGCGAACGGACCGCCGTGGACGAACGCTGGCGTCCCCTCGATGGTCTGGACGATGTTGGGCTTCAGGGCGTCGCGGAGCAGCATCGTCGCGGGCCCCGTGGCCTCGATGTCGTCGACGGTGATCGGCTCGCTGTCGGTATCGTAGGCCACGATGATGCGCGCGACCCGCTCTTTGAGGTCGCCGAGGTCCTCCGCGAGACAGAGGACGGCCATCAGCTCGGAGGCCGCGGTCAGTTTGAACCCGCCCTCGCGCGGGGTGCCGCCGGACTCTCCGCCGAGGCCGACGACCGTCTCCCGGAGCGCGCGGTCGTTCATGTCGAGCGCGCGTTTCCAGGCGATGTCGTTGACGTTGATGTCGAGGTCGTTCCCCTGCGAGAGGCGGGCGTCCAGCATCGCCGCGATGAGGTTGTGTGCCGACGTGAGCGCGTGGATGTCGCCCGTGAAGTGGAGATTGATGTCCTCCATGGGCAGGACCTGCGAGCGGCCGCCGCCGGCCGCGCCGCCCTTGACGCCGAATACCGGGCCCAGCGACGGTTCCCGGATCGCGATCATCGTGTCCTCACCGAGGTGGTTGAGCGTCTGGCCCAGACCGACCGTCGTCACGGTCTTGCCCTCTCCCTTGGGCGTGGGCGTCATCCCGGTCACGAGGACGAGGTTCCCCTCGTTGTCCTCGGCTCGGTCCCGGAGCCGATCGATGGCGTGGTGTTTCACCTTCGCGGTGTACTCGCCGTGGTACTGGAGGTCGTCGAGTCCCAGCCCCCACGGTTCGACCAGCTCCCATATCGGCTCCATCTCCGTTGCCTGTGCGATGTCGTAGTCCGTCGGGATCGGCTCTTGTTGCTCGTCGGATGAGTCCATCTCGTTCGCACGTTCCGAACCTCTCGTCAAGAATGTTCGTAAAGGTGACACCTCCCGAATAAGATAAGCTCTATGCCACGCCGTCGCTCGTTATGACAACTATATTATATTATTGGCGCGGCGGTTCCCTCGCGTCGCCTCCGAGGGCGATAGCTTAATCAGGTGCGCGATGACGATACGTGTCATGCAGTACCACGAGGCCGCCGACTACCTAGAGTCCCTCCAGCGGCGGCGACCGAAGCTAGGCACCGAGACGACGGCCAGGATGTTCTCGCACCTCGGGAACCCGCAAAACGGTATCGACTGCGTTCAGATAGCGGGGTCGAACGGGAAGGGAAGCACGACCCGGCTGCTGGAACACGCGCTCCGGCAGAGCGGACTCGACGTGGGCGTGTTCACGTCGCCGGGGCTCAACGACTTCCGGGAACAGGTCCGGGTCAACGGCGTCCCGGTCCCGAAGGCGCGCGTCACGGGGTTCATCGAGCGGATCGCCCCCTGTCTCGACCGCCTGGCGGTCGAGGACGACGCGCCGACGCACTTCGAGGTGCTCACGGCGCTCGCCGTCGACCACTTCGGCCGCGAGGATGTCGACATCGCCGTCCTCGAAGTGGGAATCGGCGGGCGCTACGACGCGACGAGCGCCGTCGATCCGGTCGCCAGCGCCGTCACCAGCGTCAGTCTCGAACACACCGATCTACTGGGCGACACCGTCGAGGAGATCGCCCGGGACAAAGCGCAGGTCGCTCCGAGGGACGCGCCGCTCGTCACCGGCACCGACGGCGATGCGCTGGCCGCCGTCCGGTCGGTGACTGACGTGGTGACCGTCGGGCCGGACGACGCCGACGTGCTCGCCGTGGAGCACGGGATGCGCTGTGCCGTCGAGAGCGACGTGGCGATAACCGGCGCGGACTGGGTGCTGGAGACGAACCTCCAACTGTTGGGTCAACACCAGGCGACCAACGCCGGCGTCGCCGCGACCCTGGCCCGCCAGGTCGCCGACGTCGACACGGAAGACGTCGCCGCGGGGCTCCGCCAGGCCACGCTCCCAGGTCGGTTCGAGATTATCGACGACGACCCGACGGTGGTGCTCGACGGCTCGCACAACCCCGGCGCGATGCGGACGTTGGCCGCCACGCTGGAGCGGTTCGACTACGACGACCTCCGGGTGGTGTTCGGCGCGATGTCGGACAAGGACCACGAGCGGATGATCGAGGCGCTCCCGCCCGTCGAGACGGCCGTCGCCACCAGCCCGGGACTGGACCGCGCCGAGGACCCCGAGGCGCTCGCCGCCGCCTTCGAGGACGAGGCGGCCGCGGTCGAGTGCGTTCCCTCGGTTCCCGAGGCCACCGAGCGCGCGCTGGCGGGGGCCGATCCCGGGGACTTCGTGCTCGTCACCGGGTCGCTGTACGCGGTCGCGGAGGCCCGCGACCGCTGGACGCGGCTCTTGGTGCCGAAAGGCGGCGGCCGCGCCCCGAGCGATCACGGCGCTCTCGCTGCCGCCTCGTTCCCCGAGACAAGCGACGAGGACGTCGACCACCGGGTCCTGACTGCGCTGCTTCGCCCCGGGCAGGCCGAGCGGGTCGCCGACCGCTTCGACGCCGCGGGCGGCGATTGCCACCTGTCGTCGACCGGGGCGCCGGGGAAGTTCGTCGCGGCGGTGCTCTGCGGGACGGAGCGCGAGCTGTCGGCGCTGGCCGACGACATCGAGTCGGCCGGACACGGCCTCTCACACGTCTCCGGGCGCATCAGGCGAACCCTCGGCGGACCGCCGGACCCGCTCGACACCGACGGCACGGCCGTGATGGGGATCCTGAACGTCACGCCGGACAGCTTCCACGACGGCGGCGAGTACGACGAGCCGACGGCCGCGATCGAACACGCCGAAGAGATGGTCGCGGCGGGGGCCGACGTGATCGACGTGGGCGGGGAGTCGACGCGCCCGGGTGCCGACCCGATCTCCGTCGCCGAGGAGATCGACCGGGTCGTCCCGGTGATCGAGGCGCTGGCGGACCTCCGGGTACCGGTCTCGGTGGACACCCGCAAAGCCGCCGTCGCCGACGAGGCGCTCGCGGCGGGCGCCGACATCGTCAACGACGTCTCCGGGCTCTCGGACCCGGAGATGCGGTTCGTGGTGGCGGCCCACGACGCCTCGCTCGTCCTGATGCACAGCCTCACGGCACCCGTCGACCCGGACAGGACTCGGCGCTACGACGACATCGTCGACGACGTGCTCCGAGAGCTCTCGGAGCAGGTGTTGCTCGCACAGCGCGCCGGCATCGCGCGAGAGGACATCCTCGTCGATCCGGGCTGCGGCTTCGGGAAGGACGCGGGCGAGTCGTTCGAGTTGGTCGACCGTCTCCGAGAGTTCGAGGCGCTAGGCTGTGGCCTCATGGTCGGCCACTCCCGGAAGTCCATGTTCGCGGACGCGTCCGGGGCGAGCGGGGACCGCCTCCCGCCGACGCTCGCGGTCACCGCCATGGCGGCCGAACGCGGCGCGGACGTGGTCAGGGTCCACGACGTGGCGGAGAACGGCGCGGTCGTCCGGAGCGTCGAGGCGGCGCACGGCTCGCCACGGGACAACGCTTTCTGACGGGGGACACAACGACTCGGTATGCAGACGCACACCCTGCTCCAGGTCGGGGGGCTGGCGGAGTCGTTCTCACAGGTGGTCGTCGTCGCGGGCGCGGTCGTGCTGCTGTTGATGCTCGCGGCGCTCAGCGGCTTCGCGTACAAGAGCCTCCGCGGCGGGATCGAGTGGCCGGACGAGCAATCAGAAGACGACGACGATGACGGCGTCAGCCGAGCCTCCGACGACGAGGAGTGGAAGTTCTCCTGACGGCTACCCGTTCGTGACCGACGCGACGACGGCCGCCGCGTCCGTTTCGACCGCCTCGATTCGGCTTCGCGTCTCGCGGACGTACTCGTCGTCGTCGAGCAGTCCGAGGTTCTCCCTGACGACGGCGGCGGCCGAGGTGACGGCGGCGCGGGCGAGGATCGCCCCCACGACGGCGTCCGTCCGGGCGGTCCGCGTCCCGTCTGTCGCGACGACGGCCGCGCGATCGGCCACGTCCCCGGCGGCCTCGGCGATCCGCAACGGGACGTCCGTGGCCGACCGGAGGGCCGTCTGCTCGTGGGTGTCGTCCGCCGTCGTCTCGAAGGCCGTCTGTACCTCGTCGACCGCCGCGGCGTCCTCGTCGGCCAGCGTCAACAGCAGTTCGCGGCGGTCCCGCAACTCCGCCCGCGCGGCAGCGAGCCGCTCGGAGGGTTCACTCGTGTGGAGACAGACCATCTCACAGAGCGACGCCGCCAGTGCGCCGGTGAGGGCGGTGGTGGCACCCGCGCTGGGCGCGACCTGCGACGACGCCACGTCGGCGAGAAACCCCTCGACGGACCGCTCCGCGTACGTCACGGTCGGCCCTCCGCCGCCGGCCCGCGAGCGGTCGCGACGGATGACGATCTGCTCTCGGTGCGCCGCGCAGCCACGAACGCTGACCGATCGGTCCGGTGGCCCCCATCGAATCCGAACATGTCTGATCGGAGCACCTCTTCGGACTTAACGGATTCCCTATATCGGCATCACGCCGGGCGCCCGTCGCCGTACCGCGTCTCCCGGAAGTAGATGACGAGACTCGCACACAGAAAACTGAAGCCGGCGGCCCGGAAGTTTCCGACGGTCATGGTGACCAGCGCGGTGCAGATGAGACCGGCCGCCAGGACGGCCAAGCCGGTCGGAATCAGTTCAACCATCCCCTTGGGCGAACAGACGCCCTCAGGCCTCAATAGTCTGTGCATCCGCTCACCCGCCGTAGGAGTGGTCGAACTCCCAGTGGTACCGGCACCGCTCACAAGTGGCCCACTGCGGAATATCGAACCGCTTGGGGTGGCGTCGCCCGTGGGTCATGCGGCTCCGGCAGACTGGACAGGTCATGTACAGCAGTTCGAGATCGCCGAACGACTCGGGCTCGTATTCGGCGACACAGCGCGGACAGTCGATGTCGTCCCAGGCGCTGTGGTGGAATATTTCGGCGCCGCACCGTTCGCACTCGACCGTCGCCGGCGGGCGTTTCGCCCACCCGCTGTCGCCCTCGTACGTCGTCGTCGCCGTGTCCATGCTGGACAGCCGGAACTTGTTCGGCCCGTCGCTCCGCTGGAGCGGGCTCACCACTTTCTCTCCAACCCACACGAGTTTCGAGAGAAGAAGGCCGATTCGACCAGTCACGACGTGACATACGTACCCTGTCTGTATATATGTACGTGGGAGCCGCAGCCAACTCGCCCGGCGACAGCTTTTCACCGGCGGCGTCGGAAGAAGGACCATGTCGTTCGTCGGCGTCCGACAACTCGCTGCCGGCGGTTCGCTCGCCGCGCCTCCGTCTGACGCGGCGGTGGCACAGACGCTCGATATCGCCACACTGAGTGGATTCCCCGGACACCTGAAGGCGCTAGCCTCCTTTCTGCTCGTGCTGGCGTTCGGCGGCGTCATCCTCCGGAAGTCGGAGGCTCGCGTCGACCGCTCGCTGGAGGCGCTCCGCGAGCGGCCCTACAGCGCCGTCCCGTACGGGCTCATGGGGTACGTCGTCTCCCTCGCGGTCGGGCTGCTCGGTCTCACACAGCTGAGCCGGCTCGGCGTGGCGAACACGCTCCTCGGCCGCCTCGTCGGGGTCCTGCTCACGGGCGCCGTCGTCTCGCTTACCGCCTTCGGATTCCTCGTCGTCGGAACGCTCGTCACCGAGATGCGAGGGCGACGGCGGCCGGTCCACGGACTCCTCGTCGGGGCGGCGCTCAGCACCGTCGGGTGGCTGGCGCTCCCGACGGTCGGCGGGCTCGTCGTCTGGATCCTGATCGCGGCCTTCGGGCTCGGCGGGGCGGTCCGTCGCTGGTTCCACGCCGAACGCACCGTCCAGACGGAGCGAGCCGACTAGACGGCCGGACGCGGCGGTCGCTGGCTGTCGGCGTACGAAACGGAAAGCGTCCTCCCCGGAGAGTCAGTCGCCGCTGGCCGGGGAGTCGTCCTGGTCCGTGATGTCCGTCACCATCTCGTCGCCGGTGGTGACCACGTCGACGTCCTCGCGGTCGGTGAGGTCTTGAATCGTCTCCGCGAACTCCTCCGACTCGAGGATCTGGTACTCGTTTCTGAGCCCCAGATAGACGGTGTAACACATCAGACACAGGATGAACGCGAACGGTAACCCGGTCGTGATGGCCGCCGTCTGCAGCGCCGTGAGCCCGCCGCCGATGAGCAGCAGCGAGGCGACGGCTCCCTCGGTGAGCGCCCAGAAGATGCGCTGGGTCTTCGGCACGTCGTGTTTGCCGCCCGAGGTCAGGTGGTCGATGACCAGCGACCCGGAGTCGGACGACGTCACGAAGAACGTGACGACGAGCAGCGTCGCCAGCAGTCCGGAGACGACGCCCAGCGGGTACTGGTTCAGCATGATGAACATCCCGAGCGTCTCGAAGGAGGCGTAGCTCAGTTCGGTGTACTGGGACTGTACGGCCCCGCCGCCCAGCGCGTTGTTCAGCGCGCTCCCGCCGAAGGTAGACAGCCACAGCGTCGAGAACAGCGACGGGAGGAAGAGAACGCCCAGCACGAACTCCCTGATGGACCGTCCCTTGGAGATGCGCGCGATGAACATCCCGACGAACGGCGCCGGTCGTCGGCATCGGTCCCTGGTCTACGACCACCACGTCCTCACGCCCCATCCGCGTCAACTGGTAGGCGAGATTGCAGCCGACGATACCAGCACCGACGACGACCGTGTCGGCTTGATTCGGCACGCTATCGGTTGTTTTCATGATCGTAAACTGTGATGACCGTGGGGCGCAGATATATTTATCGCTCGTTCCACCGCTGATCCATAACATATCAACATAATATCCTTTTGAGGAAGAATATTACACCGATAGCCCTGTAAAGGAAAGCAAAAGCATGAAGCCGAATATGTCTTCTCTTTGAGAGGTGGCGACCGAACTGTTCCGTACCTCCGACGGCACGCGGGCACAGGGAGTTCACGTCGCCTCACACGTTCACGTCGCTCACGCAGCACGGTATCGCGAGCGGCGCTGAGAGGACCGGTTTCCGAAGCTCGTGAGTCGACACCTCGGCGGTGTTCAGACGATATCAGCTTTGGGATTTGTGAAGCGAGAAGCAACACCGCGGCCGTTGCCGAAGCCCAGTATTCGGCGTCATTTGTCCGAACTATCGCTTTCGAACACTGTTTTGCTCCTTGAAATATTTGGTGTTGGTCGGGTTCGACTCGCCGTTCGCGACTTGATTCCCACGGCCGATCTACAGCCAGAATCCGGTCGGAGCCCGACTCACGTTGCGGTCGATGAAACTGTGTTTCAGCTGAATAATGAACTGCATCGACTGTCTGTTGCTTTGATGGTAATCCTACTGATCTGTCAGACATAACGCTTGAACCGACGAGAAACAGTGCGTTCGCAGATCAGTTCTTCGCGGCGTTCCGCGAAGAACACGACGTAGACGACGCAATCGTTCCCGTCTCTGGCGCGGCTTCATTTCGGCGAACTTGTCACGAACACGCTTCGATTTCAAACACGTTCGATATGGAATTCGGAACTACGTCGAACGTGTCTTTCGTGAGATAAAACGCAGAAATTTCACTTTCTCGAATAGTTTCAGCAACGTCAACGCAGAAACTGCTGACGAGTGGCTCAGATCGCTGGCCTTCGCATGGGTTCGGCGTACCTGACCACCACCACAAACCGCTCCGGACCTTTTTCATCGCGGCCGTCGGGGAGTGGGTATGGGATACGAGCCGGTCACGCACACGGCGACGGACCGCACGCTGGGCCGTCTGCCCTCGGGCGACGATGTCACCGTCGCGGTCCACCGATACGTCGGCGGGTCCGGCCCGACCGTGTACGTCCAGGCCGCACAACACGGCATCGAACTGAACGGGCCGGCGACGCTGCGTCGCCTTCACGAGGCGTTAGTCGACGCCGACGTCGCCGGAACGGTGGTCGTCGTCCCCGTGGTGAACTCGCCGGCGTTCGACCACCGTTCGTACATGACGCCGCAGGTCTACGACGCCGCGAATCCGAACCTGAACCGGGTCTGGCCCGGCGATGACGAGGGGAGCATGCAGGAGCGACTGGCTGCGGAGCTCTGGCCGCTCGTGACTGACGCCGACGCGGTTGTCGACCTCCACACCGGCACGGCAGACATGCTCGAACACGTCCGAGTCCGCGCTGACCGGCCCGCCGCCCGACGGCTGGGCGAAGCCTTCGGCACCGAATACATCTTGACCGACGACGAATCCACGGACGACGACGGGTTCGACGGGACGTTCCGGGCCGCGGCGGCGCGCGAGCGTATTCCGGCCGTCACCGCGGAGCTGGCCAACAGCTGGCGGGTTTCCCGCTCGGCGGTCGAGGTCGGGGTCAGCGGCGTACGAGACGTGCTTCGTGAGCTCGATGTCCTCGAAGACCAACCCACGCCGTCACCGGACCAAACGCTGCTCCGCGACGAGCCCGCCGCGACGACGGCGGCGGCTTCGGGCCTGTACGAGCCCCGGACCGACGTCAGCGTCGGAGACCGTATCGAGGCGGACGAGGAACTGGGAACCGTGTACTGTCCGTCGTCGTTCGAACAGCTTCAGACCGTCACCGCGACGAGCGGAGGCGTCGCGTACTCGCTGACCCGGAGCGGCGTCGTCTTCGCGGGCGAGCAACTGGTCGGTGTCGCACGGCCCGTCTGAGCGCGCCGCCGAAGGGCGATAGCCGACCCGAACGCGGAGGGACGAGCGGCAGCACATTTGAATAGGTTTATTATTCCTGATCTACCCCTATATGAGATGACATACCATGGGAGTACAACACAATGGACCTACAGCACTCGTTCCATACGCTTTCGCGCGTGGTCGAACAGATCGAGTCACGAGACAGGTCCGTCCGAGATTTGGAGGTCACGACCACCTCGGACACTCCCGGTATTCTCGACGTCCGCATGACGCTCACGATCCCCCTCTGTGCGACATCGACCGGGACGGCCGACACGCTGATCACCCCGCAGGCGGCCTCGATAACCGGGAGCGACGGCGTCACGATCACCTGCTCGATCTCGGACCTCGTCCCGATCCTGACCGACACCAAGTCGGTCGCCGTCGGCGAACAGGGTGTCCGCGTCGAAGACGGAGAGTTCATCCTGACAGTCGAGTTTAATATCGAGCCGGCGAACTCGGCGGAGGACACCGAGCAGGGGACCAACGAGGAGATCGAAGACCCGATCGCCGCGCGACTCGCGGCGGTCCGGTCAGACGACGTGCCGGCTTACGACGACATCGAGTACCTCCGAACGCTCTACAAATCGTGCGGGACGTTCACCGAGATGAGCGAGCGTATCGAGATGGACATCGCGGCGGAAACCGTTCGACGGTACATGATCGAGGCCGATATCCACGAACCGACCTCGTACGACACGGCCGTGCACGACGCCGAGAACGACGGTAAACACGAGCCTATCGACGACTCCGAGTCGACGGCCACCAGAGCGGACCGAGCACCATCGCCGCCGGATTCCGAGACGGGGGACGAACAACTCCTCACCGACGGCATCGGTCTGCCTGACGGCGTTACCGTCGACGACATCGTTGAGGCCGTCGCTGGCGCAGCGTCCGTTTACGAGGTACAGTTGTCGCTCGAACTCAGTCACGCCGAGACCCGTGATCTGCTCAGACAGCTCAACCTGATCGATCTCGTGTTGCACCGCATCGACGCCCCGCGACAGGACGCATCGAAGGACGACATCGTCCGACGGATGCGACAGTACAGCGGTGCCAACGCGTGACTATATAAATGGGTGCGCTACCCCACCCACAGAAAAAAGTGATTCCGCCGTTCCCCTCCGACAAGAGATGTCCTTGAAGTCACGAGTCACCGACAGCGACACCGGCGTTTCGACGCTCCTCCGGACTGCACGGTTCGAACTGATGCCGTTCGAGAGCTTCGACGAGGAACTCGACCACCTTCCGGCGGGCGTGACGATCGCCATAACCACCTCACCGCAGTTGGGCATCGACAGAACCATCGAGAAGACGGAGCTGGCCGTCGAGGAGGGGTTCGAAGTCGTCCCTCACGTCGCGGCGCGGTACGTCACGGACCGCGACCATCTCGAAGAGATCGCCCGTCGGCTCACGGCGGCGGGCGTCACGGACATCTTCGTCCCCGGCGGCGACCGAGAGGAACCCGCCGGCGAGTTCGAGTCGGCGTACGACCTGCTCTCGACGCTCGAAGAGACGGACTACGAGTTCGACGAGGTCGGCATCACCGGCTACCCCGAGGGGCACGACTTCCTTGACGAAGAGACGCTCGCGGAGTCCATGCGAAAAAAGGAGCCGTACGCTACCTACATCGTCACGCAGCTGTGTTACGACCCCGAGACCGTCCTCGACTGGATAGAGGACGTCCGCGCACGCGGGGTGGCCCTCCCCGTCGAGATCGGTATTCCGGGCGTGATGAAGTACCAGCGGCTGCTGCAGATTTCCCAGAAAGTTGGCGTCGGTGACTCTGTCAAGTTCCTGAAGAAGACGACCGGCATCATCGGATTCGTCAAACAGCTCGTCGGCTCCCGTGGCACCTACAAGCCCGACGACCTCGTCGACGGGTTCGGCCCGTACGTCGACGACGAGGAGTACGGTATCCGCGGCGTCCACATCTACACGTTCAACCAGACGCCCGACACCGAGGAGTGGCGGCGCGACCGACTCCAGTCCTGACCGGTGGTCCCGCCGATCCGACCGGCATCACGTAACCGCTCGGCGCATCGACACGTTCTGTCGGGCCACCTTATCTGTCTGACCGCGGCGTTCGCCATCGTCGGACGGTGGGGCGCGGCCGTGCTCGCCCTCGTCGTCGCCTACGGCGTCGTCGTCAACGGGCTCTCGATGTACGCGTGGGACGAGGTTCACGCCCGAACGCGTGCGACGATGGACGGCGCGGAACCGGATCGAGAATTCACGGTTCACCGGCTCTCGCCGGAGACGAAAGCCGATCTGCTGGGCGCGTTCGGTATCGCTGCCGGTGTCGTCGCCGTCACCGTCGTCGGGGTCGTCGCGTTCAGGTACGCCGGCTTAGACGAACGGACGGCCGTCGTCCTCGCGGGTGGTGAACTCGCCGCCGGAAACGCCGGCACGCTCCTCCGGCAGTGTCTCACGTAGCGGTCGCTGACCCGGATGGCAGATCGCCGAAACGGGTTGAGCGACCCAAAGGAGTTAGTCGCTGCTGCTCTCGGCTTCCTTGCGGGCGTTGAGCTTTGCCTGCTCGCGGGCGCTCGGGTTAACAGACTCCTTGAACGGCACTTTCGCAACAGTGGCGAACACCGGTTCGCCGGGCTCTTCTGCGTACTCGTCCGGAAGGTGCACCTGGAACTCGATGTCCAACTCCTCGTCGTAGATGTCGTCGTTGAGCGGCGTGTCGGTCGCCTCCTGAAGCTTCTCCGCCGGGATGAAACCCATGCCGATGTTCGTTTCGAGGTCCGGGTTCCACCACGGCGAGGTGAGGTAGCCGCACTCCTCACCGGTCTCGGGATCGGAGATGAGCCAGAAGTCCGGCGCGTAGTCCCGGATGGGCTCGCCGGCTATCTTCAGCCCGATGAGCTTATGCTCGAACGGATAGCTGCCGGCCTCTATCTGTTCTTTCTGAGCTTCGAGGGCCTCCTTACCGATGTAGTCGGCGTCCTTGTCGTCGGGCACGTGGTAGCCGAGGTTGACCTGGAACGGGGAGGTCTCGTGGTCGAGGTCCTGTCCCCACGACATGATACCGGCGGCGATCCGCCGGTGGTGGCCCGGGGCGATCTGCCGGCCCCCGTGGGCCTTGACGGACTCCATGACGGGATCCCAGACGCTCTCGGCGTACTTGCTGGCGTCCTTGACGTAGATTTCGAAGCCCTTCTCGCCCGAGAACCCGGTCTGGCTGATGAGCACGTCGACGCCGTCAATCTCGGCGTCCATCAGACCGTAGTAGGGCACCTCACTGACCTTCTCGCCGACGATGTCGATCATGACGTCCTCGGATTTCGGACCCTGGATTTGCATGGGCGCGACGTCGATCTCGTCGATTTCCACGTCGAAGTCGTTGTCGACGTTGACGCCTTGGAGCCACTGCATCAGCGTCGAGTCCGAGATGGAGAACCAGAACTCGTCTTCCTCCGGACGAAGAAGCACCGGATCGTTCAGGACACCGCCGTCCTCGTTACAGAGGATAACGTACTTCCCGTCCATGGCGTCCATACTCGTCACGTCTCGGGTGACGACATAGTTTGTCAGCGCCTCGGCGTCGGGCCCTTTCACCCGAATCTGACGCTCGACGGCCACGTCCCAGAGCGTCACGTCGTTGGTCAGTGCGTCGTACTCCTTCATCACTCCGCCGTCCTCCGGTTCGATGAGACCACGGGGGTGATAGAGGCGGTTGTAGACGGTGGCCCGCCAGGCGCCCTCCTCGTTGAAGGACTTGTGGAAGAACGGAGATTTCCGAACGCGTGTCGAGACGAGCATCTCGATGTTGGGGTCGCCAGTCTGACGCAGGTTCCGCGGGACTGTCCGGTCAGACTGATCGATACTGGGGTGGTTTGGATGTTCCTCGTTCCCGGACATGCCCCTGAATCGTCCTTGCAATTGCTAATAAAAGATAGCACTAATAACGACTCCCATTTTTATAGGGTCACAACAGTCGGCCGGCACCCGGCCCGGATCGGCTGCGCTGATTCGGGCGTAGCCCGCGCTGTCAACAGCAATCAGCGTACACCAGGGCTCGGAACAGTCACCGCCGGTTTCCCGATACGGAAAACTATCAGCATGCTTGGTGGTTCAGTCTGGTCGAAAGTACTCACGGAAGAGCCGGGAATGACCGTTTCAGCCGGAAGCTATTTTATCACGTAACGGACAGAAAAATCCGAAAAACGAACTCCATGTACGCCGTCGCAGGGCAGACGAGTCCGCGATTCGCTCAGTTTATTTTATCTCAGGCCTTAACCGCCGTATGCGTAGTTCCCGTACCTCGCCTGGGCCGGTCGCAGCCCACGCGTTCAGTCTCGGTCTGAAAACGGGCGGGACGCTGGGGCTAGTCATTATCTGGACGCTCTACTGGCTCGATCAGATCAACCTGCTGCTCGCGGGGTACGCCCTCTTCGTTCTATTTCCGGTCTATCTCGTCCTCGTCGCCGCAGGACTCAGCGTCTGGCTCGGCTACGATAAAGGCCCCGCCGCACTCAAACCGGTATACCGACAGAAGTGACTGTCACTCGTCGTCGAGATCAACGATGGTCGCCGCCACGAGATTCCGCATCCCGCGGCGTAGCCGTCCGCTCATGGCCGTCGACGAGAGGCCCATCTCGTCGGCAACCCCGTCGAGCGACGTCTTCCGAGGCTCACCGAAGTAGCCCTCCTCGTAAGCCGTCTTCAATGCGGCCGTCTGCTCGTCAGTCAGTCCATACGAGGTCTCGGTCCCGGCGTCTTCGCTCCCGTAAATTTCGATTATTTTGAACGTCATGTCGTTTTCCATCGCGTACTCCCAGATAGTGTTGAGCGACTTTCTATCCGGGAGAAGCAGGCGTACGAGCCAGCCGCTTCCCTTCGTCTCTGTGTGGACCAGGAAGCCGTTGACTTCGGTAACAACGGTGCTGATGAGGAGCGTCTCCGGGGTGTGTGAAATGTAGTAGATGCCTGTTTCGTCGGTCCAGTCGACGAGTTCGTACCGCTCGACCGTGGGATCCCCTTCGAGTCGAGATTCGACCTCGGTTCGGTCCTTGTACTCAATGAGAAACGGAAAATCCGTCGCTCCCGGTGCCGTCGTACCTTGGCTGACGACTCGGATAGTTATCTCGTCGAGAGCCTTCAACGTGGGGACGAGAGCAAGGCGTTCATGACCAATATGTATTTTTGCCGTGACGGACATGAAAGAATCGTAGCGGAACGTTGCCGCCACAGTGAGTAAAGACCTTTAAGGACTGATCATACATATCGCTTGCCTTTCGGTAGATCGACTTCAGATCTGGGGCCCATTGAAATCCTCGACGGAGATCAGACACTGGCCTTTCCGCCCGAACCAGTCGTAGCGGTCGTTGGTGATGACGCCAAAAGATTTCGAGATCCGGTGGTTCCACTTCGCTTTCGGCTATGTGGTGTACAACATGTGGTTGCTGGTGGATTTCCTGACTCAGGAACGAATCGGGGTGATTGAAACACGGAAGAAGCCGCGGATAACGCTCAGGCGGTTCCTCAAATGGCTGGACAAGGAGTTGGTCGCACTCATATAGAATCCGGTCCGGGCTCGCCCTTCGTGACAGGTATCACCCTTTGTGGCCGTAGATTTTTGCGCATCATCCATCACTAGAATGACATTTTCTGCGGTTTGATGACTTCTTCGACCCTCTGACGGCTATTTCTCGGCGGGATCTAGCTGTTTAGGGTGAATCCCATGAACCTCATGGGAGGGATTCGCAACTCACATCATTCATTTGCTATCGCGGTATTTGATTTATATCGGTAGCTCACCGAACGCGCGTCCCTTTTAGGAATCGCCGGAGTAGGGATGCGTATGGTTCGAAACGTCGCCGGCGACATGGCCGAGCTCGACCCCGAGGACTTCTATCTCCTCTCGGGCGTCGAGCAGGGGATGCGCTTCTCCGAGTGGGTCCGCCGGGACAAGCTCCCCGACTACGCCGATCTGACGCGAGAGGAGGTGGACTACCGGATCGATCGGTGCCTCGACCGCGAGCTGATCCAGCGGAAGACGATCCAGTACGAAGGGTACCAGCTCACCTTCGAGGGATACGACGCGCTCGCGCTCCGAACGTTCTCGGAGCGCGAGACCATCGACGGCGTGGGCTCGCCACTCGGGTTCGGCAAGGAGGGAGATGTCTACGAGGTGCAGTCGTTCAAGCCGCTCGCGTTAAAGTACCACCGCGAGGGGTACACCAACTTCCGGGAGGTGAACCGCGAGCGCGAGTACACCGCAGATCGGGACCACGTCTCGTGGCTGTACACCGCGCGCAAGGCGGCCGAGCGCGAGTACGAGGCGATGGAGACGATGTACCCCGACGTCTCGGTCCCTCGACCCGTCGATCACAACCGGCACGCCATCGTGATGGACAAGTTCGACGGCGTCGAGCTTGCGCGCGCGAAACTCGACCCCGAACAGGCGATCGGCGTCCTCGATCTCGTTTGCCGGGAACTGGTGACCGCCTACGACCTCGGGTGGGTCCACGCGGACATGTCCGAGCACAACGTCGCGGTCGCTGAAAGCGGGGTCACGATCTTCGACTGGCCGCAGGCGGTCCCCGTCGACCACGAGAACGCGCGCGAGTTCCTCGAACGCGACGTGGAGAACCTCCTTCGGTACTTCGGGCGGAAGTACCCACACGAAGTGCCGCGAAACGCCGATACCGAGGGGATCGCGGACGCGATAGTCGACGGGTCTTTTAAAACGATTCGGGCGTTCGAAACGGAATAAACTATAACTTGCTATATCGAATTTATTCGCGGCCGCCCGGAGCGTGCTTTCCGACCTTTCTTGCTTACACTCGCGGAGTGACCACACAGAGTGGCTGCGGGGGCTGACGACTCCGTCGCCGCCCACCGTTTCCTTCGCGCTCGCTGTCGATGCCGACCGCATCCTTTTTGATTTAGGTATGCCTAAAGGATTTCATGCCCGCAGGAGCTCGGCCACGAATCGACACCAGTCGTGAATCGAAATCCGATCAGACTCCGGACGTTACCGTTTGCGAAGGATGTCCCGGACGATCGGTGTTCATGGAATCCGGGAACACGGAGGGATGGATCGCGAGCGATCATATCGTCGACGTGACCCGGTGAGATAACCGACAAATCCTCTCCATGCGGGTCTGTGTCGTCTCGGTTGACGACGATCGAACGGTGATCTCGGATCGGAACTTCGAGCGGGAGTACCGCCTCGACGCGAGCGAGGCTGGGGAGTTTCTGTTAGTACTTGGTGAGCAGCTCCGCGATGGCGACGACCTCCGGATCGAGACGGACGAGTGGGAGCTCCCCTTCGCGTTCGGTGAGCCCGTGGAACTCGAGATTGACTTCGAAGGTGTCGGCGAACCGGAGTTGGAGATCGAAGTCGCACTACCGGGTCGAACCGATCGGACGACACCGAACGTCCGCTGAGGCGATTTCCTGTTTCGTCGCGGACCGGTCAGTTCGTCGCGGACTCCACGACGAGCGTGTCGTCCTCGAGGTAGTGTTCGATGTGATGGGCGTGCTCCTCGATACCCTCCAGCTGTTCGCGGAGCATCTCGGCGGTCGCGTAGTCGCCGAGCCCTTCCGCGAGCTCGATGTGTTGCCGGTAGCTCTCGATGACGTCGCCCATCATCTCCAGGTCGTTCGCGAGCGAGGTGCGGATGTCGTAAACGTCCTCGTCTTCCGGCTCGACGGTGGCGTTCTCCGCGAGCGTCGTCATGCTGGCGTGCGGGACGCCCCCGAGCGCTTGCAGACGCTCGGCGAGTTCGTCCGCGGCCGCCTCGACGTCCTCGTACACCTCCTGGAGGAACACGTGGACCTCGAGGAACTCCGCGCCCTCGACGTTCCAGTGGTGTTTGTGGAGCTGGTGGTACAGGACGTACGCGTCCGCGAGGTCGACGTTCAGCGCCTCGATGATCTGTTCAGCCTTCTCCGGTTCGAGCCTGAGCGCGTTCTCTTCGACGGTGCCGGCACGCTGTCGGGTTTCCTTCTGGGTGCTCATTACATGCTGCTATACACGCCCGATCTACTTATAAGTTATCAATATAAAAACACTTTTTCGCACGACCTAAAACTCGACTGTGTCGGGGGATGACGCCGTATTGTTACAGAATCCCAAATTTCCATCGCCTATCGCACATGTATTCGATCGCTGGACGTTCCGACGGATGATCAGCCTCACGTTCGGTCGATCACTCGGATTTAGGCTCCCCTAAGATTCGAAAGCGATTTAATTCTTTAGGGAAGCCTAAACTATATGGGAACGCACGCGGATCGAAACGCGTCGACGCGCCGTGACGTGATCAGGTACGGCGGCGCGGTCGGTGGAGCGGGACTGCTCGCCGGCTGTCTCGGGGACGTGTCGGGAGGCGGTGCGGAGACGGCCGGTAAGAGTGACGCCGGCGACGGCTCCGCGGACGGCGGCGGAAGCGGTTCGAACGACGAATCGACCGACGGCGATGACGGAGCCGGCTCGTACGCCGTGGAGATGGCACCGGTCGGCGAGCTGACGCTCGACGCCGTCCCCGAGAGCGTGTCGGTGTACAGTCTGCTGTACGCGGACATGGCGGTCGCGTACGGCCACGGCGACGCGGTCAACTCGCTCGGCTTCGACGCCGACGCGGGCGGCAATACGCTCGAAGCCTACTACGCCGAGCTCGACGGTGTCGATTTCGACCGCGAAGGGGTCCGACAGCTCAACGCGGGCTCCGGCGACGGGATCGCAGTCGATCGGGAGTTGCTCTACGAGCTCGATTCCGACCTCCACCTCGCCGATCCCTGTCTGTTCGTCTCCTTCGAAGGGTGGGACGAGGACGACGTCGCGGAGGTCCGAGACAACGTCGCGCCGTTCTTCGGCAACGTGTACAGCCGGCGGCACTCCGAGCCGCCGGAGCCGTGCCGGGAGGGGTACGAGTACTACGGCCTCTGGGAGATCGCCGAGCGCGTCGCCGGCGTGTTCCGGGAGCCGGAGCGTTTCGAGGCGCTCGCGGCGGTCCGCGACGATCTGATCGAAACGGTTGAGGCGGACCTCCCGCCGGCTGCAGAGCGGCCGACAGTCGGCTCGCTCCTCTACATGGACGGGACCTACTACCCCTCGCGGATCGACCGGCCGGGATTCGCCAACGCCCACGTGCGCCCCTTCGGCGTTTCCGACGCGTTCGGCGCGGACGACGTGACGTACGAGACCGCCTACGACCACGAGCAGCTGCTTGATATCGACCCCGACGTGCTCCTCCATCAGTACGGGATCGAGTCGTATTACGACGTGGCCGCGGTCCGAGAGGAGCTCGCCGACCACCCCGTCGCCGGCGAACTCTCTGCGATCGAGAACGACCGGTTCTATCCCTCGGGCGACCCGGTGCAGGGACCGATCATGAACCTCTTCCAGATCGAGATGACCGCCAAACAGCTGTTCCCCGAGCGGTTCGGCGAGTGGCCGACCTCCGAGCTCGGCGACGGGTATCCGGACGTCCCCGCCGGGGAGCGCCTCTTCGATCGCGATCGCGTCGCGGGCATCGTCACCGGTGATGCGGCATGAGTGCCGGATTCGACCGCGACGCGGCCGCTTCGGGGGCGCGATGAGCAACGCGGGGTCGATCGCCGGCGGAGACGCGGCGCGCCGGGCGTCGGAGGGACGGCTCGGGTGGCTGTTCGATCCCAAACTGGTCTCGGTCGCGCTCGCCAGCGTCGCGGTCGTCGTCGTGAGCGGGCTCGTACAGGTGAGCTTCGGTGCGTACTCGATGACGGTCGGAGAGGCGTGGCGCGCCGTGCTCGACCCCGCGGTGCTCCTCGACTCTCGATGGCTGCTGAACTTCCTTCTCGGCGAGGGACTGATGCGCTCGCTCACCGGGTTTCAGGGGGAGCTTCCCGAGCTGGCGCACGGAACGCTCATCGTCTGGAACATCCGCCTCCCGCGGGTGTTCGTCGCCGCGATCGTCGGGATGAACCTCGGCGTCTCGGGGGCCATCTTCCAGGCGGTGACGCGAAACGAGCTCGCGAGCCCGTTCATCTTAGGCGTCTCCTCCGGCGCGGGACTGATGATCCTGCTGACGCTCGTCGTGTTCGGTGGGCTCTCCGCGTTCCTCCCGCTGATCGCGGCGCTCGGTGGCGCGGTCGCGTTCCTGATCGTGTACGCGATCGCGTGGAAGAACGGAACGAGTCCCGTCCGGCTCGTGCTCGCGGGCGTGATCGTCGGTACAGTCTTCAACAGCGTCCAGACGGGGCTGTTCTTCTTCGCCGACGACATCGGCGTCGTCCAGTCGGCGATCCAGTGGACCACCGGCTCCCTGACGAGCACGGACTGGGAGCAGGTCCGGCTGGCGCTCCCGTGGACGGTCGTCGCGGTGCTGCTGTCGGTCGCGGGATCGCGACAGCTGAACCTCCTCCTCCTCGGCGAACAGACCGCGAAGTCGCTGGGGATGTCGATCGAACGGGTGCGGTTCGCGCTGTCGGGCGTCGCGGTGCTCGCGGCGGCAGCGAGCATCGCGGTGGCGGGGATCGTGAGCTTCGTCGGACTGATCGTCCCGCACGTGGTTCGAAACCTCGTCGGGAGCGACTACAAGCGGCTGATCGTCGGCTGCCTGTTCGTCGGTCCGGCGCTGATGGTCGGTGCCGACGTCGGCGCGCGGCTCGGGATGAGCGTGCTCGCCGGAACCGACACGCAGATCCCGGTCGGTATCGTCACGGGACTGATCGGCGGGCCGTACTTCCTGTACCTGATGCGGAAACAGCAGCAGTTGGGTGAACTCTGAATGTCGACAGAACACGCGGACGCGACGCTGACGGACGGACCGAGCGGAACGAACGACGCGGACGGAGCCGAGGGACGGGAGCCGGCCGCCGAGCGCGGCGCGAGCGGCGACGCGAGCGACCTCGACGGCGAGGGGCTCGTGTTGGGATACCCCGATGCCCCGGAGCCCGTCATCGACGGCGAGTCGATCGCGGCCGAACCGGGCGCGGTCACCGCCCTCGTCGGCCCGAACGGCTCCGGCAAGAGCACCCTGCTGAAGGGATTGGCGACCCAGCTCGCGCCCAACGACGGATCGGTGCTGGTCGACGGCCGCGACGTGCACTCGATGGATACGAAGGCGCTCGCACGGAAGCTCGGGCTGCTCTCTCAGGAGAGCACGTCGCCGAACAGCATCTCGGTCGAGGACTTGGTGTACCACGGACGGTACCCGCACCGCGGGTTCTTCGAGCGGACCACCGAGGACGACGCGCGGGCGGTCGACCGCGCCATCGAGTTGGCCGGCTGCGGCCACCTTCGCGACCGAGAGGTCGGGAGCCTCAGCGGCGGGCAGAAACAGCTGGCGTGGATCGCGATGGTGTTGGCACAAGACACGGACGTGCTCCTGTTGGACGAGCCGACGACGTTCCTCGACCTCCACCACCAGATGGAGGTGATGGAGATAATCGAGACGCTGCGCGATCGGAGCGACATCACCGTCGTGGTCGTGCTTCACGACATCGAGCAGGCCGCGCGGCTCGCCGACCGCATGGTCGCGCTCAAGGACGGCGCGGTACGAGCCCGCGGCTCCCCCGAGGAGATCGTCACCGAGAAGCTGCTCGCGGACGTGTTCCGCGTTGACGCCGAGGTGATCTCGACAGAGCGGGGTCCCCGGGTAACGCCGCTCCGCGCGCGCCACGAGGGTTCGGAGTAGGCGAGGTGAACCCGGCGCGGCGTCCGCCTTTCCGATCCCAGCACCGTCGAACGCGGATTTTGCGGTCGATCGATTCGCGGACGGACCGCTCGTGAGCGTGTCCGCTCCCATGGTTTTAGGCTTACCTAAAAACCGGAACGGTTATCAACTTTTAGGCCAGCCTAAAACATATGTCGAGAGACGACAGCGGATCCGGACGACAGACGCGGCGAGCGTACCTCTCACACGGCGGCGCGGTGATCGGGGGCTCGATCCTCGCCGGCTGCACCGGATCGGCGGACGACGGGAGCACCGACGAGACCGGTGGCACCGGTGGGACCGACAGCACCGATGGCGACGGCGACCCGGGGAACGACTCGTCCGCCTCGTCACAGTCCGACGACGGGGGAAGCGAGTCAGAAGAGGTCCCGTACGCCGCCTCGATGGAACCCGCCGGCGAGGTGACCTTCGAGTCGGTTCCGGAGCGGTGGGTGGCGTACACGGGCGGCTTCGCGGACATGGCCGTCGCGCTGGGGAAGGCCGACGGGCTGGCAGGGATCGGCAACGCCGACCGGTATTACACGCGCGTGTACGACGAGCTTCCGGGCGTCGACGTCGATCGGAGTCTCGTCGAGGCGCACCCGAACGTCAGGACGAAAGAGGAGTTCTACGAGATCGACGCCGACGTGCACCTGTACGACCCCCGGATGCTCGTCAACTGGTTCGACTGGGGAGACGACGACGTCGCGGAGATCCGCGACAACGTCGGCCCGTTCTTCGGGAACCTCATCTTCCGGCGGTCGGACGAGTGGCACGACTACCGGTACTACACGCTGTACGAGGCGTTCGAGCGAGTGGCGGACGCGTTCCGAGAGCGCGAGCGGTTCGAGGCGTTCGCCGAGCTCCACGAGGCGTTCATCGCGGACGTGCAATCGCGGCTTCCGCCGGCCGAAGACCGGCCGAGCGTGTTCGTTACCTTCGAGGGGACCGACAAACCGGAGACGTTCTCGCCGTACCGGTTGGTCGACAAGGGAACGAGCAAGAAGCAGTGGCTCGATCTAGGCGTGACCGACTCCCTCGCGGGGACGGACGTGGAGAACCTGAGCACCACGAACCGCGGCGAACTCGATTACGAAAACCTGCTTGAGGTCGATCCGGACGTGCTCCTCGTTCGCGGACACGAGCGCAAGTCGCCGGCGGAGTTCCGGGACACCGTCCTCGCGTACATGGAGGATCACCCCGTCGGCGGCGAACTATCGACCGTTCGGAACGGCCGCGTGTACCGCGGCGGCTACCTCTATCAGGGACCGATCCACAACCTCTTTTTGACGGAGCGGGCCGCGAAGCAGCTGTATCCCGAGGAGTTCGGCGACGTGACCGACGACGCGGAGCTGTTCGATCGGCAGCGCGTCGCCGACATCGTCGCGGGTGATCTGTAGATGCGCGCCCGCGAGTGGGCGATTGCGTCCGCCTTCGGCGATCCGAGCGACTACGACGTACCCAACCTGCCGGCGTGGCGGGTCGAACGCGGCGCGGACGGCGAGATCGCCTTCGCTTCGGCCGAGGGCGACGAGCCCTTCATCGCCGCCGCCGGCCCCGTTCGCGTGCGCCGATGAGCGTCGCCCCTGCCGCGTCGCGGTCGTTCCACTCCACGTCGCGGGTGGGGGACCGATCGTCGCCGGATCGAAGCGACTACGACGCCTCGCGTCCGGCCACGGGTATGGCGACAGCCCACGACCGATACTCGGAGCGATCTGTGCGATGCAGAGCGGTGATCGACCGATGACCGATCCCTCGACCGACTCCTCGACCGGTCCCTCGACCGACGTGACGGACAAGCCCGACGCAACAGATCGGCCCGACGCAACAGATCGGCCCGACGCAACAGATCGGCCCGACGCGACGGACGCGAGCGCCCCGCGAGACGTGGTCGTGATCGGCGGCGGCGTCGCCGGGCTCTCGGCGGCGGTGTTCACCGCCCGACACGGCTTCGACACGCTCGTAGTCGACGACGGCGGCTCGCTGCTCCGGAGGAACGCGAGACTGGAGAACTTCCCCGGATTCCCGGCCGGCGTGAACGCCCGCCGCCTGCTCGACCTCCTCGACGAGCAGGCGGCGAACGCGGGGGCGGAGCGACTCGACGCGCGCGTAACGCGGATCGCCCGGACGGGCGACATCGCCGGAGACGATCGCCGATTCACCCTGGAGACGGACGCCGGCGAGCGGTTCCGCGCGAACAGTGTCGTGGCCGCGACGAAAAACGAGGTCGGCTATCTCGCAGACGTCGAGGGCGTCGAAATCGTCGACCGCGGAAAGGCGTACGTCGACGTCGACGAGCGCGGGCGGACCGGCGTCGAGGGGCTCTACGCGGCGGGACGTCTCGCTCGGAAGCCGCACCAGGCGGCGGTGTGCGCGGGACACGGGGCGGAGGTCGGCGTGACGCTCTTGGAGGACGCGAACCGCCCCTTCTACCACGACTGGGTCGCACCGGAGGGCTACTTTACCGACCGCGGGCGCGAGGTGCCGCCGGGCTGCGAGGAGATTGACGCGACCGAACGCCGCGAGCGCGAGTCGGCGGCGCTCGACGCGACGCGAGAGCGGTTCGCGGATCCCCACCCGGATCCACAGGAGACACACCCGAGCCTGGAGGAGTGAGCATCCGGCGGTCACCGTGATCCATCGAACGAGCTCCGCGCCGCTCCGTTTGCCACACGCGCCGCTGCCCGTCACTCCTCGCATGATCTCGTTGGTCAGCGTTCTACGCGGCCGTTACCGCCACTTCGCGCTGGGAACGAGGTCGGACTCCCGCACCGTAATCCACCGTGTCGTCCGCTCGTCGGGATCCCGCTCCCGCTCGAAGAACGTCACCTCCCCGTCTTCGGAGTCGTCGCCGGTCCGCTTGCAGACGAGCTCCGGGCGCTCGGCACGCACGCGCGTCGATGACGTGGACATACGTCACGTTACGACCACCATCAAATAATAAGTGTTGGTTTACGTTTTTGAAAATTCAACTATCTGCTTCGTAGTTTCGATATTACCACAAAAACGAATACTAATCTCGATCGCCCGGCGCATCGGTCACGGCGCGTTCGACCGTCTACAGCCGGACGGGGACGCCGCGCTCGTCGAGGTAGGCCTTCGTCTCCTCGATCGAGTAATCGCCGAAGTGGAAGATCGAGGCGGCCAGTCCCGCGTCCGCGTTCGCCTCGGTGAACACCTCGTACATGTCCTCGGGGCTCCCACAGCCGGAGGAGGCGATGACTGGGGTCGAGACGGCGTCACAGACCGCTTTCATCAGCGGGATGTCGTAGCCGTCCTTCGTCCCGTCCATGTCGATGGAGTTGACGAACAGCTCACCGGCACCGCGCTCCTCCGCTTCTTTCGCCCACGAGACGGCGTCGATGCCGGTTCCCTCGCGGCCGCCCTTCTTCGTGCACTCGAACCACACCGTCTCGCCGTCGTCGTCCTCGTAGAAGTGCTCGCCCGCGTCGTCGAACCGGCGGCGCGCGTCGACCGAGATGACGATACACTGGCTGCCGAACGCCGCCGCGCCCTCCTCGATGAGCTCGGGGCGTTCGAGCGCGCCGGTCGTGATCGACACCTTGTCCGCGCCGGCGCGGAGCGTCTCCTTGATATCGTCTTTCGTTCGGATGCCGCCGCCGACAGTGAGCGGGATGAAACACTCGTCGGCGACCGCGTTCACCACGTCGAGCATCGTTTCCCGGCCCTCCGCGCTCGCGGTGATGTCGAGGAAGACGAACTCGTCGGCTCCCGCGGCGTTGTACTTCTTCGCCAGTTCGACCGGGTCCCCCGTGTACTCCAAATTCTCGAAGTTGACGCCCGTGTACACCGCCGCGTTCCCGTCGTCGTCGAGGTCGACGTCGATACAGGGGATGATCCGCTTCGTGAGTCCCATTCGTTACCGGAAGTTGACGACGCTCGTGGTTAAAAGGCGCGGGGACGAACGGATGATCCGACCCTCCGCTCGGCCGTTCCCCGTGGCGGGGAGCATCTCTCCTCGGGCTGGCGACGGTCACTCCTCGGGCTGGCGACGGTCGTACCTCGCGACGGCGCGGTCGGCGCGCGACGAGAGCCCGTTCGGATTCCGAGTGGGACTCCGATCGCGTCGCCGGGCGACGAGGCCGTCCGATCCGCCCCCGACGAGCCCGAGGAGCACGTCGCGACCGGTGGCGACCCACTGCGAGGGGGTCGACTCCCCGCTGACGACGTCGCCGGCGGCCCCGTACGCGTCGGTGATCGCGTGCGAGCCGGTCCGGGCGACGACGGTCGGGCGGACGCCGTAGTTTTTCAGGAGTCGGTACGAGAGCGCGCGGTACTTCCAACCCCACTCGCGGGCCGCGTCACCGCCGTCGGCCGCGGTCGGGTTCGGCAACTCCTTGGTCGCGGCGAGGTCCGTCCGCCACGCCACGTCTCGGTCCATCCGCGCGAGCCGATGAGCGGCGTCGCGAGCGCCGCCAGTGTGCAGGTACTCGTCGAAGCCGTCGAGGTCGCGGAGCGATTCGCGGCGAAAGACGACGTTACCCCCCTCGAAGTACGTCACGTCGCGGCCCGCGATCGTCCGCCGCTCCGGGCCGTCGGTCGTCTCCGCCGGCGCGTCGTCCCGAGCGATACTGTTCGACGACCGTCCGTCCGGATCGCCGGCCTCGCGATCCGGTTCGACCGCCGTCACCGGTCCAGTCACCGCGTCTGCGGCCTCGAGTCCGGACCGGACGCCGTCGAGCCACGACTCGCCGATCCGGTTGTCGTAGTCGACGAGGGCGATCGCGTCGCCGCTGGCGACCTCGATGCCCGCGTTGCGGGCGACGTTGACCGTGCGGTCCGAAATCTCCACCAGCACGTCGACGTCGTCGCGGTCGCGCACCATCCCGGTGGTGCCGTCCGCGGAGGGGCCGTTGGCGACGATCACCTCCGCGTCGGGGGCGTGAGCCGCCAGCGCGTCGAGGCAGGCGGCCAACCGGTCCCGACCGTTGAGAGTCGGGACGACGACCGAGAGGTCCATACTCCGGGGTATCGAGGCGAGGGATTAAAAAGCACTCCGTGCGAGGACGGCCGGCGGTTCGATAGCGAACCGCCCGGACGGCTCGCCTCAGATCGTCAGGTAGTAGACCTGCTTTCGCGCGTCCTTGAAGCTGTAGCGCGAGTCGACGAGCCCCTCCTCTTCGAGACGGTTGAGGGCGTACCGGACGGTGCGGTCGGGCAGGAGCGACTCGTCGGCGAGCCCGCCCTGCGAGAGGGGAGCGTCGCCCTCCAGTACCTTCGCGACCAGCTTGGCGCTGGGCGGCAGTTCGCGTAAGCGGTCGCGGTACTCGGTCTCCGAAAGGCGGTCTTGGTCGGCGGTCTCCGCGTGACTGGTACTCATGTCTCGTATGAATTCTCTGCGTATTGGTAAAGGTTAGCTACATATAGGGGAATCCGATTGGGATAATATAATGTGTTAATATCACTCCTCAGGCTCCCGTCAATCCTGATCGATCAGGATCGTTTCGGGACGTGGGTCACTTGCTCCAGATACCGCGACTGCCGGAGCGGCGCGCGGCCGCTACTCGTTCGATTGATCGATTCGCCGTCGGTTCGGCTTGTTCTCAGTTCGGCTTCCGCAGCTCAACCCGTCGACCGTCCGACCGCATCCAGTACGGTTTTGTCGGTCCGGCATCCAGTACGGACAACGTGAAGGGACAGGACTGGTACCAGGCCGACGAGGTCGCGGAGGAGTACGAGGACGTACGGTTCTCGGGCGGCGGTGAGCTCATCGACCGACGCGAAAAGGAGGCGGTCCTCTCCGCGCTCGGGCCGATCGAGGAGGGTCACCGCGTGCTGGAGGTCGCCTGCGGCACCGGTCGGTTCACGACGATGCTCGCGGACCAGGGGGCCGACATCGTCGGCCTCGACATCTCGCGGGAAATGCTCGAACAGGGGCGCGAGAAGGCCGCGAACGCGGGGTTGTCGGATACGGTCGAGTTCGTCCGCGGCGACGCCTCCCGGCTCCCGTTCCCGGACGGCCACTTCGACACCGTGATCGCGATGCGATTTTTCCACCTGATGGACGACCCGGCTCCGTTCCTCGCGGAACTCCGGCGCGTCAGCTCGAATCAGGTGTTCTTCGACACGTTCAACGGTCGCAGCCTGCGGACGCTGTACACGTGGCTGCTCCCGATGGGCTCCCGCCTCTACTCGGAGCGACAGGTCACGACCATGCTCCGTGAGGCCGGGCTCACGCTCGCGGGAGAGGAACACGACTTCGTCCTGCCGTACGGCTTCTACCGCCAACTACCGGGCCCCGTCGCGAAGCCGTTTCGGACCGTCGACGAACTGCTCGGCAAGACGATCCCCGGCGACTACGTCGCGTCGGTCTCCTACTGGGACGCGCGGATCTCCGAGGACGCGAACGCGCCCGACGCGACATCGAACGCGACATCGAACGCGACCGACGTCTGACCTAGACCGACTCTTCGACGACTTCGCCGACCGCGAAGTTCGATTTCACTTCCGTTACCTCGATCTTCACCCGCTCGCCGACCTCCGTGTCGGGAACGATGATCACGTAGCCGCGCTCGACCCGAGCGATACCGTCACCCTGCTTTCCGAGGTCCTCGATCTCGACGTAGCGCATCTCGCCCGGTTCGACCGGGGGCTGCGGGCCGTCGTCGGCTCGTGAGGCCGAGACGTCAGCGCCGCCGTCGCGACCTCCCGCGGCGGCGTCCCCGTCGCTTTCGGACCGCGAGACGAGCGCGACGCGATACGTCTCGCCCGGCTCCAGCGAACCGGTCTCGATCTCGCGGCGCGGTACGTCGATCACGTACTCGCCGTCTTCCTCGCGAACGTCGGCGCTGAACAGACAAAGGAGCTTCTCCGAGATTTCCATAGTAGACTCCACCGGAACGTCGAGACGGACCAGTATAGTTGTACCGCCGACCGTCGCCACGGATCGGATTGCCTTGCGCGGCGTTTCCGGACATCAGCCACTCTCGTGGCGTGGCCGACTACGGTCACCGTCGAGGAACGCGTCGACCAGCGCCGCTTCGGCCTTGCGCAAGTGGGCCCCCGCCGTCGACGAGGCGCAGTTGATCGCCTCGGCAACGTCGGCGACCGACCCGGTGCGCGGTACGTCGTAGTACCCGACGCGTCGCCCGGCGCGGATCGCCTCGCGCTGGCGTCCCGTGAGGTCGACGCCGGCCAACCGTCGGCCGCCGCCGTACGAGCCGATCCGCTCGATCTCGACGCCTATCGGATCCGGGACGGCCGAGAGGGCGTCTCGAAGCTGGTCCGGCGGCCCGATCAACCCGAACGACAGCCGACCGCCCGACCGGTACACGATCGGCGGCACCGAGAGGAACTCGGTGTCGTCGAACGCGCGGAGGAACCGCTCTAGCGGACCCCCGAGCCGCTCGTAGGCCAGGAGGTAGAACGCGTCGTCTCCGGGTGCCGTCTCGAACCGCTCGATCGAGTCGACGGATCGCAGCCGGTCGAGGTACGTATCCCGGGGGGCGACGACGCGAAACAGGGTCGCGAGCGTCTCGTCGGGGAGCCGCCGCCACGTCAAGAGCTCGGTCCGCCAACCGTCGCCCTCGTCGAGAAAGCCGTGCATCGGGTGCCGAACCGACGGGGGGAATGTGAAGTTCACGCGGACGTATCGCATACGCGTCACCGCGGCCGCCCGTCACTTGAATATTAAAAATGCACGGACAGATCCGT
>NZ_JBHSXI010000001.1:326550-339253 GCF_042662525.1 Halorubrum trueperi
GTATGGCCGACGCGACACGACCGCCGGATCCCGGTGGACTCCCCGTGCTCGGGAACGTTCACGAGCTCGCGAGCGACGCGCTCCGATTCTACGAGCGGCGGTCAGCCGAGCACGGCGGGATCGTCCGGTACGACGTGTTCGGGACGGAGAGCTACCTCGTGACTGACCCGAAGGCGCTCCGCCGGATCCTCGTCGAGGACCACGACCGCTTCGTGAAAGGCCGGATGCCTCGCGAGCAGCTCGGCGGCCTCCTCGGCGACGGGCTCTTCCTTGCCGAGGGGGGCGCGTGGCGCGAGCAGCGGACGGCGATGCGCTCGGCGTTCTTCCGCGAGCGGGTCGCCGCCTACGGCGACTCGATGGTCGAACACGCCCGTGCGACGGCGTCCTCGTGGGAGGACGGCGCGGTCGTCGACGTTCACGCGGCGGCGACCGAGTACGCGTTCGCCGTCCTCGCCGAGAGCCTGCTTGGAAGCGACATTGAGCGCGAGCGCGAGACCGTTCGGGCGGCGGCCGAGGCCATCACCGACCGGTTCGACATGAGCCGGGTGACCTCGTTCCTCCCCGAGTGGCTCCCGACTCCGGCGAACCGGCGGTACCACCGGCGGCTCGATGCGCTCCGGGAGACGATCCGAGACCTCGTCGCCGACCGTCGCGCGGCCGGTCCGCCGTCCGATCCCGGCACCGCGGACGACCTCCTCGGCACGCTCGTCGCGGCCGCGGAGCTGGGGGCGCTCGACGACGACGAGCTGGTCGACAACGCGGTGACGTTCCTCTTTGCCGGCCACGAGACGAGCGCGCTCGGGCTGACGTACGCGCTCTACTGTCTCGCCGACACCCCCGAATTCCAGGCGCGGGTTCGCGCGGAGGTTGCGGCGCTCGACGGCGACCCTGCGCCCGCCGACCTGCGGGAGTGTCCCGCGCTGACGGCGGCGGTCGACGAGGCGCTCCGTCTGTACCCGCCGGTCCACTCCTTCTTCCGCGAGCCGATCGAGCCGGTCGATCTCGGGGGGTATCGCGTCCCGGCCGGCGTCGTGCTCACGCTTTCGCCGTGGGCGGTGCACCGCGACGGGCGCTGGTGGGCCGACCCCGAGGCGTACCGGCCCGATCGCTGGCTCCGCGAGGACGGGAACGGCGAGGTCATCCACGGCGACGATGCGCCCGGTCCGGCGGTCGGCGACCGGCCCGAGTACGCGTACTTCCCGTTCGGCGGCGGCCCGCGCCACTGCATCGGGATGCGGTTCGCGAGACAGGAGCTCCGCCTCGCGATCGCGACGCTGCTCCGACGGGTTCGGCTGGAGCCGGTGACGGCGGAGCTGTCGCTGCAGGCGAGCGCGAACACCCGACCGGCTCACCCGGTTCGAGTGCGGATTCACGCCCGGAACGGGCCGGTAGACACCGGCTAACGAACGGAATTGATAACGGCTAACGAACACACCGATGACGCTCGATACGGATCCCGTCGATATGTGCCTTCCATCCCGACCCACCGGTCGTCGCATCGTTATCGCCCTCGTCGCCGTCGTCCTCCTGTCGCCCCTCGCGACGGGGCTCGGGGCGGCTCAGTCGGTTCAGGGGGCGTCCGGAACGATCGTCGTCGACGAGGGAGAGACGGTCGACGGCATCGAGGCCGCGGCCGGAACGATCGTCGTTCGCGGAACCGTCGACGGCGACCTCGCCGGCGCGGCCGGCTCGGTCCGGATCGCCGAGACGGGTCGGGTGAACGGGGACCTCCGAACCGCCGCGGGAACCGTGACAGTCGACGGGGCGGTCGGCGGCAGCGCCGAGCTCGGAGCCGGGTCGTTCGAACTGACGGACACGGGTCGGATCGACGGCTCGCTCGACGTCGGTGCGGGCTCGATCAGCGTCGACGGCGCAGTCGGCGGCGACGTCCGCGCGGCGGCCGACGCCGTCGTTCTCGGACCGAACGCGAACGTCGGCGGCGAGTTCCGGTACGACGCCGAGACGTTCACTGAGAGTCCGGACGCGACCGTCGCCGGCGGCGTCGTGGAGGACGCGAGCCTCCACGGTGATACGGGAGTGGCGTTCGGGACCGACCTCGTGCCCTCGTGGTTCGGGTCCGCGTACGGCGTCGCCGCCAACCTCGCGTTGGGCGGCGTCCTCCTGCTCGCGTTCCCGCGCTTCTCGCGCGGTGTCGCCGAGCGCGTCGGCGGCGGCGCGCTCGTCAGCGGCGGCGTCGGTCTCCTCGTCCTGATCGGCGCTCCGGTCCTCCTCGTTCTCGTGGCGATCACGGTCGTGGGGATTCCGCTCGCGCTCGTCGGGCTCGCGGCCTACGTCGTCGCGCTCTGGGTCGGCTCCGTGTACGGTCGGTACGCTCTCGGCTCGTGGGCGCTCGACCGGCTTGGCGGGCAAAACCGGTGGCTCGCGCTCCTCGTCGGCGTCGTCGGAATCGCCCTCCTCGGTCTGATCCCGCTGGTCGGTGGCCTCGCCGACCTGATCGCGCTGCTTCTCGGGCTCGGCGCGCTCGGACGCGGACTCCGCGATCGGTATGCGGGTCGGAACTCGGCCGTCTCTCGTTCCGAACCAGTCGAGGTGGATTAAAGACGGGACGAGGTACCGACGAGACCTCCCCGCTTGCTTCGGCTCTCCTCGCTCGTTTCGACTCTCCTCGCTCGTTTCGACTCTCCTCGCTCGTTTCGACTCTCCTCGCTCGTTTCGACTCTCCTCGCTCGTTTCGACTCTCCTCGCTCGTTTCGACTCTCCTCGCTCGTTTCGACTCTCCCCGCCTTCCGTACCCGCCGTCCGAGGGAAACGCCCTTAATACGACTCTTCGAACCAAGTAGTATGACCGATCTACCGTTCCGTCGTGGAGCCGTCTCGTCCCCGATCGTGACGCCGTTCGACGCCGACGGCGACGTGGACACCGTCGCGATCGCGAACCACATCGAATCGCTCGTCGACGCCGGCCTCGACGGGATGGTTCCCTGCGGGACCACCGGCGAATTCGCCAGCCTCACCGACGCGGAATACCGGACGGTCGTCGAGACGACGGTCGAGGCGGTCGACGGCCGGGTCCCCGTGATCGCGGGCGCGGCGGACACGACCGTCCCGGGCGTGCTCGATCGGCTCCGGTTCGCCGACGAGGTCGGCACCGACGCGGGGCTGGTTACGCTCCCGTATTACCACACCTCGACGGCCCCGGACGGGCAGCGGGCGTTCTTCGAGGAGGTAGCCGACGGCGCGTCCCTCCCGGTGTTTCTGTACGACATCCCGTCGACGGTGGGCGAGTCGATCGACGCGGACGTCGTCGCCGCCGTGGCGGACCGCGAGTCGATCGTCGGACTGAAGGACACGAGCGCCGACCTCGCCGGACTCGATCCCGTTCTCCGCGAGACGCCCGACTCCTTCACCGTTTTTCAGGGTATCGACGCGCTGCTGTATCCGAGCGTGCCCCTCGGCGTCGACGGCGGTATCAACGCGCTCTCGCAGGTGATCCCCGAGGTGTTCGTCGCGCTCGGCGAAGCGATCCGCGCCGGCGACGACGACCGCGCGCTGGCGCTTCATCGACGGGGGATCGCTCCGCTCTTCGACCGGTGCGGGGACCACGGCTTCGCGCCGGCCGCGAAGGTCGCGGCCGTTCACCGCGGATTCATCCCGACTGCCCGGGTCCGTCCGCCGCTCACGCTCCCGGACGAGGACGCGCGCGAGGCCATCGCGGCCGACGTCGACGCGGCGCTCGACGTGCTGTGAGGGCCGCGACGAGGCGGCCAGTTTTCTCGTCCGCGTTCAGTCGCCCGGGCCTTCGTCGCCTGCGTTCCCGCCGACTTCGCTTCCGTCGCCTGCGTTCCCGCCGACTTCGCTTCCGTCGCCCGCGCCTTCGTCGCCTTCGCTCCCGTTGATCGGCGTCCCGTCGGCCTTCTTCGGCCCCTCGGAGTCGAAGACGACGACGTCGCCCCCGGTTCGGTCGCTTGCGGCGGGGTCGTAGTTGTCACGGACCCCTATTGCCTCCTCCAGCTCGCGGACCGCGCGCTCCTTCAGCGCCGCGGCCAGCGCCTCGGCGTCATCTCGCGTGATGTCCCGGCCGAGCCCCTCGCACTCGTGGGCCCTGACGATCCCCTCGGTGTCGACCGCCTCGCCCATGGGCTGGCTCGTTCCGTCGAGCGCGACGCTGAACGGGTAGGTCCGACAGATGAGCGGTCGGGCGTCGTGGACGGTACAGGCCCCCCGTCCTCCCTCCTCCTCGTAGAATGTGCAGTCGCCGCACTCGTCAGTCGCGAGCGCCCACTCGAACGTCTCGCCCGCGGGCGCTCCCTCCTCGTCCGGTGAGAGCCCGAACGGCATCGGTCGGGCCACGTCGCGCCAGTCGTAGGATCCTCCGAACTCCACCTCGGCGGCGTCGGCGACTTCGCGAACCTCGTCCGGGAAGACGGTCGCGGTGTGCGGCTCGCGTTCGTCGCGTTCGTCGCGTTCGTCGCGTTCGTCGCGTTCGTCGCGTTCGTCGCGTTCGTCGACCCCTTCCCCGGCCGGCGCGCCGCCGGGCTCGTCGGGAGCGTACCCCGTACAGCAGCCGCCACAGCGCGTGCACTCGAAGCCGATGGACTCGATCGCGTCGGCCAGGTCGCCGGCGTCGAGCCCGCGGGCCCGCGCGAGTTCCGCTTCGAGCGACTCCATGGCGGCGTTTGCGGCGCTGTCGGGTTAACGTCATCCATCCGGGAGACGACCTCGGAGGCCGCATTCACCGGGACGAAGGAGCGAAGTGCCCCCGGATCCTACTGCTCGGGCGTGAAGGAGTACGAGCGGAAGGGGCTCCTCGAACGCGTGACCCGCGAGGCGGCCACGGTGGGTGCCGACATCCCTGAGGAGATCGAGATCCAGGGAGAGCCGATCGACCTGCGGTCGTTCGTCTTCGAGATCAAGCGACGCGAGACGGTTCCGCCGGGCGAGCGCGAGCGCGTCGAGCAGGCGAAGCGGAACCTCCGACGCGAACGGCTGGAGCGGTTGGAGCCGATCGAGGAGAACGAGGTGAGCTACGAACGAGGCGAGGAGCTCGCGGCGTCGATCATCGTCATCGACCGCGCGCTGGAGGCTTTGGAGGGTCTCGATGCGGCCGATCCGGAGGCGGAGGCGAAGCGACAGGAGGCGGCCGACCGCAAACGCTGGATGCGTTTCTTGCAGAAAGCGCTCGGCCGGGACGATGCCGGCGGGGCAGGCGGGCGGACGCGGTTCTGACGGGGTCGGCGGGCAGACGCGGTTCTGACGGGGTCGGCGGGCAGACGCGGTTCTACTGAGGCACGGCGTGCGGTCCGCGCCGCGCGGTCTGCACCCTCTCAGGGTGCGTCGTCGCCGTCGGCCGATTCGAACCGGAGTCTGTAGTCGTAGTATCGATCATCGTAGCGGATCTTCTCCGAGCCCGACTCGCTCCACGCAGCGTCCTTCCGAACGTTGCCGTCGAGGTACGGCCGCTCGTGGAACGCCCGGAGCACGTCCGCGTACGCGTCCGAGTACGGGTGTGACTCCTCGTACCCGCCGTGCCTGGCGGACTCGATCACCTGCAGCGCGTCGGCCGAGAGGTCGTCTCGGTCGATCCGCGCGCCAACCTCACGGGCTCGGAGGATCGCCTCCATCCGCCCCGGGGACTCCGCGATCGACTCGGCGACGGCGCGGTACACGGGCTCGTAGAACCGCTCGCGGGTGACGTCGACCCGATAGACGGTGTCTCGGAACTCGACGCGGCTCGGCCCGTCCGCCGCGAGCAGTTCGCTCGTCTCGATCGCGTCCTCGTCGCGGTAGACGTAGCCGCCGCGTTCCACCAGTCCGACCGGAACGCCTCCCGGATTTCCCCGCGCCCGCGCCGAGAAGTGCGCGATCTCGACGGCGCGGCGGTCGCTATCCGTGAGCATTCGTTCGTCTGCAGCGTCGGTTTCGTCGGCAGCGTCGGTTTCGTCGGCAGCGTCGATTTCGTCGGTGTCGAACAGACGGAGCACGGGGCGGGTCGTTTCCGCCTCGTCGACGACGACGGAATCCAGTCGGTAGTACGTCCCATCGTGGACGGCGTACGTCGGGTCGTCGGTCGCGGACGGGAACGGCTTCCGGTACTGCGTGGTGTACGACTCCCCGTCGCGGGCGGCCGCGAACGCCGCCTCGTCCCACCGCGGGTCGGTCTCCGCGGGATCGAGGACGGCGGCGTCCCGGAGCGCCTCCCCCGCGTCGTCGAGCGTGAGCACCAGGACACTATCGTTCCCGTCGGCGTCTGCAGCGCCGCCGGTCACTGACCCGTCGAGACAGCCGGCAACCGCGCCCGCGGCCGCGGCGAGACTGCCGGCCAGCACCCCTCGCCGGGAGGGCTTCGAATCGCTCATACGCGCCGTTTGTACGCCACTCATAAATGCGTCGGCGTTGCACAAAGAGCCGCTGTCGTCTCCGGCCGCACCGCCCGACGCGACCGCCGTGTGTCTCGGCCGCATCGTCTCGTCTCAGTTTCCGGTAAAATCGATTCGGGAGTCGCCGCCGTCCCCGTCGCGGTGCGAGTGGCCGAGTCTGACGAACTCGTAGGCTTCGTCGGTGAGGTACACGCCGTCACCGTCGACGGCCACGTCGACGCGTTCGAGGATCGCGCCCTCGCAGGGGCCGAAGTTGCAGTAGCCGCCGTCGGCCTCGAACGTCGCGCCGTGTTTCTGACAGAACACCTCGCCGTTGCGGACGAACGCGCCGTCGTCCTTGTCGAGGCGCACGTCGGTCCAGTGCTGGCAGTAGTTACGGAACGCGCGCACGTCGCCGGCCGCTCGAGTGAGAATCGCCTCCGCCTCGGGGGTTCCGTCCTCGGACTCGCCCACGTCGCCCTCGCCGTCGTCGACGCTCTCGGCGTCGACGGGCCGAAGCGTCACGAGCAGCGTGCTGTCCTCGGGAACTTCTTCGACGGCGACGATCCGGCGGTCCGCGTTCATACGCGTTCGTGGTCTGCGGCCGGTTTCAACATTCCGCGTTCTCGGTAACGCACGACGGAGGGAGGGACGGGACCGGCTCAGATCCCGAGCCACTCGTCGTTGCGAATCTCGTATCCGTGCTCCCGGCAGTACTTCGCCGCCTGCCGGCGTACGTCCCGGGAGCCGGGAACCGCTTCACGCTCGCGGATCCGGTCGACGACCCAATCGGCGACGACGCGGACGCCCGCGTCGTCGTCGATTCCGTCGACGTCGGTGAGCGCCCTGAAGGTGCGTTCGAACGCCTCGTGCTGTGAGCGGCCGAACTCCTCGTTCGGGAGGGTCTCCGCCGCTTCCACGATCCGCTTCATCGCGGTCGCGACCGCCGGCCGTCGGACCCGCTCGCTGACGAGGGCGGGTGCGTTGAAGGCCTCACTGTCAGCGTCCGGAAGGAGGTCCACGACCGCGTAGGTACCTCCGGCAACGGCGATCTCGCGGTCGCCGACCGCGGCGACGAGTTCGCGACCCGTTGCCGGGAACGTCAGCGGTTCGAGCGCTGTCTCGAGGTCATCGAGCGCCGCGTCGTCGACGGGCGGCTCCGCCTCGTCGCCACGCTCCAGTTCGGCGGTGACGTCGCGGTCGCGCTGGCGTCGTTCCTCGTCTGCCGCCTGCTTCTCGCGTCCGTTCTTGTCGTCTGCCATCCGTTACCTAGGGCTCCAAGCCGGATAACGGTGTGCTCGAACTCCGTCTCCGTGGTCGTCCTCGCGTTGACGCACGCCCGAGAGTCACAACTGCTCCCCGTCGTAGTACCGCTCCTCCACACGCCGGTCGAATAACCGCGAGATCAGGGTGGTGAGCGGTCCTTCGACTCCGTCTCCGTCTCCGTCGACCGCGAGTCCGTCGACCGTCTCGACGGGCCGGATCTCCCACGTCGAGTTCGTGAGGAAGACCTCGTCGGCCTCGCGAACCGCGTCGGGAGCGTACGTCCCCGCTTCCACCGGTATTCCCTCGTCCTCGGCGATCTCGATCACGGTTCGACGGGTGACGCCGGGCAGGACCGGTCCCTCGAGAGAGGGCGTCTTCAGCGCCGTCCCGTCGGCGAAAAAGATGTTCGAGGTGGCTCCCTCGGCGACGTTCCCCGCCGGATCGAGCATTAGCGCCTCGTCCGCGCCCGTGATCCGGAGTTCGAGCCGGGCGAGGATTCCGTTGAGGTAGTTGTGCGTCTTCGCGTCCGCGGGAAGCGCCCGCGAGGAGGGCTTGCGGGTCTTCGTCGTCTGGAGCGCCGCCGGCCCGTCGTGGACCGTCTCCGAATCGACCCCTCCACGCGGGAGCGGTTTCGCGATCACGACCACGGTGGGGTCGACCTCGGGCTGCGGGTTGAGCGTGCCCGGCTGCACCCCCCTCGTGATCGAACACTTCACGTACGCGTCGGCGAGGTCGTTGGCTGCGAGCGTCTCGTCGACCCGCACCTTCAGGTCAGCGTCCGAGAGACCGTGATCGAGCCCGAGCGTCTCGCAGGTGTCCGCGAGCCGGTCGGCGTGAGCCTCCCAGCGAAACACCTCGCCGCCGTAGGCCCGAAGCGTCTCGAAGGCGGCGTCGCCGTAGGCGAACCCGCGGTCCTCAACGGAGACGGTCGCCTCCGAGGCCGGGACGAGGTCGCCGTCGACGTGGTACCGCAGCGCGTCCTCAGACACGATCCTCGCACACCTCCGCGAAGTTCCGAACCATCGTTTTCCCGTGGGGGGTCAGGATGCTCTCCGGGTGGAACTGCACGCCGACGTGGGGCTTCTCCCGGTGTCGCACGCCCATCACGATCTCGCGCTCGTCCTCCGTCCGGGCGGTCTCGACGAGCTCGTCGGGGAGATCCTTCCGAGCGACGCACAGCGAGTGGTACCGCCCGGCGCGGAGCCGGTCGGGCAGCCCCGAGAACACCCCCGACCCGTCGTGGGCGATCGTCGACGGCTTCCCGTGAACCACCTCGGGGGCGTGACCCACCCGCGCCCCGAGGTTCGCGCACATCGCCTGGTGGCCGAGACAGACACCGAACACGGGACGGTCCAGATCGAAGACGGCGGTCGAGACGCCCGCCTCGGCGGGGGTTCCCGGCCCGGGCGAGACGACGACGCCGTCGGGGTCGAGCGCTCGAATGCCGGCGAGATCGACCGCGTCGTTCCGCCGAACTGTCACCGCGCCGGCGACCTCGCCGACGTACTGGACGAGGTTGTACGCGAACGAGTCGTAGTTGTCGACGACGAGGATTCGCGCGTCGACGTCGCCGACGCCGGGTCGCCACCCGGCCTCCGTGTCCGACCCGACGCCCGTCATCGATCGACCCCCTCCTCGACCTCCTTCCCGACGCCCTCCTCGATCGCCATTCCGCCGGCCGCCAACGCCTCGTCGACCGCAGTCACCAGCGCACGGGCCTTCGCGAGCGTCTCCTCGTACTCGGCGTCGGGGTCCGAGTCGTGGACGATCCCCGCGCCGACGCGCAGGTGGTACTCGTCCGCGTGCCGGACCAACGTTCGGATGACGATGTTCAGGGTCGCGCGGCCGTCGAACCCGGCCGCCAGCATCGAACCGGTGTATGGGCCGCGCCGCGTTCCCTCCAGCTCGTCGATTATCTCCATCGTCCGGGGCTTCGGCGCGCCCGTGATCGTCCCGCCGGGGAAACACGCCGCGATCGCGTCGGCGAGCCCTACGTCCGGGCGTTCCTCCCCCTGGATCAGGCTCACGAGGTGCATCACCTCGCTGTACCGGTCGACGCGGCGGTATTCCGCCACGTCGACCGTGCCGAACCGCGACACCTTCCCGAGGTCGTTGCGTTCGAGATCGACCAACATCGCGTGTTCGGCGCGCTCCTTCGCGTCGTCGGTCAGCTCAGCCTCCAGCGCCGCGTCCGACTCGGGAGTCTCGCCTCGCGGGCGGGTCCCCGCGATCGGCTCGGTGACGAGGTGAGCCCCGCGGTCGGGGTCGCGGTCGGGCGTCCTCTCGAGCAGCAGTTCGGGGCTCGCGCTCACGAGGTCGATGCCGCGAGCGAACTCGATCAGCCCCGAGTACGGTGCCGGGTTGACGGCGCGGAGCGCGTCGTACGCGGCCACCGGATGCACCGCGGCCGGGGCCCGGAGCCGCTGGGAGACGTTCGCTTGGAACGTGTCGCCCTCGCGGACGGACGCTTTGACTCGCCGGACCGCCTCCGCGTATCCCTCCCGACCGACGTCGCTCTCGAACGTCGCGGTCGACACGTCCGGAACCGGTGCCGGACCGACGCCCGGATCTCCGGTCTCGATCCGGTCGATCAGTTCGGCGGCGCGCGCAGCACCCTCGTCGAACAGCGCGTCGAGGGCGTCGCGGTCGGCGGTCGGATCGTCGAGGCTCCGGGGGATCCGCGGGCAACCGGTCACTCGGAGGGTGATTTTGGAGTCGTCGCGGGAGCCGCGGGAGTCGTCGTCGATTTCGGGTCCTTCCGCTCGCTCCGCCGTCGGACACTCCCACGCGGCCACCCGGTCGAAGACGCCGATCCGGAGCCGCGGAAGTTCCCTATCGTCGACCGCTCCCGTCCCTTCGGGGGCGGTCGCCGGAAACGACTCCAGTTCGCGAGCCGCGTCGTACGAGAGCCACCCGAACGCGCCGCAGGGGTACGGCACGTCGCAATCGCCGCGCGAGAGTTCTTCGCCGTCGACGATCCCCTCCAGCGCCGCGAGCGTCGGTGCCGGGCGTCGGTAGTCGCCTGTCGGTCCCCGTTTCTCGTCGTCCTCTCCGTTCGCAGGCGCACGTCCCGCTCCGCTCCGGTCGGCGACGACCGCGTCCGCGGAGGCGGTCAGCCGGTCGACCGGGTCGACGCCGAAGTATCCCCATCCCGGCTGTCCGCCGGTGGTCTCGTAGAAGAAGCCGTTAGAACCGTCGCGAGCGCGCCGGTAGGCCGCGAACGGGTCGTCGACGGTGACCCGGATCTCGACCGGGACGCGCGAGCCAGCGGTCGCCTCGGCGGCGGCCGTACGGAACCGATCCCGATCGGTGTGTACCGAACGCTGCATGTGACACGGTTCGTCGGGGGCGACGAAACAGTTGCGGTCGGGGGAATCCCCGAGAGCCCGCCGACGGCGGATCCCCGAACCGACACGGGGGATGCCTCGGAGATCGGCCATCGGGGCGTCTCGGCGGATCCGGGCAGTCGTCTCGCTCGCCTCGGTGGCCGACAGCCGCCCGCTCAGAACTCCTTGGCGCGATCGATCCACGTCGCGGCGCGCTTCTCGCCGACGGTCGTCCCCTCGGCCACGTCGACGGCGTCGGCGTTGGCGAGGTCGTCGACGCTCTCGATGCCGATCTCGGCGAGTCGCTCGGCGTAGGCCGGACCGATCCCCTTGATATCCTCGACGTTCGCCGACGCGTCGTCGTCGTCGACGGCCACGTCCGCGCCCTCGCCGCCGGCCGCTTCGGCCGGCTCCGCAGCCCCCTCCGACCCGTCCGTCTCGTCGTCGTCGACCAGCGAGTCCGTGGAGGCCGCCGCCTCGGTCTCGGTCGCCGCGGGCTCCGCGTCGGCGTCGGAAGCCTCGTCGGTGTCGATGGGTTCGTCGGCCACGTCGCCATCGTCTGCAACGTCGCCATCGTCTGCAACGTCGCCATCGTCGGCCGGATCGGTGGACGATTCCGGCTCGTGTTCCACCGTCACGTCCGCGTCAGTCGCCCCGCTCTCCGCCGTTCCACCGCCGAATCCGAGCTTCTCTTTGATCTTCTGCAGTAGGGCCATCGCCGGGACGTACGGTCGTGGGATATTTAAAAGCCCTCGCTGGGACCCGGCCGCGGGTCTCGGTCCCGTTTTTTCCGCGAGCGTCTCGTGGATCTCCGTTCCGTTCTCGCGGGAGCGTCCCGCAGGTATATAAGGATCATCGGTCCGTTCCACGGATATGGACGCTCTCAATCCCGTCATGTGGTCGGTCCACGTCGGCTTCGCCGTCCTCTGGACCGGTAGCGTGTTGTTCGTCGCGCTGGCGGTGCTCCCGTCGGCGCTGCGCGGCCAGATCGACGGTGACGCCCTCGCCGGCATCGTCGGTCGACTCAGGTGGATCACTCGAATCGGTGCGGTCGCCTTCGTCGTCTCCGGCGGTCACATGGCCGGCACCCTCTACACGTTCGAGTCGCTCACGGGCAGCGGTCGGGGACATCTCGTCTTGTCCATGCTCGCGCTGTGGTTCCTGATCACTGGCCTCGTCGAGGTCGCGAGCGCAAAACTTCGTTCGGGGCTCGACGCCGGCAAACTCCGCGAGCCCGCCCGCGACGCGAAGCCGTTCTTCTACGGGGCCGCCGGGCTCTCCGTCGTGCTCTTGATCGTCGCCGGATTGCTGGCCACCCCCGGGCTGTTCTGATTTCCCCGACAGGTGTCAGCGGACGGTTCGCATCCGTTGTTGCGATCGTCAGTGTACACTCACTACAGGAAGCGTGGTGAGCGAGTCCAGGAGTAAGTATATCAATTCGGAGGAGTGGTTGTTTATAAATGGACGCGTGGTGTTGTTGGCAGCTGTTTATATATCGTTGCTGGCGCGGTGAATCGCTCAGTGTATGGCGGTGATTGCTTATAAATGATTGTCGACAGCGCGGTGAACACCTACAAAGCCCCAGCCGCGACGACTCGCGCGGCTTGCTGCGGTCCTCGTCGCTCACTTCGTTCGCTCCTACGGTCCTTGCTACGCCGTGCTTCGTCCTCGCGGCAGCGAGGCGCGGAGCGCCTCTGGCAGCCGGCGGCAGAGCCGCCGGCGACTGCCCCTTTGAGCCCCACCCCGCACCGCAGCCTCGCGCCTCCCCAACCTCGCCGCGGCCGCTTATAAGCG
>NZ_JBHSXI010000001.1:339316-577064 GCF_042662525.1 Halorubrum trueperi
CGGCCTATCGGCCGCTCGGAGGCGCGCCACCAACTCTCTATTTATAAGTAGTCGTCGCCGCATTCGGCCGTTGACATACCACGTCGCCGACGGCGGTCTGCAATACCCACTCCCGCTATCGAACAGGAGGTACCATTCTGCACCCCGCTGATTCGGGCGAAGTGTGTCTGTAGGATAGTCTTTCTACAGAGCCCCTTACTCCAGTTCTGCACGAAGCGCCGCGTTCATCGCGTCGACGGGTGCCGCCTCGTCCGTCCAGATCTCGAACGCCTCCACGCCCTGGAACAGCAGCATCCACGCACCGTCGATCGTCGTCGCGCCCGTGGCGGCCGCCTCTCGAAGCAGCCGCGTCTCGATCGGCGCGTACACCGCGTCGAGCACGGCGAGGCCGTCGTGAAGGTGCGCCGCCGGGACCGGCGTCTCCTCCGGGTCGTCCATCCCCACGCTGGTCGCGTTGACGAGCACGTCGGCGTCGGCGACGCGCTCCCCGAGATCGTCGAGTCCGCCGCCGGTCGCGCCGCGAACCTCGTCCGCGAGCGAGACGGCGCGCTCGGCGGTGCGGTTCGCGATTCGAACCGTCGCCCCAGCATCGGCCAGCGCGAATGCGGCGGCCCGCCCGGCACCACCGGCTCCGACGACGACGGCATCCGCGCCGTCGAGGCCAACGCCGTGGCGCGAGAACGCCCGCTTTACTCCCGCGGCGTCGGTGTTGTAGCCGCGAGGACGCTCCAAGGTCCCCTCGCGAACCGGCGCGAAGTCGATCGTGTTGACCGCGCCGATCCGCTCGGCGAGGGGGTCGGCCTCGACCGCATCCAGCGCGTCCCGCTTGAAGGGGATGGTAACGTTAAGCCCGGACACGCCGAGCGTGGCGGCCCCCTCGATAGCCTCGACCGCGGCGTCGGCTCCCGGTTCGAACGTCACGTAGCGCGCGTCGATGCCGAGAGCCTCGTAGCCGGCCTCGTGGAGCGGCGGCGATAGCGAGTGGCCGACCGGATTCCCGATCAGTCCGTACACGTCCATGAGCGCTCACGCGGCCGCGATCGACAAAAGGAACGCGGTCGCCTGCGGCTCGGATCGGCCTCGTTCCCATCGGGGGTCACACCCCGTCGGTGTTCGGCTCGGAGTCACTCCCCGTCGGCGTTCGGCTCGGAGTCACTCCTCGTCGGCGTTCGGCTCGGAGTCACTCCCCGTCGGCGTCCCGGTCCGCGTCGATGACGTCTTCGAGGGTTTCCGTTCCAACGTCGCTCGCGATCTTGACGCCGACAAGCGAGACGACGATCCCCGCGACGATGAACGCCGCGAGCCGTTCGACCGGGCTCACGACGATCCCGACCATCTCGAACGGATCGAGGATCGCCTCCTGTGCGAGAAAGTACCCCGCGAACCCGCGGACGACGAGCGCGACGGCGGCGATGACGAACGGGAGGTTGAGGTACGGCGTCCGGATCCCCTCGTCTCGGATCAGTTCGTCGAGTAGGCGACCCACGGCCGCCGTCACCCCCGCGACCGCGAACCACGGAACCGCCGCGAACGTGAACTCCATGATCTCGACCACCCGGGGGACCTCTGAGCCGAGATCCGAGGCGGACAGCACCCCGAAGAACCCTCCGACGAGGGCGAGCCCGGCGGCGACGACGTACGTCACGATCGACACCTGCCCGGCGTACAGCGCCTCGCGGATCCGCTCGGGCATCCCCGCGACGACGCGGTCGACGGCGAGCCCCTTGTACAGGAGCGCGGCACCGAGCAGGCCGGCCACGCCCGCGATCGCCTCACCGGCGGAGAACCAGTAGAACAGCGCCGGAACGAGCAGGAGCGCGACGCCGAACGGGACGAGTATCGTCGAGCGGAGCTGCTCGTCGGCGAGGAACTGCTTGAGCAGGTAGTACGTCGACTCGATGTCGCGGGCCTGCCGGACGACGACGCGATCGACCGAATCGACCGGCATCCGCGATTCCACGATCGGGAGCACGCGCTCGTCCTCCGCGGAGTCGACCACCACGATCGCGGCACGGGGGTCGTAGCGGTCGACGAGGTCGTCGAGCTGGGCGGCGATCGAGCGGTCGGCACCGACCGCGCTGTCGCTCTCGGCGGAGACGACCGCGACGACCGACTCCTCGCGCTCGTCGCGGAGGTCCCGCGCGACCCGTAGCGATTCGAGCAGACAGTTGACGCTGGCGTCTTCCGGGTCGCTGAGCCCGGCGTCGGTGACGAGCGACCGGACCGCTTCCCAGCCGGCGACCGGCATCGGGACGTTCGTGGCCCGGCCGATCGCGCCCGAGCGATCGATGCAGATGACCAGCGTCGTCACACCTCGACTCACTATCCGCCCGGATAAAAAGCTCCCCGTCGCTCGGAACCGGTCATCGTCTCCGAGACCCGATTACCGAAGTTCGACGTCGACGTCGCCGCCCTCGTCCGCGAACACGCTGGCGACCCCGTTTCCGGCGGCGAACGCGACGCGCTCCGCGCCGATGCCGAGCCGCTCCGCGAGCCCCCGGTCGGGGGTGAACTCGCGGACCTCGGGCTCCGCCCCGATCAGGGATTCGACCCGCTCCTCGACGTCGTCTTCGGTGCCGATCTCGTCGACGAGGCCGATTTCGAGGGCGTCGCTGCCGAGGTAGACGCGCGCCTCGGTCTCGCGGACGGCTTCGGGATCCATGTCTCGCCCCTCGCTGACGGTGTCGACGAACTGCTCGTAGTAGCCGTCGATGATCCCCTGGAGGTACTCGCGCTCGTCGTCTTCGATCTCCCGCAGCGGGATCCCGGCGTCCTTGTACTCGCCGGCAGTGAACTGCTCGTAGGAGATGCCGAGCTTGTCGGCGAGTCCAGCCGCGTTCGGACGGGAGCCGACAACGCCGATGGAACCGACGAGGCTCGCGTCGCGCGCCCACAGCTCGTCACAGCCGCTCGCGATCCAGTAGCCGCCCGACGCGCAGAGATCGGTCGCGTACGCGATCGTCGGTCCGTCGAAGTCGGCCGCGGCGCGCCGGATGTCGTCGCTCGGCAGCACCTCGCCGCCGGGAGTGTTGAGTTCGACGATCAGTGCCTCGACCTCCTCGTCCTCGTCGGCCGCCTCGATCTGCTCGACGACCTCGTCGGCGGTCGTTCCGCCCGGGCCCGACAGCGGCGAGGGTCGCCCGCTCTTGCGGGTGATCGGCCCGGAGATCGTCACCTTCGCCGCGTTGTACTCCTCGGCGTCGCCGAACCGTCCCCGGGTGAGCCGGGCGACGATCCGCCGGCCCGCCACCGTCGCCGTCGCGCCGACCACGGCGGCCGCGAGGAGGTTCCGTCCGTCCGAACGCGCGTCGATCTCCATACCGTCGGTTGGGGTCGCGGCCGTTTATATGGTGGCGTCATTCACAGCGCTCTCGTCGGGCGAGATCCGCTCGGACGGCCGACGCTGAGAAGGCGCTATGTGGCCTCGAAAACGAACCGAAAAATCAGGGAAATCGGCGTCCGAGCTACAGCAGACCGGTCTTCTGCAGCTTCATCAGGTCCTCGGTGTCGAGCGTCTCGCCCTCCTTGAACTTCTGGTAGATCTCCTCGGCCTCTTCCTTCTCTTCCTCGCGCTTCTCAGCGCGCTCGTCCTTGCGCTCCTCCTCCTCTTCCTTGTCGAGCTCGCGCAGGCGCTTCTGGACGCGCACGAAGTCCTCGTGGTGCTGGTCGGCGGCCTCCTGGGCCTCGACGAACAGCTCGTGCATCTCGTCGGCCTCGTCGCGGATGTCGTCGGCCTCGCGATAGGCCTCGATCATCTGGTTGTGGTGTTCCTGGGCCTTGTCCGCGAGCTCCGTCACCTTCTGGTGGTGCTGGGACGCTTCCGAGCGGACCTCCTCGGCCTCCTCGACGAGGTCGTCGAGTTCGCTCGTGTCGTCGACCTTCTCCTTCTTCTCGGCGAGCTTCTCGCGCTTCTCGTCGATCTTCTCGATGAGCTCGCGCTCGTCCTCGGCGTCGAGGACCTCCGTCTGCTGTCGGAACTCCAGGTCTTCGATCTCCTCTTTGAGCTCCTCGATGGACTTGCCGGAGCCGAGCTCCATGTCCTGTTTGAGGTCTTCGACCTCGTCGAACAGCTCGTTGGCCTCGGCGTTGAGCTCGTTGCGCTTGTCCTTGTGCTCTTGGACCTGCTCGTTGAGCTCGTCGCGGTTCTCGCGGTGTTCCTGAGCCTCATCGACCTTCTCGCGGGTCTTCGCGTTGAGGTCGTCGCGCTTCGACGCGCGCTCGGAGGCCATCTGGTTCAGCTCGTTGCGTCGGTCACGAAGCTGCCCGGCGCGTTTGATGAGCTGGCCTTTCGACCCATTCTCCAGGTCGTCCTCAGAAAGGTCCACGTTGTCCGCCTCGTCCATCGCCTCGATCTCGTACTGCTCGATGACTTCGTCTTTCGTTACCATTTTTTATCTCTCCATCACCGCTCCGGGGATAGCGATCGCTCGCCGTCGTGCATCGGGCCGTTCACAAGAGCTCCCGTTCATTTCAGCGTGCGATCCCACCAGCGCCGGAGGCGTTCTGGTAACAGACACTACCGCATCCCGACACATAAAGACTTCGGTGAATTCGGGTGTAAGCCGGTAGCACGGGCCGTATACCCGCCGATCCGTGACGAACGGTCACACACCCCTTCTGATTTAAGAGCTACCGGCATCGACCTCAAGAGCCGCCGGCGTCGACCTCGTACGAGAGTACGAGCCCGTCGTCGAGCCGCTCGACGTCGACGAGGTCGAGCCGCGGGAACGATTCGTCGAACCCTTCGCCGTCCGCGAGGCTCGGAGCGTCGCGGCCGCCGACGACCATCGACCCGACGTACACGTGCAGTTCGTCGACGAGCTCCGCCGCGAAACACGAGTAGATCACCTCTCCGCCGCCCTCGACCATCAGTCGGCCGACGCCGCGCTCGGCCAGTTCGTCGATCCCCGCCACGAGGTCGACTCGCTCCGAGCCGGCGACGATCACCTCCGCGCCGGCCGCGTCCAGTTCCTCGCGGCGATCGGCGGGCGTCGCCTCCGAGACGAGCAGGTAGGTCGTCGCCGCGTCGTCGAGGATCCGCGCGTCGGTCGGCGTCCGACCGGTCGAATCGACGACGACCCGGGCGGGATCCCCTGAACGCCCGGTCCGGAGCCGCTGAACTCGGCGATCCTCCTCGTCGAGGGTGAGGTGCGGATCGTCGGCGAGAACCGTCCCGACGCCGACCAGCACCGCGTCGGCGGCGGCCCTGACGCGATCGACCCGGTCGAAGTCCTCCGGACCCGAGATCCGGAGCTGTTCTCGTCGCCGCGTCGCGATCTTCCCGTCGACGCTCTGGGCGGCGTTGACGACGACGTGCATACGCGACGATCGACTCGCCGTCCCATGGCCGTTTCGGTCCAGCACTCGGTCCGCTCAGTCGAAACTGATCGGTGACCCGCGTCCGCTGTGCCGGACACCGGCCGCTTATCCCGGAAACCGAAGGAATCGCCGCCCGTGGCCTGACGGTCGCCCCGGCGCGGTCGAAGCGGTGGCGCGGCCACCTGCCCGGACGGACGACGATACGGCCGCCTGTTCGCCAGTCTCTCGCCGCCTGTTCGCCATCACCTCGCGGAACGGACGTCGGTAGCTCCCGTGCCGCTCACGCTCGTATCCGGTCGAGGTCCGCGACGAACGCGCGAAGCGCCCCGCGGGTCACGTGTGGCATACACACCACGCGGAGCTCCCCGCTCGCCGTCCGCGAGATCTTCCACCCGACCTCGCGGAGCGCGTCGAACTCTGGTTCCGGGAACGACGCGGCGACGAGCGGCAGCTCCGGTTCGATCACGTCGTATCCGCGATCGGCGAGCGCCGCGGCGAGCCAGTCGGCGTTGCCGCTCGCTCGCTTGACGGCGTCGCGGTAGCCGTCCGGCCACAGCGCCTCCATGGCCGCGACCGCGCCGGCGACGCCAGCGCCGCTCCGCGTACCAGTCAGCGTCGCCTGCGAGCGCGTCTCCAGGTAGGGCGTGTCGACCGCGAGCGCATCTAGCGCCGCCGCGTCGCGGGCGAGCAGGCCACCGGCCGGAACCGCCGCCTGTCCGAACTTGTGCGGGTCGATCGTCAGCGTGTCCACCGCGGCGTCGTCGAACGACCACTCGTGGCCGGTGAACGGGAGGATAAAGCCGCCCCACGCGGCGTCGACGTGCATCCGCGCGCCGGCGTCGTGTGCGATTCGGGTCAGTTCGGGGATCGGGTCCACGCGCCCGTACTCCGTCGACCCGGCGACGCCGACGACCAGTGCGGTCGACTCGTCGACGGCGGCGGAGACGGCGTCGGTCCGGGTCCGGTAGTCGCCGTCGACGGGAACGGTGCGGAGCTCGACGTCGAGCAGCCCCGCCGCTTTGTGAAACGAAAAGTGACCGCTCTCCGGTACGACGACGTTCACGTCGCTCGCGTCGTGTCTGTTTCGCGCGGAGCGCACCGCCTGCACGTTCGCCTCGGTTCCGCCCGAAGTGACGTAGCCGGACGCCTCGGTCGGCGTCGGGTGATCCGCGAGCGTCGCCAGTAGTTCGACCGCGCGCTCCTCCAGCGACGCGACCGCGTCGTACGTCGCGGGATCTCCCGGATTCGTCGCGAGGAAGCGCTCTCCCGCTTCCCGGGCTGCGGGATGCGGCTCGGTACACATCGAGGAGAGCACCCGGTCGAACGACTGCGGCTCGGGCTGCTGCATTCGACGAAACGTTACCGCGGAGGGTCTTACCCGTTCCGCTCTTCGATCTCGCAGCCGAACGTGCGATCGCCGTTGGGGCCGGCTTCGGGTTCGCGCCCGGGTTCGTCCCCGGGATCGCCCGGGTTCTCGTCCGTTCTCAGCGGACCGAGTCGAGGAGGAGTCGCTGTTCGGTCCGTTTCACTTCGTGTTGGACGTCGCGGACGGCGTCGATGTTCGCTGAGATCGAGGAGACGCCTTCCTCGACGAGGAAGTCGACCATCTCCGGCTTCGATCCGGCCTGTCCGCAGATGCTGGTGTCGACCCCGAGCTCCCGGCACGTCTCGATCGTGTCGCCGATGAGCGTTAGCACCGCCGGATGGAGCTCATCGAACCGACCGGCGACGTGCTCGTTGTTTCGGTCGACGGCCAGCGTGTACTGAGTGAGATCGTTGGTGCCGAAGGAGGCGAAGTCGATCCCCGCGGCGGCGAGATCTTCGATCTGCAGCGCGCTCGCGGGCGTCTCGATCATCACGCCCCACCGATTCGTCTCGGGATCGATACCGGCGTCGCGCATGTGACCTTTGATCCCCTCGATGTCGGCGGCGTCGTTGACTAGGGGGAACATCACTTCGAGGTTGTCGTATCCCATCTCCAGAAGCCGCGCGAACGCGGCGAGCTCTTGGCGGAATGGGTCGGGCTTGTCGAGGCTCCGCCGGATCCCGCGCCAACCGAGCATCGGGTTGTGCTCGTTCGGCTCTCCCTCGCCGCCCTCCAGCTCGCGGAACTCGTCGGTCGGCGCGTCGATCGTTCGAACGCGGACCGGCCGCGGGTAGAACTCGTCGGCGACCCGTCGGACTCCGTCGATGAGCTCGTCCTGATACGCCCGGGCACCGTGGTCGGCGATGTAGCGTTCCGGCGTCTTACCGAGCGAAAGCACCATGTGCTCGATCCGGAGCAGTCCGACGCCGTCGGCACCCGTCGCCGCGGCTCGCTCGGCCGCCTCCGGAATCGAGACGTTCACCTTCACCTCCGTCGCCGTCATCGGCTTGACCGGGGTCTCCGGCCGCGCCGCCTCGACGGGCTCGAACTCCGCTCCGGACTCGGCGTCCTCGGCGGTTCCCGCGCGGACGGTTCCCTTGTCGCCGTCCAGCGTGACGTTCTGCCCGTCGTCGAGGAGCCTCGTTCCGTTCCCGGTGCCGACGACGGCCGGCACGCCGAGTTCGCGCGAGATGATCGCGGCGTGGCTCGTCATCCCCCCCTCGTCCGTGACGATACCCGCGGCCCGCTTCATCGCCGGCACCATGTCCGGCATCGTCATCTCCGTCACCATGACGTCGCCCTCTTGAACCTGATCGAGGTGGTCGAGCTTGTGGACGATTCGGATCGCACCGGAGACGACGCCCGGGCTGGCACCGAGCCCGTCGACGAGGACGTCCTCGTCGTCCACAGCGCCGTGATCGCCGCCGGTGGCGACGCTTCCAGTCCCCCCGGCATCGCCGTCGGCGTCGGATCCCGTGGCCGCCGTTCCGGCGTCGTCCCTCTCGCCGTCGTCCGCGGTGGATTCCTCCTGTATCGTCGTGATCGGGCGCGATTGGAGCATGAATATCTCTCCGTCGTGTATCGCCCACTCGACGTCTTGTGGCGTCCCGTAGTGATCCTCGACGCGCTCACCGAGTGCGACGAGTTCCTCGATTTCCGCGTCGGAGAGGACGCGCCCGTCCCGCCGCTCGTCCTCGATGTCGAGCTGTACGGTCTCGCCCGCCTCGGGATCCTTGACCATCTCCACCTTCTTTTCTGCGACGGTCACCTGATCGACGGATCCGCGTTCGCGGTCGTAGACGTAGTTGTCGGGCGAGACCGTTCCGGAGACGACCGCCTCGCCGAGACCCCACGCGGCCTCGATTGTTATCTGCGGATCGCCGGTCGAGGGGTGACTGGTGAACATCACGCCGGACTTGTCGGCGTCGACCATCCGCTGGACGACGACGGCGATGTCGACGTCGGCGTGCGGAAATCCCCGCTGTTGGCGGTAGTAGATCGCGCGCTGGGTGAAAAGCGACGCCCAGCACTCCTTCACGCGGCGGATCAGGGCGTCTTCGCGGACGTTGAGGAACGTCTCCTGCTGTCCGGCGAACGAGGAGTCGGGCAGGTCCTCTGCGGTCGCCGAGGAGCGAACGGCGACGAACGCCTCGTCGCCGTCGGATCCCATCGACCGGTACCGATCGAGGATCTCCTCGCGGACGTCGTCGGGCAGTGGCGTTTCGAGGATCAGCTTCTCGGCGGTTTCTTCCGCATCGCGGAGCGCGGCCGAATCCTCGGGGTCGACATCGACGGCCGAGAACAGTTCCTCATCGATCTCCGCTTCCTCGATGAAGGTTCGGTACGTGCCGGCGGTGACGGTGAATCCCGGCGGAACCGGGAGCCCCGCACCGATGAGTTCGCCGAGCGAAGCCGCCTTCCCGCCGACGGTCCCGACGTCGTCGGCATCGACTTCCTCCAGCCAGAGTACTGCCATTCGTGTACCCGGAGGATCCGCGAGCCGACGTATGAAGCTTCCGACCTCCACAACGGTGAATTAAATATTACTCAGAGGCGAGTTACCGACAGTCACCGCCGGTCGGGACGCGGCGGCTGGAGGGTGTTCTCGGATTCGGAAACGGAACGAATGAGGGCCGAAAACGCGAGGGGATGAGGGAACGAACCGCCGACCGGCTCGTATCGATCGATCGGTGGGTGCCGTCCTATACTTATCCTCCGCGCAACGGACGGGACCGAACACGTGTTACTGGTTCTGTAACAGCTACCCGCTCGATCCGAATTGGTCGGATCTGTCGGAGCGGTCGGATCTGTCAGATCTATCGAACCGGTCGGATCTGTCGGATCGGTCGGATCGATGGGCGTCGCCCTCGTCGTTCGTCTCGTTCGGACGTCCGCCGTCGATCGCGGCATCGAGGCCCCACTCGTCTGCGCGTGCCGCCGCCTCCGCTCTCGCCTGTTCGCGGATCGCCTCGATCCGGTCGTCGTCTTCGAGGAACGCCGCGACGGCGTCGGTGTCGTCCTTGTCGGGGTCTTCGAGCCGCTCGTCGGGCGACGCGTCTCGGGTGCGCTCGGCGAGCCGCTGATCGTCGGCGAGCTCGGTCGCGGCCGCGCCGGGCGCGACCCGGAGCGCGTTCTCCTCGTGGGCGGTCTCCAACCCGCCGCCGTCGACCGCGTACAGCTCGACGCGGTAGGGGCCGGGGACGGCGAGTTCCGCGAGCGCGTCCGCCCCGCCGCTGTCGCTCACCGTGTTGTACGCCAACACCGGAATTCCGTCAGCGAACGTGAGCACGCCCTTCGCCTCGCCCGACAGCAGGAGCGTCTCCTGCGGGACCAGCGTCGCGTACCCCGTTAGCTCGCGATCGAGCGCGCGCGAGAGGGTCGTCCCCACGTCGGAGACGACGCGCGAGCGCAGGAGGGTCCCCCGGGGGATCCGGAGCTCCGATGAGTCCGACGCGCCGGTCATGGCGTGTCGGGGACGACGGCGCTCCTGAACCGGTCGGCCACGGCGTCGCCGTCGCCGTCGCGGACGTCGAGCCCGGCTGCGGCTCGCCGGTAGCAGGCGGCCGGATCGCTCTCCGGCGCGTGCGCGAGCAGCGGTTCGCCGGCCCGCCGCGCCGCTCGAACCACGTCGCTGTCGGGGACGCTCGCGAGCACCGGACCGCCGAAGTGCCGCTCCGCCTGATCGGCCACGTCGGCCGCCTCGTCCCGGACCTTGTTGAACAGGACGCCCGCGGTCTCGGTCCCGTACGAGCGGGCGTACTCCTGGACTTTCAGCCCGTCGGAGAGTGCGGGAATCGTCGGTTCGACGACGATTACGACGCGGTCCGCCAGAACGACCGGGAGCACCGCCGACTTCGACCCGAGGGCGGCCGGCGAATCGAGCAGCAACACGTCGGTGTCGCGCGCGAGATCCGCGACGACCTCGCGGAGCCTACCGGGTTCGGCGGCCTCGAAGCCCGCGAGCGACGTGCCGCAGGGGACGACGGAAAGCCCGAACCGGTCGTACGTCGCCGCCGAGACGTCCGTCGCGGTCCCCTCGACCAGGAGATCGTGGAGGGTCACCGTCGCGTCGTCGAGCCCGGTGTGAAACAGCAGGTTCGCCATCCCGGTGTCGGCGTCGACGACGGTGACGTCGTGCTCCTCGGCGAGCGCCATGCCGAGCGCGAGCGTGCTCGTCGTCTTCCCCGTGCCGCCCTTTCCGCTGGCGACCGCGAACGCCTCGACCATGTACCCGAGTTCCCCGGCCGTCCGGCTAAAAGCTGTCCATCGCTGACGGTTCGACAGGGAACAGCGTCGCGGGGAGGAACGAGTCAGGGCCGAACGTGCCACAGAGAAACGAGAAGACAAGGCCGCGTGAGGGGCGTGCCAGCGGGAAACGGGATGGAACGAAATCGAGCGCGAGACACGACGCGGATCGGGCGAATCAATAGACACGACGCGGATCGGACGAATCAGTAGGTGCGACCCGCGTGCGTCGACCCGCGTGAGCCGATCAGGCGAACGGGAACACCGACGAGAAGACGAGCGTCGTCACGAGCCCCGACACCGCGATCAGGGTCGTGAGGACGGTCCACGTCTTCAGCGTCTCTTCCTGCGTGAGCCCACCGATCTCCTTGACGAGCCAGAAGCCGGAGTCGTTGTACCACGAACAGATGTTCCCGCCGGCCCCGATGACCATGACGAGGTACGCGGGGTGAACCGAGAGCTGTCCGACGAGCGGGGCCATGATTCCCGCCGCGGTCAGCATCGCGGCGGTCGCGGACCCCTGCGCGATGCGGACGACCGCGGCGATGAGCCACGCCGTCACCAGAAGCGGGATCCCGACTTCCTGGAGCGAGCCGGCGATGTAATCGCCGATCCCGGAGGCCGCGAGCAGCGCGCCGAACGCGCCACCGGCCGCGGTGATCGCGGCGATGTTTCCGCCGCTTTTCAGCGCCTCGGTGAGCTCTTCGCTCCACTCGCCCTGCATCAGGTCGTCGTGACGATAGAAAGAGGCCGATGCGACGACGGCGGCGAACATCAGCGCGACGTTCTTGTCTCCGAGGAACCCGACGATCGGCTCCAGCGTCGCCAGCGATGGATACCACTGCTGAAACGTGTCGACGGCGGTCCCCGACCCGATGAGCGCGACCGCGACGACGATCGGTGCGAGCGATTCGAGGATGCCCGGGAGCTCGCTGGTCGACCGTTCGGCGACCGCTTCCAACTCCTCGGTCGTCGTGGACATCGTGTCCCGGAGCGGGATATCGAGACGGGCGTTGATCCACCGACCGTAACCGAGGCCGGCGACGAGAACCGCCGGGATGGCGGTGATGACGCCGATGAGGATGGTCATTCCGAGGTCGCTTCCGACCTCCGCGGCCACGGCGAGCGGTCCGGGCGTCGGCGGGACGAACACGTGCGCGGCGGCCGCACCCGTGCCGACCGTGACGATGAACAGCGTGTAGTCGCGCCCGACGCGGGCGCGCATCGATCGGGCCAGCGGAGCCATCAGGTAGAACACGCTGTCGAAGAAGACGGGGATCGCCAGAACCGAACTGCTCCCGAGCAGCGCGATGTCCGAGTTCGATTCACCGAGGACGTTCTGGAAGCCGCGGACGACGCGCTGGGCTGCACCGCTCTCTAGCATCGCCTTTCCGATGACGGCCGCCATCAGGATCGGGATCCCGATGCCGGCCATGTTGTCGCCGAACGCGCCGGCGACCTCGGTGGCGGCCATCGTCGACGTGAAGTCGGGAACGAACGCGGCGTTGACGAGTCCCACGGTAAATCCCGCGATGACCAGTCCGATGAACGCCGGGAAGTCGAGCCACACGAGTAGCGCGACGACCGTGATCAACCCGATGATGAACGTCAGAAGCGGGCTATGCGCGAATTCGACAGCCTGCAACGGTATCGGTCCCATACAAACTGGGACTTGCTAACTCCGGAGTTAAAAAGTTATATATAGTAAATCATTAAAATCAACAAAGTTCATGACAGATACTTTCTGATCAATCGGGCACCGAATCACCACCCTCCGGTGACACTAAGCCGACGGACCAGCTTTCGGGGGACATGGAGCGCGCGCTCGTAGCGATCGAACCGACAGACGGAACGAAACAGCTGGCGCGCGAGGCCGGAACCCTCGCCGCGGGCGTCGACGCCGAGGTGATCGTCGTTCACGTCACGACCGAAGACGAGTACGCCGCCCGTCGACAGGCGATGGCATCGATGTCAGGCGGCACGGAGACGTACAGCACGGACGACGCAAGCGAAGGCGCGGCGGCGTTCGCCCGCGACCTCGCCGAAGACGCGCTCGCGGGCCTCGACGTGGCGTACGAGGCGGCGGGATACGTCGGCGAGAAGGGCGAGGTGCTGATCGACGCGGCGGAAGAGCACGACTGCGATCACGTGTTTCTCGCGGGTCGCGAGCGATCCCCAACCGGCAAGGCGCTGTTCGGCGATCCCACTCAGCGGGTGCTCCTCGACTTCGACGGGCCGGTCACCGTCGTGACCTCCTGACTCGAAGGACCGATCACGGACGCGGATCGTCCGATCCGCATCGACCGTTCGATCCGCATCGACCGTCCGATCCGCAGTAACTGATCGGACGGCTATCGGCCGTTCGGTCCGATGTTTCGGTCGTTCGGTCCGGTATTTTGACCGTTTCCCCCTTCGCTTTCCAACTCCGTCACGCGTCCGCGGAGATCCTCCTTCTCGCTGACGAGCGCGTTCACGGTCGCTTCGAGGTCGGCGACGCGACCGGCGAGTTCGACGTACGCGTAGCCGGCGAGCAGGCCGAGAACGAGACCGACGACGCCGCCGGCGAGAAATCCGGCGACGGTCGCCACCGCGAGGAAGACGGCGTCGACGAAATCCTCGGCGCTGATGGGGCAGGGGAGGGCCATGCGATCGTTGGCACCCGGAGCTCAAAAAGGCGTTTCGCCCGACGACCCGGGGCGAACGGATTTCACTCGTCGTGGATGAACACGAGGCGCTTCGAATCGGTGTTGCACAGACACAGGTCGATCCCGTCGCGGGTCGCCCCGATCTGCTGCCAGCCGTGGTCGCTCACGAACAGCGTCTGGAACACGCCGCGGTCGCAGTCGGGGTTCGGGCAGCCGACTCCGGCGGCGTTCTTATAAACGGTCGTCCCGCCGCCGGAACTCTGTCGAACCAGTCCGTCCCGAAGCGATCTGAACTCCTCGGCAGACATCGGTCCGTCCGTGTCCTCGTCTCCCATACGTTCGCGTTCGCAGTCCACGGTATATAAACCGCCGGTCCGTGACAATTGATAGCACAAGAAGTCGGGCGTCGGTTCACTCCCCGTCCGTCCGCTTCGCCACGTCGGCGTAGGCGTCAGCGAGCCGAGTCGGTTCGGGGAGCTTGTACCCCGCACACAGCGCCTCGACGAGATCGACGACCGTTTCGGCGGACACGCGGTGCCCGGGACTGACGTACAGGGGGTTCACGCGGCGACTGTTCGGGTACTGTCGCGACTGGTACGCGTGACCGATGACGGGGGCGGTCGCACCCGCCAACGCTTCAATCGTCTCCACCGAATCGTCCGCGCGGATCGGCGTCCGCCACCCGGTTGGACGCTCATCGGTCGGCTCGTCGGGAACGCCGCACAGAAGGCTCTTGGCGACTCCGAGGCTCGGTACGTCCCGGAGGACGCCGACGTGGGTCGCGATCCCGGCCTCCCGGAAGTGGATCCGCCCCGAGCCGTCACACACCAGCAGATCCGGTTCGACCGAGAGCGCGTCGAGCGCGGCCAACAGAGACTCTCCCTCCCGGAAGGCGAGCAGCCCCGGGACGTACGGGATCGATAGCGGTGTGGCCGCGCTCGCGTACTCGATGACGACACCGTCGCGGACCGCGACCGCCGCGGAAACGGCCTCGTCGCTGCCACCGCTGCCGTCGGAGTCTCCCGTCCGGAACGCTTGGTCGACGCCCACCACAACCGGCGCATCGGACGCGTCCGCTCCGGAGCGCGCCGGCGGCAACCCGTCCGCGAGGTCGGCCGGCTCGTCGATCGCGACCGCCTCGGACGCGATGTTGTGGTCGTCAGCGAACGTCGCCGCCGCCGCCAGATCGTGCTGGAGCGATTCCATCTCCGTCCGAGAGAGCGTAGGGTCGGGTAGGAACTCTGGGCGAGCGACGTCGTCCGGGCCGACGCGCGGCGAACTCGAAGGCTCCGACGAACCTGACGAGTTCGGAGGCTCCGGCGACATTCAGAATCGACCGCCGGGACCGCCCGGGCCGCGGGGACCGCCCGCCCGGCTCATCCGCACCCCGCCTCGGCCTCCGGTGGATCGCGCGAGTCCCTCGTTTCGCTTTCCGAACGCGAGTCCGATCGCGAAGCCGATGAGGTGCGCGAGGTGCGCGATGCCGCCGACGCCGCCCGTCCCGGTCTGGACCACGAGCAGCGCCGAAATGAGCGCGATCCCCCACGTCAGGTACTTGATCTTCATCGGAATGACGAAAAAGAGGAGGACCTCCATATCCGGTCGCCAAACCGTGAGCACGCCGAGTATCGCGAAGCCCGCACCGCTGGCTCCGAGCACGCCCGTGGGCGGCGCGTTCGTCGCCACCGCGAACAGGACGTGGCCGAGCCCGGCGAGGATTCCGGACGCGAAGAAGAACCCGACGAACCGCTTCGAACCCACCGCTCGCTCCACGAGCGGGCCGAAAAAGAACAGTACGATACTGTTCCCGAGGATGTGATACAGACCGACAGGCGAGTGAGAGAGCACTGAGGTCACCCACGTCCAGACGTTCACGATAGCGTTCGACTGGAGGACGAACACCTGGTTGTGTAGCGTCTCACTAATTCCGTGATAGATGATCAATTGCGCGAGGAACGTGAGCCACATCGCCGCCAGGATGGCGTAGGTCGCGTTCCCGCGGACGTAGCTCACGAGCCCGCCCGTGCTCGTCTCGCGGTCGATCCGTCGCTTGACGCGGCTCGCGATTCCGGCCCCGCCGGACTCGCTTGACCCCCTCGGTGCGCCCGAGTCGCCCGCGTCAACGTTTCCGTCGAACCCGCTGTCGAAGACGCCGCCGGGGTCGTTCCACTCGGTGAGGCCGGGGCAGTCGTGGTTCTCGGGCAGACGGTGATCCGCACAGAACGTCTTGCCGCACCGTTTACACTGGTACGGGAGGTTCTCGTACTCCCCACACACGTCGCACGTCGCCATTACCGGCCTTTACGGGGGCGCTCGTAAAGCGGTTTGGCTCTTTACGTAGTGCACGGGGAGGCGGTCGACGGCTGTGATGATGGTTTATAAATGGTGTCTGGTACCGCGGGAGTGAACTTCGCCAAAGTCCCAGCCGCTCGGTTATAAGCGGTTGACGACGAATCGACGGTGAACACCTCCAAAGCCCCAGCCGCGACGAGCTCGCGGTTTCATCGCCGGCGGCTCTGCCGCCGGCTGACAGAGGGAACTCCGGTCCCTCGCTGTTCGCGCCCGTCGGGCGCTCACCGGCGCGCCACCGCTGTCGGTTTATAAGCATTCGACGCTGCCGCTCCGGGTTTATAAGTGGATTACTCGTCCGGGTCGTCGCCGCGCAACCCGTCGACGAACTCTCTGAGCGTCGCGAGGGGGTACTGGCCGGGCGCGGTCGCGTTCGCGGGATCGACGGGGGCGTAGCCGATTCTGGAGCCATACAAGGGGGTGACCGCGCGGGTGTGCCGACCGGGTTCGCCCATGCACATCGTCGCGACGCGATGGCCGGCGGCGGTCGCCTCGTGGGTCGCCTCGATCATCGCGAGCGCGTCCGCCGGCGCGGTCGCGGTCGTCGCCAGCTTCCCCACGTCGCCCTCGGCGGCCGCGTCGGCGAGCAGATCGACGAGCGCCCCGGGCTCGGGGGTGGACTGAAAATCGTGGACGGAGACGACGACCGCGATGTCCTCCTCGCGGGCCGTATCACGGAGGGCTGTCGCGTGCGACCGCTCGCCTTCGGGGGCGTTGCCGCGGAGCGCGGCGAGCTCGACGTCGACGGCGGCGACCGCATCGCTGGTGAGCGCGGTCGAGAGCGCGTCGTACCGCCCGAGATCGTCGGCTTCGCCCCCTTCCCACGACGCGCGGTTCGTGACGAGCAGCGGGAGTTCGCCGTCGTACGCCTCGAGCTGGGCGAGCGGGTCGCTCGCCAGATCCATCCGGAACTCCACGGCGTCGGCGTGCTCGCGAGCGCGCGACTCCTCGCCGAGGTCGGCCGTGCTCGCGGTCAGGACGAACTCCTCGAACATACGCCGGGGTACCGCCGCCGGGGACTTAGCTGTGTGCGTCTGACGGGGAACCGATCGGCAGGTGTCGGAAAAGCGTCGTCCGGTCGGGCCTAGGCGACGAGGCCGTCTTCGGCCTCCAACAGTTCGTGGTACCGGTTCCGGATCGTGACCTCGCTGATGTCGGCGACCTCCGAGACGGCGGCCTGCGTCGTCTTCTCGTTGGTGAGGAGGGCGGCCGCGTAGACGGCGGCGGCCGCGAGGCCGACGGGCGACTTGCCCGAGTGGACGCCCTTCTCCTTGGCGTTGCGCAGGAGGCTCTTCGCGCGCATCTCCGACTCCTCGGACAGTTCGAGGTCGGAGGCGAATCGCGGGACGTACTGTTCGGGGTCGGCGGGTTTCACTTCGAGCTTCAGCTCGCGGACGACGTAGCGGTACGTCCGCGCGATCTCGGCCTTCTCGACGCGCGAGACGTCGGCGATCTCGTCGAGGCTGCGCGGGACGCCGGCCATCCGCGCGGCGGCGTACACGCAGGAGGTGGAGACGCCCTCGATGGAGCGGCCCGGAAGGAGGTCCTCGTCGAGCGCGCGGCGATAGATGACGCTCGCGGTCTCGCGGACGTTGTCCGGGAGCCCCTGCGCGCTCGCCATCCGGTCGATCTCGCCGAGCGCCTGCTTGAGGTTGCGCTCCTTCGAGTCGCGGGTGCGGAAGCGCTCGTTCCACTTGCGGAGCCGCTGCATCTTCTGGCGCTGGCGCGCGCCGAGCGACCGGCCGTACGCGTCCTTGTCGCGCCAGTCGATGTTCGTCGAGAGCCCCTTGTCGTGCATCGTGTTGGTCGTCGGAGCACCGACGCGGCTCTTCTCGTCCTTCTCGCGCGAGTCGAACGCGCGCCACTCCGGCCCGCGGTCGACCGAGTCCGCCTCGACGACGAGTCCGCAGTCGGCGCAGACGCTCTCGCCGTGCTCCTCGTCGTTGATGACGTTGCCGCCGCACTCCGGACAGCTCAGCGTCTCGTCGGTGCGTTCCGATTCGTCCTCCGTCTCCGTTCGGGAGCGACTCCCCCGCGTGTGTAGTCGTTCACTCATGGCTAAACCCCCTCTCGGTAACTGAACAACGGTCCGAGAGCGATCTTGTCCGATAGACGGCGGAACGTAACTTAAAACGACCGGAACGTGTCGCCGGAAACCCGACGAAAGGACACGATCTATCACGGGTTTTCGGCGATCGCGGTCGCCGCGACCGAAACGCTTGGGCGGACGGGCCCCCAATCGAGATCCGATGCGTACGCCTCGCGTCGTTTCGCTGGCACCGAGCGCGACCGCCACGGTCGCCGCCCTCGGCAGCGCGTCCGCGCTCGTCGGCGTCACCCACCACTGCGATCCGCCCGCGGACGCCGGATCCGGTCACGTCGAGGGAACGGCCGCCAGAGTCGGCGGCTGGCTGAACCCGGATCTGGACCGCGTCGCCGCCCTCGACCCCGACGTGGTTCTCACGAGCGACGGGTTGCAGGCCGACCTCGCGGACGACTGCCGAAAACGCGGATTCGACGTCAGCCACCGCGAGCCGTCGACGCTCGACGGGGCGATCGAGACGTTCGCCGCCCGCGGGACCGACGTGGGGCGACCGGACAGCGGAGAGACCCTTGCCGCCGAGGCACGCGAACGCCTCGACCGCGTCGCCGACGCGGTCGCGGACCGACCGCGACCCACCGTCTACTGCGAGGAGTGGTCGGACCCGCCAATGGCCGCCGGTAACTGGGTCCCCGACGCCGTCCGGGCCGCCGGCGGTCGCTACCCCTTCGCCGATCCCGGCGAGCGCTCCCGCGAGGTCGGCCTCGCGGCCGTCGAGGACGCCGATCCCGATCACGTCGTCGTCCACGTCTGCGGACACGGCGACCGGATCGATCCCGCGACCGTCGCGGAGCGCGACTGGGACGTCGACGCGCCGGTCCACGTGATCGACGATTCGCTTTTGAACCAGCCGAGTCCCGCGTTGATCGACGGGATCGAGCGGCTGTCAGAACTGTTCCACCCCGGAGCGCTCCCGTAGGACGCGTCCGCTCCATCTCGACGCCTATTCGTAGGGCGTCGACCAACCGCAGACATGGTCGGAACGCGAATCGGCGTCGGCAGCGGCAATCCGGTGAAACGGCGCGCGGTCGAGCGGGCACTCGAATCGGCGGCAGACGAGCCGATCGACGGGGTCTCGGGTGAGATGTCGGATGAGGTGTCGGGTGAATCGGCGGCGGTCGCTGTCGAGTCGGTCCCCGTCCCCTCCGGCGTGGGCGAGCAGCCCACCGGTCACGCCGAGACGATCGCGGGCGCGGAGAACCGGGCGAAGGCGGTTCTGAACCTCGAGCCGAAGGAGGGCGCGTACGACCTCGGCGTCGGCATCGAGGGAGGGGTCGCCCGCTTCGAGGGGGCCGACGGGCTCTTCCTCATCATGTGGGCGGCGGTTTCCGACGGCACTCGCACCGGCCGCGCGGCCGGGCCGAGCCTCGAACTCCCGGTCGACATCGCCGCCCGGGTCGACGGCGGCGAGGAACTCGGTCCCGTGATGGACGCCGTACTCGATACCACGGGCGTCGCACGGCGCGGCGGAGCCGCCGGCGCACTCACGAACGGACGCGTCGATCGCGCCGACGCCCTCGCACACGGCGTCGCCGGCGCGTTGGGTCCCTTCGTGTCCGATCTGTACTGAGCCGAACGCACCGTCGCCGGGACGATCTCGTCGGTCGACGCCGGCCCGACATCGCCGTTCGATGATCGTACCGAAATCGAACGCTGGGTCGCCGGCGACCGGTGGGTCGAACGGAGAAACCGCCCGACAGCGAGGTGTTAACCCCGTCTACCAACCGCCTTATAGGTCGAGACCGCCTGTATTCGGTATGAGCACGGTCCACCCGGAATCGATCGCCGTCGAGCCGGCCGGCCTCTCCGCGAAACAGGCGCGTATCCTGCGGTATCTCCGCGAGAACGCCGCCGAACAGACCTACTTCAAGTCCCGGCTGATCGCCGACAAGCTCGACCTCTCCGCGAAGGAGGTCGGAGCGAACATGAGTGCGGTCGCCGACGCGGCCACCGATCTCGACGTCGAAAAGTGGGGGTACTCCTCGGGCACGACGTGGATGGTAACCGCCTAGCGGGAGTGGCGGATGTCGAACGGTCGTCTCACGGAGCGTAAGCGATCAGCGAGGCCGCGTCGTCGGCGAATTCGACGGCGTCGGCGTCGAAGGAGTCGGCGTAGCGGACGACGAGCGTGAGCAGGCGCTCCGGCTCGGTAAGTGTGTAGCCGTCGGTCCGGTCGAGGAGGTCGGCGTCGTCGAGGTCTGCGGCGGCGGCGCTCACCGTCGGCCGGGAGACGTCGAGGGCGGCGGCCAGGTCCGCACCTGTCGCGTCCGGGGAACACAACAGCGCGAGGATCATTCCCCTGGGCGTGTCCCGGCGGAGGTAGCCGAGCGCGCGCTTGTCGAGGGCGTCGAACCGGCCGGCCGGGAAGTATCGCCGGTAGTCGGCGTCCTTCGCCGACTCGATCTCGCCCGCGTCTTCCAGCTTTCGGAGGTGGTACTGCGCCTCGCCGGTGCCGAGCTTGAGGTCGTCGCGGAGCTTCGAGAAGTGAGCGCCCGGGGTCGTCGGCACGTACCCGCGGATCGCCTCGCGGGTCTCGTTGTCGTCGCCCCCGGCGTCTGCGCTCGCGGTTCCGACGAACGGCGCGGCGGCTCCGATGGCTGCGAACCGTCGGAGCGTCTCGCGCTTCCGCCCGTCGAAGTCGTCAGGCACGGCTCTCGGTAGTCGTCGCCCGGCAAAAAGGACTTCGCTCGGGGGAAATACCCCGGACAGCAGTCGATTTTCGCCGGATCAGGTTTCGCGTTCGACCTCGCCGTCCGCGACGTCCTCGCCGCCTGCGCTCTCGTCGTCCATCTCCTGGATGACCTCGTCGGCTGACTTGATGTTCGCGCCGGCGTCTCCGGCTTTCACGGCCTCGGCCTCCTTCTCCAGCTCCTCGACGTCCATCTCGGCGGCCTCGTCGATCTGGCCCAGGATCTCGTCGATGTTATCGAGCCCGAGCATCGTCCGGGTCTCCTCGTCGAACTCGCCGCTCTCTAAGCCCTCCATCTGCTGGACGTCGGAGCCGGAGAGGGCCTTGCCGTACCGGCCGACGAGGCTGGTGAGTTCCTGGGGGAGAACGAACGTCGTGGACTCGCCCTTGCCGATCTCTTCTAAGGTCTCCATGCCGCGCTCGATGATGGCGCGCTCGCCCATCGACTCGGCGGAGCGCGCGCGGAGAACGGTCGAGATGGCGTCCCCCTGTGCTTCGAGGATCTGGCTCTGTTTTTCCCCCTGCGCGCGGATGATGTTCGACTGCTTGTCCCCCTCCGCCTGCTCGACCGCGGAGCGCCGTTCCCCCTGCGCTTCGAGAATCATCGCCCGCCGCCGACGCTCGGCGGAAGTCTGCTGTTCCATCGCCTGTTGAACGTCCTTCGAGGGGTTGACCTCGCGGACCTCGACGCTCTCGACGCGGATCCCCCACTCGTCCGTCGGCTCGTCCAGCTCTTTGCGGATCTTCGCGTTGATCTCCTGGCGCTTGTTCAGCGTGTCGTCGAGCTCCATGTCGCCGAGGACGGCCCGCAGGGTGGTCTGTGCGAGGTTCGAGACGGCCTTCTTGTAGTCGTCAACTTCGAGGAACGCCTTCTTCGCGTCCATCACCTTGATGTAGACGACCGCGTCCGCCGTCACCGGCGAGTTGTCCCGCGTGATCGCCTCCTGACGAGGGACGTCGAGCGTCTGCGTCCGCATGTCGAACGCGTACGTTCGCGAGACGAACGGCGGGATGAGGTTGATGCCCGGTTCGAGCAGCTTCCGGTACTCGCCGAACACCGTGAGCGTCTCCTTCTCGTAGGCGTCGACGATCTCGAACGACTGCCAGAGCGTGATGATCACCAGCAGCAAAAAGAGCAAGCCGATGCTCACCAGGCCGAAACCGAGGCCAGCTTGGAGGGTAATCGTATCCATACCCGGAGTTGGGCCATCCGACGCTTAATACTTCGCCCGACGGGCGCGTCGCCGCGAGCAGACGAATTGCCGGATCGCCGCGGATCGCCGCTCCGATATCCTCCCGAGCTGTCGGACTCGTCCACCCTCCGCGGATAACAAACCCTAAAACCCGGCTCGTCGACCGATCCGGTATGTATCTGCGGTTCGTCGAGCGGCTCGGGCTCGCCGACGCGGTGACGGTTGCGAACGCGGCGGTTGGCTTCCTCGCCGTCGTCGCCGCCACGATCGATGTCGAGGTAGCCGCCCGGCTGATCCTCCTCGCCGCGGTCGCCGACGGGCTCGACGGCGTCGTCGCCCGCCACCGGGGGTCGACAGACGCCGGCCCGTACCTCGACTCGCTGGCCGACGTCGCGTCGTTCGGCGTCGCCCCGGCGGGACTCGTCGCGTTCCTCGTCCTCGACGCGCGGTCGTTCGAGAGCGATCCGGCGTTCGTCGCCGTCGGCGTCGCCGCCGGGGCGCTGTTCGTCGCGATGGCGGTCGCTCGTCTGGGGATGTACACCGCCTACGACAGCGACGATCGGGAGACGGTTGGCGTGCCGACGACGCTCGCCGCGACGGTCCTCGCCGCGGCGGTCATCGCCGGGTATACCTCGCCGGCGCTGCTCGTCGCGGCCACCGCGGCCTTCGCCGTGCTCATGGGGTCGACGATCACCTACCCGGATCTCCACGCGCAGGACGCGCTCGTTATGGGCGTCGTGCAGGCGGCCGTGATCCTCACGCCGGCCGGCCACATGGTCACGTCCGCCCTCCCGCCGTGGATCGGCGAAGGGTTCGCGTTCGCGCTGCTGTTTTTAGCGTGCGGGTACCTCCTCCTCGGTCCGCGATTCTACTGGGGTGACGGGATCCGGTCGCCGCCCGAGAACGCGGCGGATCGGCGTGCCTGATCGAACGAGGTGACAAGAAGAACGAACGGGAGCGGAGCGTCTACAGCAGGTCGTCGAAGTCCTTATAGCGGGTGATGTCGACGCCCTCGTCGGTGACGACGGCGACGTTGATCCCGTTTCCGGACGCGAGGTCTCGCTCGACGGCGGACTGGATCGCCTTGGCGGCGACGCCTTTCGCCTCGTCGACGGTGAGCTCGTCGTGGTACTCCTGTTCGAGCACGCCGAGGGCGTACTGGGAGCCGGAGCCGGTGACGGTGTACTCCTCTTCGGTCGTTCCGCCGAGGGCGTCGATGGAGTAGATGTGGGCACCGTCGTCGTCGACGCCGCCGAGGATCGGCTGGACGATGAAAAAGGCACCCGTTCGCAGGAGGTTCCCGGTGAGCGTGGAGAGCGCCTCCATCGACATGTCCTTGCCGCGACGGGTCTCGTAGAGGCTGGTCTCGGCTTTGAGCGTCGAGATGAGGTTCTGCGCGGCGGAGACGGATCCGGCGATGGTGAGCGCGCCGCGGGGGTGGATCTCCTCGACCTTCTGGACGTCCTTCGAGGAGACCATTCCGCCCATGGAGGCGCGCATGTCCGTCGCCATGACGACGCCGTCGGCGGTTCGGATGCCGACGGTCGTCGTCCCGGTCTTCATCTCGCCCTCGCCGTCGGCCTGCGCCGCGCGGCGTTCGCTGTGTTCGAACTCGCCGAGCTCCGGACCGAAGACGGGCTGGTCGCGGCCCAACTCCTCGGCCGGTCCGTCGGAGAGGTCGCCAGTCGGTGTTCGCATTACGCCTCTGTTGGCCCGGCGCGCAGATAAAGGCAACCCTTCGGGGACCGCCCGCCGGTTCCGACGAGCCTATTCGTCGTGGCCGGTAGTCGGCCGACGGCGGCGGCGTCACGGACCGGCCGCTCCGATCCAGTCGGGATAGCTGCGACGGCGATCACTTCGGCGAAGCCGGGCCGATCACGTCGTCGTCGACTCGTCGAATGCTCTCTGCCAATCGAGAGCCGTCCGGAACCGCGTCGAGGAACGGTTCGGAACCGAACGGCGCGTCGCCATTCACTGAGACCAACCCGAGGTCGACGGGGTCACCGTCGAGGCCGGTGACGAACGCGACCATTCGGACCGCCGGCACGTCGTCGACGCGGGCCGCGACGTCGACGGAACCGTACAGCGATCGATGCGTGGCGACGTGGTGCACGCACGTCGGCGTCGGAGCGAAACACAGCAGGTAGCGCGCCCCAGGCTCGGTCCGGCCGAGCTTGGGTCGGATGGAGTGAGAAGAATCGGCATGGAAGTACCGCTCCATCCGTCGGTACTGCCGGAGGACTTCGTTCGCGCCGGTCGCGCGCCGAACCGCGGCATCGCCCTTGAGTTCGATGACGTGGTCGACCCGCTCCGGCGTCCGGAGACGAACGTACACGTCTGCGACCCCGCGGCGTCCGTCCGCGTCGTACGGCTCCTCCAGCCGTATCTCGGGGTCGCCGTGGGCGGCCGCGTAGTGGTCGACGACGCGCGCCGCGAGCTCGTCCTCTCGCATGCGCCGACATACGGTTTCACCGCCGATAAAGTCGCCGACGGCGGGTCGTCACCGAGCACCGTTCCACCGCCGCGAGACGGGTTCCGAACGATCCGAGACGGACGCCGATCCGCCGCGAAACGGTCTCACATTCCGAGAGTCGTCAAGGGGTTTGTAAGGCTCGACCCCCTACGATCAACGATGTCTCACAGACTGTCCAGACGGCGGTACGTCGCCGGAACCGGGGCCGCGCTGACGCTCGGAACGCTCGCCGGCTGTTCCGGCGGCAGCGACGGTGGTGACGGCGGGAACGGCGGGAACGGCGGCGATGACGGCGGGGAAGCTCTCGACGACGTCCCGAGCGAGATCGACGAGTACCTCTCCGCCGGCGAGGCTCGCCTGTACGACGGCACCATCGACGATTACACCAGGCAGGACGAGGTCACCGTCAGCGTCGGTGCGGGAGACGTGGGCTTCGCGTTCGATCCGGCGGCGATCCGGATCGATTCGGGAACGACCGTCGTCTGGGAGTGGACAGGCGAGGGCGGCGCGCACAACGTCGTTTCCGCGGAGGAGTCCGCATCCGACTTCGAGAGCGGCGACGCCGTCGACGACGAGGGCGCGACCTTCGAGCAGTCGTTCGACGACGCCGGTATCCAGCTCTACTACTGCTTGCCGCACGAAACGAGCGGGATGATCGGCGCGATCGACGTCGTCGAGAGCTAACGCCGCCGAATTCCGCTACGGGAGGTGTGACCACCGCACGTCAACGATCCGGTCGTGCTCGCTCGTGACGGTCGGCCGCGCGAGGTGATCGTTCGCGTTGACACCCGCGTCCGCCAGCCGCGAGAGCGCCTCTTCGAGCGTTCGATCGGAGCGGTCGACAGACGAGTCGCGGACGTACGGAGCGTCGACTGGTTCAGACCGCTCGTTCGCGATATCGATCTCGTCGGTGAGGCCGCTCCCGATCGCGTGGGGGGGTTGGTGGAACCGCCAGTCGCCCACCGCGAGGAAGAGCCAGACGTCACCGTTGATGGCGTGATACTCCCCGGTAACGTGTGACGAATCGTGGGCGACGACGCGAGAAAGGACGGCCGTCTTCGTTCGGTACAGCGCGTCCTTGCGCGCCGAACGAACGTTGCTCTCGGTGACGTCGCCGCGCTCGTAGGCGGCGGTCGCCTCGTCGGCGAACTGCTTTGCGATCTTGTTGACGACGTACAGCGATTCGAGCAGGTCGTCCGTCGGTTCGAGCGGGTCCACGGTAGGTCCGGTCGGCTGTCTGCGACCGACGTGTGCTCGGCGCGTCGAGCGGATATGCGTTTCGGGGTCGAACTCGGGAGGATCTCGGGTGGATCCCCGAAGCCGTCTCGTGGCGATTTCGGAGTCGATCTCGGGATGGATCACGGGGCGATATCTGGGTGTCTCCGGGGCGATCTCCGGGTCGATCTTTGGGTGCGCAGGTTCCTCGGCTGTCGGTTCCGATGGTTAATTCTTTAAGCACCCGGACGAAGGAACAGGCAAGCAATGTCGTCCGACTCCGTCAAACTGTACTCGGCGATATACGTCGCGCTCCTAGTTGCAGCCACCCTCAACTTCGTTCTCTTCGAGGCCGATTTTCTCAACTTCACGTACGCGCAGCAGCTCGGCGGTACGATGGTGATCGCGACGGTCAAGACCCTACTCATCGTCGCGTACTTCCAGCACCTCCGGTGGGAGAACCGCTCTCTGACCTACGTGATGTCGCTCGCGCTGGCGTTGACCATGCTGCTGATGGCCGCAGCGACGTACTCCATCTCGTAATCGACGCCAGCGAGTTCCGTACCGAGGGGCAATCACCGAACCAAGCGTCGCTCACCGAACCAAGCGTCGCTCACCGAGCCAAGCGTCGCTCACCGAATCGAATTGTAGTCACCGAACCGGGCGGTATATTTGACGGGTTCGGGCGTGTTTTTTGTAGTTCCGAGTGAACACCGTGGTATGGAACTCCGTACCGCAACGACCAACGACATTGACGCGATCCGATCGGTCGCCCGCGAATCGCTTTTCGCCTCGTACGGCCACGCGGTCGACGAGGCGCTGCTCGCCGAGGCCGTCGACGAGTGGTACGACCCCGCCGACCTCGATACCGACATCGACGACGAGGACACCGTGTGCCCGGTCGCCCTCGTCGACGGGGAGGTGGTCGGGTTCGCCGAGAGCTACGTCGTCGGTCGGCGCGAGCGCGTGGGCGAGATCGACTGGCTTCACGTCCACCCGGACCACCGCGAATCGGGAATCGGCTCCGCGCTCTTGGACCGCGTCGAGTCGGAACTCCGCGCCGCGAAGGTCGATCGCATCGAGGCGCGCGTACTCGTCGCCAACGAGGCCGGCACCGCGTTCTACGAGGGCGAGGGCTACGAGCTCGTCGGGGAGCGGTCCGTGGACATCGGCGAGAGGACGTTCGACGAACGGGAGTACAGAAAGCAGATCAGCCGGTTGACCGGCATCTCCGAGGGCGTCGTCGAAACCGACGACGGTAGAACCGTGTACGTCGCCTTCGACGAGAGCGAGCGCGGATCGTCCGCCCCGTTCTACGTCGCCTACGTTGACGAGGATCGGGAGCGGCGATACGGGTACTTCTGCGGAAACTGCGAGGGGACCGACATCGCTATCGACACGATGGACCGGATGGAGTGTATGGACTGCGGGAACCGGCGGAAGCCGTCCCGCTGGGACGCCGCTTACTGAGCCGCGCCGGACGGTATCACAGCGTCTCTTTCACGCCGAGAACGCGCTCTTCCGCATCGCGACCGGGGTCCCACTCGCCGCCGTCGCGCTCGGCGTCGCGGTGCTCCGTCACCGTCCGCGACATCGCCTCGTCGACGGGCGTCGACTCCCAACCGAGGTCGGCGAGCGCGCAGGTGTCGAGCAGGTGTGGATACTCGCGGTACAGGACGAAGTCGGCGGGTTCGAGCCCGCCGGCGGCGAGGGCGTCGGCGCTCGCGCGTACGACCTCGCAGTCCGTGCCGGCCGCGTCCGCGATGGCCTCCAGCGTTTCCTCCAACGTGAGTACCCGTCTGTCGCCGACGTTGTACGCGGTGCCGGGATCCCCGCGCTCGGCGACGATCCGCAGCGCGCTCGCGATGTCCTCGACGTACGCGCGGTGCCAGAGGTTCTGTCCGTCGCCCGGAACGACGACGCGGTCGTACGATCGCACGCGATCGATCCAGTAATCGAGACGCTCCGTGTAGTCGTACGGCCCGTAGACGATACACGGACGTACCGCCATCGCGTTGACCCCCTCCTCGGCGGCGTCGAACACGGCGCGGTCGCCCTCCGCCTTCCGATTGCCGTAGGTGTCTGATCCGCTGTCGACCGCCTGCTCCTGCGTACACGGACGGAGCGGCGTCTCACCCTCGCGTTTCGGAACCGTTTCGATTGCATAGCTGTCGCCGGACGAGATATACACGTATGCGTCGACGTCCGCGAACACGTCGGTAGCGGTCTCGACGTCGGCCGGCTGGTAGGCCACGCAGTCGATGACGATGTCGGGCTCGACGGACAGCTTCGCCGCTCGGAGGTCGCGTTCGTTCTTCCGATCTCCCTCGACGCGGGTCACCCGATCGTCGTCGGCGAAGGGGTTCCCGTGGTTCCCGCGGTTCACCATCGCGACCTCGTATCCGGCCGTGAGCAGTTCGGAGACGGTATGACGGCCGATGAACCGCGTGCCGCCGATGACGAGCGCCGTGTCGGTCATACCGGCGATGGGCGGAGCACACGCAAAAGCGTGATCGAACCGGAACGACGCGTCAGTCCCCGTCGCGCGGACCGTCCCCGCGCCAGCGGAGATAGAGGAAGTACGCGATACCCAGTCCGAGGACCCACGTTCCGACCCCGAACACCGCGTAGCCGAGTCCGATGAGGAACTCTCCGGTCGGGACGCCGAACATACACCGACTCGGCGTCTCGACCACATAAACGCTCCGAGCGAGGGGCAGCTACTCGGTCCCGGGGCCCGTATCGACGGCCATGAGCGATAGCAGTCGACGACGCCCGTGGCTCGCGGCCGCGTTGGCGCTCGTGGTATCGGGACTCGGCCACGCGTACCTCCGGCGCTGGGCGCGCGCGTTCGGGTGGTACGTGGTCATCACCGCGACGCTCGTCTTCCTGGTTCCGGACGCTGCCGTCGAGGGTCTCTTCGCGGGCGACCCCCCACCGCTCGGCGAGATCGCGCCGGCGGTGCTCGTCGTGTCCGCCAGCGTCGTCGACGCGTACGTCGTCGCGATCCGGAACAATCGCGAGCATGAGCGACGGACAGCGGCCGTTGACGACATCCGGACGGGCGATCGCGGTGAGCCGTCAGGGAACGCGTCACGAGACGAACAGAAGGAAAGCGGGAACCACACGGTGTCGAGCACGGCGAGCGCGGCGAGGGCAGAACGCACCTCCACGACACCGACCGGAGATACCTGTCCGCACTGCGGCCGAGAGACCGACTCGGATCTCGACTTCTGTAAGTGGTGTGCCGAAGCGCTGGACGAGTGAGACGGCTCGAACGTAGCGGTCAGTTCGAACGTTACTCGGGACGGTCCTCAAAAAACAAGACGGTCCCGCCGTGCCCTCAGAAGAGGTAGAACAGCGGGAAGATGAACACCCAGACGATGTCGACGAAGTGCCAGTAGAGTCCGAAGTACTCGACCGGCCGCTCGTCGTCCAGGTAGTGTCCCTGGTAGGCCCTGTAGAACAGGAACATGGCGATCACGAGTCCGATGACCACGTGAATCCCGTGAAGACCGGTCGTCACGTAGTAGATCGACGCCTGGATCGGCTCGCCGTGTGCGTTCTGTGACAGCGTGACACCGCGGTCGAAGACCTCGTGGTGCCACTCCCACATCTTGATCCCGAGGAACGTGAACCCGAGCAGGATCGTCGAGCCCAGCGACGCGAGCAGTCCCTGTCGGCTGTTCCGGTGAGCGGCGACGAGCGCGAGGATCACCGTGAACGAGGAGGTGATCAGCACGAACGTGTTAATCAACCCGGGTAGCGACTCGGTCAGCGGTGACCACGTGCGCCAGCCGGCGTTGTACCGGATGAACACGGCAGCCGAGATGAACGCACCGAAGACGATCACGTCGGACGCGAGGAAGAACCACATCCCCAGCTTCACCTTCTCGACGCCGTTGAACGGCCATCGCTCGGCGAATTCGCTGGGCGGCGCGTAGAAGTCCTCCACCCCCCACTTCACGCCTGCCCAAATCATTCCCGCCACTCCGAGAAGGACGAAAGCGGGATACACCGGATTCGCGACCGTGATGCTCGTGGTGGCGAGCGTCTCGCCGATCGAGAACTCGAGCGAATCGTTGAATCCGGAGAGCCCGAACAGGAAGAACCCGGTCGCCAGCGAGAGGGCGAACGGCCAGATGCTCGCGTGGCTCGGATGCTTGTCCCAGTAGGGATACTCCGTGATGTGTTCGGAGTGGCTGTCACCGCCGTCGGTCGCCGCGTTGCCGTCCGAGTCGGTCTTCACGGCGGGGCCGCCGTCGGGCACGTAGTCCTTGACGAACTCCAGTTTACCGGAGGCGTACGAGGGACGGTTCGGCCAGTTCTCTAACGGCGGCGGCGAGGAAATCGCCCATTCGGCGGTCCGCGAGTAGTCCCACGGGTTGTCTCCCGCATCGGGCCCGGAGACGTACGACTTCGCGAAGTTGTAGAACATGATGAAAAAGGAGAATCCGAGCATGAACGCTCCGATCGTCCCGATCTGGTGGTAGAACTGGAACGCGGGATTGTACTCGAAGACGCGCCGCGGGGTTTCCCACCCGAGGAACATCGAGAAGTACACAGCGTTGAATCCGATGAAGAAGATCACGAAGTGGATCTTCCCGAGGAACTCGTCGTACATCTTCCCGGTCATCTTCGGGAACCAGTAGTACGCGGCACCGAACAGCGCCGTCGCGCCGCCGAACATGACGTAGTGGAAGTGCGCGACCACCCAGTAGGTCCCGCGGAATTCGTAGTCGAGGACGATCGCGCCGAGGAACACGCCGGTGATCCCTCCGAGGATGAAAAGCAGGAGGGCACCGAACGCGAAGAGGAACGGCGTCGTGAACTGGATGCGCCCCTTGATCAAGGTGTAGATCAGCGAGAACACCACCAAGTCGAACGGTAGCGAGATACCGATGGTGGTCGCCATCATCAGCGTCTTGATCTCAAGGTTGATCGTCGTCAGGAACATGTGGTGCATCCACACGAGGAACGACTGAACCGAGATCAGACAGATCGCGATGATGACCCACTTCCGACCGACGAGGCGACGCCCGGAGAACGTCTGGAAGAGCTCCAACATCGCGCCGAGCGCCGGGAAGAACACGATGTACACCTCTGGGTGGCCGAAGAACCAGAACAGGTGACCCCACAGGAGGGATCCGCCTTCGGTCGCCGAGAAGTACACGCTGCCGAGCACGCGGTCGGACGCGAGGATGAGTCCCACCGCGAGCAGCGCCGCGAACGCGAACAGCATCATCCACACCGTCGCGAGCATGGACCACGTGAACATCGGCATGTCCATGATTCCCATCCCCTCGGCGCGCGAGTGGTGGATCGAGGTGAGGAAATTCACCGTCGACGCGGTGACGCCGATGACGAACATCGCGAGCGCGAGCACCGCGCCGGTCGACCCGATGCTCGGGGTGTACATGGGAATGTTGAGCGGGGCGTACATCGTCCAGCCGGCGCTCAGCGTGCCGCCTTGGAAGAAGCTGATCCCCAGCAGCACGCCGGAGAACAGGTACATCCAGTACGACAGGGCGTTCAGACGCGGAAATGCGAGGTCGTCGGCCCCGATCTGTAGCGGGACGAAATAGTTCGCGAACCCGAACCCGAACGGTGAGAGGAACCAGAACACCATTATCAGCCCGTGGGCGGTGACGGCCTCATTGTACGCCATTCCGGAGAGAACCTGGTTCGCCGGGTCCCACAGCTGGACGCGGATCAGCAGCGCGAGCACGCCGCCGAAAAGCAGGAAGAACAGCGCGGTGATCGTGTATAAGATCCCGATATCCTTGTGGTTCGTCGTGACGAGCCAGCGCTTGACGGACGTCGTCGGCGGGAGTTCGCTCACGCGGGAACACCCCCGACGGCGGTGCCGTCGATGCGCGAGGCGTTCTCACCCTCGGTGCCGGCGTACCACTCCTCCCACTCGTCTTCCGGAATGACGGTTATCTGTCCCTTCATCGCGGAGTGGCCCTGTCCGCAGAGCTCGAAGCACTCGACGGTGTAGGTCGCTTCGCCGCCCTGTGCCTCAACTTCCTCGGAACTCACGGAGAACCAGTTGGTGCTGGTCTCTCCGGGGATAGCGTCCGATTTTATCCGTAACTCCGATGAGCCGAAGCTGTGCCACACGTCTCGTGAGGTCACTTGGATGTCGATCCGCTGGTCGGCGGGAACGATCAGTTCCTCGGTCTGGGTGTGCCCGTTGGGATACTCGTATTCCCAGCCGAACTGGTAGCCTTCGACGAGGATCTCGATATCGCCCTCTTCGCCCGCGTCCGGTCCCTCCTCGACGTAGAGGAGAATTCCGTACGCATACACGACGAGGCTGATGACGACGATCGCGCTCAATCCGAACGAGAGGAAGAGCTTCTTGGCCTTCGGACCGCCCTGTCCCGTCGGGAGCTCGCCGACAACCGGCGCGTCGAAGTCCTCTTTCGGCTCTCCACCGTCGTCGCGGTATTTGTACACGTTCCACAGCATGTACGCAACGACGATGGTACCGATGAGGGTACCTAACGCGAGAAAGACGAAGAATATCTCGTCGAAGACCTCCGCCTGCGCGCGCCAGTCGCTCCCCTGTTGCAGGATAAGTGAATCTATCATGTTCGTCACTCTGCTCTTGTACCCTCCTTGGCGATGGTACACTTAGCTCTTGTGTAGCGCGACGAGAAGCGATACACGGGAGTCCCAAAGGACGCTCGCCGGGACTCCCCTCTAACGACCGCTGACTGGAGAAATACGTGCGGATCGACGGTGACGAACGGCGCGGACAGAAGGGGGTGTTCTCACGTGCTGCGCGCATCGATGACCAACGCGTTCAGTCACTGAAACGGGCGTGTGCTCCGCGGCGAAACCGCGCGTATGTTCCGCACGGAAACGGGCCGAGTATACGAAGACTATTTGTACGCGCGAACGGACCGCCTAACAACGACCACCATGGTTTCACTCACGCTCTTGAGCACGGCACTAATGGGGCTACTCGTCGTGGCCACCTTCGTCGCCGTCGCACGGATCGGCGCGCAACGCACCGCACCGGGCGCGGACGGCTCGGACAGGTACGCGGCGGTTACGGGAGCGCTCCGCGATTTCACCGGGAAACCGATCGTCTGGGCCGTCGCGTTCATCGCCGTAACCGTCGGCGTCGGCGCGATTACCCTCCTCGCTGTCGGCGACTTCGGACTTCCGGAGGGACTGTCCGGGAGCCTCTTGACCGTCGTCTACGCCGCCGTCGGCCTCATGTTGACCGGCTTCGTCTTCCTGGGCGCGTACTTTAGCGCCCGCGGTCGCGGCCTCGGTAACGCACACGGCGTCGCAGCCGGTTCGTTCGCGACGGGACTGGTGTTCCTTCTGGTCATCGCGATTCAACTCCTCGTCGGCATTGTCGGCTGATCGGCATTGTCGGCTGATCGGCATCGTCGGCTGATCGGCATCGTCAGCAGATCGGTGAGAAACTGGTCCGAAGTGGATCTCGATCGAGAGTGGTATCGATCGGGGGTACCGTGGTGTCCCGGTCGAAAGTCGATCAGGCGACGGCGACGCCGTTGCGGGCGAGATAATTGCTTGCAGCCTTGATTTCGACCGGACTCCCGATGATCCGGTAGTACCCGTCCGTCTCGACGACGGTGACCGTGAACTCTTCGTGAAGCCGGTCACAAAGTCCGTCGAGCGCGTGGCAGGGGAGAACGATCTGCGTGCTATCACGGAGACTCGACGGATCGGGCATTCGACGTACGTGTCGATCTCCCGTCTCGAATATAACCGTGTCGAAGTATCGACACGACGGTCAGGAGGTGTCGATCCGAGATCGACGCCGCTCTCTGCCGCCTCGGTCGGTCGGAAAGAACACCTTTAACGAGACGAGCGGCCGACTGTACGCCAATGGGACTGGAGGACGAGATCGAGGACCTCCGCGAGGAGATCGCCAACACGCCCTACAACAAGGCCACCGAGGCCCACATCGGGCGGCTGAAGGCGAAGCTCGCGGAGAAAAAAGAGAAACTGGAGAACCAGTCCTCCGCCGGCGGCGGTCACGGGTACGCCGTCGAGAAGCACGGCGACGCGACCGTCGCGCTCGTCGGGTTCCCGAGCGTGGGCAAGTCGACCCTCATCAACGCCCTCACCAACGCCGACAGCGAGGTCGGCTCCTACGAGTTCACGACGCTCGACGTCAACCCGGGCATGCTGATGTACCGCGGCGCGAACATCCAGATCCTCGACGTCCCGGGGCTCATCGAGGGGGCCGCGGGCGGACGCGGAGGCGGGAAGGAGGTCCTCTCGGTCGTCCGGACCGCGGATCTGGTCGTGTTCATGCTCTCCGTCTTCGAGATCGAGCAGTACGACCGGCTCCGCGAGGAGCTGTACAACACGAACATCCGGCTCGACACGGAACCGCCGAACATCAACATTCGGAAGACGCACAAGGACGGCATCGGCGTGACGATGAGCGACGAGGTGAGCCTCGACGAGAACACCGTCAAGCAGGTGCTCCGCGAGTACGGGTACGTTAACGCGAAGGTGACGATCCCACACGATCTCACGATCGACGAACTGGTCGACGCCGTCATGGACAACCGCGAGTACCTCCCGTCGATGGTCACCGTGAACAAGGCCGATCTCATCGACAAGAGCTACCTCCCGACCGTCAAGGAGGAACTTCGCGAGCGCGGCCTCGATCCGGACGACGTCATCTTCATCTCTGCCGAAGAGGAGCTCGGCCTCGACGGGCTCAAAGAGCGCCTCTGGGAGGAGCTTGGCGTGATCCGTATTTATATGGACAAACCCGGGCGCGGCGTCGACTACGAGGAGCCGCTTGTCCTCTTCGAGGGCGACACTGTCGGCGACGCCTGTAAGAAGATCGGCGGCGAGTTCGAGGAGCGATTCAAGTTCGCTCGCGTCTCGGGCCCCAGCGCGAAACACGACGACCAGCAGGTCGGCAAGGGCCACGAGCTGGCCGACGAGGACGTGCTCCGGATCGTCGCTCGAAAGTGAGATTTTAAATGGGTGTTGACGGCGGATCGACGGAAGATACGTCCAACGCCCCAGTCGATTATTTATAAGTGATCGTTGCTGGCGGCGGTGCGGTAAACACATCCAAAGCCCCAGCCGCGACGACTCGCGACTGCCCCTTTGAGTCCCACCCCACACAGCACCGCAGCCCCACACCTCCCCAGCCTCGCCGCTTCGCGCCTTATAAAGGCGCTCACGGCGTCCAGCGAGGCGCAAAGCGCCTCTGGCAGCCGGCGGCTCCGCCGCCGGCGACCTCGCGCGATTCTGCTCGCGGCCTGTCGGCCGCTCGCAGGCGCACGCCACCGCGACAGCGAGTCGGTGATGCCGCCGTCCTTTTTATACTCCAAGCGTCGTCGGAGCCGACCGAAAGGCGCTTTTCGCGCGGCCGCGACCCACGACCATGATCACGGTCGCGCTGGCGGGGAAACCGAACGCCGGGAAGTCCACCTTTTATACCGCCGCGACGATGGCCGACGTCGACGTGGCGAACTACCCGTTCACGACCATCGACGCGAACCGGGGGGTGACGTACGTCCGGACGGAGTGTCCCTGTCTCGCCCGCGAAGAACGCTGCGGCAACGAGAACTGCCGCGAGGGGAAGCGCTACGTTCCGATCGAACTGCTCGACGTGGCGGGACTGGTTCCGGGCGCACACGAGGGGAAGGGGCTCGGCAACCAGTTCCTCGACGAGCTGACGAACGCGGACGTGGTGGTGAACGTCGTCGACGCCTCGGGGGCGACGAACGCCGAGGGCGAGCCCGTCGAAGTCGGTGCTCACGACCCCCTCGACGACGTGGACTTCGTCGAGGAGGAGATGGACCTGTGGCTCGCCGGGATCGTCGACCGCAACTGGGAGGGCGTCGAGCGGAAGTCGCGCTCGCCCGACTTCGACCTCGACGAGTCGATCACGGATCTGTTGACGGGGTTCGGCGCGAGCGAACACGACGTGACGACCGTCCTCCGCGGGCTGGAGTACCCCGACGATCCGAAGGCCTGGACCGGCGACGACCGCGAGGCGCTCGCGCGGGCGATCCGCCGGCGAACCAAGCCGATCGTCGTGGTCGCCAACAAGGTCGACGCCGCGCCCGACGACGCGGTCGACCGGATCCGCGAGGGCACGGACAAGCCAGTCGTGCCGGCGACCGCCGACGGCGAGCTGGCCCTGCGGCGCGCGGCGGAGGCGGGCGTCGTCGACTACGACCCGGGCGACGGCGACTTCGAGATCGTCGGCGAGATCTCGGACGGACAGCGGGCGGGGCTGAACGCGATCCGGGAAGCGATGATCGAACACGGCGGGACGGGCGTCCAGACCGCGCTGAACGCGGCCGTCTACGACCTGCTCGATCGGATCACCGTGTACCCGGTGCAGGACGCCGCGAAGTGGACCGACGGGACCGGGACCGTCCTCCCGGACGCCTTCCTGCTTCCGGCGGGTTCGACCCCGCCGGACCTCGCGTACGCGGTCCACACGGACATCGGGGAGGGATACCTCCACGCGGTCGACGCTCGCTCCTCGCGGCGGATCGGTGAGGATCACGATCTGGCCGAGGGCGACGTGATCAAGATCGTCTCGACGGCGGGACCGTGAACGAAGCAGACGGCCGCTCCGAGCGGCGAGCGTGAGATCGACAGGCACATGCATATCGCCCGAGAGGGGTCGGTAGATGCTCGGGCTGGAACACGACTTCCGGATCGTCGACACCCGCGTGACCCTCGATCCGGACGAGTCGTCGGTCGCCACGCACGGCCGGGACATCTCCCCCGAGCGGCTGGAACGGGAGATGCTGCAGGCGGGCGTGGTCCGCGCGGTCGCGAGCCCGGGCCGTCGCGCTGCCGGGCGGAGCTACCTGCGCGCGAACAACGCGGTCGCGCGGCTTTCCATCGACCGTCCGTTCGTCGCGTTCGCGCGGCTCAACGGTCCCCGAGACTCCGGAAGCGGCCCGTTGGCGGCCGTCAAGAACCTCCGCGCGGAGCGCGAGGACCACCACGCGCGCCCGGACGACGTGGAGCAGTACTCGTACGACGATCGGTTCCACGGATTCACGCTCGTTCCGCACGCCGACGGGCTCCCGAACGAGGACGTGCTCGTCCGCCTGGAGGCCGCCGATCTGCCTCTCATCGTCCACGCCGGGAGGGAGTTTCCGCCCGAAGCGGTCGAGCGCGAGCTGCTCGACTACGACCTCCCCATCGTCCTCGCGAGCTTCGGCGGATACCCGCTCGACGCCGACCTGATGAATCAGACGCTCGACCTCCTCGACGAGTACGATCGGTTGTACGTCGATACGAGCGCCGTTCGCTACCGCGAAGTCCTCGAACGGGGCGTGCTCGAACACCCGGACCGGGTGCTGTTCGGCTCCGGCGCGCCGGACGCGCATCCGAACGTGGGCGTGATGGAGGTGCTCACGCTCGACGTCTCCGAGGATCTGATGCGTCGCGTGTTCGCGAAGAACCCCGCTCGGCTGATCCCCGCGGTCGCCGAGGGTGCCGACGTCTGAGCCGTCCGCGACGCCGGAACCGGTGCGCGGTCCGAGACGGTACCCACTTGTCTCGCCGCCGCCGACGTGACGACCATGAGCGACGCCGAGACTGGGGCCGACGACGCCGCGGCCGACGACCCACACGTCGAGACCGTCCGCGCATCCGGCCACGAGCACGTGACCGCCGAGCACGCGAGCACGTTCGAGTTCACGACCGACGACTGGCTCACGCCCGCCGGCGACTGTATCGTCGCCGTCGAGGCCGACCGCGCACCCCGTGATTTCTCCTCCGAGTTCCGCGAAGCGTGCCGGGATCCGACGGCGACAATCGTGGCGACGATCGTTGTCGACGCCGGTGACGAGGAGTTCCGTGCGTCGATCGCGGGCCGCGGCGATCCCGGTCTCACTCTCCTCGACGATCGTTCGATGGTGGGGCGGACGAGCGACTACACCGACGACGAGCGCACGATACTCGTCGACGCCGACGGCGCGGCCGCGGACCTCGATCGCGACCTCGTCGCCGCGCTTGCGGACGGAGCGCCGGTGACGGTGCGGCTCGCGGTCGAGCCGGCGGAGTGAGAATATCGGAACGCCGTGGCAACGGGGTATTTAACTGCTGATGCGACGGCAAAGATCGCGAACGGACAAACGCTGTGGGCCGGTGGCGCACGCCTGCGGGCGGCCGGCAGGCCGCGAGCAGCATCGCGCGAGGTCGCCACGCTTGCGACGATCTATATCGGGAGCTCCGCGTCCGCGGCGACGGTGCGATCCACCTCGTCGGGCACCCGCCAGTCGGTGGCGCGTTCCAGTAATTGGACGACCATCCGGCCGGTTACGCCCCAGACGGTGTAGCCGTCGACGTGGAAATAGTGGACGCGGTGGTCGCCGTACTCCGGGTGACCAAGCCGACGCTCGGACTCGTAGTTCGCCGAGTCGGTCAGCCCGCTCACGGGGAGCACCGCCACCTCCGCGACTTCGGACTCGTCGGGGACGTACTCGCGGTCGGGCGCGACGCCGACGAACGGCCGGACCGCGTAGTCGGAGGCGGTCCGGGTGTCGTCGATTCGGCCGACGATGTCGACCTCCTCGGAGCGCATCCCGACCTCCTCGTTCGCCTCCCGGAGAGCGGTGTCGGTCAGGGTCCGATCAATCGGTTCGCGGCCGCCGCCGGGAAAGCTCATCTGTCCGGGGTGGTTCCCGAGGTGCGAAGCCCGCTTCGTGAACAGCAGGTGGGCCTCGCCGCCGCGCTCGATGACGGGGGCCAGCACGGCCGCCTCCCGGCGCGCCCCGGTGACCGTCCCGGGCGTGTGTCGACGCAGCCCAGACAGGTCCATGTCCGGAGGTAGGCACCCGAACCGGGTTAACGTTTCTCCGCACTCCGGGAATCCGAAACGACCGCCTCCCGTCGGTCGATCGGGACGCGCGGCGGTCGATATTCCGGACTCCGTCCGCGCGGCTTCGGACGTTTTAAGCCCGCGACCCACGCGTCTGTGGATAATGAGCGACGACGGCCAGGAGCTCGGGATCACCGAGTCCAAGTCACACAACACCGGCGAGTGGTACGCCGAGGTCGTACAGAAGGCGGGGCTGGCCGACTACGGCCCCGAGGGGATGAGCGGATTCATCGTCACCCGACCGCGCGCGTATGCGATATGGGAGCGCTTGCAGGGGTTCCTCGACGCGAAGTTCAAGGACACCGGCGTTCAGAACGCCTACTTCCCACTGTTCATCCCCGAGTCCTACCTCGAACGCGAGAAGGATATCGTCGAGGGGTTCGATCCGGAGGTTGCGTGGGTGACCGAGGCGGGCACGAAGGAACTGGAAGAGCGGCTCGCGGTCCGACCCACCTCCGAGTCGATCATCACGCCGTACATCAGTCAGTGGGTTCGCAGTCACCGCGACCTGCCCCTCCGCGTGAACCAGTGGTGTTCGGTCGTGCGCTGGGAGGCGACCGAGACGAAGCCGTTCTTCCGCACGAAGGAGTTCCTCTGGCAGGAAGGGCACACGGCCCACGCCACCGACGAGGGCGCGTGGGACGAGACGCTCACTCGGCTCGGCCAGTACGAGTCGGTGTACGAAGACCTGCTCGCGATCCCCGTGTTGAAGGGCCAAAAGCCCGACCACGACAAGTTCCCCGGGGCGGACACGACGACGACGGTGGAGGCGCTGATGCCCGACGGGAAGTCGGTACAGGGCGCGACTTCACACCACCTCGGTCGGTCGTTTGCCGAGGCGTTCGACATCACCTTCTCCGACGAGGACGAGGAGGACCGCGTGGCGCACACGACCTCGTGGGGGCTCTCGTGGCGCGCGCTCGGCGCGCTGATCATGACTCACTCCGACGAACAGGGGCTCGTGCTCCCGCCCACGGTCGCGCCCGAGCAGGTCGTCGTCGTCCCGATCTGGCAGGAGGACACGAAAGGCGAGGTGCTGGCGTACGCCGAGGGTGTCGCCGAGGACCTCGACGACGCGGATATTCGCGTCGAGCTCGACGATCGCGACGAGCGCAACCCCGGGTTCAAGTTCAACGAACACGAGCTCAACGGCGTCCCGCTCCGGATCGAGATCGGCCCGCACGAGGTCGACGACGACGAGCTCACGCTCGTCCACCGACCCGACGGCGAGAGCGTCGTCGAGGATCGCAAAGGCGTCGCCGAGACGGTCCGCGATCACTTCGACGAGGTCTACGCGAAACTGTACGCCGCCGCCGAGGAGACCCTCGACGGGGAGGTCCGCGAGGCGGACGACCGCGCGGGGATCCTCGGCACCCTCGGACAGCACGGGGGCTACGTGAAGACGCCGTGGTGCGGCGACGAGGCGTGCGAGGAGCCGATAAAGGAGCCGATGGCCGCCGAGATCGTGATGGTTCCGTTCGAGGACGACGATCCGCTTGTGGACCACGGCGATGACGGCGACGACGGCGACGACGGCGACGGCGAAAACGGCGACGGCGAGGATCACGGCGACGAGACCTGTGCGATCTGCGGCGACGACGCCGAGCGGACGGCGTACTTCGCGAAGTCGTATTGACCTGTCGAATCGGCGGTACGACCCGCTCCTGGCCTCTTAATTCGCGTTGATCCGGCTTAACGGAGATCCATTTATATACGGATCTGTCGCGTACCCTCTCGTGATGAACCGAGGTATCGCACTTCTCGTCGCCGTCGTTGTGATCGTCGCCGCCGTCGGCCTGACCGGTCTCGCCGCGGCCGGACCGGTCGGCCCGGCCGGAACGGTCGTCGCGCAGGACGATCCGGTGTCGACGAGCGGGACGAGCGGGACGAGCGGGACGAGCGGGACGGACGAGGCGAGCGGGGCCGACGCGGAGGATCGGTCGGCGGACATCAGCCCGGGCGAGCGGCTCTCCGGAGTGATCGGCGTCCAGCGCGCCGAGATCGACGGCGAAGTCGACTCACGGTCGTTCGAGATCGGACTGAACCGGTCGGAGACCGCCGACGAGCGGGCCGAACTGGTCGCCGAGCGGATCAACCAAACCGAGCGACGACTCGACGCGATCGAGCGGCGACAGCGTGAGCTCCGTGAACGCCGCGACGCCGGCGAGCTGAGTCAGGGGGCCTTCGCGGCCCGAATGGCGGAGACGAGCGCCCGCGCCGACACCGCGCGACGGGAGGCCGACCGGAGCGCCGCCGTCGCTCGTGACATCCCCGCAGCGGCCAGGGAGCGCCGCGGCCTCGACGAGGAGCGGCTGAACGCGGTCCGAGACCGGGCGAGCGAAGCGACCGGCCCGGAAGTCGCCGCGGCCGCCCGCGACGTCACCGGCGGCGATGTCGGCGGACCGCTCGCCTCCGACCGGCGGGGACCGCCGGCAAACGTCCCGGTCAGCGGAACGGATCGCGGGAACGGAACCTCGCCGAACGCCACCGACGGTGCGGGCGCGGGTGGCTCCGGCGGGAACGGCGGACCGGGAGCGAACGGAGTCCAGGGCGAGAACGGGGTCCGGGCCGTGAACGACTCCAGCGAGACGATCGGACCGACCGAAAGAACCGGGGGAACTGGCCCCGAAACCAACGGACCGAACGCGACCGGCGAGGGAACCGAAACCGGCGAGGCGGACGATACAAACCGTCCGACCGACGGGACGTCGGGAGCAACCGGGGTGAGCCGACCGGACGAAACGAAGGGCTCGAACAGCGGGAGCGACGCAGGTGACGGTTCGGGTGGTGCGGTATCGTCGTCCGACACGCCCGGCGAAACCGCGAACGCGAGCGAACGGCGGTCGGTGCGAGCCGCGAGCGGTGAGGTAATACGCTGGCTGTCGTCGCTTCCATCGACGGTGGAGGCGGGCGCTCTGGACCTCTCGGATGCGCGTCCGCTCGATTTTGCATCCGCTCGATTTCGTGTGCGGTGAGTGAATTTCGCGTGCGAGCCCCACACCCGAACTCACCGAGCGACCGCTCGGTCCGGCGGTCCGCATTTCGAGATGGGAAGCGATTTACCCGGCCCCCGTGAGTACTCGTTCGTGCAGCGAACGGTGTCCCTTCTCGTCGTGGCGACGGTCGTCTTTGCCGTCGGATTCGCCGCCGTCGGCGGCGCGTCCGGTGCGTCCGGCGTCCCCGCGGGAGGGCTCGAACAGATGGACGTCGACGCGGACGACGTCCTGATCGACGTGACCGTCGAGCCGGACGGCGACGCCGTTTGGGAGATACAGTACCGGGTGCGGCTGTCGACCGACGACGAGGAACAGGCGTTCGAGGACCTCCGCACGGACGTCGAGTCCGATCCCGACGCGTACACGAATCGATTCCACGACCGAATGGCGTCGACGGCCGCCGCCGCCGAGAACGCGACCGGTCGCGAGATGGCGGTGTCGAACGCGACCGTCACCGCCGATCGACGGGAGCTTCCGCAGTCGTACGGCGTGCTCACCTACCGATTCGAGTGGCGCGACTTCGCGGCGGTCGACGACGATCGGATCGTGATCGGCGACGCGATCGACGGCATGTTCCTCGACGAGGCCTCGTCGCTCATCGTCTCGTGGCCGGACGGGTATCGACTCGCCGAAACGTCTCCCGCGCCCACGGAGACCCGCGAGGGCTCGGTCGTGTGGCGGGGGCCGGTCGATTTTACCGAAGGACAGCCCCGAGCGACGATCGAACCCGACGGGGTCCTCGGCGGCACGGTCCCGATCGTCGCCGCGCTCGTCGTCGCCACGCTCGTCGTCGCCGTCGGCGTCGCGTACCGTCGGCGGCGAGACGGGATCGGGGCCCCAGTCCTCGAATCGGTCAGGGGCGTCTGGACGGATTCGTCCCGCGAGAGAGACGGAGGCGACGCGTCGGTCGGATCGGGCGATTCCGTCGGGCCAGGCGACTCCGCAGGGGAGGATCGCCCGGCTGCCGGTGTCGACGGGGACGCGAGCGTAGACGGGGCGGCGGTCCGAGCGGGATCGGGCACGAGCGAGACCGACGATGCCGGAGCCTCGACGGTAGACGAGGACCTGTTGAGCAACGAAGAACAGGTTCTTCGACTCATCGAGTCGAACGGCGGCCGGATGAAACAGAAGCGGGTGGCCGAGGAACTGGACTGGACCGCCGCCAAGACGAGCCAGGTGGTGACCGGGCTCCGCGACGACGACGAACTCGACGGATTCCGACTGGGCCGCGAGAACGTCCTCTCGCTGCCCGACTACGATGCGGAGTCCGCCGGTGACGCCGGGGACGACGACAACGGTGGGGACGAGAGCTCCGTCGACGGATCCTGACGCCCCGTCAACTGACCCCTGCCCTCGCTACAGGTCTCGCGAGCGCCCGAGGTGTTGTAGTGCGCCGCCACACTCACAGGTGCCGCCGGTCTCCCGCCGCGAACCGCATTTGAAACACTCGTACAGTTCTTTCGCCTTCATTTTGCACTCCGGTCGCATATTTGCTATTTGAATGGCTCGAACCCTAATCTCTACCCTAATATTCTTTACAGAGTACGGGACAATATCCGAGGGTAGGTAGACGAACGATCGGATTCAACCGCCGGCGGTCTGTGCGGCGGTCGGGTCGAGCGCAACCTCGCGGTTGACGGCGGTGATGAATCCGACAATACTCTCAATAGTCCCTGTTTGACGCGCTGAACGGATGTTTTAAGTCACTATCCCACCCCAGCGGTGTCGTTCCGTGGGAACCCTCGCGCTTCAGCGTGGGGAGGATGACAATGAAACCCGAATTTCAAGGCTGATCTTCAACTGAAACACCCGTTCCGTTGCCAATCGCCGCGTGATTGATTGCAAGAGTAGGGATCTCACTGCATTGGAGTCGGCGTTTATAAGTGCTCGAATGTGGTTGCTGGCGGCTGTTTATATATCGCTGCTGACGCGGTGAATCGCTGTGGTTCTGGCGTTGGTTGTTTATAAGTGATTGTTGCCGGCGCGGTGAACACGTCCAAAGCCCCAGTCGCGACGACTCGCGCGCTTTGCTGTGCTCCTCGTCACTCGTTTCACTCGTTCCTGCGGTGCTTACTGCAGCGTGCTTCGTCCCTGCGACTGCCCCTTTGAGTCCCACCCCCACCCTGACCGCAACCGCATCGCACCTCACGCCTCCCCAGCCTCGCCGCTTCGCGCCTTTATAAGGCGCTCGCGGCGTCCAGCGAGAATCGGAGATTCTCTGGCAGCCGGACGTAGTCCGGCGACCTCGCGGGCTCTCGCCGGCGGCTTCGCCGCCGGCTGTCAGAGGGACCTTCGGTCCCTCCCTACTCGCGCTCGCTTCAAAGCGAGCGCTCGGAGGCACGCCACCGCACCGCACGTTCATTCATAAGCAATCGACGCTACCACGCTCATCGCTTTTAAATATCAAGTCGCTGGCAGTGATTTGCAATACCCACTCCCGAACTCAATCGAGCGACGATCGGGAACGAACCGCTGTTTCAGTCGACCGGTCTAAAAAACTGGGTTTCAACGGGATCGCTGCGGGCGGTTCTCAATCGTCACGTGGTGGTAGCGGAACGATCTCAGATGGCTCCGTGCGACTATTCGTCCTCACTTCGTTCGGAGAATAGTCCCGGGCGAATCTCGAACCAGAGAAAGACGGTCGTCTCGTTTCACTCGACGCTGCGTCTTTCAGGGTTCGAATCCGCTGGACGTACCTGTGGCTCGCGAATCGCTCGTCGCAGGATAGTCCCGGGCGGATTCGAACCGCCGTCAATGGCTGACTTCGGGCATCCGACGGGCGTCACAGGTGACGGCCCGTGATCGCGTCGCGGCCGCGGACGGATTCCCTCCAAAGGCCATTATGATTGGCCACTACACCACGGGACTGCGTTTCCGGGTTGCTCGCGCGCACTCAAGTAGGTTACTTTTCCCGGACCGTCGGACACCCGCCGGAGACGACGAGGGTGAGCGGCCACCGACGCCCGAACCGATCCGTGTGGAATGGTATCGCATAAATTTATGTATATTGAAACTATCTTGTCGGATAGAAACTATGTCGAGACGCACGGCCGACTCGGAGGCGGGCCGCGGGAGCGCCGCGAGCCGTCGCCGCTGGACCGGCGTCACCGATCGCTCTCGGTCTGAGGGCGGTCGTTCGCTTCGCTCGGTCAAACCCACGACCGACCGACGATCCGGAGGGACGAACTCGCCGAGTACCTACGGGCGAAGCGCACTCTCCATCTCGGGGGTCGCGGTGCTGACGGCCACGAAGATGGCTGACGCGCTCACGACGGGCGTCGGCCTCCGGTTCGTGCCCGCGGTGTACGAAGCGAACCCCGTCGTCGATTCCCTGTTGTCCCGCGTCGGTATCGTGACCGGTCTGCTCGTGAGTTCCTTCGCCATCGTCGTCGCGATCACGGTGATCACGGAGGTCGCGTCCATCGCCGTCTCGATGCGTCGCCGAGACGGGCACCTGGCCCCGATCGTCCGGCTGACGGGGTACGGGATCCCGTCGGCGCTGTTCGCGGTCGTTGCCGTGTACAACGCGACGATCGTCGTCGCGGGACTGCGTGCTGTCGAACTGTTCTAACTGTCACGCCGTCGCCGACTGACGCCCGCAGCGGAGAATTCAGCGCTTGTCCGTCGAATCTCGCGGATCGATCGGGCCTCGCGGACCGGGCGAATTCCGCTGATCGGCGTCGGTGCGAAGCGTCGGCTTCGAGAACGGGTTCCACGAGTCGTCGGGCTCGATGTCGGTGAACGTCCGTTCGCAGCCGGGACAGGCGGGGTCGGTGAGGAGAGAGAAATCGACGTACGCGCCGCAGCTTTCGCAGTTGCCTCCGCTAACGTCCAGACGGAACGCCTGGCGTCGGAGTGCGGCGAGTTCGCGTCGGTTCCGGTCGCGGTCGGCGACGCTCTCGACGATCGGATCGACGTCGCCGAGCCGATCGTCGAGGCGGTCCGTCTTCTCGATGAGACGCTCGAACAACGACTCGATTTCGTCGAACTCCCCGTCGACCCAGGTTTCGAGCTCGCCGTGTGTCGATTCGATCTCGTCGAGAGTCTCCTCGACGTCCGCGACGCGCCGTTCCAGTTCCGCTGTGTCGCCGCCCGACTGCGTCTCGATCCGTTCGATCCGCTCGTGGAGGCGCGTGACGTCGTCTGCGATGCGATCGGTGAACCCGTCCTGTCTGGATCGCTGCTGTTCGACGTCGAGCGACAGGTCGGAGACCTGCCGTCGGAGTTCCGCGACGGTGTGAACCAGACTGATCTGGGTGTGTACCGAATTCCGAAGCTCCGCTATCTCGTCCGCGACGGCGTCCTCGGTCGACGAACCGTCCGCCGAACTGGATTCGTCGTCTCCGTCGCCGGAAGCGCGTTCGTTCGTCGGTTGTTCGTTCGGCCGCTGTTCGTTCGGCGGTCGTTCGTTCGTCGGCCGTTCGGTTTCCGTACGTCCATCGGCCGATCCGGCGTCGGGTTCGTCGGCAGATCGACGGTGTTCCGAGGCCGGAGGGCTCCAGTCCGGCACTCCGTCGATCGGATTCCTGTCGGGCGGGCGGGAACCGGATCCGCGCGTACCGGCGTCAGGAACGACGTCGCTCATCTCGTCGAGTACCCAGTAGGCGGAGACGAGCCGATTCAACAGCTCTTGTTCGTCGACATCGCGAGAGTCCGCGGTGTACCGAAGCCACTCTTGGAACGTATCGACGTCGACCGGAACCGACTCGTCCGCTTCCCAAGAGTCTGACACGGGGCCAATCTTAAACGTCCAGTAGCTTAACGGTTGTGCCGGGAGACGCTCCGAGGCGGCCTGTGCGATAGTTTTTTACTCTGAAATGACTACGCACTACGAAATGTGTGGGCTGGATCGCACCGAGAACACGCGGGGCTCCGGGAACGAACGAGCCGCGGTGCCGACCGGCGACCGGGTTCGGGACCCGCGGACCGTCGCGGCGCGATCGAGACGCCCATGAGCGATGACGGAGCAGACGACTCCCGGCAGGAGGAAACAGATCCGGACGGTAGCGGACACAGCCCGGACCGGAGATCGCGATTCGAGGCGCTATGGACACGGTTCGAGGACGACCGTGACGGTCGATCACGGAATCCGGACGATCCTCGCGATGGGACCACAGGCGGATCGACGGGGACGTCGACGGACGATTCGGATCGCGATCCGGACACCGACGGGACGTCGACGGACGATTCCATCGACGGGACGTCGACCGCCGATCCGAACTCGGACGACGCGGTGATCGCGCGGGAGCCCGCCGGCACCGAGGGACGGACCGACGAAGTCGATTCGTGGGAGTGGCTCGCGGACGGCAGGCCGGGCAGGGAGAACCCCAGCGAGAGTGAGGAAAGCGAGGAGAGTGAAGAGCGTGAAGCGAGCGAGGGGCCACCCGACTGGAGCCGGCAAACCGACCGATCCGACGCCGTCTCGGAACCGCCGCAGAGCGACGCCGAGCCGTCCCCGTCGGCTTCCGACCGACGACGGGCCGGGCGTGGAGAGGGACGAATCTGGGATCGTGAGCGATCCACGACTGACGGATCGCTTGACCGCGGTGCGATCGCGTCGGACGATACCGCGACCGAGTCGAACCGATCGATCGATTCACCGTCACCGGGTTCATTTTCCGAGGATGCCCCGGAACACGTCGATGGGGGACTCCCGAGCGGCGTGTCCGTCGCGCCCGGCACCAGCGTTCTCGTCCAGTCCGAATCGCGGGACGACCGGAGCAAACACGCCTGCCACGCGCTGTTGTACGATGAGAGAGACGGTACCGTACCGTACACGCTTCTCGTCCGGTACCAAGAGCTCGATCCGAGCCGTCTGGAGCGCCTCGCGGAGGGGTCTCACCGTCTCAAGCTGATCGCGATCGGCTACGGGCAGTCGGTGCCGGCCTCCGTCGACGACGCGGTCGACTGCGTGCGGATAACCAACCCGAACGACATCACGCGGCTGGGCATCGTCCTCTCCGGAACGATAGCGGATTGGTCGGACGACGACCGCCCGATCGCGGTCTGTTTCGACTCCCTCAACGTCGTGTTGAATTACAGAGACGTGAAGAGCACGTTCCGCTTCCTCCACGTGCTTCTCAACACGCTCCGCTCCGCCGACACGGTATCGCACTTTCACGTGGACCCCATCGCCGGGGACCCCCAGGACGTGAACACGCTCAAACCGCTCTTCGACGAAGTCGTCGCGATCGACTCCGTCGGGGTCCACAGAGAATGATGGATCTATCGACGACGACGCGGACGGAGCGCTCCGCGACGCGGATCGGGTGGCGACCTGATCGTTTCGACGGGTGGCGACCTGACCGATTCGACGGGTGGCGACCGTGAGCGAGGTCGAGCGGTCGATCCGGGTCCGCGCGTTCCTCGAACAGTGGCTCTCGGTGATCCTGATCGCCGCGGTGCTTCTGGCCGCGGTCGGCGGCTGGTGGAGCTATCAGGTATACGCCACTCCCGAGGTCGAACGCGACGAGGTGACCGTCAGTCAGTGGTCGGAGTCGACCGCCTACGACCACAGCTCAGTCATCGTGAACGAGTCGTTGGTCTTCGAGGAGGGCGAACGCGTACATAACCGCCCGGTGTACTACGTGAACCTCGCCGAGGAGCTCGACGTGACGTACACGTACGAACACACCGCCGAAGACGGGTCCGTCGACGTGACGACCGATATGCGCCTCGTGTACCGCAGCGTTGAGGACGACGACGTGCTCTGGGAGTACGCAGAACCGCTGGCGACCGGTAGCGACGAGGACGTCACCGCGGACGGGAACCACACGGTGGACGCGACCGTCGACATCGACGACGTCTTCGAGACCATCGCCACGATCGAACAGGAACTCGGCGCGGCCGGGACCATCGAGATCCGCGTCGTGTCGACGTCGAACGTGGAGGGAACCCTGTCGGGACAGTCGGTGAGCGACTCCTACGAGAGCGTGATGCCGATCGCCGTCAATCAGCAAACCCTCCGAGTCTTGGAGACCGAGACGATCGACGAGTCCGGCCAGCGAACGGAGACGGTCGAGCGGACCGTCGGGCCGAGCGGGATCGAAGCGGCCGGATCGGCGCTCGTGTTGGTCCTCGGGCTGGGCACGTTCGGCGGGCTCCTGTTCGCCCGTCAGAACGGTCTGGTCTATCTCTCGGCGGACGAACGCGAGATCCTGCGGATCCACCAGCAGGAACAGGAGTTCTCCGAGTGGATAACCAGCGGGACGTTCCCGTCGGAGCGGGAGTACGAGGCGACCGTGCTCGTCGACGACCTCGAAGGGCTCGTCGACGTCGCCATCGACACCAACAAGCGCGTGATCAAAGACGAGCAGCTCGGCGTGAGCACGGTTCTCGACGGGGAGTACGTGTACGTGTACGTTCGGCCGGACTCACCGGCGGGCGAGTGGCTCGTCAACTACGCCGACACGACGATGGCCGAGTTCGAAGAGTACGACTTCTGACGCGTCGAGGTCACGCGTCCGGTCGGTCGCCCTCGATCTCGCTGTCTTCGGCCTCGATGTCGACGCTACTGCCGCCGCTGGCGTCGACGTCGAAATCGCCCCGGATCGCGCTGTTCTCCAGTTCGGCGTCGACGCTGCTCCCGCCGCCCGTCGCGATCACGACGTCGTCGCCGATCTCGCTGCCCTCCATCGAGAGGGAAGCCTCCCCACCGCCGCCGAGGGTCACGGCAATCCCGTCACCGATCCTGGCGTCCTCCATTTCGATCTCGACTTCGGCACCGCCGGGCGTGTCGATCCGAACCTCGCCGTCGATGTCGCTATCGGCCATCGAGAGCGAGACGCTCCCGCCCCCTCGGATGTCGATCCGGAGATCGCCGCGAATGTCGCTTCCGTCGAGTTCGATCTCGACATCGCCCCCGCCGCCGAGAGTGACGGTGGCGTCGCCGTCGACGACGCTGTCCTCAGCTTCGATCTCGACTTCCCCACCGCCACGGAGGTCGACGTCGATACAGGGGACCGTCTCCTCCTCCAGTTCGATCTCCGGGGCGGTGAGACACGCCGCGGAGACCGCCCGGCACGTAACGGCCGTGGTCCGCGTCAGCTCGACCGATTCGTCGCGGTCCGTGGTGACCGCGCGGATCCGCATGTCGACGTCGCCGGCGGTGTTGGACGAGCACGCGAGCTCAGTCCCGACGTGGGACTCTTCACCCGGTTGAAGGGTCCATCTGGAGACGTCGAGATCGCTTCTGTCGATACCGAGGCCGTCGGAGGAGATGACACTCACTCGCTCGATCGAGAGGGGTTCGGAGAATCGGTTTGTCAGCGTCAACAGCGTCACCGAGTCGCCGGCGTCGCCGGTCGGATCGACCGCCTCAACGCCCAGCAGGGCGTTGGCGTCCTCGGCTGTCCCGACGCTGAACGATCGGTCGCCGGCCACCGCGGAGAACGCGCCGGTTCCCTGTGCTCCGGCTGCAGCGGCCCCGCCGGTGAGCAGCAGCCCGAGCGCGGCCCGGCGGCTCACGGAGCCGCCGGATTCGCCTCTGTCACGCTGCCGTTTTCGGGGCATCTCGGTGGTTTTGACGCTGATCTGTTGGCTGTCGACCGGTGCCGCCGATCCCGGTCGGCGTCGAACGGACGGGATCGACGAAACCTGCGGATACGTACCGCGCTCACCGATAATTTATGCCCACAGACATATAGTCTTATAGGGGTGCAGGATGGGCGAAGTTCGCCCGGGGCGTTCCGACCGATGGCGGGGGCGACCGTAGTCCTCCGGGATGTTCCGACCGTCGTCGCCGGAACCGGTCACGGTGGCTCTTCGGTTCCGCCGAGCCGGTAGCGGCGGTTCTGGAGCACCTGTGCGATCGACGATGCGAAGAACACCGCGAGGATTAGCGCGGCCCAGCCGATCTCCGGAACGACGCCCGTCGGGACGAACCCAACCCACACGCCGGCGAGCACGACCGCGGAGAGGGCGGAGACGCCGAGGTAGTAGATACCCCACGAGATCGATCCCGCCGGGACGACGTCGAGGTAGACGTCGAGGGTCGCGGCTTCGTCGGTGAGCTCGATCCGATCGCCGTCGTAGTCGATCATCCCGGCGTCGGCCAGTCGGTCGAGGTGCGTCTGCTGGAGGGACGTATACACGCGTTTGCGCTCGGCGGAGGTGAGTTCCGCCACCGACTTGTCCTGCTCGCGAGCGGCCACCTTCTCCGCGAGATCGGAGAGGGTGAGCGGCCCGTCGGCCTTCTTACAGAAGTGGATGACGTACCGCCGGCGGTGGTTGCTCAACAGGTCGTAGAGCTCGTCCTTCTCCGGGCGCGTGTACTCCCGTTGGTCGGTGAGAGACACGCTCACGAACCCCCCGATCCCCCCAATCCCCCCGATCCCGGTCGCTCGACGGGTGGCGTCCGCTCTCGTTCCGGGTGAGGACCCGTGCTCCCACGCATGCTGTGTCCCCGATTCGTTTCAGCCGGTATATACTATTCGGGTGTCGGTTCCGGAGTCGACGCACGTGCCGACCCGCCGAGCCGTCACTCGAGTCCGAGGGCACTGGCGACCGCGTCGGTGTCCTCGACGGAGCGCTCGGACGCCTCCGATCTTCGACTGCGGTACTCCTCGATGTGACCGTTGATCGTTCCCGCGTCCGCGTCCTCGTCGGCGGCGGTCGCGGCCGCCAGCGCGGCCTCGGTCGCGGCGACCTGAAGGTCAGTCTCCTCGGCCGCCGTTTCACACAGCGACGTCGCCGCGTCCTCGGCGATTTCGCGGGCGAGGTCGACCGATTCGGCGAATCCCGACTGGGCTCGCTCGATGTCCGCCGCGGCGGTCTCGATCGCCTCGATCGCGGCCGCGTACGACTCCTCGTTGAACGCGGTGATCCCCTCGTCGCGGGCTCCCAGCGCGTCGTTGCGGGCGACGAGCGCGTCGTCGTACGTTTGGACGATCTCGCGGCGCTCGTCGTCGATATCACCGCCGCCACCACCGGAGAGTCCTCCCTCGCCGCCGGTGAACGTATCGAGGCAGCCGGATAGGGATAGAGAGAGGAAAAGCGAAATCGCGGATAGTAGCCTGCGTCGACTAACCATGTCTTAGGTAGATTCATGCCGAATTATAACTTTACTGGCTCTGTTGAAATACGATTCATCGGATATGATACGAAACGAAATAGCCTGTCGATACAGGAAGAGCAGTGAGCGATTCCGAAAATAAGTGTATCATTTCATTGGAGTGAACATTTATAAGTGAATGAGTGATGTTGTTGGCGACTGTTTATGTACCGTTGCTGGCGTGGTGACCACTTGCAAAGCCCCAGCCGTGAGGCGGGCGCACGCTCGCTGCGCGCCTCGTCACTCGCTCCACTCGTTCCTGCGGTGCTTACGTCGCCTGCGCCCGCCTCACGGCTGCCCCTTTGAGTCCCACCCCACAACCGCACAGCCCCGTACCTCACACCTCCCCAACCTCGCCGCTCGCTTCGCTCGCGGCGTCCCTCGCGGGCTCCTCGCGCCCTGCGGGCGCTCGGAGGCGCGCCACCGCCGCGATCATTTATAAGCGGGCGTCGCTCTCGCACTTGTTGTTTTAAATGTCGCGTCGCCGGCTGCGTTCTGCAATACCTACTCCCGCAATCGCTCAAGAATCACCGTTCAACGATCAGGTGTTTCAGATACTACGGTGTCTGAAGAATCTAAATTCAACAGAGTCGTCTGGGACGGAGAGTACTATCGTTCTCACGTTCTCAGTTGAGACATTATTCCATGTGAGTATGGCCATCAATTCAGGTGTGTATTTCGAGATAGGGGTTTACTCTTCTGGGTTGTTTTGATCACCACTGGTACCAATGACGATTTCGTCTACGAGATCGATTGTCGCGTGCTCACCGTTTTCGGAGAACGGATCCAGGTCGTCTAAATCGGCCCCTTTAGTCAAGTCTTTACTCGTTTGGTCTTCCGTGTTTACGTGGAGTGCAACGTTTTCGGACCCACCGGCTGGTATCGTAACGAAATTCGCTGGATCAGAGTCACCATCTCCGTTTCCGCTGGGATTTGGGGAGATAATCATCCCGCCCTCAAGTTTAAATTGATACGTGTTTTGGACGAGACCTAGAGTAAGCGGTCCATCTTCAGTTATGGTATCGCTGGGAGTAAACGTGATACCAACATCTTTGTCTTCTGTTCCTTCATTTCTTATCCGGAGGAACCCGTCGAAGTCGTGTGAAGTATCGATCATCGTTGCGACTTCGAACGCGAGGTCTTCGTTCGTTTCAGCGTTCGCTCCAACTGCTGGAAGGTCTCCTGGTTCGAGAGTGTTTAGCGTCCCGTCGATATCGTCGTCACCACCGCTAAATAGAGACTCACTACTGATGTCGTAGTACATGTCTTCGTCGGGATCAAATTCCTCGCCATCACGAAAGCTTTCACCCGCCTCCGCGATAAGATCATCTTCAACGACAACGCGGAAGTCAGCGCTCGAGTCCGCGGACGACGTGAACGACGCCGACGAGAACACCGCCCCGCTCCCTGTCGCTAACGCGCCGAGTCCAAGTAACATACTGCGTCGTTTGGCCATGAGGGTTCCACCTACTCGTCACCAGTAACGGTATCCACTTAGTATTAGGTTACTTGAAACGATTGAAGGGCCCTCTTCAAGCGCTCGTCTCGCACCGCGATCGGTTCAAGCGGTGCTTGATGGTGCAAGCTGATTGGGAACAATCGCACGACTCGGAGGGGGTCGCGTTCCGCCGACGAAAATTCCGTGGTTAGTGATACCACGGGAGGTTCTCTCACCGTTTCGCAGAATGGTCGAACTTCAGTCACGTGTTCGCTACTCGCGTACGGCGGTGATCTCCAGAGAAATCGTCGAGCCGCCGGGGAGGTCGTCGAGGTCGCCGGGGTCGTCGTCGGGGATCAGGTTCACGGCGACGCCGAACGTCGTCGAGTCGCCGGGGGCCAGCGCCTCGTTCGTATCCGCGAGCAGCGTCGTCCGACCCTCCTCGTCGGTGTCGGCGTCCCCCTCGGCGGAGACGACGCTGAGGGTCTCGGCGACGGCCGCGTCCGACTCGTCCGGATCGTCGCCGGCCGGTCGGAACGCGAACGCGAGCCAGTCGTACGTCACGTCGCCTTCGTTCGTGATCTCGACGAGCCCGTCGAAGCGCGAGACCGACCGCTGGTTCAGCTTCTCGATCACGATCGCCTCGACGGCACCGGCGTCGTCGGTCTGCACGTACTCCTCGTTCGGGCGCGCGGGCACGAGCCGAAGCTCGGAGGCGATAACCACGCGCAGGTCCGCGGACGCCGCGGCGGTGTTCGAGAGGACAGACGCCGAGGTGACGGCTGCGCTTCCGAGCGCCGCGGAGGCGAGTCCGATCGCAGTTTGTCGTCTCGTGATCATGCGTTCCGCCGCCGCGGCTCGTACCGATCCGCGGTTCGTGTCCCACTCTACGTCGTCCGCCCCTTTTGTATTGGCGGGCTTTCCCCGGGCGGCCGGTCAGACCGCGAGAGCGACGGGCGACGACGGGCGGTTCAAGGTGTCCGATACCGGCTCTCCTTCACCTGTGGCGCGGTTCAAGCCGACCGATACCGCTTCCGTGTTCGGGCGCAGTCCCGTTCAAGCGGCCCAATACAAAGGGGGTGGGGATACACTGGATAGATATGGCAAACAGACGCAGCGTCCTGATCGGACTCGGTGGATTGGTGGCGGGCGGCGGCGCGATACTCAGCACGGGCGCGTTCGACACGGTGGAGGCCGATCGGACGGTCTCCGTCGAGACCGCCGGCGACGCGAACGCCCTCTTGGGGCTCGAGCCGGCCGACCGCGACGGAGACGACAACAACGCGTACGTCGAGGAGACCGACGACACGATCGCGATCAACCTCGACGGAAACGACCCAGAGGGGGCCGATGGACTTAACCAGAACGCGATTACGACGTTCCGGAACCTCGTGACCGTGACCAATCAGGGGACCCAGACCGTGAACTCGGTCACGCTCGAGTTCACCGACATACCGGGTGACGCTGACGCCTCGGAGACGTTCTCATTCCCGGTCGACGAGTTCGACGGGGACAGCGAGGACTCGGTAGATAACGGCGGCGACATCCTCACCGGGGAAGACGACATCACGGACTCCCTTGAATCGGGCGACTCGATCAATTTCGGCATCGAGATCGACCTGATCAACGGCGGGGACGAGGGAGACCTCGATAACGGGGACTACACCCTCACTATCACCGCCGAGTCCGACGACAGCTAGACTCCTCCCCACTCATCTCTCACCGTTTCGTTCGCGATCCCCGCGTCGTTTAACAATCGGAGCGTGTAACGTACGGCCAGCACGCATGGATCGCTCCGCCCACGCGACGGTTCTCTTACTCGACCCCGACAGAGAGCGCGCCGCCGAGTACGCGGACCGGCTGGACGGCTATGAGGCCCGGACCGCCGATGACGTCGAATCGGCGCTCGACGCGCTCGACGGCGACGTGGACGTGGTCCTGCTCGACGGCGACTTCGTCGCCGGAGCGGGGCCCGAACTGATCGGCCGGATCCGGTCGCGCCGGCCGGACTGTCAGATCGGGCTACTGTCGGGAGCGACGGACGGGCTGACCGTTCTCGGGCTCGACGTCGACGAGCACGTCCCGCGACCGGTGACCCGAGACGAGCTTCGCCGGACCGTCGCTCGCCTCGTCGACCGCGGCGCGGTGACGGCGGCGGTGGAGCAGTACCTCTCGCTCGCGGCCCGTCGGCGACGTGTGGAGTCCCGCCGCGACCCTGACGAACTCTCGGACGACGATCGGTACCGCGAGCTTCGCGGCGAGACCGCCGCCCGTCGCCGACAGATCGACACGCTACTCGCGCAGGCGGCCGAGGCGGACGCCGCCGATTCCGAGGTCTCCGACGCCGACGCGCTCGGCGAGGGCGACGGAACGCCGCTGTACCGAAGCCGGGCGGGGGAGTTCTACGCGCTCTGGCTCGTCGCCGCGCTCACGTACGGCGTCGGCGACGTCGTCTCGACGCTGTACGCGACCGTCGCCGTGCCCGGACTGATCGAGGCCAACCCCGTCGTCGGCGGCCTGCTCGGAGACTTCGGCGTCTCCGGGTTCCTCCTGTTGAAGCTCCTCGTGTTCCTCGTGTTGATCTCGGTCAGCGTCCACGGGGCCCGCTCTCGCGAGCCGTTCTCGTACTACTGGCCGCCTGTCGCGGCGGCCGGGCTGGGGCTGGCGCTCACCGGGTGGAACCTCAGGCTGATCGTCGGCGGGTGATCGACGCCGGGATCAACAGCGGGTGATCGACGCCGGGATCAACGGCGGGAGGGTGACGTCGAGCCGACCGCGTCCGAGTTGGCGGTCACAGCCACTTTCGGATCCGTCGCCGAACGCGGTCGACCAGCGCGACGTCGCGGTCGCGCGACCGGAATCGGAACGGTTCGAGCCCGACCGCGAGGACGTACGCGGTCGTGACGACGCCGACGATGACCCCGTTTATGGCTGCGATCGCGACGTACGGGTGAATCGCGTGGAGCGCGAGTATCACCGAAGCGGGGAGGAACTGGACGTACTGTCGCTCGTCGATCGTCCGGACGTACGCGCCCGTCTCTTCGGGCGCGCGGATCGTCACGGTCGTGCTGGCGGTTTCGCCCCGTCCCGCCACCAGGTCGACCCGGCTCACCTCCACGCCGGTGCTCGCGGACTCCACGGTCGCGATCCGTGGGATGAACCCGTCATTGGTGAAGTTGTAGGTGAACTCCGTGGATTCGCCGCGTTCGATGACCGTGGGGTTGTCACTCGGCGTCTGCGAGCTCACGATCGTGATGTCGTTCGTCCCCGACGGGATCACCATGCTCGCGGTCGCCGGAACGGTGATGAGAAGGAGGATCGCGACGAGAACGAGGACCGCGCTCGTCTCGCTCCGACGGCTGCGCGAGCGGTCCGAGCGTTCGGGCCGTCGGCCGCGACCGCCACCGAAGAGCTCCGCGACGATGCTGTACGCCAACAGCAACAGCCCGACTCCCACCATCGTGGAGCCGACGTCGCCGTCGGCCACGCCGCCCAGTCCCGGAACGCCCGCGAGGAACGACGCGGCGATCGAGAACGCCTCCTGCATCCCGAGGACGACGACGCCGATCTTCGGGATCACCACCACGTCGCCGTCGAGCTGCAGCGCGACGGCCGCGATCTGCGACTCCCGTACCGGCGGCTCCGGACCGTCCTGATCGGTGAACGGGTTCGCGTCGCCCCGGGTGATGTACCCCTCGTCGGTCTCGCCGACGATCCGGTGGGTGGTCAGTCCGCCACCCTGCAGCTCGCGGGCGTCGAAGGTCACGACGTCGCCCTCGCCGAGGTCGCCCGCGATCTGCGGCGGGACCGCGACGAATCCGTCGCCCGGGGCCATGTTCGCGGGATCGCCGTTCATGCTCCCCGTGAGAACGAATCCGAGGACGATCGGCTGGCCGAGCTGCTGTCCGACGAGCATGGCGACGACGACGACCACGAGGAGGACGGTGACGCCGGAGCCGGCTAGCGATCTGAGCTTCATCGTGCGTGTGACCCCTGAGAACCCTCTCGACCGGAAGTATGAGCGACCGGCATAAATGTGATTCGACGGAGAGGACTCGTCAGGCGGAACCGGAGCGCTCCCGCCAGCGGGCGTCCCCGAGGTCACCGAGCATCGAGACCTGCACGACAGGGAACGAGAGCGCGTCCCCGAGGAAGTGGACGTAGACGTTGATCCGAGGCCCGCCGGGCGTCACCCTCGGAAATCCGACGAACGGGAACGCGAACTCACCGATCGCGGTCGGCGTCGTCGGTGAGATACTCCGAGTCGACCTCGTCGAGCGTCGGTTCCGGCGGTTCGTCGGCGGCGTCGAGTTCGCGTCGGTTGAGGCGGCTCTCCAGCTGCCGGCGCTTGTTCCGTCCTTTCCGCTCGCGGCCCGATTTCGTGTCTGGCATCGTCATCCGTGTTAACGGGTCACACACGTATGAATCTTGTGTCAGATACGAGGAACGATGACGTGCCCACGCTGAGAGAGTACGGGAGCTATCGGTGCGAGAGCGTCGAAAAGCGCCAGGAGAGGGATTTGAACCCCCGATCCCGGAAGGGAACACGCTTTCCAGGCGTGCGCCTTACCACTCGGCCATCCTGGCTCTATCCGAGATAATCTGGTGGGACTGTTAAGTCCTTCTTTTCGCGCGGAGTCGGTGCTCGGTGGCGTACGCGATCCCGCCCGACGTGGCGGCGATCGCTCCCGCGATCGCGAACACCCCGGCGTACGGAATCGGGAGGGCACCGGTGCCGCCGACGAGCAGGTACCCTTGTGCGAGCACCAGGAACGCGAACCCGCCGACGAGCCCCCACAGGGTCGCCGATTTGGCGCGGGTGCGTCCCGATCCCGTCAGATTTGTACTACCACCAGCCGCGTCCCGATCCGTCACGTCCCGATCCGCCGCGTTCCGATCCGCCGCGTCGCGGTCGGCCATCCTACTCGACGTCGGCGACGGCTTCGATCTCGATGCCGACGCCCTTGGGGAGCGCGCCCGCCTGGATCGCCGACCGCGCCGGCGGCGACTCGTCGAAGTAGTCCGCGTACGTCTCGTTCATCTCGTCGAAGTCGTCGATGTCGGCGAGAAAGACGGTTGTCTTGAGCACGTCCGCCGGCGACGCCCCCGCCTCGTCTAGCACGGCGACGAGGTTGTCGAGCGCCCGCTCGGTCTGCTCGGCGATCGGCGCGTCGTCGAGGAGGTCGCCGTCGGCCGTGAGCGGGATTTGCCCGGCCGTGAAGACGAGGTCGCCGTTCGTCGTCGCCTGACTGTACGCCCCGACCGCTTCGGGGGCCGCGTCCGTGTGCACGGTCGTTTTCATACGCGTCCGTTTTCGACGGGGATCACCAAGAGTGTCGGGGACTCCGGGCGGTCGCCCCCGGAGGTTCTTCGTGCGGTCACAACGGTGGACGGCGACGACCGCGTCCCACCGCTGCGCCTATATCCTTGGCCTGCTAACATACGGCATATGACGGGGGACACCCTCGTTCCGGTCGTCGCGGTCTTCGTCGGGGTGCTCGCGGCCAACCTCGCGCTCGCGTGGCTCCTCGCGAGGCGGGACTGGGAGCCGCCCGACGTCCTCGGAGCGTCCGACGAACCCGGGGAAGACGGCACAGACTCCGGGATCGAACGGACCGTCGCCGACTCCGGGACCGAACGGACCGACGCCGACTCCGGGACCGACACCACCGCGTCCGGCGTCTCCCCGGCCGGAGGCCCGCCGCCGCTCGACATCGACGGCGAGACCGTGGTCTGCCGGCACTGCGGGGCGGAGAACCGGCCGGAGTTCCGGTACTGCCGGTGGTGCGTTCGCTCCGGGTTCGCCGACGACGGATCGGGCGCACCCGCCGGTCCGACGATGACCGAGCGCTCGATGTGAGCCGAGATGCGGCGCGAGCGGATCCGAGAAGCGGCGCGAACGGCTCCGAGATGCGACACGAGCGTCTCCAAGATATGGCAGGACTAGCGTCCGGAGTGCCGGACGGCCGCGGCGCGCCGCCTCTCGGTTCAGTCCGCGTTCACACGGCAGCCGCCCGTGTAGTCGATCCCGTCGAGCGTTTCGATGCCGTCGTCGCCGCAGACCGGGCAGTCCGGGTTCTTCCGGAACGGGACGGACTCGAAACTCACGTCCATCGCGTCGTAAAAGAGGAGCCGACCGTCGAGCGGCTCTCCGACGTCGACGAGGAGCTTGATCGCCTCGGTCGCCTGGATGCAGCCGACCGTGCCGGGCAGCACGCCGAGCACGCCCGTGGCCGCGCAGTCGGGGACCGTTCCCGGTTCCGGTGCCTCCGGGAAGAGACACCGGTAGCAGGGACCACCCGGGACGAGCGTCGTCGCCTGTCCTTCGAATTTGTAGATGGCTCCGTGGACGACCGGGAGCCCCTCGATCCGGGCCGCGTCGTTGACGACGTACCGCGTGCGGAAGTTGTCCGCGCAGTCGACGACGAGGTCGTACCCCGCGATCAGCTCGCGGACGTTGCCCTCGTCGAGGCGCGTCTCGTGCGTCTCCACGTCGATGTCCGGGTTGAGCCGGTCCACATACCGCGCCGCCGACTCGACCTTCGGCTCGCCCACGTCGGCGTCGCCGTGGATCACCTGTCGCTGGAGGTTCGACCGCTCGACGACGTCGTCGTCGACGATCCCGAGCGTCCCGACTCCCGCGGCCGCGAGGTACTGGATCACCGGCGCGCCGAGCCCCCCCGCGCCGATCACGAGCGCGCGACCGTCGAGCAGCCGCTTTTGGCCCGCCGGCCCGACCTCGTCCATGATGACGTGTCTGGAGTACCGATCGAGCTGGTCGGCGTCGAGCGAGAGGCTCATGCGTGGACGTGAGCGGTGAATCGGTATAATCGTGTTCCCGAGCGGACGGCGCTCTCGGGCTTGCCCGGCCGACGTCGTCGAGGTCGCTCCGGACTCACTCCGTCACGATGCGGACCTCGATCCCGTCGGCGTCGGTCACCGCGATCCCGTCGTCCCGCTCGTCGACGACGAACTCGACGTCCCGATCAGCGGCGACCGCGTCGAGCCGCCGTCGAACCGCGTCCAGCGCGGCCGCGTCCGGCACGATCACCTCGAACCACGCCAGCCTGCGTCCCGCTGCGGGGGTCGTGCGGCCGCGCCACGTGTTCGCGCCGATGTGGTGGTGGTAGCCGCCGGCCGCGACGAACCGGACGTTCGGACCGGTTATCCCGACCGCGAAGCCGATCCCGTCGACGTGGACCGCCTCGAACGCCGACAGCGACGTGACTTCGAGGTGGACGTGACCCACGTCGGTTCCGGGCGGGACGCGGTCGGTGCGGTCGGCCGAATCGGCGAGGTCGTCGCGGTCGCCATCGGAGGCGGCAGCGGCGACCCTCTCGAAATCGAGCGGTTCGGTCGCCATCCGGACCGTGCCGTCGTCGCCGATCGGCCACTCCTCGCGGGGACGGTCGCGGTAGATCTCGACGCCGTTGCCCTCGGGATCGTCGAGGTACAGCGCCTCGCTGACGAGGTGGTCGGATGCGCCGTCGAGCCGCCACCGATCCCGCACCCTCACGAGGGCGTCGCCGAGCGCGGCGCGGGTGGGAACGCGGAATGCGTTGTGGAACAGGCCGGCGTCGGTGGAGCGCCGCTCCGGGCGATCGACGTCGCGATTCAGGACGAGCAGCGGCGTCCCGTCGACGCCGAGCGCGGCCTCGTCGTCGTCGCGATCGAGGACCCCGAGCCCGACGACGTCGCGGTAGAACGCCGTCGTCTCGTCGAGGTCGGCCACGCGGAGCGCGGTACGACCGATTCGGGTCCTGCTCGGGAGGCGGCCGGGGGATGCGTCCGGGGCGTCGGATGGGTCGGCCTCGTCCGGGGCGTCGGATGGGCCGGCCGCGTCCGAGGAGTTAGCCGCGTCTCGGGTCATATCGACACGAAGGGCAGTGTGCGCGTTCAAGGCGTCGGTCGCGGAAGACACGGAGGGATTGACGGAGGACGCCGATGCGGACGCGACCGCCCGCCCGAATCCGGCATCCCTCCCGAACTTCCGTTAGAATCAAACGGGCACGCGACCCAGTACCGGACATGAGCGCCGAACAGGAGAAACGGGCCGTCCGCTGTCTGGTCGCGAAGGTCGGTCTCGACGGCCACGACCGGGGGGCACACGTGATCGCGCGGGCGTTCCGCGACGCCGGCTTCGAAGTCGTCTATTCCGGACTCCACCGCGCCCCGGAGGACATCGTGCAGGCGGCCGTCCAGGAGGACGTCGACGTGCTCGGCATCTCGATCCTGTCGGGGGCGCACAACACCCTCGTCCCGAAGGTGATCGAGGGGCTCAAAGAGTACGGCGCGTTCGAGGACACCCTCATCTTGGTCGGCGGGATCATCCCCGACGACGACGAGGCCGAGCTCAAGGAACTCGGCGTCGCCGAGGTGTTCGGACCGGGCACGCCGATGGAGGAGACGATCGAATTCATCCGGAACAACGTCCCGGAGCGAGCGTAGATGGGCGGGCCGACGGACGACGGCGGGGACACGAAGGCGACCGCGACGGACGCGCCCTCCCTCGCCAACCGCCACGCCGAGCTCGTCGAGGAGCTGCTCGCCGGGAGCCATCGCGCGCTCGCCCGCGTCATCACACTGATAGAGGACCGATCGACGGGGTACAGAGCCATCGTCTCCGCGCTCCACGAGCACACCGGCGGCGCGGACGTGATCGGGGTCACGGGCTCGCCCGGCGCGGGGAAGTCGACGCTCGTCGACAAGCTGGCGGCCGCCTACCGCGACCGCGGGGACACGGTCGGCGTGGTCGCCGTCGACCCCTCCTCGCCGTACACCGGCGGCGCGGTGCTCGGCGACCGGATCAGGATGGGGTCGAACGTCGGCGACATGGACGTGTTCTTCCGGTCGATGAGCGCCCGCGGCCAGCTCGGCGGCCTCTCGATGGCGACCGCGGACGCCGTGAAGGCGCTCGACGCCTTCGGCAAGGACGTCGTGATAATCGAGACGGTTGGAGCCGGACAGAACGAGGTCGACGTCGTCCGCACCGCGGACACAGTCGCGGTGCTCGTCCAGCCCGGTTCCGGTGACGACATCCAGACGCTCAAAGCTGGCATCCTCGAAATCGGCGACGTCTTCGTGGTCAACAAAGCCGACATGGACGGCGCAGAGCGGACCCTCGCGGAATTGGAGGAGATGGTCCATCGTCGTGAGAGCCCGACGAAAGGCCTCGATACGGGCCATCACGGCTTCGACGCCCCCGATCCTCCGGACCACGGTGAACACGATGGATCGGAGGGCGCGGGTGCAGGTGCGGATGAGGGCGCGGGTGCGGATGAGAGCGCGGGTGCGAGTGAGGCAGCGGAGGAAGCGGCTGCGTGGACCCCGGAGGTCCGACGGACGGTCGCGAACACCGGCGAGGGCGTCGAGGGACTCATCGAGACGTTCGACGCGCACGCGAGGCACCTCCGCGAGTCTGGGGAGATAGAGGCGACGCAGCGCCGGCGCTACGCCGAGGAGATCCGGACGCTGGTGCGCTCCGACGTCGGCGCGCTCGCGACGGCGGAGATCGATCGGCGCGGCGGGATCGACGCCCTCGCCGACGCGGTCCGCCGGCGGGAGACCGACCCGTACAGCGTCGCCGCGGCGATCGTCGACCCGATCGCGGACTGCGTCGAACCGAGCGACGGGTGATCCGGTCTCTCGGGGGCATAAGTCCCCCCGCGGATATAAGTCGCCCGCGGACCAACAGTATTCCATGAGACGCAGGAACATCGTCGGGAGCGCCCTCCTCGGCGTCGGCGCGATCGCCGCCCTCAACACCGGTCTCCGCTACGAGGGGGAACTGGAGTCCCCGCTCGACGGCGACGACGGCACGTTCCGCTGGCGCGGGATGGACGTCGCCTACGCGGAGTCCGGTGACCCCGAATCGCCCGATCTCGTTCTCCTCCACGGCGTCAACGCCGCCGGCACCTCGGGGGAGTGGCGCGAGGTGTTCGACGACCTCGCCGACGACTACCACGTCGTCGCGCCCGACCTCCCGGGATTCGGTCGGTCAGACCGGCCGCCGCTCCGCTACTCCGCGGCGCTGTACGAGGACTTCGTCCGCGACTTCCTCGCCGACTTCGAGGAGCCGGCCGTCGTCGCCTCGTCGCTATCGGCGGCGTACGCCGCTCGGGCGGCCGCGACCGACGGCCAGGGGGATGCCGGCGTCGAAATTTCCGGCTTCGTCGGCGTCTGTCCGACGACGGTCGCCGGGCCGAGTCCGCCGAAGGCGTGGATCCGCGAGCTGATCCGCTCGCCGCTCGTCGGGGACACGCTCTTTAACCTCGTCGCGTCGAAGCCGTCGATCCGGTATTTCAACGCGGACCACGGCTACGACGACCCGACGAACCCGAGCGAGGAGTGGACCGACTACGAGTGGCGGACGAGCCACGTCGAGAACGCGAGGTTCGCGCCGGCGTCGTTCGTCTCGGGGTACCTCAACAGCGACCTCGACCTCACGGCCGCGCTCGCGAGCCTCGACGTGCCGCCGACGATCGTCTGGGGACGCGAGGCCGAGGTGAGCCCGCTCTCGGACGGCCGCGAACTTGCCGACGCCGCGGACGCCAGGCTCGTCGTCTTCGACCGCGCCCGGCTGCTCCCTCACGTCGAGCACCCGGATCGGTTCGTCGAGACCGTCAGAGAGAGCCTCGTCGCGGGCGCGACGGCGTAAGCGAGTCTCGGTGCCGCTCGGTGTCGCTGTCGGAATATTTCGACCGCGTCGCTCACTCGTCCCGCCGGACGTACAGCGTCTTCTCGCAGGCCGCGTGGACCGTCCCCGCCTCGTCGACGAGCGAGACGAGGTAGGTTCGGTCGGTAGACTCGCCGGGGGATAGCTCCTCGCGGATCGCGTCCGTCTCGGCGGCGGGCAGTTCGAACTCGGCGTACAGCGTGTCGCGGCCGGGTTCGATGAACTCGATCGCCGCCGACTTGTCCCAGACGGTGAAGTCGTCGCCGAGGACCCGCTTGAGCATCGTCATGTACACCGGGTCGATCGCGCCGTAGAGGCTCCCGCCGAATATCGTCCCGACCGCGTTCCGCGTCCGCCAGTTGAACGGGACCCGAATTCGCACGTACCGCCAGTCCGCGGCGATGTGATCGACCCGCGCGCCGGTCCCGCGATACGCGGGCAGGAGGTTGAACCCGTGACGCCACAGTCGGGTACGGAACCCCTCGTCCGGCGGATCCGCTCGGAGAGGCCGCGGATCCGGATCGCGGTCGACGCCGGTGGGAGAGTCGGTCACGTCGGAGGGAGGCCGCCCCGACGACAAACCCATGTCGGAACCGGCGACAACCCGCGCGCGGTTGTTCACGATTTGCTGCCCGAAACGGGTATCCGCACGGGACCGTAACCCGACACCGATGGAGTGTGACAAGTGCGGGTCCGACGCGATCCACCACGCCGCCTACTCCGGGGCGCACCTGTGCGGCGAGCACCTCCGCCAGTCGGTCGAGACGCGCGTGAAACGCCGCGTCCGCGAGGACAGTCTGCTCGATCCGGACGCGACGGCCGAGGATCCCGACCGCTGGGTGATCGGTCTCTCCGGCGGGAAAGACAGCGTCGCGCTGACGAAGATACTGGACGACGTGTTCGGAAAGGACCCCCGCGTCGAGATGCTCGCGCTGACGATCCACGAGGGGATCGAGGGGTACCGCGACGCGAGCCTCGACGCCTGCGTCGAGCTCGCCGCCGACCTCTCCCTCCGACACGAGGTCGTCTCCTACGAGGAGGAATTCGACGTGCGGATGGACGACGTGGTCGAGAGCGATCCGGAGAACATGGCCGCCTGCGCGTACTGCGGCGTGTTCCGCCGCGATCTTCTAGAGAAGTACGCCGCCGAGTTCGACGCGGACAAGCTGCTCACCGGCCACAACCTCGACGACGAGGCGCAGACGGCGATGATGAATTTCCTCGAGGGCGACGTGCGGCAGGTGGCGAAGCACTTCGACGCCTCGCTCGGCCCCTTCGACGAGCGCGAGGGGACCGACGCGTTCGTCCCGCGCGCCAAGCCGCTACGAGACGTGCCCGAAAAGGAGATCGCCCTCTACTGTCACGTCCGCGACCTGCCGACCCACATGGCGGAGTGTCCCCACTCCTCGGAGGCGTACCGGGGCGAGATCCAGTCGACGATCCACGAGTTAGAGGAGAATCACCCCGGCGCGCGCCACTCGATCATGGCCGGGTACGAGGAGCTGTCAGCGCTCGCCGCCGAGCGGTACCGGGAGGGCGGCGACGGCGACTCGCCCGACCTCGTGGAGTGTCGGCGTTGCGGCTCGAAGACGAGCCGCGACGTCTGCAGGAAGTGCCGCCTGCTGGACGCGATCGAGGCGGTCTGAACGGATCGAGCGCTCGACAGCTCGGTCCAGGTCGACGTCGTAGTCGTCGGTGAGATCGACGATCGGCGGTGCGACTGACGATCGGCGGTGAGATCGACGATCCGCGGTGCGATTGACGCTCGACATCGACCATCAGAACCGAACCCGCCGCGTTCGAACCGGTCGCTCCGCTCGTCGGATAGGAAACGAAAACGGTCCCAATCGGCCGGTCTCGGTGACGGACCGGGGAGTCAGCGGATGACGTCGAGGCCGTTGTTCTTCTCGGTCGGCTCGGTGCCGCCGTCGGACTCCCACGCACCCTGCTCGGTGCCGCCGGAGACCGCGGCGTTGCCGGCGGTCCCGTTCGTCTCAGCCGCCCGCGAGCGCGAGTTGCCGGGGTCGTCGCCGTTGACCGCGGCTCGGGATCTGTCCGCCTGCTTCTGCGTGGAGGGGCCGAGCACCTGCGCGCTCTGGACGCCCGTCATGATGGCCATGACGCGGACCTTCCCCTTGTACTCGTCTTGGATCCGAGCGCCCCAGATCACGTTGGCGCTCGCTTCCAGCCGCTCGGTGATGTTGTTCGCGATCCCTTCGGCCTCTTTGAGCGTGAGGTCCGGGCCGCCCGTGATGTGGACCAGTCCGCCGGACGCGCCGCGGTAGTCCACGTCCAAGAGCGGGTGGTTCATCGCGTCGTTCACCACCTCCTGGGTCTTGTTCTTGTCCTGGGTCTCGCCCACGAGCATGACCGCCACGCCGCCCTGATTCATGATGGTGGACATGTCGGCGTAATCCAGGTTGATGAGGCTCGGCTGGGTGATCGTCTCGGAGATTCCCTTGACCGTCTCCGCGATGATCTGGTCCATCACGGAGAACGCCTTCCCGATCGGCAGGTTCGGGACGTAATCAAGCAGGCGGTTGTTGTCGAGGACGATGATCGAGTCAGCCTCGTTCCGGAGGTCTTCGAGCCCTTCCTCGGCTTTGACCGTGCGGGCGCGCTCGACGTTGAACGGCGTCGAGACCATCCCGACGACGATTGCACCCTGCTCTTTGGCGATCTTCGAAACGACCGGTGCTGCGCCGGTGCCGGTGCCGCCGCCCATGCCGGCGGTGACGAAGACGAGGTCGGCGTCGCCGAGCACCTCTTTTATCGTCCCCTGTGCCATTTCGGTGGCGCGCTCGCCCATCTTGGGGTCGCCGCCGGCCCCGAGTCCCTGTGTGAGGGACTTACCCACGAGGATCTTGGTGTCGGCCTCGACCATCTTGAGGTGCTGTTTGTCCGTGTTGATGGCGACGGTGTCGGCACCGTTGACGCCGATGTTGTACAGCCGGTTGATCGTGTTGTTGCCGGCTCCGCCGGCACCGACGATGACGATACGGGGGTCCCCGAACTCGTCGTCGTCCATGCTGACGTCCATGTCGCGCTTCTCCGCTTCCGCGTTGTCGAGGGCGTCCTGAACGAGGTCCTGCATCGTTCTACACCTTCGCCCAGTTGCGGCTGCGGCTGCGCTCCTCGCGCTCGCCGTCCTGTTCGTTCAACATGTCGCGGACGGCCGACCGGATCGCCTCGCTCCGGTTCGGGAACTCGCCCGTCTCGACCATCTGTTCGACCTCGTCAATCTGCTGTTTCGGGATTCGTAGTGTCACACGCTCCATTGGTATTCCCCCGGTAAGACGGCGAACACGCGACGCGTGTGTCTTACAGCGACGAATCGCCCGACGACGGAGAGATCCCCGCCGCGGACGGCCGCTGTAAGACGACCGTCTTACGCAATTGAAGTCACCAAGGCTACCATTATAAAACTACCGGCCAATGTAAGACAAATCCCGAAAACGGCTTATTTCGGACGTATACGGGCACCATACCACGAGTTATCGATCGTTCAACACGTCCGCCGCCGGGGTTCGGCGACCGCACCCCGGGCAGAACGCCCAGTCGGTTCGGAGCTCGTCCCCGCATTCGCAGAACGCTCTATGCGACCGCTTTTCACCGCAGTTCGGGCAGTACACGTGTCTTTCGGGGACAGTTTCACCGCATCCCCCACACGAGCTCGCGCGCGTTTGCATCTCCGACTCGGATCGCGTCTTACGTGTCGGCGCGTCCGCGTCGGTCGCCGTCTCACGCGTCACGACGGGTTCGTCCGCGTCGCTCGAACCGCTGGACGGGCCGTCGAGAGAGACGTTTACGTTGATCTCGCCGGGGGACCCGGGCGTGTACGCGGATCCCGACCGGACCGATCGATCGCCGAGTCGGTCGGCGAGCGCAGCGTCGAGCCTGTCGTCGATGAGATCGTCGACTCGGTCGGTCAACGCGTCGTCGACCGCCGCGTTCGATGCACCTGGCTCGCCCGGCGTATCGCCGACTCTGTCGAGGTGGGTCCGGAGCGCCTTCCGCATCACCTCGCTTTTGGAGGCGTCACACGCTTCCAGCCGTTCGACGAGGTTGTCGTCGGCTCGGAAGGTGATCTTGCTCATACCCCTGTGGTATAAACCCACAGTACAAGTATCTTCCCCCATCCCGGCTCGCGACGTCCGCCCCTCAGGCCCTCGAAACGTCCGGCAGCGGTCGTTTCGCCCGTCGGCCGGCCAGGACGTTCATTGTGAACGCGGATCATGATGCGTGATCACGCGTGTGTCTGACGCAGATTTATACGGCCCGCGTGGGCATACGTGTGTATATGAGTAACCGCGTCGAGGATCTCGAACGGCAGGTCGCGGAGTTACAGGCGGCGGTCAACGGACTCACCGAAGAGCTCGTGGAGATGAAAGAGCGCGTCCGACAGGTCGAAGACGCACAGGAAGTGGCCATCGAATCGGAGTCGGCCGACGCGTCGACGCCGAACGAGCGAGCCGCCGGGGACCGGACTGCCGAGGACCAGGATACCGAAGAGCCGTCCGCGCCGGCCCAATCCGGCGGCGAGCGACGGACCCACTCCGACGATCACGTCGAGGTCGTCGAGCGGACCGACGGCGCGTCCGACGGGGACGAGGCTGGAGACGCCGACGAGGCTGGAGACGCCGACGAGGCTGGAGACGCCGACGGGGACGAGGTCATCGTCCCCGAGCAGGAGGCGACGACACCGGATGCCGAAGCCGCTAAGGCCACGGAGTCGGAAGCGGAGGGCGACGAAGAGGAGTCGGACAGCGATATCATCGTCGCGTAGCCGACTCCGTACCTCCGTGACACATGCACATCACTGAAGTCGTTTTAGACGGGTTCAAGAGCTTCGGACGGACGACGAGGATCCCCTTTTACGACGACTTCACGGTCGTCACGGGACCGAACGGCTCCGGGAAGTCGAACATTATCGACGGGGTCCTCTTCGCGCTTGGACTGGCGCGTACCCGCGGGATCAGGGCCACGAAGCTCACGGACCTCATCTACAACCCGGGTCACGACGGCGGCGAGAACGCCGGCGGACCGAAGGAGGCCTCGGTGACGGTGGTGCTGTCGAACGCGGACGGGACGCTCGATCGGTCGCAGGTCGTCTCCGCCGCCGGCACGGAGAACGTCGGAGACGTCTCGGAGATCACGATCAAACGGCGCGTCAAGGAGACCGAGGAGAACTACTACTCGTACTACTACCTCAACGGGCGCTCGGTGAACCTCTCGGACGTGCAGGACCTCCTCGCGGCCGCCGGCGTCACCCCGGAGGGATACAACGTCGTGATGCAGGGCGACGTCACGGAGATCATCAACATGACCCCCTACCAGCGCCGGGGGATCGTCGACGAGATCGCGGGTGTCGCCGAGTTCGACGAGAAGAAGGAGGCGGCCTACGAGGAGCTGGAGACCGTCGAGGACCGGATCGGCGAGGCGGACCTCCGAGTCGGCGAGAAGCGGGATCGGCTCGACCGGCTGTCGGACGAGCGCGAGACCGCGCTGCAGTACCAGGAGTACCGCGACGAGCTGGAGGAGTACCGCGGCTTCCTCAAGGCCTCCGAACTGGAGGAGAAGCGGGAGTTGCTCGCGAGCGTCGAGGACGACATCGACGAGTCGGAGTCTGACCTCGAGGAACTTCGGTCGGAACTCGACGCCAGACAGGGGAAGCTCACCCGCTTGGAGGAGGACCTCGCGGACCTCAACCACGAGATCGAGACGAAAGGCGAGGACGAGCAGATCGAGATCCGCTCGGAGATCGAAGAGGTGAAAGGCGAGATCTCCCGGCTGGAAGACAAGATCGAGGCAGCCGAGGAGCGCGCCGCGGAGGCCGAGACCGAGCGGCGCGACGCGTTCGTCCAGATCGACCGGAAGGAGGAGACGATCGAGGAGTTGGACGCCGAGATCCGCGAGGTGAAAGTCGAGAAGGCCTCCGTCAAATCCGAGATCGCGACGAAACGCTCCGAGCTTGCCGACGTGGAGGGCGAGATCGAAGGGGCCGACACCGAGTTCGACGAGCTGAAGGCGGAGCTGTCGGAGAAAAAGGAGGCGATCGAGTCGCTCCGCGGAGAGAAAAACGAGCTACAACGCGAGAAGGACCGCCTGCTCGACGAGGCGCGTCGCCGCTCGAACGCGGTGAGCGAGGCGAGGACGGAGCTGGAGGAGGCTCGCGAGTCGCTCCCGGAGCACAACGCGCGCATCTCCGAACTGCACAGCGAGCTCGACAAGGCGGAGAAAAACGAGGAGACGATCGAGGACGCAGTCGCCGACCTGTTCGCCGAGAAGGCCGAGGAGAGCGAGCGGTTGGAGTCGGTCGAGGCGGACCTCCGCGAGAAGCAGAACGAGTACGCGAAGCTGGAGGCCGCCGCCGACCAGCGCGGAGACACCTCGTGGCCGCGCGCGGTGACCGAGGTGAAAAACGGCGGTATCGACGGGGTCCACGGCGCGGTCGGCGAGCTCGGATCGGTCGACGCGGAGTACGCCGAGGCCTGCGAGACGGCCGCCGGCGGGCGGCTCGCGAACGTCGTCGTCGACGACGACGGCGTCGGATCGACGTGTATCGACTACCTCAAGCGGCGCAACGCGGGGCGGGCGACGTTCCTTCCCATCACGAAGATGGACGATCGGAGCCTCCCGCGAAAGCCCTCGATGCCGGGCGTCGTCGACTTCGCGCGGAACCTCGTGGAGTACGACTCTCGGTACGAGTCGATCTTCTCGTACGTGCTCGGCTCTACCCTCGTCGTCGAAGACATGGCGACCGCCCGCGATCTGATGGGCGACTACCGTATGGTCACCCTCGACGGCGACCTCGTCGAGAAGTCCGGCGCGATGACGGGCGGCTCCGGCGGCGGTTCCCGGTACGCGTTCACCAAATCTGGGGGCGGGAAGCTCGAACGGCTCGCGACCGACATCTCGGAGTTGGAGGACGAACGGCAGTCCTTACAGGCCGAGATCGACGACCTCGAAAGCGACATCGACGACGCCCGCGACCGGAAGGCCGACGCCGCGGAGCGCGTCCGCTCGCTGGAGACGGATGTCGAGCGTGCTGAGGACGACCTGTCGGACGCCGAGGACCGCATCGAGGAGCTGGAGGCGGAGCTGGCGGAGCTGGAGGCGGAGCGCGAGTCGGTCGACGAGGAGATGAGCGATATCGACGGCGAGATCGACGAGCTCGACGGCGAGATCGACGAGCTCGACGGCGAGATCGACGATATCGAGACAGAGTTGGCCGATTCGAAGATCCCGGAGCTCTCCGAGCGCGCCGACGAGATCCGCGGGGAGATCTCGGAGCTGGAAGACCGCATGAGTTCGCTCGACGGCCGGCGCAGCGAGCTGGAACTGGAGAAAGGGTACGCCGAGGAAGCGGTCGACGATCTTCACGACACCGTCGAGGAGGCCCAGAATCGGAAGGCCGACGCCGAGGAAGCGATCGCCGACCACGAGGCGGCGATCGACGAGAAGGAGGAGACGCTGGCGGAGAAGCGCGAGTCCATCGCCGACTTGGAGGAGGAGCTCGCCGAACTGAAAGCCGATCGCGAGGATCTCCGCGAGGAGATCACCGAAGCGACCCGCGAGCGCGACGAACAGCGGTCGCTCGTTTCGGCGGCGGAGTCGGACCTCGAAGACCTGACCGACCGTCGAGACCGGCTCGACTGGGAGATCGACGAGCTGGAGTCGCAGGTGGGCGAGTACGACGCCGAGGAAATCCCCGACCTCGACGAAGTCGAGTCGCGGATCGAGGAGCTGGAGGCGGAAATGGAGGCGTTAGAGCCCGTGAACATGCTCGCGATCGACGAGTACGACGAGGTCCAGGAGGCGCTCGAAACGCTCCAGGAGCGCCGCGACGTGCTCGTCGAGGAGCGCGACGCGATCGAGGAGCGCATCGAGGGGTACGAGGCGGCAAAGAAGGAGACGTTCATGGAAACCTTCGAGTCGATCAACGAGCACTTCGAGGACATCTTCGCGCGGCTCTCGGCCGGCAGCGGCGAACTCCTCCTGGAGAACCCCGAGGACCCCTTCGAGGAGGGACTGACGATGAAGGCGCAGCCGGCGGACAAGCCGGTCCAGCGGCTCGACGCGATGAGCGGCGGCGAGAAGTCGCTGACCGCCCTTTCGTTCATCTTCGCGATCCAGCGGCACAACCCCGCCCCGTTCTACGCGCTCGACGAGATCGACGCGTTCCTCGACGCGGTCAACGCGGAGCGCGTCGGCGAGATGATCGAGGAGCTGGCCGCCGAGGCGCAGTTCGTCGTCGTCGGTCACCGCTCCGCGCTGTTGGAACGATCCGACCGCGCCATCGGCGTCACGATGCAGGGAGACAACCTCTCGGCGGTGACCGGGATGCAGTTCGGGGAGGACGGAGAGGACGAGGGGGAGGTGACCGCGGATGACTGAGCCGCCGGAGTCTGTCGGCGGAGGGGGAAGCGCCCCTGAAGGCGGTGACGGCGTCCCGGACCTCGACCTGACGAGCGAGCGCGACGGCGGCGTCGACGGATTTGCCGCCGACGGGCAAGCGGACAGCGCGGCAGGCGACGCCGAAGCATCGGGAGACCGCGACGCGGACGACGATGAAGTCGAGCCCGTCGAACTTCTCGTTCAGCTCGCCGAGGAGGGCGAGATCGAGCCGTGGGACATCGACATCGTGCAGGTGACCGACGCGTTCCTCTCGAAGCTCGACGAGACGGACCTCCGGACGACCGGACGGGCGCTCTTTTACGCCAGCGTCCTGCTCCGGATGAAAAGCGACGGAATGTTGGCCGACGACGATGACGACGAGGAGCCGGAGCCCGAGCCGTGGGAGCTCGCGATGGAGGGCGGCGCGCCGGACCCCGCCGACGGCGGCTTCGACCCGGTCGACGAGCTGGAGGCCGAGATGGACAGGCGGCTTGACCGGAAGAGCACGCGCGGCTCCCCGGAGACGCTCGACGAACTCGTTCGGGAGCTCCGCGAGGCTGAGCGCGGTTCGTGGTGGAAGGACTCGCGGCGGTACGACACCTCCGACTCGCCGAGCGGCTACGCGCGCGGCACGCAGACGCTCGATTACCACACCGGCGACGAGTTCCGCCGGGACGGCGAGCCGACCGCCGGCGAGGCGACCGACCGCACCCACGACGAGGACATCGAGGAGGTGATAGTGGAGATCGACCACGTCCTCCGGACCCACTTCGACCGCGGGCGGACGGAGGTGCTGTTCGCGGAGATCGAGAGCGCCGGCGGCCGGCCGTTCATGACGTACCTCGCGCTGCTGTTCATGGCTCACCGCGGGTCTGTGCGGCTCCAGCAGGACGACCTGTTCGGCGATCTATGGGTGAAAGATCCGTCCGCGATGACCGGCGAATCGGAAGCGATCGCGGACTGAAACGCACGGTCAGTGGTGATTTGCACTCGTTCGCGTATCGGCCGCTGTATTACACGCGGATCGTCGCGTGGGCGTTCTCGCCGCTGGTGCCGCTGCTCGTGCTCGCCGCAGCGGTCTTCCCGGGCACTGCGCCGGGAGCGGAGTAGTACCGGACCGCGTCGCTGGCGCTGTTCGGGATCCTCTTCGTCTACACCCTGGTCGGTGCCGTCGGATACGACAAACACCCGCTCACGTGGCCCGTATACATCGTGTTGACGCCCATCGCCTTCCTCGCGCATTCGATCGGCGCGCTGTGGGGCGTCGTGAGTCCCGTGACGACGTTCGAGGTGACGGAGAAGGTGACGCCCGACGCGATCGAGCGGGTTCACGATTCGATGGAATCCGGTGCGTTACACGAGCACGACGGGTCCGAGCGGTTGATGCGGGAGGAAGGCCAAGCGTTCACCTTCGACGTGTTCGACGATTAGAGGGGCGTTCAACGTCGTAATATCTCATGTATACGTGGCCGTTTGCGTGACGGCACTTTGCACCGTGACGACCGCACACGTATCAATCGTCGCTGTCGTCGATACAGGCACCACCCGAAGCGCCGCACTCACTCGCTTTGCTCCGTTCGAACCCGTTCTGCAGAGAGATTTGCGCCTGAAACCGCCGTTCGCTGAAGGCTGCCTCTTGGGCTTCGGTGAAATCCTACCTTCAGATACATTCTCACTAGAATCAGCTTATCGCTGAAGAGTGCGTATTTCACACGGGAACCGTGCCTCGGCGTTAGTATTCGAACATCGTCAGATGAAAATGGAGACGGCCCAGTAAAATGTCCCAAATATCAGTATGAGGGTTAGAAGAATAGCGAACCATGTGCGACCATCGCCCGGAATATCGGGCACTTCCGAGGGATAATACGGCGAAAGTGGATTATCCGGTTTCGGGTCGTTGTCGTCCATGTGCAATGTGTCCGGTCGGCTGGGTAATTACCGTTTGGTGGGCTTTCGCCAACTAAAATTGCAATTTCACGTGAGTGGTGTTGGTGCCGGTTGTGTATCGGTCGTTGCCGGCGCGGTGAGCTGTTGTGTATCCGGCGTTGATCGCTTATAAAGCGTTGCTGGCTCGGTAAACACCTCCAACGCTCCAGTCGCCGGCGGGGAGCGCCGGTGACGCCACCGCACCGCACACTTATTTATAAGTAGTCGCCGAGGAGCGGCTCGACGCGCTCGCGGGTGGCTGTGGGAATCGCCTCGGTGGGCGTGTTGACGGTGCCGTCGAGGGAGGTGTGCGCGTCGCACGCGAGGTCGTCGGGGAGCGTCCGCACCGCCTCCTCGACGGCGGCCTCGATGGCTTTCTGGTTCGTCTCGGCGTTTTCGAGGACTTCCGCGAGCGTCACCTCGCTATCTTCCTTCCAGACGTCGTAGTCGGTGACGCCGGCGATCGTCGCGTACGCGATCTCGGCCTCGCGGGCGAGCTTCGCCTCGGGGATCGCGGTCATGCCGACGAGGTCCCACCCCTGGCTCTTGTAGAACTCCGACTCCGCGCGCGTCGAGTACTGCGGCCCCTCGATGCAGACGTACGTGCCGCCCTTCACGACATCGGTGTCGGCGGGCGCGGCGGACTCCGCGGCGTCGGTGAGGTGATCGACCAGCTCGGGGCTGTACGGGTCCGCGAACGGCTGGTGGACGACGACGCCGTCACCGTAAAACGAGAGGTCGCGGTGTTTCGTCCGGTCGTAGATCTGATCGGGGACGACGAGCGTGCCGGGCTCCAGTTCCGCTTTGAGACTGCCGACCGCGTTCGACGCGAAGACGTGGGTGACGCCAGCCTTTTTCAAGGCGTACATGTTCGCGCGGTACGGGAGGTCCGTCGGCGAGACGCCGTGGTTCGAGCCGTGCCGCGGGAGGAACGCGATCTCTTTCCCGGTGTCCGCGAACTCGCCGATCGTGATCGCGTCGCTCGGCTCGCCGTATGGCGTGTCGTACTCGACCTCGCGCACGTCGTTCAATGGCAACGCCTCGTAGATTCCGCTGCCGCCGATGAACCCGATGGTGCTCATACCCAGAGTGCGCCCGCTCGCTACTTATAAGAAATGAACTGCGTTACAGCAGCCACCGCACCGCCGCCAGCGCCAGCGCGCTCACGACGAGCAGATGGACGAGCACGGCGGCGACGGCCGCGCCGCCGACCTCGCGCATCTCCCGAATCCGGATCGAGAGCCCGAGCCCGACGAACGCCAGCGTGAACAGCGCGTCCGAGACTCGTCCGATCGAGTCGAGCGCGGCCGGCGAGAGCAGTCCGCTGTTGGCAATCGCGGCGACCACGAGGAACCCGAGGAGGAACTTCGGGAACTCCGACCACAGCCGACGCACGCCGGGATCCGTCGCCGACCGCGCGGCGTAGGTGAGCGAGTAGACGATCGCGACGCCCCCGAGAAGCGAGTTGCGCGCGAGCTTCGTCACGGTCGCCCACTGGCCTGCCTCGGGCGAGTGCGCGAATCCCGCGGCCGCCACGGGGCCGGTCGAGAACATGCTCACGCCGGCCCAGACGCCGAACTGGCGACCCGTCAAATCGAGCCACTCGCCGGCGAGCGGGAACGCGACGAGCGTGACGGCGTCGAAGAGGAGCACGGTCGCCGCCGCGAAGGTGATAGCAGATCCCCGCGCGTCGAGCACGCGCCCGATCGCGACGACGGCGGAGACGCCGCAGATGCTCGCGCCCGCGGCCAAGAGTGAGGGCGTGGTCCCGTCGAGACGAAAGATGACCCGCGCGATCAGCTCGGCGAGGAGCAGCCCGCCGCCGACCGCGACGACGACGAGGCCGAGGACGGTCGGCCCGGCGGCGAGGAATTCCTCGACGACGACCGCCGCGCCGAGCAGGACGATTCCGGTCTCCAAAAACAGCGTGTCGACGCCGGCACCCGGCTCGGCGGCCGCGGGCGTGCCGACCGTGTTACCGACGATCGCGCCGACGCCGACGGCGACGACGAGCGGCTGGAGCCCGTCCACCGCGCCGGCGACGAGAGTGGCTAGGAGCGCCCCGGCAGCGAGCAGCGCGAGACCCGGAACGTACGGTCGAACGGCGGCGACGACGCCCATCAGAGGAAGGCGGCCGCGGTTTGCCCGGCGACGTGAACGACGACGATACCCAGTCCGAGCGCGAGCGCTTGCCATCCGCGGTCGAGCGCGATCCAACGGTCGACCAGCGGTGAGTCAGAACGGTCGGCGGCGGGCGGTTCGGCGGCGTCCGTGGTCATTGTCTGTCCGTCATCACGGCACTACTTACCGATATCGCTCGCGGCACGAACCTCGGATAGAATCGGGAGAATCGGGGCGCTCGGAGTCAGTCGTCGGCTTCGGCGGCGATCGGATCGTCGTCGGTGCGCGAGTCGTCGGTCTCGGTAGCGGAAGGTGATTCCGATTTCTCGTCGTCGAGCCGCGGGAAGTTCTCGATCGTCGCGTCGCGGAAGGCGTCCTCGTCGAACTCGCGGTCCTCGTCGAAGAAGTCGAGGACGATCCGCACGTCGGTCATCGCGTTTTTCAGTGCGGTCGACGCACCGGGGGAGGGCGTGATGTTGAACAGGATACCGTCGCCGGTGATCTTCGCTTCGCCCATGTCGAGCTCCTTGTTCTCCGTGTCGACGATCTGCGGGCGCACGCCGCCGTACCCCTTCGCACGCTCGATGTCGCCGGCCTCGACGGTCGGCACGACCTTCTGGACGTTCGGGAGGAAGGCTCGCTTACCGAATTCGGGAATGTCGTACACGAGGTTCCGCACGACGTACGGGAACAGAATGCGGTCCGAGAGGACGTTGGCGTAGCTCAGGAACGACGCGAGGTTCAAGCCGAACACGTCCGCGAAGTCGCTCACGGTGGAGATATCTCCGCGTTCGAGGGCGGGGACGACCTTCGCGGTCGGGCCGAACCGGGTGACGGTGTCGTCGTGTACGTCGGCGTCGCCGTGGACCGCCGCGAACGGGAGTTTCTTCATCTGGAGGGTGTACACCTTCCCGTTCAGCAGGTCGTCGGCGAGGAAGAAACTCCCCGCGACCGGCAGCAACGACTTGTTCTCGCCGTACCCCATTTCCTTCGCGAACTGGAGGCTGTGTGACCCGGCGGCGACGACCACGGCGTCGGCCTCGAAGTCGCCGTCGTCGGTTTCCACGGTGAACCCGTCGCGCTCCTCGTCGACGTTCGTCACCGCGGTCCCGAGGTGAACCGAGACGCCGTCCTCCTCGCGGGCGGCGTCGACGAAGGAATTGGCGACCGCGCCGTAGTCGACGACGTACCCGTCCGGCGTCTGGAGCGCCTTGAGGGCCGTGCTCGGATCGCGTCCCTCGACGACCTTCGGTTCGAGTTCCCGGATCTCCTCGCGACCGATCTCCCGCAGCTTCGGGAAGAGGTCGCCGAACCCCTCGTCGTGGTATCGCTTCTCCAGTTTGCCGGTCTCCTCGTCGCCGACGCCGAGCACCATCTTGCTCCGCTTGCTGTGCATCTCCCGCTCGGGATCGTTGCCTTCGAGGTAGCCGGCGAGCAGCTCGGCCCCCTCCTTGACCTCTTCCGCCTTCTCTAAGGTGTAGTTCGTCTCGATGTCCCCGAAATGGAGCGTCTGGGAGTTGTTCGTCCGGTCGGAGTTTATCGCTGCGATCTCCCGTTCCTTCTCTATCAGGGTCACGTCGTCCACGTCGGTGAACTTCGCCACCGTGTACAGCAGCGACGCCCCGCTGATACCCCCGCCGACGATGATCAGATCAGTGTGCTCGGACATGCGTGGTGAAAGCTCTCACTCGCCGAAACGGACTCAGGCATTAACGTTCTTGCTATCTGTTCGCGCTGATCCGGCGGTAGAGGGCCTACAGTCGTCTATTTCTGGGTTCGACAAGTGTCGAATACCTCTCCCTTCAGCTATCGCTCGGACCGCCCGCGCGAACGCCGTCTCCCTGCACTCCGCTCCGCATTCCGGTCTGCACTGCGCTCCGCGCTCCTGTCTGCACTCCGCTCCGCGCTCCTGTCTGCGCTCCGACGATCGCTGAACAACGCTCCGACGATCAGCTGCACAACTTCCTCGCGTCCTCCGCGGCGCGAGCGTCCCGAACGACTACGCGCCGTCCTCCCCGTTGCGGGTCCCCTCGACATCCCCGGCGTCCGTGACGTCGCGGGCGTCCCCGGCGTCGCGGGCGTCGCGGTATCGGGCGCGGAGTCGCTCGAACAGCGCGCGACCGGCGTCGGTTCGCAACCGCGGTTCGGTCGTCGCGAAGAACTCGTCGAGGTCGTCGTACTCGCGGAAGGCGTCCGGGTCGCCGTCGACGGGGTCGTACCGTTCGGCGCGCTCGTAGGCGATCGCCTGTAGACAGACGTCGAGAAGGTCACACTCCTTGACGAGCACCGCCTCGGGCGACTCGCGGGCCTCGTACGCCTCCCACGCGTCGCGGACGCGGTCCGGCAGCGGTCCAGCGAGGTCGCGCATCGCCTCGCGTTCGATCGTCTCCTTCTCGCTCGGATCGACCGTCTCCGCCGTCGAGTCGGCGCGCGTCGCCACGTCGCCCGTCTCCGCCTCGGCGACGTCGTGAACGACGGCGAGCCGGAGTGCGCCGTCGAGGTCGACGTCGGGGAGGTCCGCGCGGAAGCGATCGCCGAGCGCCAACACGAGGTACGCGACGCCCCACGCGTGGGCGGCGACCGATTCGGGGTCGTCGACGCCGCGGAGCTGCCAGCCGGTGCGCCGCTCGTCTTTGAGCGCGTAGGCGTCGAGGAGGGCGTCTATCGTCGGATCGCGCGCGTCCGCTGGATCCATCGGCGGCTACCCGGTCAGCGTCCAAGCGTCGTCGCCGGTGGGTTCGATCACGTCGCGGCGGACCATCTCGTCTATCACTTCGTCGAGGCGGTCAGGCTGGGCGACCTCCATCTCGATGCGGCCGATGCTGTGGAACTCCTCCAGGTAGTGGCGGAGGTCCTCGCGGTCGAACGCGTTCCGGTCCGCGCGCTCCATCGCGCCCTCGGTCAGGTCGATCATGTCTTCGAGGAAGTTCCACGGGTAGACGACCCACGTCCACTGTTCGAGTCGCTCCCCGACGAAATCCGGCTGGAACTCGGAGGTGCCGAGCAGCTGGAGCGTGGCGGTGCGGACCTCGCCGGGATTTCGGTCCTCGACGTACTCCTCGGCCCGGCGGATCGAGCCGCCCGTGTCGGCGATGTCGTCGATGATCAGGACGTTCTTCCCCTCCACGCTCCCCTCGGGCATCGGGTACCGGATCTGCGGCTCGCCGCTCTTCTGCGCGGCCCCGACGTAGTGTTCCATCTTGAGACTCGTCAGGTCGTTGAGCCCGAGGAAGTCGCAGATACACCGCCCCGCGAACCAGCCGCCGCGCGCCAGCGCGACGACCACGTCCGGCTCGAAGTCGGCCCGTTTCACCGCGTTCGAGACGTTGCGACAGAGCCCGTAGATGTACTCCCAGTTGGTGAGGGTGCAGTCGAAGTCGTCCGGGAGATCGCTCATACGCCCGTTCCTCCCACCCGCGCGCTCATAAGGGTTTAGCAACGTTCCCGAACGGAGACGACCACAGTGAGAACCACGCTGTGACCCACACAGAAACACCGCGGTGGCGCGCCTCCGAGCGGCCGCTTATAAGCGGCCGCGAGGAGCCCGCGAGGGACGCGGTGAGCGCTCGCAGAGCGCGAACCGCGAGGCTGGGGAGGCGTGAGGTGCGGGTGCGGTCCCGCGAGTAGGGCGAGCGGGAGTACGGAAGTCGCAGCGCCGAGCGGAGCGAGGCGATCGTCTTCCGGTGGTACGGTGCGGGGTGGGATTCAAAGGGGCAGTCGCGAGGACGGCGCAGGCGACGTAAGCACCGCAGGAACGAGTAACACGAGTGACGAGGAGCGCAGCGAGCGCGCGCCGTCCTCGTGACTGGGGCGTTGTGAGTGTTCTCCGCACAGCGGTTGGTCATTTATAAGATATCAGCTGAGACTTCGGAGACGCCCACGTCCGACCGCTAATCAATCGCTTATAAATCAGAGCCACGAACTCGACTCTCCAAAGTCGAGGCGATCAAACATCAGCACACACCGTATCGGTCCCGACACGATTTAGGTGGCCCGCACGCAACGGGTCGGTAATGAGCACTCAGGCCGCGACGGAGGAGCGGACGGTCGTGATCGGGCTGGAGGTCCACGTCCAGCTCGAAACCGACACGAAGGTCTTCTGCGGCTGCTCGACGGACGCCGCCGAGGACGAGGAACCAAACACGCGAACGTGCCCGACCTGCCTCGGGCTACCGGGCGCGCTGCCGGTCCTCAACGAGGCCGCCGTCGAGGCCGCCGTCAAGATCGGCAAGGCGATCGACGCCGACATCCCCGAGACGACGACGTTTCATCGGAAGAACTACTACTACCCCGACCTGCCGAAGAACTTCCAGCTCACCCAGTACGACGCACCGATCTGCCAGTCCGGCGAGCTCGAGGTCCGCGTCGACGACGAGCCTCGCAGCATCGGGATCACCCGTGCGCACCTCGAAGAGGACCCCGGCAGCCTCCAGCACGCCGGCGGCTCCATCGAGTCGGCGACGCACACCCTCGTGAACTACAACCGCGCCGGGACCCCCTTGATGGAGATCGTCACGGAGCCGGACTTCCGCTCGCCCGCGGAGACCCGGGCGTTCCTCGCGAAGTTAGAGGAGGTCCTCGAATATCTCGGCGTCTTCGACCCGACCCGCGACGGGAGCCTGCGCGTCGACGCCAACGTCTCCTTAGTCCCCGAGGAGGACGTCGACGACGACGGAACCATCACCGACGAGGCCCTCGCCGACGTGAACCGCGCCGAGGTGAAGAACATCTCCAGTCACAAGGGCGCGGAGCGGGCGCTGGCGTACGAGGTCACCCGCCAGGAGAACGTGCTCCGTCGGGGTCGCAAGATCGAACAGGAGACCCGGCACTGGGACGAGGCGCGCGGCGTCACCGTCTCGATGCGCTCGAAGGAGGCCGAGAAGGACTACCGCTACTTCCGAGAGGCCGACCTTCCCGCGCTGGAGGTCGCGGACTGGAAGGAGACGATTCCGATCCCGGAGCTGCCCGACGCTCGACGGGAGCGCTTCCGCGAGGAGTACGGGCTGGACCGCGAGTCGGCCTCGAAGCTCACCTCCACGAAGGCGGTCGCCGACTTCTTCGAGGACGTCGCGACCGAGTTCGACGCCGAGCTGGCGGCGACGTGGGTCGCGGACAACCTCCTCGGCGAGCTCAACTACCGCGAGATGCAGATCACGGACGTCGAGGACCGCCTCGACGAGTTTAAACGCCTGATCGAACTGGTCGCCGCCGAGGAGCTCACCGTCAAGAACGCCGAGGAGATAGTCCTCCGCGAGATGCTCGACGAGGGTGAAGATCCCGACGCCGTCGTCGATCGCGAGGGGCTCGGCAAGGCGGAAAGCGGCGAGGTCGAGGCCGCGGTCGAAGCCGCGATCGACGACAACCCGGACGCGGTCGACGACTATCACGACGGCGACGCGGGCGCGATCAACTTCCTCGTCGGGCAGGTGATGCAGGCTACCGGCGGGAGCGCCGACCCCGGACAGGTGAACGGGCTGCTCCGCGAGGAACTGGACGGATAGGTCCTTGATGCGTGTAACCGTCGAGGTCGTCGGCGAGGGGACAGCGGAGTACGACCTTCCCGACGACGCCACCTACACCGACCTGATCCGCGAGGCCGACTACCACCCGCAGGAGGCGTCCATCCTCGTCGACGGCTCGCCGGTCCCCGGCGACCGCGTCGTCGACGCGGAGACGGTCCAACTGCTCAGGCTTATCAAGGGCGGCGCGACGGACGATCGGGAGTGACCGAGGAGAACGCTCCCGGAGGGCCACCCGAAGGGATCGCCATCGGGCCCGCCACCCCCGACGACCGCCTCGACGTCCTCCGCGTGCTCGACGCCGCGATGCTGAAGACCGACGCCGAGACCGTCGACGCCTCGATCGCCGCCGGAGACGCCCTCGTCGCCCGATTCGAGCGGACGGATGCCGTCGTCGGCGCGCTGGTCCCCACGCGACCCGACCCGCATCGGCTTCACGTCGACGCCGTGGCTGTTCGCCGAGCGCGTCGCGGTCGCGGTATCGGCTCCGCGCTCGTCGCGCGGGCGGTGCGACGGGCCGAGCGGGACTCCGGAGTCAACGCCGTCATCGCCGAATTCGACCCGGGACTGGAAGGTTTTTATACCGATCTCGGGTTCGACGCGGCTCCGGCGGTGGGTTCTGACGAGTCCGACCGATTGCGGGGTCGCCGTCGAGTCGGCGAGGGCGACGACCGCGCGAATCCTGACGACCGACGCGGCTGAGTTGACGAATCTCTCCCGTGGGTCCCGTCCCGGATCAGGCGCGGACGACGAGCACGGACAGGTCGGAGAAGGCGGTGTCGTCGGGGCCGTCACCGCCGGCACCGTCGGCGAGCGTTCCCAGATCGGTCCGCGTGAGACGCTCGTCGGGGTGCGTCAATCGCTCGCAGACGAGCGCGTCGAGGCTCAGGCCCGCACCAGCGTCGACGAGTTGGGCCGCGACGTCCTCGGGCATCCAGTCGTACGGTCGCGGGATCACGATCAGGTGGCGGTCGCCGACGGCCCGACCGAGACGGTCGAGCGCGCGCGAGACGTCACCCCTGACGTGCAGGGTCTCGAAGACGGAGTCTTCGAGCGGTGTGCGCGCGCGACTCGCGGCCACCTGTACCGAGGAGATCCCGGGGACGACCGCGACCGGCGCGTCGATGGCAGCCTCGACTTTCCCGAGGAACTGATAGCCGGAGTGGTTCGGATCGCCCATGAACACCGCGACCCCGCGCGCGCCGTCGGCCACGCGAGCGGCGAACCGGCCGAGCGCCTCGGGCTCGTCGCGGTAGCCGCAGGGAATCAGTTCCGCCGCAGTCTCGTCGGCGACGTACTCGACCACCGTCTCGAACCCGACGACGACGTCCGCGTCCCGGAGCAGCCGACCCGCACGCCGAGTCAGCAGCTCGGTGTTTCCGGGACCGATCCCGACGGCGTGGACGACGCGTCCCTCCTCGACGCCTTTGCGTGGCGGTTCGGGCGCTGCGCTCGCCGCCGCACCGGGGGAGTCCGGAAGCGTCGGCGCGTTCGCGTCTCCGTCGCTCACGACGCACCCGCCTCGTCGTGGCGCGTCGTGGTCGTCGTCTCGATCGAGGGTGCCATGGAATTGGTCGGTACGGTGCGTGACACTGTGACGCGTTCCGACGGGTGGGCGTGGCTAAACCCTTGTGCGTCGTCGCTGTCGAGGTGGACATCGCGTCGCTGCCGGGAACGTTCACGCCGCGTCGCGGCCGACGGCACGTCCCGGTTGGGCTGCCGAGTACCCGCCAGCTGGAAGTCACCGCTCGGCGATCCGCCGTTCGATGTATCTTTCCGGCTCGACGGCATCCGTTCCCATATGAACGCAAATTCGCTCGCGACCCAGGGGTCGCCCGCGGCCAGGGGTTCGCCCACGGCCAGGGATTCGCCCGCGGCCAGGGGTTCGCCCGCGGTTCGAACGGGGGTCGCACCGCCACGACCGGTGAGACCCGTATGAGCGGCAAAGACGACTACTACAACCGATCGAAACAGCAGGGGTATCGGAGCCGGGCCTCCTACAAGCTGAAACAGCTCGACGAGGAGGCGACCCTCTTCGAGCGCGGCGACACCGTCGTCGACCTCGGAGCCGCGCCCGGCGGGTGGCTGCAGGTCGCCGCCGAGGAGGTGGGGGAGTCGGGAACCGTCGTCGGCGTCGACCTCCAGCGCATCGACGACTTCGACGAGCACGACGTGGAGACGCTCCGCGGCGACATGACCGAAGAGCGAACCCGCCACTACCTACGCGAGGCGATCGGCGAGCGCGGCGCGGACGTGGTCATCTCGGACATGGCCCCGAACATGACCGGCGAGTACGCCTTGGACCACGCCCGATCGGTCCACCTCGCGCGGCAGGCGTTCGACGTGGCCGAGGAACTGCTCGCGCCCGGCGGCGACTTCGTCGTGAAGGTGTTCCAGGGCGAGGATCTGGACGCGTTTCGCGAGGACGTCCGCGGGGAGTTCGAGTACCTCCGGACCGTCTCACCGCCGGCTTCGCGCGACTCCTCCTCGGAGGTGTACCTCGTCGCCAAGGGGTTGAACACGGCCCCCGTCGCGGCCGGCGACCGACTGGAGGTGACCGTCGAGGAACTGGGTGACGAGGGCGACGGGATCGCCTACGTCGAAGGGTACTCTCTCTTCGTCGACGACGCCGCGGTCGGCGAGACCCTGACCGTCCTCGTCGAGGACGTCAAGCCGCGGTTCGGATTCGCGGAACGGGTCGATGCCGACGAGGGCGGCGACGGAAACGGAGACGAAAACGGCGACGAGGAGTAACGAGCCCATGAGCGAAGACGGTCTCTTCGGATCGCTCTCGGTCGTCGGTCTGTTGAGCCTCTGTTGTCTCGGATTCGGCGGGATCGCGGGTGCGACGGCCGTCTCCGGCGGGAGCGCGTCGGTCACCACCCTCGCGACGGGGGCGACGAGCGCCCGCGGCGCGCTCGTCTCCGGGGTCGTCACCGCCGCGACGGTGCTGGCCGTCGGACTCGTTCTCAAGTGGCGGCTGCGTCGGGGCGGACGGCCCGAGTCGGAGTGACTGGGTTCAAATCGGAGTGGCTGGGCCCAAACCGAAGTGATGTACTCCGAGACCTAGGTTAGGATCCGTCGCCGCGACGGACCCACTCTCGGAGGGTGAATCGGTCGTGGAGGGTCTCGGATTCGACGGTCCACTCGTCGGCGTCCCAGTCCGGGAAGAACGTGTCGCCGTCGTAGTCGCCGTCGACGTGGCTGAGGACCATCCGGTCGACGTGTGGCTGGAACAGCTCGTAGATCGCTCCGCCGCCGAGGACGTAGACGGAGTCGTCGTCGCGCCCGTCGTCGCTCGTCACCTCGCGGGCGAGATCGATCGCCTCCTCGACGCCCGAGGCAACGGTCGCGGTCGGAACGTCAACCGAATCGACGCTGCGACTCACGACGATCTGGCGGTTGCCGGGGAGATCTTCGCGCATCGAGTCGAAGGTGCGGCGGCCGAGGATCACCGGCGAGTCCGCGACGCGCTCGCGGTACTGCCGCACGTCCGCCTCGATGTGAGGCCACGGTACCTCGCCGTCCCTGCCTATCGCGCGGTTCTCCGCGAGCGCTGCGACGGTGACGAGTTGCACGGGGCCACATAAGGGATAGAGGGGCAAAAACCCGCCCGTCGACGCTCAGTCGGCGAGCCCGAGCAGGTCGAAGGGGTAGCCGTTGTCGTTGTCGTCGGCCTGCTCGTAGACGACGCGAGCGGCCGCGACGTCCTGGATCGCGAGGCCGGTGGAGTCGAAGACGGTGACGCCCTCGACGCCGCCTTCTTCCGTATTTGCGGTACCGGCCCGGCCGGCGCGCCGACCCACGACGATCTCGCCGATCTCACCGTAGACGTCCTCGTCGGTGAGGGTACCGGCGGCGTAGGGGACGTTGATCTCGCCGGAGTGGGTGCACTGCTCGCGGTCGTCGATGACGATCGTCGCGTCCAGCAGGAGGTCGTCGGCGAGTTCGTGTTTGCCAGCGGCGTCCGCGCCCATCGCGTTGACGTGGGTGTGCGCACCGACGTCGTCGGGGCCGACGATCGGGTCCTCCACGGGCGTCACCGTCGAGAGCACGTCGCAGTGGCCGGCCTCCGCGACGGAACCGGCGCGGACGTCGAAGCGGTCCGCGAACGCCGCGACGAAGTCCGCGACGCGCTCCGCGTCGAGGTCGCTCACCACGACCTCCTCGATGTCACGCACCGCGGCGATGGCCTCCAGTTGGGTGTACGACTGGACGCCCGCGCCGACGATCCCCAGCGAGGTGGCGTCGGGGACCGCGAGGTGGTCGGTGGCGACCGCGGCGGCCGCGCCCGTGCGCTTCATCGTGAGCGTCGTGCCGTCGAGGATCGCCAGCGGGAACGCGGTCTCGGGGTCGGAGTAGATCATCGTCCCCATCACGGTCGGAAGGTCGTGGTCGGCGGGGTTGTCCGGGTGCGCGTTCACCCATTTGATCCCCGCGGCGTCCCATCCCTCGCCGGTCGCCGTCTCCTCGGCGGTGTCCGCCTCGCGGACGTCGAGGTAGGCCGGCATGGAACGGAAGTCGCCGTTGTACTCGGGGAGGTCGATGTACGACTTCGCCGGCATCTTCGCGTCGCCGCGCTCGTAGGCCGCGAAGGCACCGCGAACCGCGTCGATGACGCGATCCATCCGGGCGTTCTCGTCGACCTCGTCGGCGTTCAAAAGCAGGGTCTGCATGCCACAAAATTTGCCGGTCGGGTACTTCAACCCTACTGGAACGACGGCGAGGCGTGAAGGAATCGAAGAGGTGACTACTCATCCGTGTCGACGTCGAGCCGAAGCTCGACGCAGTCTTGCTCGCGCGTCTCGGCGGCCGCCAGGTCGCGGTGGTAGGGGAGCCACAGCTCGGCCGCGTACCGATGGAGGTCGTCGTCGGTCGGAAGGCGTCGGATCTCCACGCTCCCGCCTGCGTCCACGTCGCTTAAAAGGGCTGCCGTGGCGCACGGACGGTCCGCAACTCCGGATATCCCGGAGACGAAAGCTTGAAACGCGCCTCGGGCGAATCGAGGGACATGGAACTGCGGGTCATCGAGAAGACCGACACGGAACTCCGCATCGAGATCGCCGGCGAGGACCACACGTTCATGAACGTGCTGAAGGGCGTCCTGCTGGAGACGGACGACGTCGCGGCCGCGACCTACGACATGAATCCCGAGCAGTCCGGGGGTCAAACGGAGCCGGTGCTGACGGTGAAATCCGAATCCGGCGATCCCCTCGACGTGCTCGCCGAGGCCGCGGGATCGATCACCGACCGAACGTCGGCGCTTCGTGACGCCGTGCAGGCGGCCTGAACGGTCGGGGGTTCTTCTTCGATATCTCTCGGTTCAGTCTCTCCCGGTTCCCGCTCTCCGACGATTTGGATGTCCGTTCCGCTCGATCGACGGGGGAACGAGGGGCATACCTAAGTGCCGACTCCCGAAACTGTGAGCCATGCCGCCGAGCGTACTCATGCTGGGATGGGGATACCCACCGAACATCACCGGAGGGCTCGACGTCCACGTCGGCGAACTGTTCTCGGGGCTCCGCGACGATCTCGGGGTGGAGGCCACCCTCGTGTTGCCGGCGGAGTTCGCCCCGGAGGACGAGCCGGGACTCGAACCGGTCGAGACGGGCGAGGGGGACGTCGCTGCCCGAGTCGACCGGCTCAGCGACCGGTTCGCCGAGCTCGCCGGCGACCACGACGTCGTTCACACGCACGACTGGTTCGGCTACTCGCCGGGACGACAGGCGGCCCGCGAGTCGGACGCCACGTGGGTGTCTTCGTTCCACTCGCTGGCGAGCGACCGCAACATCGATCCCCCGAAACGCGAGGTCGAGACCGAGCGACGGCTCGCGAACGCGACGGACACGAACATTGCCGTCAGCGAAATCGTCCGCAAGGACATCCGAGAGCTGTACGACGCCGACGCCCGCGTCGTGTACAACGGCTTCTCGACGCCGAAATTCTCCGGAACGGACGTCCGCGAGAACCTCGGTATCGACGGCGAGATGCTCTTTTTCGTCGGCCGCCACACCGATCAGAAAGGGATCTCTCACCTGCTCTACGCGATGAAGAAGCTCCGCGGCCGCGACGTCACCCTCGTCGTCGGCGGGTCCGGTCACCAGACCGACCAGCTGAAGCGGTTCGTCGAGCTGATCGGTATCGACGCTCGCGTCGAGTTCGTCGGCTACGTTCCCGAGGCTGAGCTGGGCGATTACTACGCCGCTGCCGACGCGTTCGTCTCACCGTCGTTCGCGGAGCCGTTCGGCATCACGATCACCGAGGCGCTGGAGGCCGGGACGCAGGTCGTCGCGACGCGGTCCGGCGTTGCGGAGGTGCTCCCCGAGGGCTGTCTCGTCGAGGTCGAGACGGACTCGGAGTCGATCGTCGACGGGCTCATCACCGCGCTCGACCGCGAGGGCCCGCCGGAGTACGAGCGTCGCGAGTGGTCGGCGGTCGCAGAGGACACGCTCGCGGTGTACGAAGCGGTCGCGTAGTCCGGTTTGTAGGTTCGATTCGGTCCGGTAGGTTCGATCCGGTCCAGTAGGTTCGATCCGGTCCAGTAGGTTCGATCCGGTCCGGTTGAACCGATCCCGCATCTGCTCGACCCTCGAACGCTCCTAGTCGGCTTTTTCGGCTTCTCCTCGAAACACGTCGAACTCCGTGGCCGCCTCGGGGTGTGAGATTCGGAACCCGTCCGCGGTCGCGACCACGCCGCGGGTGCTGTCAGAGCCGCCACCGCCGTACGGACTGTCTTCGCCGTCGACGCCGGTAGACCCGCGGTACGGCGACGCGTACGGGGACGCCACGGATTCGTCGAATCCGGTCGGCGGGAGATAGATCCGCTCGCCGCGTTCGGACCGGACGACGATGGCGACGTCCCGGGTACCGCTCACGTCGATGACGGTTCGCTCCGGCGTGACGCGCGCGTCGATGTCGATTTCGTTCATGCGGATCGATGCGGATGGGAGCGATTTAGGTGTGCCGGGCGTGACGACGGTCTCGCTCCCCGTTCCCGCGCGTTCGTCCTTGAACGGCAGCCGTCGCTGCCCGAAGGTGGACGCGCACGCTCTGTCCGCCGACGGAGCGCTTCCTCGGTGGTGAATCCTTTTGTGCGGTCGCGTCGAAGTGCGGGCCGATGGACGTCAACAGCCATGCCGAGGATCTCGCCTCCGACCTCGGCGTAGACAAAGAGGAGGTCAAAGCGGACCTGGAGAACCTACTGGAGTACAGCGTGCCGATCGACGAGGCAAAACAGAGCGTCCGCCGGAAGCACGGCGGCGGAGGCGGCGGATCCGCGCCGACTCCGGACGCGGTCGACGTCGGCGAGATAACCACCGACCACGACGGCGTCACGGTCACCGTCCGCGTGCTCACGCAGGGGACCCGAACGATCCGATATCAGGGCGACGACCTCACGATTCGTGAGGGGGAAATCGCCGACGAGACGGGCGTCATCTCCTACACCGCGTGGCAGGACTTCGGGTTCGAGCCCGGCGACTCGCTGACGATCGGCAACGCCGGCGTTCGGGAGTGGGACGGTGAGCCCGAGCTCAATCTCAACGACTCGACCACCGTCGCCATCGCCGACGAGCCGGTCGAGGTCGACCGCGATATCGGCGGCGATCGCAGCCTCGTCGACATTTCCGCGGGCGATCGCGGCCGAAACGTCGAGGTTCGCGTCTTGGAGGTCGACGAGAAGACGATCTCCGGGCGGGACGGGGAGACCGATATCTTGGAAGGCGTCGTCGGCGACGCGACCGCGAAGCTCCCCTTCACCGACTGGCAGCCGCGCTCCGAACTGGAGCCGGGCGCGGACCTCCGGATCGAGGACGTGTACGTCCGCGAGTTCCGCGGGGTGCCGTCGCTGAATTTCACCGAATTCTCGACGGTGACGCCGCTTCCCGACCCGGTCGAGGTCGCAGAGGACGCCCCGCGCCTCGGAGTCGCCGAGGCGGTCGCGTCCGGCGGGATGTTCGACGTCGAAGTCGTCGGAAACGTCCTTGAAATTCGAGACGGCTCCGGCCTCATCGAGCGATGCCCCGAGTGCGGCCGCGTGGTCCAGAACGGTCAGTGCCGAAGCCACGGCGAGGTCGACGGCGAGGACGACCTCCGCGTGAAGGCAATCGTGGACGACGGCACCGACACGGTCACCGTGGTGCTCGACGACGAACTGACCGCCGAGGTGTACGGTGCGGGGCTCGACGAGGCCCTCGAGGCGGCGAAAGACGCGATGGACAAGGCGGTCGTCGCCGACGCAATCGCCGACTCGCTCGTCGGGCGCGCCTACCGCGTCCGAGGGAACCTCTCGGTCGACGACTACGGAGCCACCCTCGACGCGAGCGAGTTCGAACTCGCGGACGACGATCCAGCCGATGCCGCCCGGGCTGCGCTCGCGGAGGTGAAAGAATGAGCGACGACGGGCCGGGTGCCCGCGAGGTCGCTCACCGCGTGTTCGCCGCCGAGTTCGACGACGCTACCCTCTCGTACTCCGAGAGCGACGAGGAGCGCGCCCCGAACTACGTGGTCACGCCGACCGGCGCGCGCGTGAACCGGCTGTTCGTCGCGGGCGTGCTCACCGAGGTCGAGCGCGTGAACGACGAGACGCGCCGGGGGCGGGTCGTCGACCCCTCGGGCGCGTTCGTGACGTACGCCGGGCAGTATCAGCCCGAGGCGCAGGCGTTTCTCGAACGCGCTGACCCGCCGTCGTTCGTAGCGCTGACGGGCAAAGCCCGGACGTTCGAGCCGGAAGACTCCGACAGAGTGTTCACCTCCGTCCGCCCAGAGAGCCTCAACGACGTCGACGCCGACACCCGCGACCGGTGGGTCGTCTCCGCCGCGGAGGCGACGCTCGACCGGCTGGCGGTGTTCGCGAAGGCCCTCGATTCCGACCTGCGGGGCAACGACCTCCGCGCGGCCCTCGAAGCCGGCGGGGCGCCCGCGTCGCTGGCGGCCGGAATCCCGAAGGCCATCGATCACTACGACACCTCGACCGCCTACGTCGAGGCGGTTCGTCGGATGGCGATCGACGCGCTCGAACTGATCGCCGGCGACCGCGACGAGGTGCGCGCGCCCGACACCGTTCCCAACGCGGGCGAAGAGACCGCGATCGGACCGCTGCCGGAGACAGACGTGACGATCGAGGCACCGCCCGGGACAGTCGAGGGCGAGGCACCGATCGGAGACGAATCGTCCGATCCTGCCGCCGCCGACAGCGACGAACCCGCCGCCGACGATGGTACTGACGACACCGACGACCCCGCCGATACCGACAATACCGACGAACCCGCCGCCGATGTCGATACTCCCGACGACGCATCCGGCCCTGACTCCGGGGAGGATTCCGAGAACGTCGAAAGCGAGGGCCTCGGCGACTTCCAAACGGGAGCGGACGACGACTCTGCGCCGATTGAAGGTACCGACGACGATTCGGCTGTCGCCGAGCCGGACGCCGCTGGCGACGACGCGTCGGCAGAGCCAGCTGCCGACGAGATGTACGAGATCGACGACGAGGAGCGGGAAGAGATCGAATCCGAGTTCGGCACGGACTTTTCGACCGGCACGGAGGTTGACGATCCCGGCGAGGCCGATATCGACGTGCCTGATGCGGACGACCTCTCGGAGATGTCCACCGATGTGACGGACGCGGCAGGCGAGACGGACGAGCCGGCCGATTCCACCGGCGCGGAGACGGATGATTCCGCTGACCCCGCCGACGAGACGGATGACTCCGTTGACTCCGTCGACGAGACGGACGATATCGACCTCGAAGCCGCAGTCGTCGAAGCCATGGACGCGCTCGACGACGGCGACGGCGCCGCCCGCGACGCGGTCGTCCAGTCGATCGTCGACGAGCACGGCGTCGACGCCGACGCGGTCGAAGACGCCATCCAGGACGCGCTGATGAGCGGGAAGTGCTACGAACCGGGCGACGGCGTGCTTAAGCCGATCTGATGGCGCGGGTCGAGCCGGTCGTCGGCGAACCGGCGGCTGTCGCCGACCTCGGAAGCGAGCGCGCCCTTCTCGTCGCCGACGTTCACGCCGGTATCGAGGTCGGCCTCCGCTACGAGCGCGGCATCGAACTCGACAGCCGGGCGGACGAGCGTCGAGCGCTGCTCTGCGATCTCGTCGCGGAGACCGACGCCGACCGACTGGTCGTCCTCGGCGACCTCGCCCACCGGATCGCCGCTCCGGAGGGAGCCGAGCGCGAGGAGCTGGAGACCCTGATTCGGGCCGTGACGGATCGCGTCCCGATGACGCTCGTCGAGGGGAACCACGACGCGGGCGTCGCCGAGACGTTCGCGGACGCGATCGACGTGATAGGGCCCCGCGGCGGCGTGATCGGAGGTTCGGATGGCGGCAGCGAGCACGGCCGCGTCGGCGTTCTCCACGGCCACACGCACCCGGACCCGACGCTCCTCGACGCCGACGTGGTGTGCATGGGACACGAGCACCCGCAAGTGCGGTTGGAGGACTCCGTCGGCGGGTCGCGGGTGGAGCGGGCGTGGCTCCGCGGCGCGGTCGATCCGGCGGCGTTCGTCGACGGCCGTGACGGCGGCGTGGCGGTCTCTGGGGACCCGCCGGAACTCGTCGTGTTTCCCGCGTTCAACGAGCGCTCCGGCGGGACGTGGGTCAACGTCGACGGACAGTCGTTCCTCGCGCCGTTCCTGCCCGACGCGCTCCCGAGCGGCGAGGCGTACCTGCTGGACGGGACGCGACTCGGCGATTTTCGGCGAGTCTGAGAGCGAACCGAAAGATCTTGGGCAAAAAATCGAACCCGTGCCGTCGTGGAGGTGATCGACGAGACGACGCACACGGCTTCGGGTGCAAGGACCGGGAGAGTGCTACTCGACCGGACGGAATCGGAATCCGTCCCACTCCTGGCTGTCCGGCTCGCGGATCCCGGCCCCCGGTTCCCTGAGCTCGTCGGCGTGGACCGGCTCGACCCGGTCGCCGATCTCGACGTCGAACGGCTCGCCGGAGCCGTCGTCGGCCGCCGCGACCTGCCCGAGCGCGCGAACCGGCGGCGCGTCGTCGCCGACGTCCACGTCGAACTCGACGATCGCGAGCGTGTTCGGCTCTCGGACCCCGGGCGGCGTCGCCGTCGAGGTCGTCCACGTGACGATGCGCCCCTCGTACTCGCGGAGGTCGACCGTCCCGACGCGCTCCGCGCCGTTCGGACCGACCATGTGCGGCGGATACGAGACGGTGCCGTCCGCGTACTCGGCCGCCTCGAAGGTCTGCTCGACGCTGTCCCCGGCGTCGCTTCCGGTCGCGTCGTCGGTGTCGTGGTCGCTCATTGGCTCCCCTCCAGAATAGCCGTGGTAACGCAGTTCCCGAACCCGCCGACGTTGCAGGCCAGTCCCGTGTCGGCCTCGACCTGCCTCGGGCCGGCGTCGCCGGTGACCTGTTCGACTATCTCGTACACCTGTGCGACGCCGCTGGCCCCGAGCGGGTGGCCCTTCGATTTCAGCCCGCCGGAGGTGTTGATCGGGAGGTCGCCGTCGCGGTCGGTGACGCCCTCCTCGATCGCCTTCCACCCCTCGCCCTTCTCGAAGAAGCCGAGGTCCTCGCTCTGGAGGAATTCTAAGATCGTGAACATGTCGTGCAGCTCCGCGACGTCGACATCGTCCGAGCCGATCCCGGCCATCTCGTAGGCGATTTGAGAGGAGTCGACGACGCCGCCCATCGTCGTCGGGTCCTCGCGCTCGTGGACGACGTGGGTGTCGGTCGCGCCGCCGATCCCGGAGATCACCGCGTACTCGTCCGCCGGGACGTATTCCTCGGCCACCGACTCGGGACAGAGGACGAGTGCCGCGGAACCATCCGTGATCGGACAGAAGTCGTACAGCCGGAGGGGGTCCGCGACGATCGGCGAGTCGAGCACCGTGTCGAGGTCGACCTCCTTCTGGAACTGCGCGTGGGGGTTGTCCACGCCGTTCCGGTGGTTCTTCACGGCGACCTTCCCGAGGCTCTCGCGGGGGGCGTCGTACTCGTCGAGGTAGAGCCGCGCCGTCATGCCCGCGAAGGAGGGGAGCGTGACGCCGTGTTTGTACTCGACCGGGTGCGTGAGCGACGCGATCACGTCGGTCGCCTCCGCGGTCGTCCGGTGGGTCATCTTCTCGCCGCCGACGAGCATCGTGAGATCGCTCGCGCCGGAGGCGACCGACTGCCACGCGGCGAACACGCCGGCACCGCCGGACGACGAGGTCTGATCGATGCGGGCGGTGTACGCCGGCATGGCGTTCAGATCGTGGGCGAGCGCGTTCGGGACGCCGGTCTGTCCCTCGAACTCGCCGCTGGCCATGTTCGAAACGTACAGGTGATCGAGGTCCTCGCCGTCGATCCCGGCGTCGTCGAGCGCGGCCGCGCCCGCCTCCGCCAACAGCTCTCGCACCCACGCGTCGCGCTTCCCGAACCGAGTCATCGACGCGCCGATGATCGCTACGCGTTCCATACCCTGGGGTCCACGTCGCCCGACTAAAACGTACCTCTCTGCGATCGGGGCGTCGGTGGCGTTTCTTTACCGCCCGTGCCGGCTGTGTCGGTCGCGTCGGTGCACCGTCCTACTCGGACCGTCGCCCGGCGTGTCCGGGGTAGTCGCGCTCGAACCGCGAGCCGATCTCCTCCCGATCGAGCCGGATCACGACCGGTCGGCCGTGCGGGCAGGCGTACGGGTTCTCGCAGTCGTCGAGCCGGTCGAGAAGGTCGACGACTCTCCCCTCAGTCAGCGAGGTGTTTCCGGTCACCGAGGGGTAACACGCGAGGTCCGCGAGCAGTTTGTCGACCACGTCCGTGACGGGCTCGTCGCCCGCAGTGGCGTCGCCGACGAGCGCCGAGAGGACGTCCCGGAGCAGGTCGGGATCGAGCGCTGCGTCGAAGACGGTCGGGACGGACTCGACGACGACCTCGCGCTCGTCGGCGCGCTCGGCGCGAAATCCGATCCCTCGGAGGTCGTCCACAAACTCGCCGAACAGCGCCGCCTCTCGCGCGGTGAGCTCGACGCGGACGGGCTCCGCGAGGGCCTGGGCGTCTGCGCCGTCGGCGAACGCGGCCTGCAGTCGCTCGTAGTTCACCCGCTCGTCGGCGGCGTGTTGGTCGATCAAGACCAGCCCCTCCGGCGACTCGGCGACGACGTACGTCCCGTGGAGCTGTCCGAGCACCCGAAGCGGCGGAAGCGACTCGTAGGATCGCTCCTCGGCCGTCGTCCCGCCGCCCCCCAGCGTTCGCTGAGCGGTCGATCGCGGGGAGCGCGAGTCGGTCGAAGGTGATGGCGAGTCGGTCGAAGGTGATGGCGAGTCGGTTGGAGTTGACGACGAATCGGTCGAGATTGGCTGCGAACCGGTCGACTCCTCGCCCTCCCGATCGTCCGTTCCGGAGTCGCCCGCTGCGGCGTCGAACTCAGACGGGTTGCCGGCGGCGGTCTCCGAGCCGGTGTCGGCCCCGCTGGTGTGATCATCGCCGCCCGTCCTCTCGTCTCCGGAACTGCCGTCATTCGCCTCGTCGCCGAACCCGACAGTCCCGTCGCCGGACTCCGTCGAACCCGACTGCCAGCTTCGCGGAGAGGGCCGGTCGCTGATCGTGGGACCGTCACTGCCGTCTCCGAATCCGTCGCCACCGTGCCCGTCGACATCGCCTCGTCTTCCGACGTCACCGACCGCCCACGCGTCCTCGTCGGCCGGGTCCAGTTCCGTGACGCCGGTCGCCGATTCCGGGCTTCTATCGTCCTCTCCATCGGCCTCCTCTCGGTCGCCGAGCGCGGCGCGCTCGTGGTCCGTCCCGGCACCGCCCACGGCCTCGGAATCCGGGCCGTCGGGGCGAATCTCGGTCTGATCGGGGGCCGACTGTCCTCGCGGCGCGGTCGACCGGATCAGCCCGTGGTCGAGCAGGGCCTCCTCGACCGCCTCCTCGACCGCGGCGCGCACGGCGAGCTCCTCGTCAAACCGGACCTCGAGCTTCCGCGGGTGGACGTTCACGTCGACGTCGCCGGACGGGACTTCGACGAACAGCACCGCGAAGGGATACCGGTCGGGCGCGAGTTGGCCGCCGTACGCGTCGAGGGTGGCTTCTCGCAGCGCGCTCGCGGTGACGTACCGGTCGTTGACGTACGTCGCGAGGTACTCGCGGGTCGAGCGCGTCGTCTCGGGGTGCGAGACGAGACCGGTCACGCGTCGAACGGCCGGATCCGCCTCGTCGTTGTCGCTGCCGTCGTTGTCGCTGCCGTCGTTGTCGTCGTCGTCGCCGCCGAGATCCGGCGTCCACTCCACGTCCACCATCGCCTCGGCGACCTCCCGGCCGTACACGGCCAGGACTGCCGATCGGAGGTCGCCGTTTCCCTCCGTCGAGAAGGTCTCGCGGCCGTCATGTTCCAGCGAGACGGCGACGTCGGGGTTCGCGAGCGCGTACCCGGTCACGACGGTGTTGACGTGGTCGAACTCGGTGGTCGTCCGTTTGAGGAACTTCTTCCGGGCGGGCGTATTATAAAACAGGTCGTCGACTTCGACCGTCGTTCCCTCGGGACAGCCCGCCGGGCGAGGGTCGCCGACGTCCCCGCCCTCGACCGTTATCTCCGCGCCGGCTTCGGCGTCGGGCGGGCGCGACCGGACGGTGAGCCGCGAGACCGCACCGACGGTGTACAGCGCCTCCCCGCGGAAGCCGAGCGTTCCGACCCCGCGGTCTAGGTCCTCGATGTCGGCGATCTTCGACGTGGCGTGCTCGGCGACCGCCGCCTCCAGCTGGTCGGCGGGGATTCCGACGCCGTCGTCGCGGACGCGGATCCCTCCCGTACCGCCGGATTCGACCGAGACGGCGACGCGGCTCGCGCCCGCGTCGAGGCTGTTCTCTATCAGCTCCTTGACGACGCTCGCGGGACGCTCGACGACCTCGCCGGCCGCGATGCGCTGGACGGTGCGCTCGTCCAGTCGTTCGATGTTCGGCGGCTCCATCGGTACGCATCGGTCGGGAGAGCGCGCACTTGAACCCGTTGGGCGATCGCGGAGGGTAGGGGAAGCCACCGCCGTTACCGCAGTTACCGCAGTTACCGCAGTTACCGCAGTTACCGCAGTTACCGCAGTTACCGCAGTTACCGCAGTTACCGCAGTTACCGCAGTTACCGCAGTTACCGCAGTTACCGCAGTTACCGCCACGACCGCCACGGGGGAGGCTTATAACCCCCGCGCCGTGCATCGCGCCTGCCGGGCGCGAGTCCCTTTTCCGTCGAGCGCCCGAACGGGAGGACGCATGACACGCGCGCTGTTCGTCGTGAGCGAGGAGGGGTACTGGGCCGAAGAGTGCATCGAGCCGCTGACGACGCTCGAATCGGCGGAGGTCGACGTGACGGTCGCGACCCCCTCGGGCTCGCCGCCGGTCGTCGACGAGCGCTCGCTCGATCCGGAGGCCGCCGGCGGCGAGGAGGCGGCCGCCGAGTTCCGCGACGTCGACGCGGAGCATCCCGAACTGAACGATCCGGAGCCGCTGGCGACCGTCGACGCCGACGGATACGACGCGGTCGTCTTCCCCGGCGGCCACGGCACCGTCTGGGACGTGAATCAGGACCGACACGCGCGCCAGCTTCTGCTCGACGCGGTCGCCGGCGACCAGGGCGTCGCGCTCGTCGTCTGTCACGCCGTCGGCATCCTGGCGTTCACGCGCGAGGCCGACGGGACGCCCCTCGTCGAGGGGCGCTCCGTGACCGGATTCCCGAACGAGTGGGAGGAGGGGATCGTCGACGACGAGGACGTGCTGCCCGACGGTCGGAAGCTCCCGTACTGGGTCGAGGACGAGGTCGTCCTCGCGGGCGCTGACTGGGACGCCGAACTCGACGCGGACGCGAGCGTCACCGTCGACGGCGACCTGATCACCGCCCGCGGACCGGGATCGTCGTCGGCCGCGGCGGCGACGCTGCTAGATGAGCTGTAAGCGATTTTTAAGTAGAGTCTGCGACGGTCAGCGGATCACGAACGCCGGCTCCTCGATCCGCTCGCTCTTGCACTCCGGGCACCGCGAGGGATCGTTGATCGGATCGTCGAACCCGTCGAATCCGCAATCGGTGCACTCGGGCGGCGCGACTAACAGCTCCGCGTCGCCGGCGACCGACCGCGAGACGTGCTCTACGTGCTCGTACACGACGGGCGTCGGCAGCGACAGCGTCTCTCCGAGACCGCTCGCGGTCGCCGGCCCCTCGCGGAGGAGCTCGGCGATGCGCTGGCGCGTCGTCTCCATGCCGTCCGTTCGGCGGTGGTATATAAAACGTCGACGGCGGCGGCCTGTGGGACGAGCGGACGCGGGGGTCCGCAACCGCACGGCGCTCCCGTCACTCCGCCGTTCGCGGTGCCAACACGACCAGCGCGGTGCTCTCCTTGCGCGCGGTCGGCTCGACCGATAGCTCCCCGTCGAACCGGAGGATCTCTCCGGCGGAAACGCGGTGCGACTCGCCGCCGAGGGCGACGTCGATCTCGCCGTCGAGCACGTGAAACAGGACCGTCCGATCCGGGTGATCGTGTTCCGGAACGCGCTCGTCCGCTTCCAGCGACAGGCGTATCGTCTTCGGTGCGCGTCCGGGAAACGCGTCCGCGTGCGGCTCTCCATCGAGCTCCGCGATCCGAACGCGGTCGATCGCGGGTTCGGTACCCCCCTTCGGGAACTCGGCGACAAACCGCGATGGAGCCTCCCGTTCGACCTCGTACCCGTCCGCGTCGAACGCCGGCACCTCGGCTTCCATCTCGTAATAGAGCGGTTTCGGGTCGTGATCGTTTATTATCGTCAGCGTCTCCCCGGGTTCTAACGCCTCGAAGGTCCGGTGAATCCGGTCGTGTCGCTCGTTCGGCGGAATGCGTCTGACGTCGAGTTCCGTCATCGTGCGCACCACTCCGTCCGGGAGGGACATGGGCGGTGTCGCGAACACGTTCGGGCCGGGATCCGGCGCGGACGTCGGTTCCGGGCGGGCGTCGGTTCCGGGCGGACGTCGGTTCCGGGCGGGCGGTCGCCCGTCAGTCGTCGAGGAGCACCGCGAGCCGGTCACCGATTCGCGTCGCCGTCGCGTCCGAGAGGCCGTGACCGTCGCCGGCGTCGATCCGGAGGTCGACCGCCGCCCCGCCGCGGCGGAACGCCCCCGCGGTCGCTCGCACGCGCTCGACGGGAACGTAGGGGTCCCCCTCGCTGCAGGCGAGGGCGACGGGAGTACCCTCCAGATCGCCGCCCCCCTCGACGGCGACGACGTCCCGCCCCGCGGTCGTCCCGGGAAGCGACGCGGAGACGACGAACGCGCCGCCGTACAGGCGCGGGCGTCGCCGGAGGAACTCGCTCGTGACGCACCCGCCCTGCGAGATTCCGACGAGGACGACTCGCTCGGGAGCGATACCGATGTCGCCGGCGAGACCGACGGCCGCGGCGACGCAGTCGACCGCCGAGGTCAACGCCGGCTCGTTGTCGGCGATCGGGGCGTCGTGCCCGGCGGGGAACCAGCTCGAACGGACCGCACCCGGCGCGAGAAGCGTCGCACCCGGCCGGTAGAACTCGTCTGCGAGCCGGACCAGCCCCTCGGGCGTCCCGCCGCGACCGTGGACGAGCACGGCGGCGACCTCGGCGGCCGCGGCGGGCGCACCGCCGGTCACCAGCGTCGCGTCCGCGTGCGGTCCTTCGACGCCGGTAAGTCGGGGGCTCATCGGCGCGTTCCCCGATTGCGAGGGCCGGAATCGACGTCGAACGCGGGCAGTTGTCGCTCGATCAGCTCGCGATCAGACTCGAACCGGGGCGGGAGGTAGCGTTCCGCGGCGTGACCGGTCGCGTCCGGGGCAGCGAGACCGGGGCCCTCGGGGCCGTTCGGGGTCGGCGACTCCGTCGCGAGTTCGACGAGCAGCCCGCCGGGGCCGCGCACGTACAGCGAGTGGAAGAAGTGGCGGTCCTTCACGCGGGAGACGTCGTACCCGCGGTCGCGGAACAGGTCGTGCCACGCCAACAGCGCCTCGCGGTCGGGCACCCGAACCGCGGCGTGGTGGAGCGTTCCGGGGCCCTCCCGCAGGTACGGCGCGTCGCGATCGAGCAGGTCGACGACGGTCGCCCGGTCGCCTGGCGCGCGGTATCGGATCCTGTCGCCGACCTCCGCCTCGTACTCGAATCCGAGCGTGTCGAGCACGCTCGCGGTCCCGAACGGGTCGGTTGGCAGCGCGGTGACGCCGTACAGGCCGCGGATCGCCACCGACTCCGGGACCGGATCGGTGAGACCCCCATCGCTGCTTCCGGAGTCGGCGACCCACGGATTCCCCGGCGCGTCGCTCTCGACGAGCTCGATTCGTGTGCCGGCGGGGTCCTCGAACGCAAGCAGGCGATCGCCGAAGCGATCGTCTTCTGTCCGGGCGTCAGTTCCATCGCCTGTCCGAGTGTCGGTCTCGATCGACACGTCCCGTTCGGCGAGCCGCTCGCGCCAGTAGCCGAGCGATCCCGGAGGGACCGCGAACGCCACCGCGGCGTACCCGGGCTTCCCGGTTCGACCGGGATCGCCGTGCGGGTCCGGGAAGACGGTGAACACCGACCCCGGGGAGCCGGTCGCGTCCCCGAAGTAGAGGTGGTACTGCAGGATGTCCTCGTAGTTCACGGTCCGGCGGAGCAGTCGGAGGCCGAGGGCCTCGCCGTAGAACGCGGCGGCCGCCGCGGCGTCCCCGACGATCCCCGTGACGTGATGCAGGCCGGGCGTGTCCGAGAGCATGCCTTCGAATCGGCCGCGATCCCCAAAAGGGATGCCGGTCGGCGGGGTCGCGGTCAGGACCGCGTCCGAGTCGCCCGAGTCATCCGAGTCGCCTGAGGCGTCCGAGTCATCCGAGGTGCCCGAGACGCTCGTTGGCTTCCGGATCGTTCAATGTCGCCCGCTCGGAGTGATCGGCATGGGAACGCCATTGGAGCCGCGGGAAGCCCAGGTCGCGGAGGTTTTAGATCGGCTCTACGAGGAGTATCCGGACTCGACGATCTCGTTGAACTACTCGAACCGGCTGGAGCTTCTCATCGCCGTGATCCTCTCGGCGCAGTGCACGGACGAGCGAGTCAACAAGGTCTGTGCGGAACTGTTCGAGACGTACCAGACGCCCGAGGACTACGCGAACGCCTCCCAGGAAGAACTCGCGGAGGCGATCAACTCGATCACCTACTACAACAACAAGGCGAAGTACATCCGATCGGCCTGCGCCGACATCGCCGAGAAACACGACGGCGAGGTTCCGGACACGATGTCGGAGCTGACGGACCTCGCCGGCGTCGGCCGCAAGACCGCGAACGTCGTGTTGCAGCACGGTCACGACGTCGTCGAGGGAATCGTCGTCGACACGCACGTTCAGCGGCTCACCCGGCGGCTCGCGATCACCGAAGAGGAGAGTCCAACGCAGATCGAACGAGACCTCCTCGATATCGTCCCCGAGACCGACTGGCAACAGTTCACACATCTCATGATCGACCACGGGCGCGCGACGTGTACCGCGATCAATCCGGACTGTGACGACTGCGTGCTCGCGGACGTCTGCCCCTCCGAGAAGGGCGACGGCGACGTCGATCTCGCGAGCGGCGAGACGTGGTGAGTGGGAGTCGCGCCACGCAGCGGACCGACGCGTTCGGGACGAGTACTTAAAGACCCAAACGACGGGGGGAATTCGCCGATCCCTTCCATCGAAAGGAGAACTCGCTTCCGGGTTTATGTGTACACTCGTCGTATTCGCAAGTGAGGAGAGACACAATGTCCACCAAAACGACCAACGAGTTCGGCGGGGAGATAGGCGGCGTCACGCTACTGGGGAAGGCGCACTCGCTGTCGGCGCTGTTCATCGTCCTGCTTCGGGCGACCATCGGCGGGATGATCCTGTTCGCTGGCCTCGGGAAGATCTCAGAGTGGCCGTTCGACGCGGCCGGGTACCTCGCGAACGTCGGCTCCGCGAGCCCGGTCAGCGGCCTGTACGCCGCGATGGCGTCGAGCCCGGCGCTGATGGAGTTCGTCAACGTGTTCGTCCCGGTCACGCAGGTGCTCATCGGCGTCGCGCTCATCGCTGGGGCGTTCGTCCGACTGGCAGCGCTCGGCGGCGCGATGCAGATGATGCTGTTCTACCTCGGTGGGTGGAGCGGCGACGTGCTCGCGCTGTTCGACTCGACGCTGGTGTACGCGATCGTGTTCCTCACGGTCGCCGCGTTCGGCGCGGGCCGCGTCCTCGGCCTCGACGCCTACATCGAGCAGCTGAACGTCGGCGGACAAGAGCTGACCGAGAAGTTCCCGGCGCTCCGGTACATCCTCGGCTGAACGGGGACGTTCCCTCTGCTTAGAAACGGAAGCGGGCGTGTGAACGCACGCCGCCGACTCGTTTTTAAACGTATCAACAATTCCGTCCGATCTCGTTCTCGACGGATCCCGACGGCACGGCCGCTAGGGGATTGATAAACGGGAAAACTGCGGATGTGCTCGATGACGCGTTACTCGTCGGCGTCGACGGCCACTTCGTCGGCATCGACGTCGACCGCGGTCTCCTCCTCGGCGGCGACCTCGGACGGGCGCGCTTCGAGGGTGAGCTTCTGGACTTCGACGCGGCGCAGCGGGTAGATCAGCTTCGCCTCGCCGTAGATGGCCGACGAGAGGTTCCCGTCGACGATCGCGTCGACGAACGACTCGAAGGTGCGATCCTCGGCCGCGGCGTTGACCTTGTCGATCATGACGCGGCGGATGGCCTTCTCCTGGGATCGGTCGGCCTTCTTCGTCGTCAGCGCGACGGGCTGGACGCGGATGCGGTAGTCGTCGGTCGTCAGCACCGTGATCGACGCCTCGACCTTCGAGGCACCGCGGCGGACGAGCGAGCGCAGGTAGTCCCGCGTGAGCTCGTACGTGATGAACTCGGTGTAGGCCGTGTCGCTGCCGACGTCGGTGATCTTGAACGTCAGCTTCGTGTTGTTCGCGCCGGAGTCGCCGGTGAGTTCACCGAGGGTCGTCGTGATCGTGCGACCGACGACCTGGTCCGGCTCCTCGGCGAGGGTCTCGCCGAGCTCCTGACGGTCGAACTGTTCGGGCGCTAACACGGTGTACCAGCGCTTCTGTTCTCTGCTCTTGGATACGGATCGTTCGCTCATGTGTTGGTGTTGGTATCGGCGTTGGTGTCGGAGGGCCGTCCTCCGCCGTCGGCCGGCGCGAGGTGTGCTCGCGCGCGGTCGACGAGTCGGTCCGCGACGTGCAGATTCACGACGTAGTCGTCCACCGTCGATCGGAGTCCGCCCGTCGTCCGCCGCTCGACGGCGCACTCGATCGCGTCGCCGTCGACGCGAATTGCCATCGACTCGGTGTTATCCGGGACGAGCGCGGCGGCGACGAGGCCGGCGTCGGCGTGGGTCGTCCGGACCGTCGCCGTCCGGGTCGTCCCGTCGTCGTGGCTTTCGTCGTCGGTGGTGCCGTCTTCGCGGCTTCCGCCGTCGGTGGTGCCGTCTTCGCGGCTTCCGCCGTCGGTCCGCGGCTCGTTCCCGATCATAGCGCCTCCCTGAGCGCGGCGAGCGCGCCCGCGAGATCGCCGTCGGTTCCGTCGTTCTCACTCCCGTCGGCGACGACGGCCAGTCCGCCGCGATCGGCTGTTCCCCAGCCGTCGGCGTCGAACTCGGCCGCGACCGTCCGACAGACGTCGCCGAGCCCGATCGGCTCGGTCGCGGCCGCGGCCAAGCGACCGGTCGACTCGTCCACCGCGACGGCGACCGGCTCGGGCGATCGGAAGTCCCGGACGAGCCGGGCGACCGACGGCAGGACGGCCGCGGCGGACGAGACGGACCCGACGGACGCGATCTCCGCGTCTGCGGCTTCCGCCGCGTCCACCGCACCCGCGACGTCGACGCGAGAGACGACGCAGCCGTCGTATCGGCCGATCGACGCGTCGTCGAGCGCCCGGTGCGCCGTCAGTCCGTGCGTCCGCCACGCGTCGAGCGCCGCCGTCCGAACGTCGCCGCTCGGGTTGCGGTCGAGCGCCACCGCGACCCCCGTTCCGGGGGCCTCGCGTGCGAGCGCGTCGAGCACGTCGGCGAGGCCGCCGACAGTCTCGAACGGACTGTCGGTCTCGTACGGGCGGAGCGCGCGCTCGACCGCGGACGCGGCCCGGGTGGACGCTCCCTCCGTGTCCGCGACGTCGACGGCGACCAGCGACGCGAGTTGCCGGTGCGCATCGTCGTCGAGGTCGGTCGGGAGCCCGAGCGCCGCGAGTGCGGCGCGCGCAGCCTCGGGGTCGCCGGAGTGCGGCGTCCGGACGAGCGTCGAGGCCGCGATGTCGTCCGCGAGGTCCGTGGTCGGGAGCGCGACGCCGGGACGTCGGCGGACGCGGCCAGACGCCTCCGCGGCGTCGAGCGCGTCGGCCGAGCCGTCCGTTCCGGGGATCGAGCCGGCCGCGACGACGCCCGCGAGGGCGACGATCGGGTCGGGATCGACGTCGAGCACGCGAGCGACGGCGAACGCGTCCGCGCTCGCCGGCCGGGAGGAACCCGGAATCGCGTGGGGTCCGCGGTCCGCTCCGACGGCCACCGCGATGCCGTCGTCGACGCCGTCGTCGACGTCGTCGGAGAAAGGATCGGGAGCGACGCGGACCTGAAACGGCGTGCCGACGGCTCGTAGCGCGCGGGCGAGTAGCCCAGCGGCTGCCAGCGCGTCGCCGTCGTCGGTCGCGACGAGCCGGACGAACGGCGCGTCGACGAGGACGTCGGCGAGGGCGTCGGGGGCGGGCGCGGCGGACGTCGCTTCGGTCATGATGGATTCGATCGGTTCTGCGTGTCGCGTCTGTTTCGGTTACTCGTGGTACGTCTCGGCGTCGCTACTCGTCGTCGAGCAGCTCGGCGGCGAGCTCGTAGGTGTACGTGAACTCCTCGTCGATCTCGTCGCCGCGGTAGTAGTTCGCGAGGCGGCGGATCTTCGACTCCGTGTTCTGGAGCGCGCGCTTGTTCTGGTGGTCCTGTCCGTTCTCCGCCATGTGTTCGCGGAGGCGGACGGCCTGGCTCATCAGGTTGCGGAGGTCCTCGGGATACTCCGACTTTGCGTCATTTTCCTCGAGAATCTCGGTGACCTTCTTGTCGGTCGCCAGCTTCACGTCGGGCACCGGGACGCCCTTGACGCCCTCGTCACGGAGTTTGAGTCCGATGACGCTGGGGTCGTGGCCCTGCTCCGCCAGTTCGACGACGCGAGACTCGATGTCCTCGGCGTCGACGTCGCTCCACTCCGGGTTCTCGTCCGTCGCCGGCTTGTCCGAACCGGACGAACCGCGACGGCGCGTGTGCATTCGTGCCATTGTTGTGAAATTGGAACGGCACAACCGCAAACGTGACCGCGACTCCGCGCGGCGCGGCTGCGGACGGCTCGCTGTTGCGAGCGGTCCCAGTGGCCAGTCCGCGCGAGCGGACGGTCCGGGCCGCGACGCCGGAGGCGTCGGTGCACTGCTACATTCCCAAGCCGTGGGCGAAAAGCCCCCGGCGCGTCGGATCTGCAGCTGTGCTGTTCCCGTTCGTCACGTCGCCGTCGGGGTTCTTAAGCGTGTTCTTGTGGATTTCGTGGAGGCGTCGAGGGAGGCTCCGACCGAGCCGCTCGACGGGATGGCCGACCGCGGAGGAGAGATCCGGCCGACCGTGGACACGAGGGTTTACGTGGATCGTCGGCCACCGGGTGCGTAGGAGAGAGACATGACTGACACACCCGACGGCGACCCGATCGAGACGCTCGGCGACGAATCACCGGAGGGGGGCGGTCCGCCGACCTCGGACGGAGACAATCCGCCGATCTCGGACGGAAACAATCCGCCGATCTCGGACGGCGGCAAACCGGCGGCCCCGGACGGCGGCGACCCTGGTATGGCCGGCGATCCCGGCGCGTCAGGCGACTTCGGCGGCGGTTCGGATTCGACGAGCGACCCGCGCATCACGTTCTACGGCGGGAAGTGGGCGAGCACGGTGCCGATCGCCTTCTTCATCGTCTGGGCGATCTTCCAGAGCGGCGTCCTCGGCATCGGCGACACGAACGGACTCGTCATCGGTGCGCTGCTCGGGACGATTCTCGGGATGTTCCTCGTTCGCGGTGACTGGAAGGCGTACGCGAACACCATCTTCGAGGGGATGACGCAGCGCGTCGCGGCGACGGCGATCGTCGCCTGGTTGTGGGCCGGCATGTTCGCGGAGACGCTGCAGGTCGGCGGGTTCGTCGAGGGACTCATCTACGCCGCCGACGCGCTGAACGTCGGCGCGGCGACGTTCCCGGCGGCCGCGTTCGTCCTCTGCGGACTGCTCGCGACCGGGATCGGAACGGGGTACGGTGCCACCGTCGCGTTCGTGACCCTCTTTTTCCCCGCGGGAGTCCTGATCGGCGCGAACCCGGTGCTGCTGTTCGCGGCGATCCTCTCGGGGGCCGTCTTCGGCGATAACCTCGCGCCCGTGAGCGACACGACGATCGTGAGCGCGGTCACGCAGGACGCGGACATCGGCGGCGTCGTCGCCTCGCGGTTCAAGTACGCGATCATCGCCGCGGTGCCCGCGTTCGTCGCCTACCTGATCATGGGGTCGGTGCTGTCGGGCGCGAGCCTCGAAGGGTCGGCGGCGCTCCGCGAGTCGGCGACCGCGCTCGGCCTGGTTCACCTGATCTCGATGGGCGTCGTCATCGCGACGGCCGTCGCGGGACGACACATCGTCGAGGCAATCTCGTGGGGGCTGATCGTCGCGGTCGCGTTCAATCTCGCGTTCGGGCTCTCGTCGGTGAGCGACATCCTCGCGTTCACCGTGACGGAGTCCGGGACCTTCACCTCGCTCCCGTTCGTCGTGGTCGGTGAGACCGCGGGCGTCGGCGGGAGCCTCTACGCCGGCGCGATCGGCTTCTTCCCGCTCATCGTGTTGACCCTGCTGATCGTGTCGATGGCGCAGATCATGATCCGAGGGGGCGGATTCCAGGCGATACAGGAGTTCCTGCTCGACTCCGTCGCGACGAACGTCCGCCGGGCCGAGCTGACGATGGTCCTCGGCACGGCGACGATCAACGGGATGATCACGATCAACACCGCCGCGGAGATAGCGATCGCCCCGTACATCGCGCGCATCGGCGAGAAGTTCAACATCAACGGGTACCGACGGGCGAACATCCTCGACGCGAACACGTCGGCGCTCGGGTACATCTTCCCGTGGGCAGGCGGCGTCCTCGTCGGCTACCAGGTGATGGTCGGACCCAACGGGCTCGGCGCGGAGTACGGCCCGGAGATGGTCGTCAACCCGATCGACGTCGTGCCCTACGTCTTCCACGGATGGTTCCTCGTGATCGTCTTCCTGCTCGCCGCGATAACCGGGTTCGGACGGGAGTACATTCCCGACCGGCCCTCTGAGGAGGTGTCGCGCGCATGAGCCGCTTCGAGAAGTTCCTCGCCGGCTGGTCGTTCCGCGGGTCGACGCCAGACTACGACCCGGGCGACGTGATCGAGGTGATGGTCACCGGCGACGAGGGCGGCGAGACGGTCGCCCGGATCGGGAACTCCACGCTCCGGATCGAGGGCGCGCCGGCGGACGCCCTGAACACTCGCGTGCTGGTCGCGGTCGAGACGTGGGACGAGACGGCCCACGCCGGCACCGGAAGCTACCGCGAAACGGTGGGCGAGAGCTCCTTCTGACCGATCGGCGAGCGCGCGTCATCGAATTTTTTGGCGGGACAAGTTCGCCTCAGTTATAAGTCGTTGCCGACGCGGTGAACATCTCCAACGCCCCAGTCGCCGGCGGCAAAGCCGCCGGCTGTTCGAGAGACCGAAGGCCTCTCGCTACTCGCGTCGCGTGTCTTCATCCCTCCGGGAGACTGCGTCACCCGTGCCCCCGCTCGCTGCGCTCGCGGGACCGCACCCGCACCTCACGCCTCCCCGACTCCCGCGAGAATCGAAGATTCACTGGCAGCCGGCGCGCAGCGCTGGCGACCTCGACGGGCCGGCTCGCGCCCGATGGGCGCTCGCGGGCGCGCGCCACCGTTTTTGGTCTTTTAACGATCGCGTCGCCGGTGGCAGACCCGCGCACGGGGGCCGGGCCGGCCTACCGCGGACCGGGGCGCTTTTTAAGACGACCGTCGAATGTGGAGGCGTGCTATCGGTCGAGCTGCACGCGCACTCCGAACTGTCCTACGACGGGCGCGATCCTATCGAACTCCTGCTCGAACAGGCGGCGGGGGTCGGGCTGGACGCGCTCGCCGTCACGGACCACGACGAAATCGACGCCAGCATCGAGGCGGCCGAGCTGGCCCCCGAGTACGGGCTCGTCGGCATCGTCGGTATGGAGGTGACGAGCGCGGTTGGCCACGTGCTCGCGTTCGGTATCGACGAGCGCGTCGAGAGCGGGCTCCCCTTCGACGAGACGCTCGACCGGATCCACGACCGAGGCGGGATCGCCGTCGTCCCCCATCCCTTCCAGAAATCCAGACACGGCGTCGCCGCCCACATCACCGACGATCAGCTTGCGAGCGCCGACGCCCTTGAGGTGTACAACTCGCGGCTCTTTACGGGTCGGTCGAACCGACAGGCCGAGAAGTTCGCGATCCGCAACCGCCTACCGATGACCGCCGGCAGTGACGCTCACATCTCCGAGATGGTCGGACAGGCGGTGACGGAGGTCGGCGCGGACGACCGCTCGGCCGACGCGATCCTCGAGGGCATCGCCGACGGCCGGACCAGCGTCGTCGGGAAACGAACCCCGTGGCGGGTCTCGCTCCGTCAGTTCGGCGGCGGCGCGAAGCGGCGAGCGCTCCGCGCGATCCGGTCGCTGCGCTGATATCGATGGCGTCTCACTCACCAGGTGTCCTGCGCGGCGCGCCTCCCGACCGCGTCCGCGACGCCATCAGCGCCGACGATCCCCTCCCCGGTGGCTGCGGCTTCGCGGGACTCCTCGCCGATCCTCCCGACCGCGAGGGGCCGGTCCTCGTCCGCGACGTCCTCGGCCGCGAGCCGCTGTTCGTCGAGCGGGGCTCGGCGGATCCGAGGACCGGAGGCGATCCGACCGATCCCGCCGCGTGGAGCTTCGACCGGCGAGTACTCGCCGATCCCGAACCCGTCCCGGCCGGATGTGTCGCGTCGGGCGACGGGGTCGAGCGCGTCTGGTCGCTCCCCGACGGCGGACCGGTCGAGCCGGAGACCGGGCAGGCCGCGGTCGACGACGCGCTCGCGGGCGCGCTCGCTGACCTCGCGAGAAACGTCGACTCGAACGTGCCCGGCAGCGACGGAGCGAGTGCGTCCGACAGCGACGGCCTGGCGATCGCGTTCTCCGGCGGCGTCGACTCCGGGGTCGTCGCCGCCGCGGTGCCGGACGCGCCCACGTACGTCGCCGGATTCGAGGGGTGTCACGACGTCGCGGCCGCGCGCGACGCCGCCGAAGCGATGGGTCGGTTTCGGGCGTCGGAGACGAATCGAACGCCCGACCTCCGCGTCGTCGAGATCACCCACGACGACCTCGTCCGGGCCGTCCGCGAGGTCGCCCGCGCAACGGGACGTCGGAATCCGATGGACGTCGCAATCGCGGTCCCGCTGTACCTCGCGGCGGAGGCGGCCGCGGCGGACGGTATGGAGCGCCTCGCGGTCGGACAGGGCGCAGACGAGCTGTTCGGCGGCTACAGCAAGGTCGTCGAGCCGGCCGACGACCACCGAGTCGACGCCGACACCGTGCGCGGGGCCCGGACGGAGACGGTGCGAACGCTGCCGGACCAACTCGAACGCGACGTCCTCGCCCTCCGCGCGGCGGGCGTGGAGCCCGTCGCGCCGTTGCTCGACGATCGGGTCGTCGCGGCTGCGCTCGCGCTCCCGGGCGGACTGCTGGCGACCGGCGGCGAGCGGAAGGTCGCGCTCCGGCGAGCCGCTGCGGAGTACGTTCCGGACTCCGTTCGGACCGCAGATAAGAAGGCGGTCCAGTACGGCACGTACGTCTCGCGGGAACTCGACCGCCTCGCGCGGCGGGCCGGGTTCAAGCGACGCATGGACGACCACGTCGGACAGTACCTCGACGCGTTGCTCGGCGGCGAGTGAGCGGGCCACCGAGTGAGCGGACCAACGGCTCACGGTGAGAGAACAGTTCGAAAACGGCCCGTGAGGGCCGGTGCTGACCAAGCCGCCGTATGGAGTACCAGTCCTACGGCCGACGCCCGATCGGTCGGGCGTCTAGTGACGGGTAGCGCGCTGCGATATAAAATTCAGGGAGTAGCGACAAATATGACTACGGAGTGCCCTGAACAAATGACGTTCGAGGAGTAATCCGACGTATCGAGCACGAACGATCCGATCCGGTGGGCGGAGGGGCGGCGGAAGTTCACATGTATCCGACCGGTCGAGCGGCGAGTTCCGACCGCGGAGGTCGAGCGGCGGGCAGATCACCTGACGAGGTAGGGGTCGCTGCCGGCGACGAACCGTCCCAGATCGCTCTCGCGTCGGTAGTCCGTGGACCTGAGCGTCCGGAGCGACGCGACGAGGTGGTCAGCATCGTCGGCGTCCCACTCGGCGGGGTCTTTGATCGGGAGGACGAGCCACCCGGAACCGAGAATCTCCTCGCCGTGGAGGGCATCCATGTCGACATCGGTCTTCCACGCCCGGGCGGTGTACTGCTCGAGGACGTGCTCGGTCGCCCGCGCACCGACCGGGAGGAGCACGTGAGCGGCGATCGCGCGGAGCTCGGCGTCGAAGAACCGCTCCATGTCGGCGTATGACTCCTCGGTGGGAGTACCGTCGGGCACGCACATGTGGAGGTACGAGAAGTACGTGCGATCCGTTCGAATCGGATCAGTCGCGTCCGCGTCGGCCGCTTCCGTCTCAGCCGATCCTCCGTCGACCGCTTCCGCCTCAGCCGATCCTCCGTCGGCCGCTTCCGCCTCGGCCGATCCTCCGTCGGCCGCTTCCGCCTCGGCCGATCCTCTGTTGGCCGCTTCCGCCTCGGCCGATCCTCCGTCGGCCGCTTCCGCCTCAGTTGCATCTGTGCCGGGTGTCGCGGAGGCGACCGAGGACACGTCTCTCGCAAACCCGGCGATCAGTCCGCCGTCGGACAGCGCCGACAGGAACGTCGTCGACCACGATTTTTCGGTAAAGGGGACGCCGGATTCGATCCCTCCGTGGACCCCGGGGTGGTCGCCGACGAGGTGGAAGTCGGCGTTGGCGTCGCCGTAGCCTGGAACGAACGACTGACAGTCCGGGCGCATTCCGAACGGATTGCGCGTCCGGTCAGTAACGTTCTGCACGGGCCACCGTACGCGGCGGATCCGATATATCCCGTTCGGTCCGCGTCCGTGGACTCGTCACTCGAGTGCGAGCGCCGAAAACGAACGGGATGCGAGGCGCACGAGGCGCGAAGGATTTGCATAACTTACAGAAACGAACCGGGTTCGCACCACTTGAGATATCCCGTCATCTGTTTCTCACTCAATATATTTCAGGAACGTTAATCAATGACCGAAAAACGCATGACTGCGGCGGGGTATCCGTCGCGGACCGCACACAAGATATATATATACCCCGCTGCTCCGGTCGGGCGAAGACCAATGTTCGACCGCATCCGTTCAGCGGCCCTGTTCGGGCTGCATCAGGCGACAGTCGCAGTCGGGATCTCGCTGTTCCCGGTGGCCGTCTTCGCCCGCAACCGGCTCGGTATCAATGTCCCCATCGGCCGGCTCGTCGAGACCACGGGCCAGGTGTACGAAAAGACCGAAAAATAGAGCCCTTCCGCACCTGCCTCGAAATTCCGATTCTGGTGAATTTCCCAGTAAGAGACACGTCCAAACGCGTCCGCGTTCAGTGCAGCAACAGAAGCGTGAGAGAGTACGGGAGTGGGTATTGCAGGCCGCCGCCGGCGACGTAGTATTTAAATGATTAAGCGCAGCAGCGACGACTGCTTATAAATGAACGTGGCGGTGGCGTCGCCGGCGCTCCGCGCCTCGCTGCCGCGAGGGCGACCGGAGGGAGCCCTCGTAGCGAGCAGTGAAACCGCGAGCTCGTCGCGGCTGGGGCTTTGTAAGTGTTCACCGCGCCAGCAAAAATATATAAACAGCCGCCGGCAACACCACTCGTTCACCTATAAATGCCCACTCCAACACACTGAGATCCCTACTCCCGCTATCCATCACGGCTGTTCCCGTACTGGTCGCAGGCACATCTAGGCGTGTCATCTGCCGTAGCTTTCGACGAGTCCTATTCGACAGGAGCGGCGAGGATGAGGCGACAGAACCGCTGTCGTTTCGCTCGATCCGCTCGCTCCACTCCCTGATTCAAACTCTCCCGCGGCTCTTCGGTTTAACGTTGTTCCGTCAGAAGAGCCGGAGGAGGGCTATCAACCAGAGGTTTAACATCCCACATATAAACAGGGGTAGTATGGCTGCGAAGATCGCCGTCGACACGCTCCGCGAGAAGCTCCAGGCCGGCGAGCGCGGTGGAAGCGATGCCGATCGAGACCTCTTGCTCGCGTTCAGCGACGAACTGAAGCTCCGTCGCGAAGAGTACGGCTGGCACCGACACGAGAAGCTCCTCCGACACAACACACGGGCGAGTGAGCACGCCGACGTCGAGCTCGTCGAGTCGATCCTCCCCGAGCGCGACGACGAGGACTTCGACGCCGCCAAGGACGCCGCGAAGGTCGTCGTCCGCTGGATCCACGACACCTACGACATCGAGGAGGGGAGCCAGGAGACGAACCGGGACTACCGCGTCGCCTTCCGGATGCTCGCCAAACACACCACTCGTAGCGAGGAGATCCCCGACACGCACGACTGGATCTCCACGCAGACGACGCGTGACTACCAGCCCGAGCCCGACGAGGCCGACATGCTCGACTGGGACACGCACGTCCGCCCGATGATCGACGCCTGTCACAACGCTCGTGACAAGGCGCTTATCGCGCTCCAGTTCGAGGGTGGGTTCCGCGGCGGCGAGCTCTATGACCTCACGCTCGACCAGATTAGTGACTCTGAGCACTCCGTCAAAGTCCGCGTCGACGGGAAGCGTGGCGAACACGACGTCCACCTCATCCGGTCGATCCCGTGGGTCTCTCGCTGGCAGGCCGAGCACCCTGGCGAGGGTGACGACTACACCTGGAGTCACCTCAACAAACCGAAGCGTGTCAGCTACCAGCTCTTCTTGAAGATCTTCAAGGAGGCTGCCCGACGCGCCGACGTCGAGTTCCCGGTGACGCCGACGAACTTCCGGAAGTCGAACGCCTACTGGCTCTCCCAGCAGGACAAGTCCCAGGCGTTCATCGAGGACCGCCAGGGTCGCGCCCGCGGGTCGCCCGTCATCTCCCGCTACGTCGCGAAGTTCTCCGGGGAGACGCAGGAGGCGAAGTTTGCAGCCATGCACGGTATCGACGTCGACCTCGAGGAAGATGACGATGTCCGCGCCCCGATCGTCTGCCATCGGTGTGACCGTGAAACGCCCGCCGATAACGATCTCTGCATGTGGTGCGGGACCGCTCTCGACGCCGAGACCGCGGCCCGCGTCGACGAGCTCGACGACGAGATGGTCGAGGACGCGGTCGCCGCTGCTCGCGACGACCTGGACGTCGAGGCCGAGGACGTCATCGCCGCTCGCGACCGGCTTCGTGAGGACCCCATCCTCAGCCAGCTGCTGCTGGACTGACATCGTCACCGCACCCCTGCCTTTTCGAGTGCGTTCTGAAACCGGTCAGCGCACTGCGCGTCGGAGTCCGCGAGCCGCTCGAAGAGCTCGACAGCCTCGTCATCTTCGCGGAGTTTCTCAACGGGGTCCTCGATGGTGTCGTCTGATGTTGTTAAGCTCATGAGGTAACTTCCTCCAGATTCGCAGCGTCGATTCGGGAGCGGTAGCTCGTCCCGAACTGTGCGTCGACGACGGCCGCGACGGCCACGCCGTGGATGTTCGTGACGTGGTCAGCGTCGAGCCCGTAACACGTTGTCAGCGTCTGCTCGCGGCGGAACACGACGAGATCTGACCGGGCGTCGAATCGCGCCTCGTCGTGTTTCGGGACGGGTGCCTCGGGCGGGATCTCGACGCGGAGCCCGCGTTGCCACGCTGTCGCGACGCCAGCGCCGCCAGTCGCGCGGATGCGGAACTGTTCGGCTGCGTGCTCGGCGGTGTACCGCGTCTGCTGGCTCACAGCAACACCTCGCTGGCGATCAGCACGCCGAGCATGATCCCGAGCCCGAGGGTGAACCACCGGAGCGCGAATCGGATGGACCAGTTCATTGGCGATCACCGTAGACCCCGAACTGGTAGATGCCCTCCAGATAGGGCTCTTTGACCTGCGACTCCCAGTCGTTCCACGACAGATGGCGGTAGTTGTCTCCCCGAGCTGTCGACCGGTCAGGGGCGTCCCCGCGGATATATGCGATCACCGTCTCCGGCATCGAGCCGTCGTGTACGCCCTGGTTGTGCCGATGGTTGTGGGTGAAGTAATGGCGGAAGTAGTGCGCTGTGACCTTCTCAGCCGTACTCGCACCGGGCTCCCACCAGCCGTAGTCCTGGAGGATGCCGGGGCTGCTCCCGCTGGCCGTGAGCATCGCACTTGTGCTGGCACTCGTCAGCCGGTGGTGCCCGCGAAGCGAGGGCATCGCGAACAGCGGCGACACTGTCTCGTCGATGGTCGGTCGCCGTGTGAGCAGGTACTCGACGAGCGCCATCTTGAGCTCGGCGTCGAGAGGGACGATCGTCCCGCCGGCGCGCTGCCGCTTCGAGCCTGACTCGCGGACCTCCCCGCGAATCTCTGTCCCGGCCTGGAAGCCCGGGTCGAGAAACACTGTGTCCGGACGCCCGGAGACCTCGGGAAGCAGCTCGACATCCTCGCGCTCGGCGATCGCGTGGTAGACCGGGTGGTCGAGGTTGAGACAGCACAGATCGACGTTGAGCGCCTCACCCATTCGCGCCCCGCTTTTGAGCAGAAACAGCACGAGTGTGCGCGGGAGCGGGTCGTCGATCCACGCGACAAAGTCGGCCATCTCCTCGAACTCGATCCGCGGTCGGTCGGGCGGAGACGCGCGGAACTCCGATTCCGAGAGGTTGTTGAGCGCCTGTTTGGCTGGGTTGCTCGATACGACTCCGACATCGTCAGCCAGCCAGGCGTAGAACGTGCTCAACCGGCGGATCTGTTCGTGTCGGGTCTGGTCGCTGATATCGATCGGTGCGGGCTCATCCGAGTTCGCCCGGGTCCGCGTTCGGTAGTACTCCGCACGCTTGAGGTGGCGGTTGAACGCGATGACGTGCGAGTCGTCGATGTTACAGAGGTGCTCGCCGTGCTCATCGCGAAGGACGGCCTGGAACTCGACGAGAATCGCCTCCATGTTGGCGACGTACCTGGCCTCGCGGCCGTACCGCTCTAGCCGATCGATGTAGGTCCCGATCGGGTCACGCTTGATCTCCAGCTCGTCAGCCGACGTCGACGTATCCATCCCGAGGAGCTCCTCGTCACTCCAGGCGGCCTCACTCATCGCCGATCACCAGCCTGTCGAGCTCCGCCTCGTTGATCTCACCGGCGTCGTAGATCGTGATGCCTGCTCGGAGGCGGCGTCGGAGCCACTCCGAGCGCGAGGATGCACCCGACTCGTCGACGCGCTGCTCGATCTCTTCGACTTCGGCGTCAGTGATGCCGCTGATGTTGAGGTCAGTCACGGCGCTACCTCCGCCAGGTCGATCCCCGACACGAGGACGTCGTGAATCGCGATCAGCATCTCCCGCGGCCAGCAGTGTCCAGTCCCGAGTGCATCGTCCGCGTCGAGTAGCCCCTCGACGAGGTTCGTCAACTCGGCCTTCGATAGCTGGTCGACGTACTGGCCGACCGACGTCCAATGCTCCTCGTCGTAGCCCGTCAGCAGCTCCTCGAGCTCGCAGTCAGCCCGCTCGACAAGCGCGAGCGTGACGGCTCGTTTCCACGCTGCCGACACCCCGATACGTCGACTATCTGCTGACTGTCGGATGTCGTACTCGTCGTCGAGGTCACCGACTGCGTCGCTAATCTCGCTGACGAGATCGGGCTTGAACAGGTACTTGCCGCGCGTCTGGGTTCCCCCGTCGACAGCGCCGTCGACGCGCTCGAACACCCAGCTGGTGACGTTGGCGTCGCCCCACTTCGAGAGCTCAACCTCGTCGAGGAAGCCGCCGGGCGTAACGTCGACGTTGCGACAGCCGAGCGTGCGCCCGACGTCGCCGATGTCGACGTCCTCGCGACCGCTCTCATTGACGATCTGCTTGGCTGTGGCGATCTTCCGGTCGTCGACGTACGTTGCGACCCACTCGGTGAGCAGCTCGCGTGACGCCTCTGACGAGGAGTCGTGCCGCTTCTCGTCCGGGTCGGTCGGGGCCGACTTCCGGCTGTTCAATTCGAGGACTTGTTGGGGTGTCACACCGCCGTCGGTGCGTGAGGTGCCGTCTCCGTATTCCGCACGCTCATCACCACGCATCGTCGATCACCCTGTACCAGTGCATAGATCCCTTCCCGTCGTTTCCACAGTCGGGACAGTTGTCTCCGAGATCTCGAGTTCGGACCGCGAAGAAAACGCGGTCACAGTCCTTGCAGGCAACGAGGTCACGCATCGTCGACCTCCACAGGATCGGCCTTCCGAGAGCACGATTTACAGTCGCGTCCGTCCTTCCACGTGTCGCCTTCCTCAACGGGAGTCGTTTCGTTCATATTCCCGTGACGGTACTTCCCGCACAGCGAGCGATCCGTCTCCTCGCTGTAGATGTGGAACAGTTCGCTCCGGACCGTGAGCGGCGCACCGGCCCAAAACAGACCGTGCTCAGTCTCTCCGCCGTCTGTCACGCGGTCTCACCTCGTTGGTACTTCCGCCAGGTGTCGTCGCCCTCGGGCTTGGCGTCCTGCTGTTCCTGCTGTCCTCGGAGCGTCGCGATCGACGACGTCGACGCTCGGCCGATGGCCCCGACCGACTCGACCCGCCACTCGGGAGCGTTCGGCTGTGCGCTCAGGTGTTTGACCGGTGGATCCTCGAGCCGGATCTCCTCACCACCCAGCACGAGATCACATTCTCGCCGGCTCGTTCCAGAGATCCCATCAGCGATCCGCAGCCGACGCGTCCGCCACGTCTCGCCCGTCGCGCCGTCCCACTCGATCGCGTCTTCCGCGTCGATGACGTACCACGGACATGCATAACCGTCGCGCTCGGCCATCGTGAGGTTCAGCTTCTCGCCGAGTGTCGCCTCCAGGACGACCGCTCGAGAATCGACGAGTGGATCGGGATCGACGCCGCCGACGGCCTCGGCGATCTCCTGGAGCGTGTCGGCTCGTGTCTCGGAGACGTACGGTACGTCCGTGAGCATCTCCTCATCGGCGTTGAGGATGTCCGCTACAGTCTCGAGGCCGTGGTTCTCGAGGCGTCGGGCGGTGCTCGTGCCAAGCCCGTCGGCGTGCTCGGCGAGCGTGACGACTTCGGTCGTCGTGGTGAGCTCGTCACTCGGCATCGTCACCGCCCCACCGAAGCAGCAGCTGTCCACACCGACCGCAGTACACGAGCTCGTCACCTGAGACGTCGCTCGTTCCGGCCTGGAGGTCGAGTGCGTCACACCGGTCGTGACGACTCGCCGCTTCGAGTCTCGCTCGCTGGATCACTCGCTCGCGATGAGTGTCCGGGGATGCGGGCGTGGTCGGTGCACTATTCGCCATCGTCGTCACCTCCGTCGGTCGCGGCGACCTCTGCCCGGTCCTTTTCGTCCTCGGTCAGCGTCGTCTGCTCGCTCGACTCTTCGTCACCAAGGTCGATCTCGAGGAACGGCAACACCTCTTCGCGAACCCACAGAGCGAACCCCTCTTCAAGGAGTCCGTTGCTGTAGTTCGCGACGTACCCGCTCTCGTAGATGACACCGTCGACGAACGCGTCGTTCCACATGTACTCGAAGCCGAGCCCAATCGTCCCGTCACGCGCCGACTCGATGTCGGCCGCGTCGTGGTAATCGATGCTCGTCTTCTCCTTGCCGCCGCCGTAGTCCCGCGAGTGTGAGACGTTCCAGGCATCGGCGGTCTCCGTCTGCTCGCGGATGTACTCGGCGAACGCGTCGACGTCGATCCGGGTTTCCTTCACGTTGACGCCAGTCTGAGCAGCGACGCGCTTCACGAACCACTCGCCCTTCGAAACGGACGAGACACCGATGAACCCCGGGTCGGTGGAGACGTCCGCGTAGAAGTCGATAGCTCGCGGGACGAGTGATTTCGGCCGGCTCGTCGATATCTCCCTTTCGTCGACGGCGACATCCTCGTTCTGCTCTTCGATGAGGTCCGCGGCCGTCCCGAAGTACACGGTGTGGCCGTCGAGGTAGGTCTGTCCCTCGGCGTCGACGGCCGGGTACTCGCCATCGAGCTTGGACGAGATCTCGGGATCGCGCGCCTCCTCGTGCGTGAGGAACAGCGTTGCGTCGTGCATCAGGCGTCACCTCCAACACCCTCGTCCCACGGAATCTCGACCATGTGTAACTCCGATCGAACTGCGAGTGCCTCGTCGAGTTGATGGAGGCTTCTGAGCGCTGCGATCGCGTGTTCGCGCTCGGCCTCGTTGAGGTCGGCGAGTCGGAGCTCGTGCAGCCCGGGCGTACTCTCATCCGCGCCCTGCAGGGCGTTCCGGACGATCGCGTGGGCGTCGTCAACGGACATCACCGGACCTCCGTCACGTCAACCGGGTACTTCGCCGCGACCCACGCGTTGCCGCCCGCGTCGATCTGGAAGCTGCCGAACAGCTCGTACTCCCGTGGCGGCTTGCCGCCGACATGTGGTGTTGGTGCTGGAATATGCTCGGCGTCTACCGCTGGCTCGTCACTGTCGAGTATCTCTGCGTCAGTGCTGCTGTCGCCATTGGGGCTATTACTAAGGCCCCTGTCTTCTGATCTGGTCATGGGTCTCTGTCAAATCCCCTCGTGAGAGGGGCTCCATGGGACCCGGCCCGTCGTGCGTCAACACGGCGGGGTTTTCCCGCGAAGGCCAGGTCAACTAGGTGTTATACCTCCCCTTACAAATAACTTGCTGGCAATTAGTCAGTGTATGATTGCATTACACAAGTGTTTAAGTACTAGTCGCCATTATCTTCTGATAATCGGTGGCCATATGCCAGTAGCAACCAACTCCGCGGACAAGATGCGCGAAGAGGCGGACTGGATGGTTCCATCGGACGATACCATCCTTGAACTTGTCCGTGAACACGGGAACCTCACCCCCACTGCGATTGAGGACCTCGGTGGTCCATCTGCTGGTCACGCGAGGAACCGGTGTCCAAAGCTTGCTGAGTATGGACTTTTGGTACGCATCTCCCGGGGTCTGTACAATATCACCCCTGAAGGACGCGCCTACCTCGATGAGGAGCTCGACGCCGCCGAGCTCGAGCCGGTCGAGTAGGCTCACGCCCCGACCACCTCGCTCACCGTGAGTTCGCGACCGGTTTTCTTGTCGATGATGGTCTCGTAGGTCACGCTGCCGGGGATCGTGCGCATCGGACAGCTGACACACGCGATCGTGTCGCCCCAGACCTCGAAGTTGGTGTGTCCCCGGGGGCACCGGTACCGCCACTTGTTGGTACCGGACCGATCGATCTCGACGGCCATCTACGCCACCCGGAGCTGCGGAGCGGCCTTCTTGATCGCGGGGCCGAGCCAGGGCGGCGTCGACACCGGCGGGGCGGGCGTCCGCTCTGCCAGCTCGCCCGTCTCGTCGAAGAGCAGCGCCCACCGGTCGCCGTCGCGGTCGACCTCCACGATCGTCTGCTCGCCTCGGCTGTCGACCACGATCTCGATGTCGCCGTCGAAGCCGAGTTCGTCCATGTTGACTGTCGTTCGGGTTGCCGTGAGTGGCATACCTGCAGCGAGGGCTGGATACACGGTAAAAGGGGGCCGTACTTCCGGGGTGATCGACTGCTACTCAGAGTATCGTTTGATCAGCACATCGATGAGCCGGTCGTCAACGACATCCCAGAGGATACCGACCGGGTTCCCATGGTCGAACGTGATGCTTCGGTAGTCGTACTCGGCATCGGCACCAGCTCGCTCTTGATAATGCGTGAGCCCGTCGACGTGGTCGTTGGTATGGCGGTGCCACCCACAGTCGAAGCCAGTGTCGTCCCAGTAATGCAGCTGAAACCAGTCCTGTTCTCCTGATTCTTGAGGCCACCAATTGACTGTGAGATGTGCCTCTGAACACGGAATTACGCCCTCGGCGAAGACGTCGACGGTGACGTCGGCGCGAATTTCCTGGGCTATCCCAGAATTCGATTCACTCCAATGGACGTTCTCGATCCCGGGAATCTTATGCAGGTTGTTGTAGAGGCTTGTGTGGGCGAATTCTCGCTGCCGTCCGATGGAATACTCGAACGGATTGCCGTTTGGTGAGGGCGGCCCGTTCATTCGTTACGCGTGCGACGCTTGTCTATCACGTGTGAACTCGTCGTAGCGCTCAAGCGCTTCTTCATCGACGTCGAGTTGACGTCGCACGCTTTCCCATTCGGAGGCGGCGATGCGGTACTCCTTGACCTCGTCGCTACTCACATCCTCGTGTGCAGCGAGTGCCCGGAGTTCATCCGGCGATTCAACGCCGTAGTCCTCGGCGATACCCTCCACCTTCTCTTTGAGCTGCTCAACGCTATCGAGGATCTCGTCCTTCGAATGACGCTCTATCGCCGCCGACACAGCCCGGTAGCGGAGGTACGCCGCGTCGGGCTGGTACTTCGTCACACTACGAGCTGACGTTGAGGTCGTTATCCCGAGGTCGACGAGGAGGCCGAGGTGTTCACGCGTCGTCTGCTCGGACACATGCGCCTCATCGGCGATCCAGCCCGCGGTCTGGGGCTCGCCGAGCGAGAGGACAACCTCGATCACACGCTCAATTGCCTTTGATTCCTCCTTCCATCGTTCAATCCCTCGTGCACCGTCGTCACGTGCTTCGTGATCTGTGGTTCCCATATTATGAGCTCCTCTGACTAGTTATCTAGTTTGGACTGTTAATTATCTTGTGCCTAAGCACAGATAATCAGACTCGCCGGGGAATTCGAACAGTACGGTCGGCGTGAAGGCCGGAATCAACTGGCGTGTACAACCACCGATGGTCGAGGCGCTCCCGTTCAATGAGGTCGTACGCCCGGAGTTTGTCGAGCTTGTTGCGCCGGTCGCGACGACTGATCGGCATCCGCTCGCGGTTCGCGTACACCTGCTCTTCGACCTCTTCGTACCGGGCGTGAAGCTGACGGCCAGTCACCTCTCCAGCCTCCCGAATCAACTCGTAGAGCACCAGGTGGTGGAACGGGAGCGACGTGAGGTTCGCCTCGCGGATCCGGGAGCGGGCGCGTTCGTAGGCGTCGTCGACGTCGTCGTCGTGAATGCGACCGTGCTCACGCTCGACGGCGCTCTCGGCGGCCGCCCGCAGCGTCTGGATACCCTCGCGGGCGACGCCGGCGACGTCGTCGGCGATCGTCTCCAGCTGCGAGCTTGTCACCACGCCGTCGACGAGCCCGACGCGCGCCCGGTCGCGGAGGATGTCCGCGAGCTCGTCGACGCCGAACCGATCGAGTTCGATCCGTCCGCCGTGGAGGTACTGTCGGACTCGTGGTTCGGAGCGTGCTAGCCAGTCATCTGGCTCGTGGCAGATCACGACGACCTCCACGCCTGGAACGCTGGTCAGCTGGCCGACTGCATCGGTCCCGGAGACGTCGTCGGCCTCGTCGAGAAGGATCAGTAGCTCATCACCAGCCAGCGTCTCGCGCAAACGTTCGGGGAGCTCGTCGTTCGGTGCGTTGTTGGCGACCGTTCCGCCAGCGCCGCGGATGGCCTCGCGGAACAACTCACCCGTGGTGGTTCCAAGCGCTTGGATCCACGTCCACTGCGTGCCGAACTCGCGACCGAACTCGTCAAGGACAGTCCGACCCAGAACTGTCTTCCCGACGCCACTCGGGCCTGCCAGCAGCGCGCCCTGATTGTGGTCGGAGCAAGCGCGGTGGAGGAGCCGGATCAGCTCTTGGACCTGCGCTTCGCGATGACGCAGTGCAGGTGGAGGCGTCTCGTCGTGGAAGACCTCTGGACGACGTATCATGCTGTTGACTCCTGACGCGAACGGGGCTAATAAAGCGGAGCCTCGTTTCCGGGGTGGAACTGAAAGTAGAAGAGCGCCTACCGCACGAACCGCTCCTCGTAGTACCGACTCGCCACCCCTCGCTGTGGACAGTCGCGGTCATGCGGCAGGTTGTCGATCGTTGTCTTGTGTCCCTCAGGCCCGTCGATGCGAACGCGCGCACCGCACTCCGAACACTGCAGATACTTCGGCTCCGAAATCGCGAGCCCGTCGACGGACGGCGGGCTGCCCGACGGCACGATCTCGAAATGCGTCTTGGGCTCGGAGAACGAGCGGAGACTCATGGCCCCTCGAATCCATCGACGAGCGTCACGGCCGTCACGGGCTCGCCGTCGACGTGGAGCTCGCGCAGCTGCTCGGTGCCGACGTGGCGCATCTCGCCGTCCGTCTCTTCGCGCTCGACGAGGAGCGCTCTCCAGGGCGCGTGCGGGGAGCGTTGAAAGTCGAGTTCGCGACGGACGCCGTCAGCGCCGATAAACTCGATCGTCGGGAGCTCACTCGACATATCAGTTCGCCTCCCGGAGCGCACGGGCCGTCATCTCGCCGTCGACGGCGATGTAGTTCTTCGCGGTCGCCAAATCGCTCCACCCGAACATGGACTGGAGCGGCCCGGAGTCGAGTCCGCGACCGGCGTGGTATGAGGCAGCCGTACCCCGAAGCCCGTGGAGACTCGTGTCGTCCTTCTCGAGGCGGTCGGCTCTGTCGAGTGCCGTTTCGAGCCGTCGCTGGAGTGTCGAGAACGAGTACGGCCAGCCGCCGTGGGTGTCGATCAGCCACTCGATCGCGACGGAGATGCGCTGGGACCACCCGAACGGGACGTCACGCACCGCGGCGTCAGTCTTCGGGTTCCAGTAGCTCTCGATGACATCGTCGAACTCCTTTGTGTCGTCGTGCTTGAGCTGCTGGTTCGCCGCCTGGCGGCAGTAGCCGCACGGCGATCCATCTCTCCCCTTCGTACATGAGTCGTGGTTCGGGATCGACAGCATCTCCCGACGCCGGTTGATCCACGACGCGTCGAGGTGCGTGACTTCACCAGGGCGGAGCCCGAGCCGACCACCGATGAGCAGCATCGCCCGCGTCTCCATCGCCTGCTCGGCGTCTTCGATACGCATCGCACCGATGAGCAACCGCTCGAACTGACGCTCCGTCAGCGCCTTCTCTCGCGTCTGCTGTCTCATGAGCGATCACCGTCTTCGCCCCGCAGCGACCACCGTGGATCGCTCGTCAGCGTCTCGACCGTGGAGACGACGTCCGCGCCGAAGTCCGGCGTCCGTGGGTGGCTGTTGCCGGTCATCGCCGTGGCCTCAACGTAGTCGTCTTGGACCTCGTCGATGATGACGTCGAACCGCGGGTGCGGCTCCCAGAGCGGCACGTCGTGCGGTGCGGGGACGTCCTCGGGGTCAGCACGGGACTCGTCGCACCGCCACGTCTGGCCGGCCTCGACGACGCCGGCGCGCTCAACGAGACTAGGCATCGTCGCTCTCCTGGTCATCGACGGCGTGCTCGTGGTCGTAGAACGCAGCGTTGAGATACGGCACCTCGTCGCCAAGATCGACCTGCTCGCCGACGTCGTAGTCGGTGAGGTCTGGTGCCCAGCCGATCTCCTGGCACCACGACGCGATCGCGTACTTCGCGACCGCTTCCTCGTCGCCATCCCACGCGCCGTCGTAGCGCTTGCCCTCGAGGAGCAACCCGACGAGGTAGTCGATCGGGTTGTTCGAGTTGAGCAGCTCGCCGTCGACGGCGAGGCGGATCGAACTCCGCTCGGGACTCGACGCTGGAATGTCGTCGTCTTCCTCGGCCTGCCGCAACTGCTCCGGGAGCGACGAAGCGTGCCCCATATCGTCGTCCGTCATTGCTCGAACACCACCGTCCGACCGTCGGCCGTCGCGATGCGCGGCGCCGCAGCGAGGTGTTGCCCGAGGCCGTCGTCGATCGCGGAGCGGTCGACCCACCCCGGGATCGGGACGGCACCGCGAGCGTAGTCCACGCGCCGCATGTGCTTACAGCGGACGCCCCGGTGGAGCGCGTCCGGGCAGTCGCACGTCTCCGCGATCGCGTCGATCGTGTAGGTGCCTCTGGGCGTGACGACGAGGAACTCCTCGTCGCGGAGGTCGCTGTCGAGCGCGTTATCGAGGACGCTCATCGACTCGGTGAGCGCCTTCGCGGCGCGCTCGTCGAACGTTCCCGGGCCCGTGGCCGCGTCGCCGTCGTCGGCCTTAGACATCCCGCACCTCGGAGTCGTTCCACGCGTTCTCGACCGGCACCACGGCGAGGCGTCCCTCAGGGAACGCGTAGTCGTTCAGATCTGCGAGCTCGTCGAGACTGTCGAGTGAGAGGTCGTTCACGTAGTAGCACTCGAACGCGGCGTCGTCGACCGTGACCGGCAGCCACGGGTGCGGTCCGTACGTCGCGAGGTCGAAGTTCTCCTGCTCGTAGTACTCGCCGAGCGTGTCGGCGACCTTCGAGCGGACGAACAGGAGCTGGCGCGTGACGATGTCGATCGCGAGGCTGCCCGCGACCGGTTCGGTGCGGACGTCGTCGAGTGCACTCTCGACGCGGCCCTCGTAGGAGAGCTCGGGATCCTGGAAGTCCGAATCGATCGCGCCCTGCTCAGACATCGGCCGGCACCTCCTCGTTCTCCTCGCTCTCCCCGAGGACCGGATCGAAGTGGTCGATAATCCCCTCGATGTCGTAGCCGTCCGGGGCTGCCTCCAGCGCTTCTTGGACGTCGTCGTAGTCCGCTGGGTCGAACGTCTCGGAGACCGGCTCGTGAGACTCACGCGCTTCCTCGATCGCGTCGACCAGCTGCTGGAGTGCGTCGGCGTCGAGTTCGACGACCGTCTCCGTCCCGTCGCCTGCGACCTTGAGCTGCAGGTGCGTCTCGCCGCTGCCGAGCGGGCGCTGCTCGGGTGCAGCAACGTACAGCGACGCGTCGCCCGAGGCGGCCATGGTGGTTCGGCCGTCGACGATCTCGGCATCTGCGCGGACCGGGATCGACGGGAGACGTGTCGAGAACATCAGTTGCTCACCTCCTCACCACGGGTGACGCGCCGGACGGTCACGATCTCGCCGCGCTCCAGGTCGGCGCCCTCGCAGGCGACGATCGTGTCGAGCTCTTCCAGCCGGATGCCGCCCTCCCAGCGATTCAGCTTGTGCGCGAGGACGCGGTCGGTCGCGTTCTCCCAGTCGCCCTCAACGCGAACCATCGGCGTCTCGAGCTCGGCGCCGATGCGCTCGTCTGTGACCGTGCGAACGCCGACGTCAACGACGTCGACGGGACGCTGGCGGTCGCCGAAGACGACGCGGTCGCCCACGCGGAGCTCGCGCAGGTCGTCGATCCGTTCTGTGCTATCAGTACCGTTTTGGGGTGTCGGATTCGTGGTTGACATGCTGTCGATAGTGGACAGCACCGGTCGGGTGTCCTACCACCCGGCCACGTTCTCACGCAGCCATCCGGTGCTTCCTATCAGATACTCTATTCCGTGGATACTTATAGATAACTATTAGTTAGAACTATTGAGTAGCACTAACAGTAATTACTTAAGGTTCGCAAGGATAGTTAGCCTATGGCGGCGAAAGCCCAGCCAGTGCTTGAACCACGGCAACTGAACGAGGCGGATCGAGAGATCCTCGACGAACTCCATGAGGGGCGGGCATCACCCAGCTATCTCTCGGAGCAGACCGGCGTCGAGCAGACCTATATCAATCAGCGACTCCGGCGGCTCGACGAGCACGGGCACGTCGACAACCTCGCACGCGGGCTGTGGGAGCTCGTCGACGACCCTCGCGACGCCGACGGGGCCGGCGACGAGGACGACGTCGAGGAGCTGAAGCGACACGTCCGCGCTGCGGGCGAGGCGATCGAAGAGCAGGACGTCGACGCGCTCCGCCGGCACGTCCGGGCGGCATACGAGGTGATCAGCGATGAGTGAACCCGGAGACCGCCTTCGAGCCGCGGCCGATGAGCTGGGCGACGCCCGGGATGAACTCCCCGTCGACGACCTCGACGTCGAAGTGCCGGACGGGGCGCCTGCTCCCGAGGCGATCGTCGAGAAGATCGACGGGCAACTCGGCACGCTCCAGGTCACGCTCCAGGAGCTCGCCGCGAACGTCGACGTGATGGAGGAGGTCGATGAACACGACTGAACAGCGCCCCGACCTCGACTGGCCGGAAGGGTATCCTCGCACCGCCCCGAGCGAGCGCGAGCCCTACCCAGGCAACATCACCCTCGGCCATCGCGAAGCGTTCGAGTCGATCGACGAGGAGCTCTCCCGATGGGGGGCGCTGCTCCAGCGCGTCGAATTCGCGGCACCGGCGTATGTCAATGACTCGCGGATCCCGCACAAGTCTTCGGACCCAGACGACCCGGGCGTCGTCGCGTACTTTCGACGCGAGGACGATCACGCCGACGAGGGGTATGCGATCGCCTGCGACCGCTGGGACTCACTTCGCGACAACGCCCGCGCGATCGCGCTGTACGCTCGCCGGAAGCGCCTCGCCGAGCGCTGCGGGGTGACGACTGCCGACTCCGAGTTCGAGACGGCTCGCTTACCACCGGGTGACGAGGACGCGGCGAGCTCTGACGTGATCGCCGTCGAGCCCGAACCCGATCGCGACCCGCACGAGGTGCTCGGTGTCGCCGAGGGTGCGCCCGACCCAGTTGTGAAAGGTGCGTTTCGGGAGTTGGTGAAGGAAGCTCACGGCGACCAGGGCGGGAGCGAGAAGTGGGATGTGGGCGAACTGAAGCAGGCGCGGGACGAGCTGCTAGACTAATCCTCAAGATTTCCGTAAATGGGATACGACAATGTACTACATCCCGTTTGTGACCCTAAGTAGATAGCGTCGATGAGTAGTAATAGGCCAATGAAGAATCCCCTAACTCGTCGTGAAAGAAGCTGCGTCCTCTCTTCAGGTATCTCCCTTTAGAAGGACATCAATCGTTTTGAGCTTCTCTGGACCGTTTTGAGTAAGAATAACTTCAAATTGAGAAGTTTTCCGGTCCTCTCCATTGTATTGCAACTCAAAATTATATCTCTTACTTTTTCCAGAGGCTATTTCCAGCTCTTCACTAAATTCATTTTTGTGCTCTCCAGTTTCGCTAACCCAGACAACTTCACTTGGGAGTTCGAACTCGAGCCCGAGATTAACTTCCGCATCACCATTATTTTCTACTTTTATAAAGAGAGGTTCAGTGAATTCATGGCTCTGATAGATCTTGAATTTCTCTGGAACCACAACAAAATTGATATTTCTGAACGCTCGAAGGCCCCGGAATATCTCTTTGCTAAATCGCTGAGTGAGGCCCATCGTAAGTAATAGTGGAAGGAGATATGCCATAAACATTTTGACGCTACTTATTCCCATATACTGAAAATTACTATAGGATATTCCTAAACCTTCCACAATAAAAACAGATATTGGTGAATATAGGTACAGGAATATTGCATGAAGAATTAGGAATGGGATCGTCAGTGTAACTGTGAATAGGGTATATTGACTGTACCCGTCTAGCTCTTTCTCGCTCTCCATTCTCACATCCGCCATCTGTTGCAGTGCATACAGGTGGTTTATTACAACAATATGGAGGGCGATTATGATCAGAAGTAAATAGCCTATCCTAACATCGAAAATTGGCCGCATGAAGTCAGAAGCAATCGCTGCAGTCACTGCAATAGTCACCGTGAGCAGGTACTGTACCTCAAACTGATAGTCGCGATTCATACTCAGTCCATATGTGCAAAGTGGTCCTGATACAACTCCTCTAAGAAGTTTTCAGCTTCTTCGACAATAGCCAAATTCCCACTACGCTGCCCTTTCTTCTCAATTGTATATGTTCCAAATTTTGGAGTGTAACCTGTTTTAAAGAAGAAGTCCTGCCCGTTATACTTCATTGTTCCTTCAATCTGTGATACCCTCCCATCTCGATCCTCTACAAACATCCTAACATCTGGATGATCGAATATATTTCTACGCCCATTGAAATCTATCCTCTTAATACTCTGCTCATCTACTTCTATCTTCACCTGTTTTATTTGTAATATGCTGACAAAATCTCCAAACCTCTCCTGACTATCATTTTCTTGTAGCTTTATTTCGAAATCCTCAACAAATCTTTCCATTTTTCTGTTTGCCTCATCGTTAGCTAGATCCTGATAACCAACTGGTGAGAGACTTAAACCAGTTCTCTCAACGATGTTTAGCAAACCTTCTGCTTTGGCAGGCAAAGAAGCGCTAATGTAAAATTGCTCCTTATCTGGATCTACCCCAAACCCTGTTCCATAAATTCTCGAAGTTTCTCGCAATTCTCCTAACGGATCTAAAATATAATCGTCGGTCTTTGACCAGTAGGTACCTCCCAATTCAACAGAAGAGTTATCTTCTATCTCGAACCCTTCTGACACCACCTCTGATCCGTTTTCCGAAAACTCCACTTCCATTTCGGAAAACTTCTCTCGTATCTCCTCTACTGGGTCATCATCTACCAACGATTCGATGCCAACTATATCAACCAGATACTTCCCTCGAGATTTCTCTTCTTGTTCCAGAACGACGATCCAATCTATTAATTCGCTGAACTGCTCTTTGGACCAATCCAGCCGGAGAAATTCATCAACCCAGTCGTCCTTCCTGTTTGAAGAGATGTCTATATCTCGTTCATACCCTAAGTCGCGCAGTTCTCGTAGCTTCAACATTCCAAGAGCAGCGCGCAACTTATCATTGGGGACTGACATGCCATCTTCAAGTAATCGACCCAATATAAATGTGCGTTACCTCAAGATAGTATATTTCTACTAAAGTACGGTTATCGTAATTCAAAATGCATAGACTAGGACATTGACTCTCATAGTGTGTATTCTGTTCGTGAGCATCGTACAGCTCTAGATCCACCGGAGGATGACGACGAGTGTGAGTGAGGCGTCCGACGCGATCGTCCGACTCGTCGCAGAGAGCCCTGGACTCGATGAAGACAAGATCGCCGACCTCACGAATGATGAGCTCGAGGTAGACGGTGACCCTGCTCGAGAGCTGCTCGACGATGGCTAAGTATCCTCGTTTCAGAACCTGATAGCCCATTACTTACCGAGTACTAAATGATTGGTTACCGAGAAATATCTGAGAATAACGTGCTGCTCGGCATCGCGGACGTCAGCTTTCTCACCTGACCGCTTTCGAACATGCTCGCCGATTGGATACAGTTTCACTTCCGACCTCCATGTCTGGCTCACCACTTTTGTGAGAGCGGTCGGCCCACTGAGCATGACTGACGAGCGGCGGACGATCCGACTGTTCGACAAAGAAGAGCGCAACTGCTACCACTGCCCCCGAGGCCATGTCGCGTGGTTCCCGATCAAAGACGAGTTCCACTGCACGAGATGCACCCTCAACGGTGAGGACGTCACGAGATTCGATGAACTCACGGACTCGGACACGGGTGAGACAATCGCCCGGGACGACGTCGAGTTGCTCACCGCGTTCGGACCTTATCGCGAGGTATCATCCATGTCGCTCGGCGGAGATGGTGTATACGGCACCCACTCAACACCATCAGAACAGGACGAGTAGACACCCCTGATCTCCAGTCAGCTTCTCGTGATCGATGACGCGTAACATCCTTATTCTCTGCTGACAGGGGATACCCATGCACGAGAAAGGACACATAGGCGCGGGGCTCCTCCTCTACGCCCCGTTCGGATTTATCGTCGCTGCACTCGCCTCCCTCGAACTCGCAGCGGCCGGTGGGGTCGCCGTCGCTTCGATGGCGATGGTTCCAGATCTCGATATGAAGACGCCGCTGGTGAAGCACCGCGGGATCACGCACACCGTGTGGTTCGCGGTCCTGGTCGGCTTCGGGTTTGGAGCCCTCGGGGCGCTCGTTGGCCTCGAGGAAGGGATCCTCGCGACGATCCTTTTCAGTATCATCGCGTTTGGCTTTGGTACGTTGACCATCATCTCGCACTTGGTCGCTGACGCCCTCACACCGATGGGTGTACGGCCATTCGCCCCAGTTCGCGACGACAAGTTCACGCTCAACTGGTTCAAGGCGGCAAACCCGATCGCGAACTACGCGCTGCTCGGCCTCGGCGGCCTCGTTGCCGTCGCCGCGATCGTCGCTGGCACAGCAATACCGATCTGAGACGGCGACTCACTGTTCAATCTTTTCGAGCTGCTCGAGGTGGACTTCCTTCTCACAGTGCGGGCACTGCTTCCGCTCGTCGAGTTTGTTTTCGGTTGCTTCCATGAACCCAGCTGCAAGGATCGACGCTGGAAGAGCGAACATCCCGATTCCAAGGACAGCCGTGATCGCGCCGACGAATTGGCCTGACATGGTCACTGGGTACATATCACCGTATCCGACGGTTGTCAGCGCCGCCACGCCCCGCCACATTGTCGCCGGAATCGACGAGAACTGGTCGGGCTGGACAGCACTCTCGATAAAGTACATCACCGAACTTGACACGACGAGGAGCAGTCCGTTCGCGAATACGGCGATAACGAGCTTCTCTTTCCGGTCCTTCAGAACCCAGCCAAACGTCTGTATCGCGGTCGAGTATCGAGCTAGTTTCAGCAGCCGGAACAGCCGGATGAGTCGGAGCGCCCGGAGGAATCGGAGGTCGACTCCGATTCCAGTCACCGCGATATAGAACGGGGCGATCGCGAGCAGGTCGACAATTAAGAGCGGTCGGCTCGCAAATCGAAGCCGTCCGGAGATTGCGCCGGTGTACTCGTCCGCCTCGACAGCTGACCAAACGCGGGATACGTACTCAATGGTGAACACTGCGACGGAGAAAATCTCGAACGATTGAAACATCTGGGCGTACGGTTCATAGATTGTGTCGACCGTGCTGAGGATCACCGCCGAGACGTTGGCGATGATCAGCAACATGATGAACCAATCTGTGTAGTATCCGAGTTTTCCCCCTTTTCTCGGCGCGAAGATTCGATAAACCTGCTTCCGGAGATCGCGAAGTCCTCCTTGCATGAGTGTGGGTGAACCCGACCTCACAAGAAATTACGCTGTCAATTGTATGAGTTCAACCGCACGATCACTCGGCTGGTACCGGGCGTCATTCATGGGCACTACTATCGAAGCGTACTGTTCGTGCGGCGTAACCGCGAGTGTCGACGTCAGCGTTCGAGGGGGCGACGACTGGTGGAATCGGTAGTCCTTGTATAAATACCCAGGTCCACCACAGCAGTTTTCTGATTGGGGGGTAAACATGTTCTCATGGTTGACATCAATACCGATCAAAAGAGGTCCGTTAGTGTCGAGGTCGACAAAGATCGAGACTACTCAGTTCAAGATAACTGCGAGGACGTCTTAGAGGAGTATTCTCAGAGCGCGATGGATGTCTCTGAAGAGTTCACCTCGAGCATCTTAGACTGATCTGATGTCGAATGAACCTGATATTCAAGACGGATTAGCCACGGTTCTGGATTGCATTCAGAAGTCTGGGAGAAATGTGATCGATGAGATAGACGACACAACAGAGGATGGAGAGAAAATCGAGGGATTCGTGTGCTCACATGGAGAGAACAATCTCATCGTCTACTCCACTCCCGGCTCTCACTTTTTCACAGTTCAATATGAGTACGATGTAACACCGAACGCTGCTACTGCACAAAAAATACAGGAGAAGATCAATAGGCTACCCAGCGACATCTCTGGTGAGGTCCAAATTGATGCTGATATCACGAATGAGGACATCACGGAAGTGCGTGAGAGAATTGCAGAGTTAAACAAACAGCGGGACGATAAACAAATACAAAAAGTTCACACCAAGCTTGTGGACCAGCTATCTGACCCGAACTGTGGCTACCAGATCAGAAACGATCTGAACGGACCACATGGATTTATGACTCAAAAAAAGTTGTTCGCATACGAGTCTGACTTTTCTCCGTCTGATTTTGATGCAGCGTGCCAGACAATTATCAGCGTGGCAATGATGCCGCAACAATTCTTAGAAGATGTGTATAACGTGAGTGTAGACCTTCCTGGAAAGGGTGTTGATGACTCTGCTGGCCAGAAGACTGCTCACCGCGGATTCCAGTAGTTTCTCAATCAGTTGATTCGTTTATCAGTTGGTCTGTCCGACGCACTCGTTACTCGCCGAGCCGTGGCTCACCGACCAGCTCCACCGCACGATCACTCGGCTCATACCGATCATCACTCGCGTACAGCGACGCGACCCAGCGGACGCCCTCGTCGGCGTCCCAGCCCTCTGCATCGTAGTGCCCCGCTGGGAACCGTAGCGGCGAGCGTTCTAAGTGCGGCCAGAGTCTCGTCTGTCGACCGCCATCGGCGGTCGATTCAACGAGTTGTTGAGTGAACTCTGTATTTATCGTGGTTGTATCCTAAGAATCTGTTTTGCGGGGATTGAGACGTTATCGCTGCTTTTCTATCTGTGTATAGTTCGTTGACACAGTAATTCGAAGATTCATCAGCCGTATCATTGTGTCAGCATGCGGATCGACTAGTCAAGTAGTTCAATTCCGTAGCCCTCTTCGCCAAATACTATCGGGAATGAGTAGGGCCATCCGGGAGTCGAGACAACCTGATACCCTTTGACGAGTGTTTGCGATCGCAACGCGTGTATGGCCAGTGCGACGAGAGTAAGCCGAATCTCGAGCATTCCGACAGCAGCCGATGCCCACGAGAGCAGCTGGTTAGTAAGCTCTTGGAGATGGGGGCTAGCGACGTCGATTCCGACAGCAGCACATATCGCCTCGATGCTGCCCTTGAGCCACTTGTAATTCCCCCAGTGGTCGCGCCGGACATACACTGCGAGCTCGTAGTTGTCGCGATCGAACATCGGGATGATCGGCTCCGGCTCTTCAACGCGCATGCGAGCGCAACGAGCGGGTGAAACATAAGTGGTCGCCTAGACGTCGTATCCGACCTCCCGGCACATGTGTCGGATCGCCTCGCCGAGCTCGAACACGTCACGGAGGTCCTGCGGGGTCGGCCTCCTCGGCCTGCTCGCGAACTTCAGCCGACCGAATATCGGACTGGCATACTCGTCTGACTCGACGGACGACCACACGCGAGCGCTCGAACCTGCGACGGCGGCGCGTGCTCTATCCAAGAAGCGTTGACGAGTCCAGCCCCTCGGCAGCCGTCACGAGCGCGGTGCACGCTAACTGTGGTTCGGCAGCTGACGGATGGCAGGACAAATGCCGACAGGGGCAGTCGAACGGTTGCTTGTCACACCAAGACGTTCGAGTTTGACTCCGACTTCGATTGCAGCCGTCGTCAGCACTTATTGCTGCACCGCTGTCGACACCCGTCAGATCCCGAACTGTAGGTATATACCCACCGAGATCTGCAATACTGTCCGATTTTCCGAGTAACGGAGCGCTGGACACATCGCGAGTCGGGCGAATCCGCGTGACATTCGACGCGAGCGATTCGCTAACGATGCGTCTAAGGGTGTTGGAAACGTTGTGTAGCATTGGTAATAGTTGGCAAACGGAAGTCGGATCAAAACCTATTCAGTGATTGACTCGTCATCACACACCAGGGACCAATGGTCCCTGCTGGGAACGGGTTCCCCCACTACCGGACCCGTTCCCGCTCTTCGATCTGCCCTCCGTAGACCGTGCCTGCCTCGTGTCTGACGGGCAGATCGACGCGCGCCGGGCGTCACCCCCGGCGTCGCGTTCTCTGAGAACGTAGCTGCAGGTGCGTAGTGTCACCATTAGAGGCGGCCGCTGGCTCGCTCCTCACGCCCGCCGCGCCCGCCGGACGATCATCGGTCTCGGTATGCGGCTCAGGAGGGTCTTTTAACACCGGAGCGGGCGTTACGGCAGGTATGCTCGCGTCAGTACTGCTCGGAGTCGGCGAACCGGCTGACTACTGGTTCTTTAGGGTTGCTCGCGGGATCCTGTGTGGCCTGCTGGAACTGCTTGGGGCAACTCCACCAATCTGTTAGAGTTGCGACGCCCACCCCACTATGCGCCGAGAGATGCCGTCGACGATCACACTCCTCACACCACATCCGCGAGCGACTCGTAGTCCTCTCGCAGGTCGTCGACGATCTCGCTGGCCGTCTGCCGGTTCGCGAGGCGGTACTCGCGCTCGTCCGTCGACGAGCGCTCCACGCCACGGATCTCCTGGGCACCCTCTGGAAGGCGGGGATGCGAGATCGCCTCAACGAGCGACACGTCCGGCGCCGGCTCGACGAGTGTGATCGTCGCCTCCACCTGCGCGTCTTGGACTTCCTTGAGGATCGACAACGCCAGCTGGTCGCACTCGCGGTCGGAGGTTGCCCCCGAGATCGTGCGCTCGACCGTCCGGGCTTCCGCGGGATCGACCGTGGGCGTCGTCGCCTCCCCGCGGTACTTGAACTCGTAGTCGGCAGCGTAGGTCGTCCCCGTGGACATATCGCCACCGTCGAGGATCTCGATACCGCCGACATCCCACTGCATCCGGTAGTCCTCGCCACGCTCGAACACCTCGTCGGTGTCCGGGTCGTAGATACGCTCGGAGTCGGGCACGACCCACTCGTCGCCGATCGACGTGAGCGTGCTCCCGCCGGACTGCGCGAACGTCGAGCCCTCTACGTCCTTCGAGCGACCAAAGACGATGACCCGCTCGTAGGTGTCTTCGATCGTCGTCCGCTTCTCAAGACTCGTCGTCGGCGCAGTCGACGCCCGCGTCCGCTGGCCAATCTGCGTCCATTCGATGATGATGCCAGTCTCATCATTCGGATCGGCGTCAGGGTCGCGCCGCGCTTCCCACACCATCCGCCCGCCGTCAGCGATTTCCGCGAGGACGTTCGAGAGCCGGTCGCGGTACTGCTTGTCCAAGAGGACGGGCGTGTCCTCGAGGTCGGCACGGAGGTCGATCTCGTCGACGGACTGTCCCGAATCACCCCGCGCCGGAGAGCTCGACGGGTCGGCGGCATACCCCGAGAGCGTCACCCGGGCGCGGATCTGCTGGGTCGCCCCTGCGAAGCTGCCGGAGACGGATTCGCTGTTGCTCGCCTCGATCCAGTTCGCCCCCTCGTCGTTGCTGATCGCGACCGCTTGATCGCCGGCCGTCGAGGACATCTCGACGGTGAACTCTCCCGCGATAACCTGCTCGACGCTCCCGACATCGTCGAACACGACATGGATGACGCCGGGGAACTGCTCTGGCCCCTGGACGACGCCGTTCTCGGGCGTGTCGTCGAAGACGAACGAGTCGCGATCGTCACGGATGTGCGTCGCGTCGACCCACATATCGCCGTCCGTCTCGGTCGTCACCGTCACGGTCACCGTGTGTGAGCCGGGCGCGACGGCTCCGTCTTCGTTGAGAAAGAACTCCGGCCCCCACGAAAGGTCGAACTGGTCGGCGTCGGAGTTGAGCCCACCAGTCGGGATCGACTCGACGACGTCGCCGTCGAACGAAATGTCGAACGCAGGCGCTTCTCCCTCGACGGCTTCCAAGAGATCGAACACGAGCTCGCCCTCCGGAATCTCGTGGTCAGTGCTGATCGACACTTCGAACTCGTCGCCGACGCTGTTGAGCCGAAGGGCCTGCCCCCCGGACCACGCCCCAGCGTCGCCATAGTTGTCCGCGAGGTACACACCGAGGTTGGTCTCTGCGTCCTCGGCCTCGACGAACCACCCCGTCTGGAGTCGGCGGATGCCGCCGATCTGGCGGACTTCGAGTGGATCCGTCGGATCGATTGCGTCGGCGAGGGGCTCTTCGAGCGCCACCCCGGACTCCTGGAGCATCAACACGTCCGACCGCGTGTCGGTCGCCGGGTCGTCAACGTTAGCGTCGTAGTCCGTGTACTCCGCGATGAGTTCCTCACCGGCAAGGTGGTTCTCACGCGCTTCGAACTGGATGTCGTCCGTGTACGGGTCAAGCTGGCTCGCGCCGCTCGCCTCGAGGACGGTCGCGGAGCCACGGTCGCCGGTCGTCGTGCGCGTCCCCTCCAGCGTGTCGATCGGGAGCTGCGTCCCGTCGATCCACACGCGCATCGGCTGGCCCTTGAGCTCCTCCCAGCGGTCGGACTCGGGCACGGTGATTTTGACAGACGGCCGCTCGTTGACGTTGGGCGACCAGTCGTAATCGGTGACGGTCGGCGTGAGTGGCTCTATCTGGTCTGTCGTATCAATCTCGACGTACGGGCCTGTGACCGGGATATGCCGGTCACGAACGCCGTCGAGCGCCGGCGTCGACACCGTGACTGTGTTGCTGTCCGCCTCGGCGTACGCGGTGTACGACCGAATCCGGTAGCGGTACTCGCGGTCGGCTTGGGCCGTGTCGTCGGTGTACGTCTCCGTGTTGACGCCGACATCGGCCAGCTCCCGCTCGCGCCCCCATGACCCATCACTGAGGCGCCGCTCTCGGATGACGAGCTGTCCGTCCTCGTTATCTGCGTATTCGGTCCAGCCCAGTGTGACGCTCGTTGTGGTCGTGTTTGTCGCGGTTAGATCGTCCGCTCCTGGGAACCGTGTGATGATTGACAGTGGCTCGGTCCACGCACCGGTCGCGTAGTCCGTCTCCGTCCGGCCTCTCGTCTCGTACTCTTCGCCGTCGAGCAACCCTGTGAAGACGACGTCGGCGTCATAGCCGGCCGTCTCCTCGGCGAAGCCCGCGGCCGAGGAGTCCCACGCCGATGCGCCGGTCTCGCGGATCTGGTAGCGGACGATCCCGTTGTTCGTCGACGGGTCGCGGTTGACGGTGATCTCGTCGAGGACGCCGTTATCGAGTTGCTGCTGGGGCTCGTCCGGAAGGAGTGTCTGGAATGCCTCGACGGTCGAAGGAGACTCGGCGTCCGAGGTCTGCGCGACGACGCGGGCGTCGTACAGCTGCCCGTTGAGTAGGTTCGATGGTGCCGCCTGCTCGGTATCGAACGCGACGGTCTCCGCGACGGCCCACTCGCCGCCATCCTCGCGGTACTCGACGCGTGTCTCGCCGTTGGTGTGAGTCGCGTCCCAAGCGTATGTCGCGCTGTCGGCGTCGACGTCCGAGACGGCGGGCACGCTCGGCGCGGGCAGGACCGTTGTCGCCACGGCTTCGCCGGACAACCCAGAGTCGCCGGCGTTGTTGTACGAGAGAACGGCGTAGTGGTACGTGCGCCCGTTCAGTAAGCCCGTGTCCGTGTACGACGTGCTGGCCGTGTCCACGACGAGCGTGTCGTTCGTCGTAACGGGCGACGACAGGCTCCGGTAGAGTTCGTATCCGTCGGCCCTGTCGGCCGCGTCCCAGCCGACGTCGATCGTCGACTCGCCGTCCGCGTCAGCCGTCGCTCCGGTCGGCGTCTCCGGTATCTGGTCGTACGTGATCGTGACGCTGGCGGCTGACACCTCCCCGCCGCGCTGGTTGGTTACCTCGGTGTACGACGGGTCGGTGTAGTTCGAGCCGCCGCCGCCGCCGCCGGCGAAGTCGGGGTTCGCTCTGGCACCACCACCGCCACCTCCATACCAACCCGACCCGCCTCCTCCGCCGGCAGAATTTCCACCGTAGTTGCCCCCGTTCCCGCCCGCGCCGAACGAGCCGTCGCTCCCGTCCCTTGAGTCCGTGTCGCCATCTCCGCCCGTACCACCGCTGGACTGTGTGCCCCCGTGCCCGCCGTCGCCCTGATATTCGCCTCCGTTCCCCCCTGTGTCCGGGCCACCGCTGCCGCCGTTATACGCGGTACTATCGCCACTCGCACCACCCCCTCCGCCCCCGGCACCAACAACAACACGGTCGCTAAGCGACGTGCCTCCCACCCTGACGTCCGCCGCACCGCCGCCGTTACCGGAGTCCACGTCGAATTCCTGATAGCCCGAACCGCCGCCGTAGCCCATGCGGACGTACACGGTTTGCCCCGCGAGCGCGTCACCGGCGTTTATCTCCGCCACGCCGCCTTGCCCACCGCCTCCATCCCCGTATTGATTATCGCCGACCCCGTCTTCGCCCGGTTCCCCGCGGGCTTCGATCCGGATGTTCTTCGCGGTTGAGGGAATGGTGTAATCGGCGTCCGCGGTGAATGTCTCGGTGGGCATCAGCGACGCACCTCCGCACGCGCCACGAGCCCCTGCTCGACGCTACTGTCCACGATGCTCGTCGACGCGATCGGGTCGAGCAGCACCTCCAAGTCGGTGGGGATCTCGCCCGTGCCCGAGAGTCGCCACACTTCGAGCTCGGAGTGGCCGCGCTCCAGCTCCACGTCGACGGCGTAGATGTCGCCCTCCTGGTCGCCGGCGACGGCCTCGAACTCGATCTGCGCTCGCACGGAGGCCTGCCCGATGTGCGTGAGGTCGACGTCGGCGGGCTCCCAGTCTGTGTCCAGATCCGCGTCGTAGGATGGGAGGTCGACCGTGGACCAGCTGTCCGCGCCGGCGTCGTACTCCTCGACGTCGAGGCTGGCCGTCTCGTCTGCGTTCGTCGGCTCGTCGATGGTGATGCGGAGCAGGCCGTTCTCAAGGACGATCTCGCCGTCGAAGACGTAGCCCGTGCTGTAAACACGCCCCCAGGCGAGCGATCCCTCCACATCGTACTGGCCGCCCTCTCCGTGGCTATCCCACACGGTTGGGTCGACGTCGCCCTGGAGGTCGTATCCGTGATCGTACAAGTAGATCGGCTCGTCGATCGCCTCGCTCGTCGCGTCGAACAAGTCGATAGCGCCGTGTGCCGTCTCGACAGTTTCGACCGGCGTCGGTCGCTCACGCTCCGTCGGAGACGACGTCGAGTCGACGATCCTGACGCGACGGGCGTCCGCGGGGATACCGACGATCCCGGTGGTGTCGTTCCCGAACGGGTGGCCCGGATCGGGCTGACCGGGAGATGTTACTAACGCCAGATAGTGCTGCTTGCGCGTCCCCGCTCGCTCAAGCGTAAGCGTCAGCGACTCACTCGCGTCAGTCGCCTCCAGATCGGCCTCGCGGGCCTCGGCGAACCCCGGCGCTCGACGCGTCGAGCTTGGGACGTAGTAGCCGTCGACGCCGACGTGCGTACTGCCGCCGAGTGGGAGCACCCCGAGCGCAGGGTTTGTCCCGAGCATCTCCAGCGCGGCCGCTTTCCATGTCGCCCGGCGGTCGCCATCGAACCGTACACTGATGTCGAATGATTGTGAACTCACTCCCGTCGATTCGACGTAGGTTTCGCCGTTGAGGACCGACGCAGTCGCTGTCTCATGGCCACCCGATCGCGGCGATATCTCGAGCGTATTGTCGGGAAGTTCCATTTGAAATAGCTGGATCATCACGGCCGTCCTCCACTAGCAGCCTCGGTCAGCTGTGCCTCAGCGATGTCTTCGATCCACTGTTCGAGACCACGCTGATCCGTTTCGAGTCGTGTCTCCAGCCGGAACCCATCAAGTACCTCCCGGAGGGCCGTCTTGAACTCGGATGCTGAGAGGCCGGTCGAACCCGTTCCTGTTCCGCTTCCTCCTCCTGCGCTGCTCGTCGATGTGCCGCTCCCTCCAGTGGCCGCGGTCGCTGCTGGCCCTGCGGCGCCACCACCTTCGAACCGCTGAAGGAGGGTTGCGAACTCTTTCTCAGAGACGCCGAGAGTCTCCGCGGTCGCCACTCCTGAGCCGTCACGGACTGCCTCATACAGGTCCTCGTTGATCTCGGTAGGCGCGTCCTCGATCTCGTCGGGGTCGGAGACGTAGCCGTTCACGCCCTCTTCGAGCGCGGCGCGGATCTCGGGCGTCATCTCGCCTTTGATCGGCCCGTTGGAAAGTTCGTCCTCGACGCCAGACTTTGCGCCCTTCGCTATTTCCGACCCAGCATCTTCCCCGACGCTGTGTGGATCCCTCCCGCCCGAGAGTAGCTGCTTCTCCTTACTACTCAACGATGCTGTCTGTTGGGAGACACCATCATCAGCCGCCTCGGCAACGGACTTGCCCGTTTCTTCCGCCCGCTTCTCCGCAGGTTTCGGGGGGAAGAGCTTGTCCGCAACCTCCTCGCCGTCGACGCCGGGGATCCGATCGATGAGGTCCTGAAGCTCCTGGGGGATCTCGGTGATCCGTTTCACTATCCAGTTGACCCCCGACACGACCCGGTCAACCTGCTCGTCCATAGCGTCGCCGAACCCTCCGATATTCTTCTGGTAGGCGAGTACGGCCCATCCGATCGGCCCCATCAGTGCGAGGAACGCCGCCTTCACCAGATCGAGGTTGTTCAGGACCAGGTCCTTTGCCTGCTGCGTCCGATTCTGGATCCCGAGGAAGTTCATCTCCCACGCTTTGTACATCCAGCCGACCGGGCCGATCGCTGCCAGCAGGCCGTTCTTGAGCAGGTCGAGGTTATCCGTCACGACCCCGACCGCATCCATCGTCATCCCACGGATCCCCATGAAGTCGGTCGCAAACGCCGCACCCAGAAGCCCGACCGCGGCGACGATCGCGAGGATGGGGCCGGTTACGGGGAGCGATGCCGCCGAAACCATCGCGAATCCTGACGCCATCGCAGGAAGCATCGTAAGTAGCGTCCCACCAGCCAGTAGCAATGGACCCGCCGCTGCGGCGACGCCCGCGGTCGCGATCGCCACGTTCTGTTGCTTGTCGGAGAGGCCGGCGAAGTAGCTCCCTGCTTGGCTCACGTACCCCGACAACGTCGACAACATCGGGAGGAGGTTCGCCCCGATCGCGACGCCGGCGTCCTCGAGATTCGACCGCATGATCTGGAGCTCCGCGTTCAGTGTCTTTCGCTGTGTCTGGGCGACATCTTGGGTCGCCCCTTCAGCCTCCTTTAATCTCGTCGTGCTCTCCTCGAGAGCGCCGCTCCCCTGCTGGAGGAGCGAAGCCATCGCCGGTCCGGCCTCACTCCCGAAGATCGCAGCCATGTCGGCGGTGTCGGCGCCGGCTGCCTCAAAGTCACCCATGATCTCCGTGATGGATCGGAGGTCGCCGTTCGAGTCGCGGATGCTCACACCAAGTTTTTCGATCGTCTCCGCAGCTCGCCCAGTTGGGTTCGAGAGAACGGTCAGCGCCCGGTTAAGCGAGGTTCCTGCGCGCTCGCCTTGAATCCCGACGTCGCCCAGCAACCCGATTGCGGCGGCAGCCTCCTCGATCTCGATACCCATCCCGGCAGCCGTCGGTGCGACGCGGCTCATCGCCGTGCTCATGCCCTCCATCGTCTGATTGTGGCTGGTGACGGTCGCAGTCAACGTGTCCGTCACTTCGGTCATTTGGCTGGCCTCGTAGCCGAACGCGGACATGACGTTCGTCGCGACGTCCGTCGCCTCGGCCATGTCCATCTGCCCAGCCTCTGCGAACGAGGCGACTTTTGGCATCGCCTCCATCGATTCGGCGGCGTCAAGGCCGGCGCTGGCGAGGAAGTAGTAGGAGTCGGCCGCCTGCTGGTGAGACATCGTCGTCGCGGTCGCGACCTCGCGAGCCGTCTCCTCGAGGTCCTCGCGCATCGAGTCCGAGACATCTCCCATCACCGCGATGGACTTCTGCATCGCCTGGTCAAAGTTCGCCGACTGACGAGCCGCTACGCCTCCCATCGCGAGCAGGGGCGCCGTGATCCCGGCGGTCATCGCGGCGCCTGTGCGTTTCATCGACTTTCCGGCGGACTGCATCCGGCCGGTGAGCGAGTCAATCTCCTGTTCGGCGGTATCGACGCCCTCGGAGACGCCAGATGCGTCTACCCGAATCGCGCCTGTGAGTGTGCTGAAAGCCATTATGAATGCTGCTGCTCGTGCCTCTCGGCGGTATGCGTGAATCCGAAGGAGGAGTGGTTACTCGCTAGGCGACGCCTCGAGATTAGCCGCGACATGAGGGCCATTTCGGTAGACCAAGATACCCCACACGATCCCTCCGATCATCAGTGGGATTCCGATGATCGCCGTGATGACTAATATTGAGAGGAGTGCCCCGAACATCGTAACGAAAAGCGGGCCTGCGTAGGCCTGCCGAAAACCACTATGGTCACAGTGTGGACATTTCTTTGCCTCAGTCGAGATCTCCTCGTGGCACTCCGAACAGGGGGCGGTGTTGTGGGTCATCGTGTAAACGCCTGTTGTCGTTCGTTCAGGCGAGTCATCCAAAACGTTTGCTCCCAGTTGGGCATGCCGTAGAATTCCCGCGGACCGATGCCATAGAACTCCTTCAGCTGTCCGAGTCGTCGTCCGACATCATGCTCTGCAACGCGGCGAGCTTCTGCTGCTGCTCCTCCGCCGCCCCTTCGGTCGAAAAATCGTCGAACACCTCGCCGATGGTGTCGTCATCCCGGAAGATGGCGGTCCAGACGTCCGGGTCGCGGAACGATTCGTCGACGGCGTGCGCCGACAGTACCTTCCGCATCAGCTCCGTGCCTTCGAGAGCGTCGTCGTAGAGTGCCTCGAGGTCGACGTCGTTGGACTGCAGGCCACGGATGGTCTCGAGCCGGCGCTGCTCAACTTCCGCGAGTAGCTCGGCACCGTGCTTGAGGCGCTGTGCGAGTTCGCGGTCCTCGAAGTTCCCTAGGTCAGCGTTTGCACCAACCGGCCGGTAGAACTCGATCTCCGTCCCGTGACGCTCGACGGAGAATGAGTCTCGGTACCGGTTGAGGAACAGCTCTCGAGCGGCTCCGTAGACCTCCACTGCCTCTTCCTTCCGTTCCTGCTGCTCGCGGGCGCGCTGGTCGACGTAGTCGCGGGCGGCATCTGCATTGTCGAAGCGGTCGAAGTGCTCCGTCGTTCCGTTCGTTGCTGCTCCAGACATGTTCAGGCCGCCGTGGAGAACTCGTGCTTGATCTCACCCATCACACGCAGCGTGATGGTCGCATTCGCCGGATCTCCGCTGGCGAACTCCTCTTCGGTCTCCTCGACGCGGACGCGGGCTGCCTCGCGCTGGATGACTTCCTCCCCGTCGGCGTCCTCGCGGTCCTTGAACACGTAGAGACGGACGGCGTCGTGGACCTCATTGAAGATCCGGGTTGCATCCTCGGAGTCGATGACGCCGAGCTCTTCCAAGTCGGTCCCTGCATCGTGGTCGAGAGGGATCTCGATCGTGTAGTCGACGTGTTCTGTGCCGGACTCCCGGTGGCGAGAGGCGTTCGGTTCGCTCTCCCACTGATTCGTGTTCGGCGTGATCGTGATGTCTCCCGCAGTTCGGACGAGGAACGTCTCGGTTTCTCCGGTCGCTCCGGGTTCCTGAACGACGGAGACGTCGGTCCAGGCCCCGGAGAGCGTTTCTGTCGCGTCGTAACTGTCAGTTGCACTCATGAGTTTGTAGTATCGTGTTGAATCGGATAGTTAGCGGGCTATGCTCGCGGGCCGTCGTCACCAACGACCGTCCGAGTGACGCTCCACCGTGCGGGGAGCGACCACTGGCCGCCGTCGTCAGACTCCAGCATCTCTGAGCCGCCTACCGGCCCGTTGGCCTGGAGGTATGGGACGCCGAACGCGATGTTCGCACGCTCTCCGACGAGGCTCAGGATGTGGTCCATGTAGGACTCGGAGAGCCCGAGGGATGGATCGTTGTCGATGGCCTGCCGCCAGCCAAGTCGAGCGACGATCGCCCCCTGGACGACGAAATCGGCACTCGTCGACGAGGACGTCGAGACACCGCCTCCACCACGCATCACCCCCATGGCGACGCCGACGGGGTAGTCGGTCTCCTGGAGCGTCTGCTGGCTGTAGATCTGCCGTGTCGGGTCTGCCGGGCCGACCACGTCGGACAGACCGCTCAGATCAAGCGCATCCAGCAACGGCTGGTGCGTGCGGAGGTCTTCGAGGATGGCGTTCCGGAGCTGTCCGCTCCCGGTGTTCCGAGTCACGAGATCCTCCGGACGGCGCTGTTCCAAGCTCTCTCGGCAGCGTCCTCGAACGTGCTCTTGTTTTTCTCAAGTGCGGGCCCGACGTGTGGTGTGCCGATGTCCATGAACTCTTGGTAGGGAGCGTGTTCGACGCGGGTGACGACTCGGACCTCGATGATCGCCTCGAGCACCTCTTCGATCTCGCGTTCGTACGAGTCGCGGAGTTCTCCAGTGTCGACCGGCGCGAGGTCCTGAGTATCGTCGAGCAGCGAGTCCGCGAGATCCTCCGCCTCTTCCGAGATCTCCTCGATAAGGATCTCCTCGAAGTTGAGCAGGTCATCGATCATCCCGGCCGGCCCGGAACCGAGCCACTCGAAATCGGAGTCCATCAGCTATCCTCCGGGTCGATCTTCTCGACTTCGATGACCACGTGGCTCGGACGCTCAGGCCCCTCGTAGTGGACGTCCACATCAGTCACGGCGAATGTCCCGTCGATCCCGTCGATCGTGAGTCGCCAGTCGTCGCCCTCGTCGACGGCGACGTCGTACTCGTGGTCAGCGGGCTCGCCTTCATCCGAGGTGTCGACCATGTCGCCGGCGGAGCGCGCCGGGAGGAAGACCCGCGGCGTCGAGTAAACACGGCCACCCTGATCCTCGCGGACGTAACCCTGTCCAGCCGGCTCGTACCGCCCGGGGACGCCGTCAACGACGGCGACCCACTCCTCGACTGGGATCGTGCCGCCGGCGCCGTCGTCGACGGTCTCGCCAGTCTCCTGGTAGTGCTCGACCGTGATGAGGTGAGTGAGGGTGCCGCGCATGGTCAGATCCGGAGGTCGTTATCGCGGTTCTCCACCGACGTTTCGACGACCTGCTCAAAGGTCTCCTTCGCAGCCTCACGAACGTCGTCGAGCGAGTCGTCCTCGTGTCCGGTGACGACAACCGACACCTCGCCAGCCATGATGTCGACCTGTGGACGTTCAGGAGCGTCAGCCATCGTCATCCTCGTCGTCGAGCGCGTAGGCGTCGACGATCGCCTCCGCCTCGCTGTTTCCGTCGACGTCGTCGATGTCGCCAGCGGCGGCGAGCTGCTGAAGCGTCTGGTACGGCATCGTCCCGAGCTCGTCACGCGGGAGGCGGCCGTCCTCGTCGAGCCGCTCCAGGTGTCGACCGAGGCCGTCGACTGCGCCGGCTGGCGGGTCGATCCACAACTCGCCGGTACCGCGGAGCTCGCCGCCACCGTAGCGACACGTCCGCATCACGCGGTAGATGTGCGGTCGGTCCGCCATGCTCAGTGCCCTCCGGACGTGTCCGGAACGGTGATCGAAGCCGTCGGTTTCGCCGCGTCAGCGAGCGTGCCGGACTGGTCCATCGAGATCGCCTTCTGACCGAGCGTCGTCGACCGCATCGCCTCGCCGAAGTCGCCGGCGTAGGTCTTCGATTCGCGGTCCGTACTCTCCCGCGTCGTCTGCCGGAGGTCATCGATCCCGGACGCGAGGATGTTGTGCCCGGCGAGGTACCGCTCGATCAGCGCGAGCCGGTCGTCGGACTGACCGGTGTCGGCGAGGTCCTCCTCGACGACCAGGTGTGCCGGGTCGAGGCCCACGGTCTCGATCTGCGGGTCCGACAGCTGGGCGGTCGGGAAGTCCGTCCGCTCAAGTTCTGCGCGGACGTCGTCGACGCTGCTCCGGTAGTCGGCCATGGATTAGCACCCCGCTAGTTTGGCAGGACCGCCGAACCGGTTGGCGAGCGTGCAGGTCGTACAGATGTACCTGTCAGGCTCGAGTTTGCTGTTGCAGACGACGCAGTTGTCGCCCGAATCCTCGTACTCGAAGTCGGTCACGAGTCACCCCTCCAGCTCCGCGATCCGCTTCTCGAGGGCATCGATGGCCGTAGTCCGGTCCTCGCCTTCTTCCTCAGCGTCCTGGATCGCGGCCAGCAGCTCGACGTCGTCGACGTCGGCGATCCGCTCACTGAGCTCCTCGACGGACAGATCCGACGGGTCCGGGTCGACCACGATCTCGTCCTCGCCGCCTTCCTCTCCGTCGGCACCATCGTCGTCGACGCCATCACCGTCGTCGGGTTCTGTTTCGGCCGTGGGTTCCGGCTCCGGTTCCGCGACGGGCTCGATCCGCCCGGGGTAGCCGTCGAGGACCCACTCCGGAACTTCGAGCTCGTCACCCGTGTGGTACTCCTCGCCGTCGTGTCGGAACTGCCGTCCGACCACCTGCACGCGGACGGGGTCCGTGTTTCGACTGTCGTCACTCATGGCGATCAGGCGTTGATCCCGGTGAGCCGGGCCACGCCAGCGATGCCGTCGGGCTGGGTCCGGAGGAACGGCGTCCGGCTCGACAGCAGACGGTTGTTCAGCGCGGCCCCGCCGTCGGACTCCCAGCTGGTGTTCGTGACGCCCTGCGCGTTCACGATCTGGAAGTACCGCGGGTCGTCGAGCAGCATGATGAGGCTGTCCGAGTCCAGCCGCGGCGCCGGCGTGAAGTTGAGGTACGGGTACTTCCGCTCGAGGCGGTCGATGACCGGCTCGTCCGTGGCGGACGTCTCGTAGTCCTCGCGGGTGAACTCGCCCCACATCGCGCGGGGGACGAACACCCAGCCGCCGACCTCGGAGACCAGCGGAACGTCGTCCGTGTCGACGACGTCCGTCTGGTCCTCGACCGTGTCGTGCAGCTCGTCGACGTCGGCGAGGATCTCGTTGGCGTCGGCGATCCAGCCGCTCGAGGCCGACCCGGCGAGCACCTCGTCGGGCGAACTCGAGTCGAGACCGTCCACCGAGAGGAGGCCCCGCTCGGTCTGGACGTCGCGCCCCCAGCCGTCCCAGAGCATGCTGTGCTCGGAGCGGTTGAGTGCCCGCCGTGCCTCCCTCGGGTTGGTCGTGTCGAAGCTCTCACCGAACGCCTGCGCGTTCTGGAACTCGCGAGCGTCGAGCTGGTAGGTAACGATGTGGAGCGGGAGCGGGACGCCGTCGAGCCCGTGCCCGGGCATCTCCTGCTCGCTGCGGGTCCTCATGTTCATCGTCGTCTCCGCCTCCATCCGCCCGCCACTGAGCGGGTTGAAGTGGGCGTAGCGCGCCAGGCTGGCGGGGACACCGAAGCCGGCGCCGATCATCTGGTCGACGAGCGTGGACTCCACGAACTGCTCGTTGAGGACCATGTCCGCGTACTGACCCCACGAGTCGACCTCAAGCGTCGAGTCGGCCGTCAGCTCGGCCGTTGGCGTCGTGCTCTTGACGCCCGTCGCCTCGTCGAGGCTCTCCCACATGTCCGGCGTGTACGGAGAGGACGCTCGAAGCTGCTTGAGTGCCTTCTCTCGGATCGCCGGCACCGGGTTGAAGAGCGCCGCCTGTGCTGTCAGCGGGATGCGATTCTCCACGTCCTTGGGCGCCGAAACCTCCGGCGCCGATACGTTTGCAGTATTCATGTTAGTAGAACTCCACGATGACGAAGTCGTCACCGCTGGATCGGTCGATCACTTCGATGCCACGGCCGATCGCGGTCGTCGGCGTGTCGGTGATGTAGCCGTTCGCGTCCCAGCCCACCTCGGCGTCTTCGAAGTTGCCGGGCGTCGCGATGTTGCCGTCGTGGCGGAGTCGGGCGCGGTCGTAGCGCCGGAAGCCGACTGTCTCGACTGTGTCGCCCGATGCGCTTGGGTCGTCAAGCGGCGAGTCCCCGACGGAGCCGAGGCTCCGCGGCGGGTTCCGCTGCTCGCGAGCGACGCGCTTTGTGTCCGCGTCGGCTCCAGCGAGCTTCACCTGTTTCTCGCCGTCGGAGTTGCGGTACCAGATGACGCCCTGGCCGGGCTCGATCGCCTCGTCTGCGTCGCCGTCGACGTAACTCTCTCCGCCGTTGACCTGTGCGAGAACGCTCTGGTTCTGTGCGATCATGGTAGATCAGTCCTCCTGGACGCCCGTTCCGTAGGCGTCCACGTCGTTGTCCGAGTCGCTGTTCCCGGGTGCGGCTGCAGTGAGACTGCCCGCCGTCCCGGGGAGGGTGGCGGCGGCCGCACCACGAACGCGCTCAAACTCGCGGTCGATGACCTTCGACGAGGAAGCGAGGAGCTCCTGCCGGTCGTCGTCGTCGAAGTCGTCGCTCTTGGCGATGATTTCCTCGACCTTCTGACTCTTCTCCGTCTGCTTGTTGGCCTGGGCGACGACCTCGTCCGCGTTGTCTTCGGTGACGAACCCGCGCTCCTGCAGGCCGTCCGCGAGGTCGTCGACGGTCATGTCGGCGAGCGTGGTGCCGTCGGTGTCGCTTCCGCCGTCGCCGCCGTTGGTCGTTGTCTGACCGTCGCCTCCATCGCCGGAGCCGCCGGTCGTGTCGGTGCTGTCGCCGTCGAACTGCTTCGAGAGTCGCTCGAGGTCCTCGTCGGACATGTTCTCGAGCGAATCCTCCTCGAAGCCGTGCTCGTCGACGAGCGTCTCGATAGGGTTGTCACTCATGTTGGGTGTCTGTGGGTTCGCAGAGGATTCCGCCCCTTCGTTTCCGGTGTCGATGCTGTCCGGGTCGACCGCGTCCGCCGTGAGGCCGAGCGCCTCGAGCGTTCCGCGAACGGTGCTGCTGATGAGGCTCTGTCTGCCGCCTCCGTCGCCGGCCCCATCAGCCGATGCCGTCAGCTCGGCGCCGATGTCGGTCTCGGCGGTCCACGAGGCGAGTGCCTCGTTCGGGCCCCACTCCGCGGTCGCGCTGGGGCTGTCCCCTTTCGAGACGACGGACAGGTCACCGAACCGAATGTCGGTCGCAGTGACGTCCGCCTCGGGCCCGTCGTAGGGTTCCGTGTTGAAGAACGGGTGCACGGAGACGTCGTAGCTCCCGGCCTGCACGCCGGTCGCGACAGCCTGGTCGTGCGTCATCGCCTCATAGGCGACGGCCTGCTGGTCTTCGATCCACCCCGACTTCGAGACCTTCCCGAACGTCTCGTCGACGTCAGGAGGGTACTTCGGCCGACCTGTCTCGTCCTCGGGGTGGTCCTTGGTAAGCGGTTCGTCGGTCTGTGTTTCGGCGGCAGCGCGGAGTTCCTCATCCGTCATGAGGACGCGCGTGCCGTCGTCCATGTGGAGAACGTCGCCTGCTGCGACGGTGATGCCACCGAAACGGTACTCGGTACCGTCGGCTGTGTCTGTCGAACCTGCGGTTAGCCGGCATGTCCGAGCCGACACCCGCAAGTCGTGATTGTCCTCTGTCATCGGTAGAAGTCGGCCCGGATCCTCGCCCCTCACCGCTCGGGCGGTGGGTGTCGTACGGGGGTCATCGGCCCGGGCCGATCAGACGTGCTTAGAACAACTCCTGGACGTCGGTCACGATCCACTGACACCGACACAGGTTGTGGGTGTCGTCCGGGATCGTGAGCTGCTGGGCCTCCTCGAGCGTGTACGTCCCCGAGAGTCCCTGGCAGAGCGAACAGACGCGGTTGTCGCCCGCCGTCCGGAACTCCGCCTCGACGTCGAGTTCGACGTCGGCGTCGACGCGGTCGTACGCGGTGAGCTTCGTCGTGTTGTATTGGTTGACGACCCGCCCCGACGCCGTCGCCGTCGTGTGGCTCTTGTACACCTGCGCCCGCTCCGAGATGTCGGAGGCGAGAGCGGATTTCGCGATCTCGCCAGTGACGCCCGCGGTCACCAGGGAGCGCGCGTCCGTCCGGTAGTCGTCCATCCATGAGGCGACGCGTTGGCGAGCGTCCTCCTGCTGGAGATCGACCGACTCCTGGACGACGTCCTGTTCGAGGATGTTCTCCGCGGGGTCGACGTCGACGCCGAACCGTCGGAGCTCGCCGTTCGCCGTCCGAAGTGCCTGCTTCGAGGCACGCTCGAACCAGTCGCGGACCTTCCGGCTGTCGTGTGGATCGAGCACCTCGGCCTGGATGGCGCGCTCCATCCACTCGTCGAACCGGCGAGCGGTCTCGGCCGGGGAGAGGCCCGCCCACCGCCCCCCGTCACCCGAGGCGAGCCCGAGTGCGTCCTCGTCGACGAGGAGCTGCCGGACGTCCGAGTTCAGGCTGCCGACCCGGCCGCGGAGGAACCGGGCGTACGCACGTTGGACGGTCGTCGTCGACGTCGGGTCCGACCGACCTGCCTCCTCGAGGGCGTAGTTCTGCGCCGTCAGGGTGTGTCGGTGCCGGTGCGTGCTACTAATCGTCGACCCCCTCGCCGCCGTCTGCGACGGCATACCCGTCCCCGCTGGTCATCTCCTCGACTGAGCGGGCGGTCGCGGCAGCCGCGGCCTCCTCCTCGAGCTCCTGGACGTCGTCGGCAACCTCGTCGAACTCTGAGGGAAGGTCGCCATCCTCGATGTAGTCAGCCTGCTGCTGGCGGGTGAGCATCGCCTCGGGCATCCCGCCTGTCCACTCGTTTAGCGCCTGCGCTCGAGTGTGCTGGATATCGGCCTCGTCCTTCTCGGACATCTCGGCCAGTGGCGTCCACTCGACCGAGTAGGCTGACGGCCCTTTGCTGGGTGGTGTGAGGATGCTGTACTTGATGAGGCGGTCGATCAGCGCCCGCACGATCGTCGGCGTGATGTACGTCCGCCGGCGCTCACCCAACTCTCCGTACCAGTCCTTGAGGTCCTGCGTGGTCGCCCGCTCGCCCGTTTCGTTCCCCTTCAGCACCGACTGGGGTGGCATGTAGGGCTGGGAAGAGATCGCCTCGATGTTCGGGTCGATCACCGGCTGCGGATCGATGTCCTCCCCACCCAGACTCTGGACGTCGGCAGCACCGTGCGTCCGGAGAACGTTCTCGAGGCCGACCTCCCAGCGGTGGAGGTGTTCACGGAGTTCGTCTTTGTTGTCCTCGAGGGCGAAATCCTTGTCGATGTTGATGTTGATGCCCCACGCCGCAGCTCGGTAGACGAGCTGCCCCGCGGCGCCGAGCGTCCGTTCGATATCGATGAGGTTGTTATAGACAGGCTGCTGGCGGGGCGTCCCCCGGATCTGGTCGTCTAGGAGCCCGCCGCTGGGAATGTGGATTACGCGGGAGTGATGGGCCCAGATCGAGTCAGGGCCCTCTGACTCCGTCGTGTCTGACTCGTCGTCCTCCTCGTCAGTGAGATCGAGCTTGTATTTGACTGGCTTTCCCCAGCGATCCGATGTTGGCCCACCGAGTTTGATGTCCTCGACCGACGCCTCCGAGAACGGCCGTAGTCCTTTCAGACCCGAGGGATTGACGACAGGGTTCTCGAACTCACTCGGTTTGTTAATGTCGTCGAACTGGAGGACGAGGATGCCGTACTGGCCGATGCCGGCGAGTTTGTCCGCCCGCTTGCCGTAGTTCCAAATACGGAGGTCGCGCTCGAACTCCTCGATCTCCGCCTCGAAGTCGGTCTGGCCGTCGTCATCGTCCGACTCCGCGTCGTCAACGATCTCCGGCGGGTCACGCCAGGACGTCGAGGCGGGAAGGAACGTGACGGCGAACGCGTACGGGTTCCGCAGCGCGAGGGTGTAGAACTGGTCGACACCGGGGTTGGTGTCCCACTCGAAGACGTCGTAGTACGAAAAGTCCTCGTCACCGCCGTGGATGTTCTCGCCGAGGATGGCGGCCAGCGTCTGGCGCATCGTCTTATCGACCCGCTCGGCTGCGATGAGCTCCATCACCTCGTCGTTGATCGGAGTGTTGGCGTCGCCGGTCGCCTCCTGGACGTCACTACTCGTGCTCGAATCTCCCTTTGTGTCGGATTCAGTATCAGTCATGAGTAAGTCACCACGTCCCGGAGCCGCTGTTACCTCCCTCGTCAGGGTACTCGTCAGCCATGATCCCGTAGCGGAGCCCGTCGACGAGATGGTCGTTTTTCTTGACCGGCTTCCCTGTCGTCTGGTTGTATCGATAGGCCTTCAGTTCGGAAATTAACTCCTCACAGCGAGTGTGGATCCGGAGATCGCCGGACGCGAAGAGGTCCTTGACGACGCGGATGCCAGCCTCGATGTCGTTGTCAGCGGCGACGGCGTCGAATCCCTCCTCACTGAGGTCGTCGATCCCTCGCTTGTCGCTCGGGTCGCACCCGACCGTCCCGGGTCCGAACTCGGCCTGGAACGTCGACAGCGCATCAACGTAGTCGCTGGTCCCTGTGACGGGGTCCTTCGCCTCGTCGAGGACGTCGACTCCGCCGTCGCTCCGTCGGGCCATCACCAGCATGCCCGCCGGGTGTCCCGATCCCCAGTCAAGGCCGTTGAGCCAGTACTGGACGTCCCGTTCGTCCGGATCGTTACTGAAGACGTGCTTCTGGCTGTCGAACAGATCGTAGACCGCACCCTCCCGGGTCTGGACGACTAAGCAGAACTCCCGCATCCAGGCGTGCTCCGACTGCTTCGAGCGGGCATCGGCGAGGTAGTCGGCCCCCCGCTCGTCCCACAGCAGCTGGCACTCGCGATCGGGATCGAGCGGGTGCGGGGACTGGTGGTAGAGCCCCGGATCAGGACGTCGCCCGGGGGCGTCCTCGCGGAACTCGGCGTCCCACTCGTCGAGGACCGCCGGGTACTCCGTGAACGAGAACCCCTCGCGGTCGGCGAGCAGCGAGTAGATATCGGTCGGCGTCTTCCGCGTCCCGATGACGATCGTCTGGCCGCCGTGCTCTTGGACGGGGACGATGACGCTCGACAGCCAGTCTTCGATCTCTTGCATGTCGCCGTCGCCCTTCTCTTTGATGACGTCGTCAACGTTGAGTAGATCGACGTGGACTCCCTCGACGCCACCGAAGAGCCAGCCAACCGAGAGGCTGGAGTCGTGTCCGAACTCCTTCTTCCCCTTCTGGTCAGTCGTCCGGTTTTCCTCCTGGAGGTTTGTCAGCCAGGGGTTGCGCTCGACGAGCTTGTTGAACTCCGAGTGCGCCTTCTCGTAGGCGAGCGTCTCGTTGTTACCGATCCAGGCGGCGTGGAATCCGGACTTGTACTCGAGACAGGCGATGGTGTACGCGAGCGTCGACGTCGTCTTGAGGCTCCCCCGGTGGGCGAGGCGGATCAGGTCGTCACCGCGCTCGAAGTCATCGAACCACTGCTCGTGGTGAGGTCCCGGCTCGGACCAGCCGCGGTCCTCGCGCGTCATGTACCCCCAGGTGAGCTCCTCAAAGAACTCGATCCAGGGGCAGCCGTCGAACGGGTTGAATGACGCCCGTTTGTCGGCGAGTGTGACGTCGTCCGCGGAGAGTGCCACGCTCATGGCCCCCTCCTCGAGGCGAGTCCTTCACGGATCGCCGCCCGTTCCTCTTCCCCAAGGGTGCGCTCGCCGTCGATATTCCCCGAGTGTTCATGCTCGTGTTTCTCCGCCGCTGTCTCGACGATCCCGAACTCCGAGAGGATCTGCCGCCCCTCCCGAAGCATCGCGGCATCATTCGCGTGCTCGCCGAGCATTAGCAGGCGGGTCGCGAAGTGCGACAGAACGACCATCGCATCCTCGTCATCGTCGAGCGCGCCGGCGACCTCGTCGTACACGTCGCGTTGGCGGTCCGAGAGTTTCGACTTGAAGTACGCCGACGTCTTCCCGGCCTTGAAGTTCGGGTTGGACTCGCCCCACTGCTCGCCCCTGATAGGGTGCTTTTCGCAAGGTCCGACCTTCCGGTCCTCACCCCAGCCAGCTGCGAGCAGGCAGTAGTCGTACTCGTCCCGTTCGCGACCGTGGGACGTCGGCGTTGTCCGGTCGGACTTCGTCGCTCCGCAAATTCGGTATCCCTTCTCAGGATGGACGGGGTGGCCACCCTCATCACGGGGCGGCTCCTCTGAGATCTCAAATTCAGCGTCTGTCATTGGTGGTTCTCCAGATCGGCACTTGTCACCAGTGGTTCAGCGCGGCGGCCCCGACCGCGACGGCCCGCTCGGACCACGCCGGCGAAGCCCCGCCGGCGTCTTCGGCGACTCGACGTCGCGACCGTGCTCGCCGCCGAGGTGGCAGGACTTACACCGCTTTCGAAGGTTGTTGGGTGAGCCGTTCCCGTCATCGCCATCGCGATGGTGGACGTCGGCACGCTCGGTATCGTCGTACGAGCGGCCACACCGCGGGCAGCTCGTCCCGGCGCGGTCGTCCCACGTTCGCTCGCGGTCAGCATCACGCCCCATCGCCCTCGTGGATCAGCAGTCGTTCCGTGCAATCGGGACACAGCGTGACGAGGTCGCCCGCCTCGAAGCCAGCCTGTCGAAGCCGGTCACCCGCAGCACCGTCGTCGAACCAGTTTTCGTTGAACTCCGCCGTCAGTGCCGGCCGATCCTCGATCTCGACGGCGTTACAGAAGCCGTCGCAGTTGTAGATGTACCCCATGAGTCACCAACTGTCTGGAAAAGCGGATTTATCGGTAGCGTCTCATCGCGTCAGTTCTCCGAGTCGTCGCTGCCATCGCCTTGGAGTTCTTGAGTGGCTTCGATTCCTTCGCCCATCGCGTCATCCCAAAGGTAGTAGGAAGCTCCGAAGACGATCGCAACCGCACCGAGAAGGATCAGCGAATCGGGTTCGCGCCCGGACCACTCCATTGCGATCCACGTGCTGTAGAACGACACGATGATCATGCCAGCTACGGCCGATCGGAGAGGGGGCGTCCTCATCAGTCTTCACCAGAGTCTGACCCAGTCTGGACCTCCTTGTACGCCTGGAGCAGCGCGGCGTAGTCGAGGAGCTCGACGCCGTTGTAGGCCGCAAGGATCGCGAGTCCGAAGCTACCGAGGAACGTTGGATCAGCACCCCGAGCGATCGAGTAGAGGACGATGGCGATCACGCCGATGTTGACGATGATCGCACGGAGTATCTTCAGCGCTCTCAGCATCGGGAGCGACTCACCTCCCTCTCTGAGCGTGCCCTTGTACTCGTCGACGAGGTGACCCCAGCAGTACCATGGCCGGGGGCGTTGGACGGACATCATGACACATCAGCGTAGGGCTGACAGTCGCAGGGTTTCGCCGAGGCGTGGCTCGTACCACACTCGGCGCACTGGTCGGTCGTCGAACGATGAGTATTCGAATCGGGCATCTGGAGTTGAAACGCAGGGAGTTACCGCACGATACGACTCGAGAAGGCTACGCCGGGAATCAAACCCGGAGACGAGGCGGCCCCGTAGAGGGCTTGGGTCTCGCCACTCCCAATAGAGGCGTTCGTCACCCGATCACGGGCGTAGCAAGGCGACCGGACTTGATTGGGTTTTGCCGCTCACGCGACGCAGATGTCGGTACGAGAAGCACACGTAGGAGCTCACGATCTCCGGCTTGCCGGTCACTCGTGTGTCTCAACACTCCCGCAGGCGCTGACCTGGCCTCGCAGCGAAAAACTACGATGCCGCGCCGTTGGGAGATGCCACCGCGTGGAGTTGAACCACGCTCTGGGGCCTACCCCAGCGGCCTACAGCCTACTCGTCGATTAAGTCTGCTTCCGTGTCGTCGACACGCCACGAGACTCCGTTGAGTTCGACCGTGAGCAACGCCGAGGGGCCCGACCCAACGGTCCCAGTCGGTTCCCGGTCGACGACCGTCGCGATTGTCGGCTCGCCCCGTGGCGTCTCAACGTGGACGTCATCGTCGACGCCGATCCCGGTCGCGCTCATGCGGGTGCCCTCTCTGAAGTCTCCGACGGTGAGCCAACGACGCCGGCGTCGGTGGCAGCCTCGAGGACCTCGTTGATCGTGGTCGGTGCGTCCACGGGTGCAGGACCGATCCCGCGACCCGGAGCAGATGCCGGCGGGAGCTCGTGATAGATCTCAGCAGCCCCGCGAGCGAGTTGGCGTACATCGACGGCGAACCCCTTCGCGACGAGGGTGTCGTGGAGGTTGACGAGTAACTCCCGAAGGTGTGCAGCGTCGACGTCGTCGTCGCCCCAGATGCGGGTGAATGCATCAGGCGACCCACACTCGCAGAACGTTTGGTGTTGGTCGCGGACCGGCACATCTGGGACGTTGTCGACGGTTGTTCGCCAGCGTAGCCGCTCGCTGTAGCTTGCCACGAACACGCCGTCTTCTTGCACCCGGTTCTGTTGCGCGTCGACGTCGGCGTTCCGGTATCGAACCGACCGGATCGCACGTCGACGGAGTCTGCCCATGCAGTTGTTACAGACGTGTCCGTCGTTCAGGACGTCCTCTTGGAAGTCGAACATGGTCAGAAAAGCAGCCAGGTTGTCCTGGCGCAGTCTCCCCTACGGCCCCACTCTCGGGTGGTCATGACCGTCTGAAGGGTATCGTCACGCGAACCTTCCTTGGCCGTAGGCTTAAGTCGTCGTGTGAATCCCATTTTGGAAGTCACTCGTCAACACTCCATTCTGACGAGGGCGGATCGGTGTGTCGTGGTGAGCACGTGACGAGGTTTTTCTCGTGTAACTGCCGGAGGGCACGGTGGGCGGACGTCTTCGGCCGGGCCATCTGGCGAGAGAGTTGGCGGAGCGTCCGCGGACCGTCGGCGTTGCGGAGTTCCAGGTAGACGAGTGACGCCGTCGGCGGGAGCTCCGCGAGGCGTTCGCGAGTGAGTCGGTCGAGGTTGCCGAGCGTGGCGTCAGTCACTGGTTTGCCCCCACGACCGCTCTGCGCTGGCGACTCCAAGAGATCTCCTCTCCCTCCTCGTCGACGAGCACCGCGACGGACTCGGTCTCGAGGACGGCCGCTCGCTCGCGACGCTCCTCGGTTGAGAGTCCTGTCTGTGCTAGCCCCTCACCTCGCTTCCGGAGGGTATCCTCGCGCTGTTCGAGGGCGTTGACGACACGATCGCGTGGCTCGCGATCCTCCTGGTCTGCGAGGTGTCGCTCGATCATCAGCCAGAAGCGACACAGTGCGATCGTCTCCAGACCATGGATGCGTGCGAGCATCAGCTCACCCGTGGTGCCGTGGCCGTTGTCGATAGTGATTTCCTCGACGAGGAATCGCGCCGGGTTCTCACCGTGCTCGAGAGCGTTCGCCGGCGAGGGGTCCGGGATCGCTCCGGCCTGCTCGTTGTGTTGGCCCGTGGCAGGCATCAGGCACCACCCACCCAGCGGATGCCCTCGCCCTTCGGCTCGTAGGCCATTCCCTTCTCTTTCGCCTTGTCGATCAGGCCGTACCCCGTGTCGATTCCCTCCGCTTCCAGCTGCTCGACGACCCCCTCGGGATCGGCTCCGCCCCCGCCATCGGGTTGGAGCTCTTCGATGATCGACGCGAGAAGCTTCATCTTCTGCTGCTGGTTTCTCGACGTGCCTGTCTCCTGGACGTCAGCGTCGTACTGCCCGCTCTCGTCAGTGCCGTAGTCCTGCATCGACTCGCCAACGACCGTCGTCGCGAACTTCACGTGTGACATCTCGATCGTCTCGGAGAACTCGAACTTCGCCGCGGCCTCGGCGATTCGCAGGATCCCCTCCAGCTTCCGGAACGTCACCGGGACGGGTGACTCCTGGTCGTAGCCGTTCAGCGACCGGAGGTCCGTGAAGCTCTCCGCGAGCCACGACCGAACGTCGTCGCTCGCGAACACCGGCTCAGGTTGTTGCTTCGCGAGGGCGATCCACTTCCGAAGCAGATCTCGATCGACGGGTGTCGAGATGGTGTCAGCGAGATCGTCGTCGACGTCCATCCCGGCCATCTGACGCTTCGCGGCGTCGTGTGCGTCGAGGACGTGCCCGGTGATCGTCCCATCTCGGTCTGGATCGGGCTGATCCGTGAGCGTGAACACCAGGTCGAACCGGCTCAGAAGGTTGCTCTCGAAGTCGAACTGGTCCTGGACAGGTTCGTACGGATCGAACCGACCGTACTTCGGGTTGCCCGCAGCGACGACCGCCGTCTCCGTGCGGAGCGTCGCGTTGATCCCCCACTTATTGACGGAGATCCGCTGTTTGCTCATCGGGTCGAGCATCGCCGCGCGGACGTCCGCCGGCATGTCGTCGAGCTCGTCGATGCACACGGCACCCTTGTGCGCCTTCACGAACGCACCAGCCTCGAGGGCGCTCCCGCCATCGCCGAAGTCGTCCTGGACGGCGCTCGCTGTGACGCCGGCGACGGTCGCGCCCTTCCCGGAGACGCCGACCGTCCGCCAACCGAGGTCCTCGACCCGGCCAATCAGCTTCGACTTCGCCGTGCCCGGGTCGCCCAGGAGGAGAACGTGGAACTCTCCGCGGTCGTGGTCGCCATCAGGGTAGACTGTTTTCGACCCGCTGACCATCGCGAGGATGAGCGCCCGCTTGATGTGGTCGTATCCGTAGATCTTCGGTGCGAGTGAGGCCGCCGCCAAGTCGAGTGGGTCGCCTTCGGCGCCGGCGGCAAGCTCGTGGATGCGCTTGCGCTCTTCGGGCGTGGTGTCCACGTCGGTGTGGTCGGTCTCGTCCACGGCGAGCGCACCGGCGTCGACGTACGGCGCGAACTTGCCCGTTTTCTTCTGACCCTTCGTTTTCTGCTCCAGGTGGATCGTCCCCGCGACGGTGACACGGTCGCCCGCGGTGACGACGTCGGCGAGGTCATCCTCGACGAAGACGTCGATCTCGGTGCCGCTCCCCTCGGCGATCTCCGGCGGTGTTGCGAGCCGGATCTGTTGAGCGTCGACGAAGGCGGACTGATCGAAGTTGACGGTGAATGGCCCCTGACGCTCACAGCCCTGGCACTCGTGGGGCTCCTGGAACCCCGAGTCAGTCTGCGGAACGTAGGTGAACGTCCCGCAGCGCTTGCACTCGAACGCCGCCTCGACGATCTTCGAGTACTGGTCAGTGACCTTCGAGATCTCGCCCATGATCGCCCGGTAGTCCCCGGCTTGTTCTGTCGGGGAGAATCCACCCGGGTAGTAGGTGTGCTCTGGCGGCAGGTTCGACACACGCACGTGAGCGTTCGCGAGATCGACGTCGGCCGGGAGATCGAACTGCCGGAGCGCCTCTTCCATGTATTCCCGCATCTCCTCGGGTTTCGCGAGAACGTCGTCGGCGAGCTCGTGATCGAACTCGAACAGCTCGTCGTAGTCGATGACGAGTGACTTCTGCTCGTTCGGGTAGCGCTGAGCGAGCTCGCCGATCGCGTCGCGGTACCGCTCCCGAATGAAGCGGACCAGGGTCTCGGTCAGCGTCTCGTTCTCCTTTCGTCGGTCGTGGGTGGTGGACATCGTGGGTTTTCGTCTGCGAATAAAGTCCGAATCACCACTCGGACCGTCGGACGACGCCGGCCAGACGCCGGCCAGAACGACGGCCTTGCAGCTAGCGGACAGTTGTTTACACAGCTACGCTTGCGGTGATCTACAGAGAGTACAAGCGGGGGCGGGATCCCACGATAGAAGATCGACATCGCTAGCGAACCTCCTCCGAGATGGTTTTATTCGCGGACGAAAACGCGGCACCGCGCTTCGCCTCGCGGGCGGTGACGGTGAGACTGCGGTTCCCGCTCGGCGGCGTCTTCACCTCGAAGCCGCGGATGTTCGCGGCGAGTTCCATCAGCGTGTAACAGTGGTCAGCCGAGGGTTCGCCCTCGAACACTTCCCACATGATGTCGTCGTAGTCGAGCGCGGCGACACCGGTGCCACGAGTCGCCTTCTCGAAGGCGTGCTCGCGGACCATCCCGACCTTGTCATCTCGAGTGAGCTGCGCGTAGTCGCGATCGTCGTCGTGCTCGGAGAACCGGAGCTCGAGTGAGGCGACGTCCTCGCGAAGGAGCTCGATCTCGTCTTCGAGCTCGTCGACGCGGTTGGCTTTTGCGAGCGCCCGCTGTGCGATTGCGAGGGCGTCACGGGCGGAGACGTCGGCCTCCTCGTCCTCAGACACGTCCGATCACCTCGCCGTCGTTGGAGTGATCGTCGCAGGCGTACCGCTTCCCGTAGCGGTTCTGAATGATGACGTCGGCGTCTTTTGTGCAGCCGAGCGCCCCGCAGAACGGCCCCGACGCGACCGCCATCAGGCTGTCACCCCTGCCTGAGCAGCCGGCTGATAAACCGTATGCTGCGCTATCTTTGGACCAACGTAACCACGAGAAGTATCACAACCCCAGTTTACCGGTGGGATTGTAAACGAATTGGTTGAAGCCGGAGGAGGGATTTGAACCCTCGACCTATTCCTTACGAAGGAATCGCTCTGCCAGCTGAGCTACCCCGGCGCTCGTCTTACCATTCCCGAACGGAAAAATAAGGGTTCCGAAACGGCGACGGCGCGGGGATGAAATCGTGCGTCCGCTGATCGACGCGTCCCGTCCCGTTCCCCGCGGATGTGGACAGCGTCCGTACCGAAAACGAATTGTTTTCTACCTATTCATAACGATCTCTGGCGTATTCTCGCAGGTATATAAGGAAAAAGCATAAATACGTGTTCGGACTTCTTTTGAACTGTGATAACACCGATCGCGTGCCGCGATGGCGGGGATCGAATCCCCCGACGGTGCTTGCCCGGTCGGAGCCCGTACCGGGCGTCGTCAGTCCCGCCGGTCGTCACCCCCACGGCGACTCGGCGCGGCAGTCATCCCTATCAGCGATCTTCCACGGCCTGCGCGTGACCCACGCTTCGGCGTGTCAAGCGCACAATCGCCTCTGTCCTCGACGGTCACGCGGCCGTGGGCTCTTGTCATGTGACGGGCCCGACGCCGTCTCGGCTACCGCTACTCTCGGCCGGGACGGCGATCACGTCGCTGTCGCTCGCTCCGTCGAACCGACTCCGGTTCCGGTGCGGGTCTCGGTTCTCACACCCCCGACGAGCGACCGTCGAGACTCACACCCGCGACAGGCGAACGCCGAAATTCACGCCCGCGACAGGCGAACGTCGAGACAGACGTTGTACTCGTGGGGTGCGTAGGATCTGACGACGCGTTCGGTCTCCACCGCGATCTCGTACTCGTCGCCAGCGGCGGCGCTGATCGCCCGTCTTCCGGGGCCGAACGGGTTGTCCTCGTGCTGGATGTCGTAATAGTGGATCACGCACTCGTCGCCCGCCAGCTCCGCGGCGGTCTCGAGGAACTCGCCGGCCGAGTGCGGGAGGTTCATCACGAGCCGGTCGGCGGTGTTCGCGTAGCGTCCCGTCGTCTCCCGCACGTCGCCCGCGATGGCAGTCACGCGGTCGGCGACGCCGTTTCGCTCGGCGTTCTCGCGGAGGTACTCGACCGCGCGTTCGTTGAGGTCGCAGGCGACGACTGCAGCGCCGCGAGCGGCCATCGGGATTGCGTACGGGCCGACGCCGGCGAACATGTCGACGACCGACTCGTCCGGTTCGACCTGCTCGATCACGCGGTGGCGCTCGGTGGCGAGCCGCGGGGAGAAGTACACCTCGGCGACGTCGAGCCGGAACTCGTGGCCGTACTCCCGGTGGACCGTTTCGGTCCCGTTTCCCGCAAGCACGTCCCACTTCCGGACGCGAAGCTCCCCCTCGATCGGCGAGGCGCGGTTGAGCACCGTCTCGCAGGGGATGTCCGACGCCATCACCGCGGCGGCGATCTCGGCGGCGCGCTCGTTGTCGTCTTCGTCGACGATGACGATGTCTCCCAGCCGCTCCAGCGAGGGCTCGTAGCCGAGGATCTCGGCGGGGGTCTTGGGCCGGTCGCGCTCGGTGGCGTCGCGCTCGACGACGCGATCGGCGAGGTCCGCTGGAACTCCTTTCGGGTCCGCAACGGGGATGTAGATCGTGTCGCCCTCGACGTCTATCTCGTGGTCGCCGTCGAGGACGCCTGCATCGGCGAGCCGCTCGCGGACGGTCTCGCCGCGCTCGCGTTCGACCGCGACGCAGGGGACGCTCATTGTCGCGAGAAGGCGGGGCGATACATAAACGCTGACGCTTCGGAACGCGGCGATCGCTACATCTCGACGGCCGCGACGACCGCGACAACTGCGGCGAGAACGACGGCCTCGACGAGAACGGCGACAGCGGCGAGAGCGACGGCCTCGACGAGAACGACGACCGCGACGACTGCGACGGCCGCGACGATCGATCGTTCGCAGTAGAAGCGACGTACAACGACGGGCGGGTCGATGTCAGGAAAATATAGACGCGATATCTTCCGAAAACTCCGGGACTGAGACGTTGTGATCGTTTCCGAAAGAGATCAAAATTCGCCGACCGTCATGTATCAGGACCTTCAAGATTGAGAAGTCGTCGAAGTGGAGAATCTCGGACCAGCAGTCCTGATTCGGTAGCGCTACTTCGTCGATGGAGTGTTCCAATATCAGATTGTGTAACCCTCGTTCGAACTCTTTGTCGGAGTACTTCGAAAGGACGGCGGAATCCGCGTGGAGAATAGATGCGTCCTCCCCGTCGTATTCCACCACGACTCGAAGCCCGCTTCCGAACTCCGTCCGCGCTCGTTCGACCACCGATTTCAGTGCCGGTTCGGTTGGGGGTTCATCGGACCATTCGATGGTGTTCAATCTGGCTTTGACGGTCGACCAGACCTCCGTTCCCCGCTCCGTAAGCCCGTAGTACCGTCGCACCTTCCGCGACTCGGAGACCCGGAGTTCCACCACGCCCTGTTCTTCGAGTTCTGAAAGCGCTCGGGAGATATGAGGCTGTTGGAGACCGACGCTCTCGGCGATGCCCGTGGGCGTCGCTTCCCCCTCTTTAGACAGTTGTTCGAGAACGCAAATTCGATATTTCGAACTCAAGATGTATGAATCGATATCGAGATTCTCATCGCTGTCTGCCATCTGTAGGATTTACGACTCGACACCATTGTACTTGATCCTAGATACCACTCTCATACCGAATATTTTTCACTCTCGAGATCACAACACTTCACTGAATATGAGTCCCAGTCCCGATGAGCGATCGATCCATATTCTTCATATTGACGACGATCCGGAACTCGGTGATCTGGTCTCGACCTATCTGGAACGAATTGACGACCGCTACGCCGTGGTCGCAAAATCGGTTGCCCGCGAGGGGTTCGAGCATCTCGAAAACGCGTCTGTCGACTGCATCATCTGCGACTATCAGATGCCCGGGATGAACGGAATAACGTTCTTGAGAGCGGTTCGCGAGGAGTATCCGAACCTCCCGTTCTTTCTCTTCACAGGGAGGGGTAGCGAAGATATCGCGTCCAAGGCGATCGATGCAGGGGTGACCTCGTACATCCAAAAAGGCGGAACTGAAGTGTACAAACAACTCGCAAACCGGATTCAACACGCCGTCGATCGGAGACGATCGGCGCGACAGGCGCAGATCACTCAAGAGCGGCTTCTCGAGTTGTACGAACAGGTCAACGGGTTCTACCTCGTGGATGACGAGTGGACGGTCCAGTACTGGAATCACGTGATGGCCGAGCGAACGGGGAAATCGGCGGAAGCCGTCCTCGGTGAATCGCTCTGGGAACTGTTTCCGGAGGGCGTCGATACGGAGGCGTACGACCGGTACCACGAGGCGATGGAAACGCGCGAGGCGATTCAATTCGAGACGTACGTTCCCTCCCCGCATGACCGCTGGCTCGCGGTGCGTGCGTATCCGACCGACGAAGGGCTCTCGGTTCACTCGCGAGACATTACGGAGTCCAAAGAACAAGAAAATCAGTTACAGTACCGAAACGAGCTGTTAGAATCGTTCGCGAGTACAGTTTCACACGATCTCCGTAATCCGCTCAACGTCGCGGAAGGGAACCTCCAGTTAGCACAGGACACGGGCGATTTCGAATACCTCGAGGAGGTCGCGCAGGCTCACAACCGAATGCGGAATCTCATCGACGAGCTGCTCCACGCGGCTCGGGGGGACGATCTGGAACTGTCCGACATCTCTCTCCGGGAGATCGCCACGCAGTCGTGGGAGACCGTTACCGCGGACGAAACGACGCTCCGCGTGGAAGACGATGTCGTATTTGAAGGGTATGAGAGCCAGTTACAACGGTTGTTCGAGAATCTATTCTGGAACGCGATCGAGCACGGGACTGCGACGCAGATTCGCGTCGGGATTCTCGACGACGGCTTCTATGTCGAAGACGACGGAACCGGAATCCCGCCCGAAAACAGGGAGACGATCTTCGAATCCGGCTTTTCCACGGATTCGAGCAGTCCGGGATACGGGCTGTCGATCGTAGACGGTATCGTCGGAGTGCACAATTGGACGATCACCGCCGAGGCAAGCGACGAGGGGGGTGCCCGATTCGAGATACGCGGTGTCGAGCTGGAATCCTGACGTTCGAACGCGTCGCGGGCCTGCCTCTTCATCCGGGATCTGAGAGAGTTGACGTCTCCGGCTCCGATGTCGTCATGCTCGAGCTCGCGGTCGGCGACGACTGACCCGCTCGGATGCGACTGCGTCGTGATCGCTGTGGTGTCCGACATCCGATCTGCCGATGCAACGTCGTTGCGAGCGCGGTGCCTATCTCCAACGCCCCAGCCGCTTGTTTATAAATCGTTGACTCCGCGGTGACCACTCACAAAGCCCCAGCCGCGACGACTCGCGCGACTCGCTGCGCTCCTCACTCAGTCACTACTGCTCCTTCGTTGCGGTGCTTACTTCGTCGGGCTTCGCCCTCGCGGCAGCGAGGCGCGGAGCGCCTCTGGCAGCCGGCGCGTAGCGCCGACGACTGCCCCTTTGAGTCCCACCCCGCACAGCACCGCACCTCACGCCTCCCCAGCCTCGCCGCTTCGCGCCTTATAAAGGCGCTCGCGACGTCCCTCGTGCGGGCGTCGCCGGCGGCTCTGCCGCCGGCTGACAGAGGGACCGGAGGTCCCTCGCTGTTCGCGGCCTGTCGGCCGCTCATCGGTGCACGCCACCGCGCATTCATTTCTATCCAGTCGTCGGCCGATGAGATTCGAAACAAGCGAGATGGTGCCCCATGTGCAGTCGGTACAGCCGGTGTCGGTACTACGAGAACGACGCGGACAGAGAGCATAGGCTGGGCGTGTGAGGGTCTGAAAGAACAAATTTCCGCCAATCGCTACGAACGACGGCAGAAGTAGTCGTTAGTTGCGGACGAGGTTCGTCGCGCGAGGCCCTTTCGGGGATGATTCGATGTCGAATTCGATTTCCTGACCTTCTTCGAGATCCGGACCGCCAACGTCCTCCATGTGGAAGAACACGTCCTCATCGTCGTCGAGATCGTCGTCGTCAGTCGAAATGAAACCGTAGCCGCCAGTATCGTTGAAGAAATCAACTTTTCCGTTTGCCATTGCAATCAAATGTACAGTCGTTTGGGGGATAACACTTCCGAACGTCACGGTACCACGACTCCTGGGGTACTCTGCACCGTCCACCGACCGACTGTTTCGAGTGAGAATGTGTTCGAAGTGTGTAACCGCCGGTCGGCACAGAGCGCCGATCGGATAGTCTGCGGTAGGAACTCTCACAGTCGGGCGACGTCGAAGAACCAGACGGCTCGAAGCTATATGCTCGCAGACGAGGATACCGCTTCGTTCGGGATGAACCGAAGACAACGATCCGCTACCGTGACCGTGTAGCCCTGATACTGGAACGTGAGTTGATATGGGGTCGAAGACCTGTCTGCGTGAGCGACGAAGGAGTCCAGCGCATCCGGATCCACGGTGTCCCACAACGATTCGAGGTCGTCGGGATTCTGGTCGGTCAAGTCCGCAATACTGCTAATTACTAAATAGCTCGTCAATTGGTCGGTGGCCCCGTCCAAATCGACAGTATACTCTGGAACGTCCCCATCCCAGTGTGTTTGAATATTCATCATGTGTGGGTGATCGGACGGGTGTTATCTTCTAACAGGCTGAATCTGTGTGTGATGATACATAATCGTTCCACCAAATATATTCGGTCTGCCATCTGACAATCTCTGTCCGGTACACACGACACCTGTACTGACCGCACCCGGGGCGACATCTCTCACCTGCTGCGGATCTCCACGGAGTCCGCTCTTTTGCGATGCGAACGCCATCGCTGCAGGCGGGCCACGGCACCCCCTCGTTTGGTCATTCAGTGGTCGTCGCCGTCGCTCTCGTTCATTCGACTGTCGTGGGTGACTCGCAGAGGCAAGCGAAGAATGGCCCTCCTGAAGGGAGTCGAAAGGACTCGCGGGGGTCCCGTGAGCAGGGAGTGACCTTCGATCCCTCTTACAGCCGGCGCTACGCGCCGGCAACGAAGCGAACTGGACCAAGCGAGGGAACGAGATGAATGAAGTGAGTCGAGTGGACTCGCGGGGATTTGAACCAGAGCCGGACGTGCTCGCTCACTGCTCGCGGCGCAAAAATATGGACTCGCGGGGATTTGAACCCCGGGCCTTCCCCGTGCCAGGGGGATGATCTACCACTGATCTACGAGCCCTCGAACGCAATCGATCGTTCCCCGCTGGATATATTAAGGCCTTCGACTCGGGGATAGCGCGATCCGCGGACCCCAACCGCCTCAGACGCGCTCGGAGTCCACGTACACGTCCAGTTCGACGTCGCGCGTCGACCCCTCAAGGTCCCTGACGGCCCGCTCGACGACTCGCTCGGCCTCCCTCCTGATAAGGGGAATCGCCTTCCGCAACACCCAGTCGAACGAGACGAGTCGCGGCAGATCGAGCGCATCAGAACTCGCCGACCCCGGGTCGAACTCGACTTCGAGCGCGACCTTGCAAGCGGGCGGACGCCCCAAGTTCCGACTATCGACCTCGCGCTCGCGCTCACGTTCCCCGCTCTCCTCGCTTTCGTCCTCTCCCTCGCTCTCTCCGCTTTCTCTGCCTTCTCCCGACTTCGGCGTCACGCGCCAACACCCGTCGGCGTCGATGTCCTTCGTGATCTCCCAGTCGATCCACTCCGGCGGCTCGACCCCGGTGACTCGCGAATGCGCGGTGTACGTCACTTTCCACCACGCGAACGCGAGCGCGTACCGCGTGCCCGGCCCCCCGTCGCCCTCCAGCGTCCGCACGTCCCGAAGGTACTCGGAGTAGCGCGCGTACCGCGAAAAATCGAGCAGGAAGTCGTACACGTCCTCGGGGTCGGCGTACACCTCCGTGCGCACGACGAGTTCGTCCACGCCCCGACGTTCGCTCGACGCCTATTAAGGAGTCCGGCCGTCCGGGGTCGTCGGTCTTCGATCCCCGATCCCCGACCCCCGACCGAGTTCCGCTCGCGATCGGTCTCGGGCCGATGAGTCGCGCCCGATCAGTCGTCGCTCGACGCCTGTCCGGTCGCGTCCGCCGCGGAGCCGGGAATCGCCTGGGCCGGCTCCGGCGGCTCGTCGCGCACGTCTGCGCCCGTGCCCTCGGCGATGACCTCGGCGTAGGCGTCGGGGAAGACGCGGACGAAGTCGTCGAGGGCGGCGCTCCACTCGTCGAGCAGCTCGGCGGCGCGGTCGCTGCCGGTGTACGCGCGGTGATTCTCCACGAGGCGGCGGAGCATCTGCTCGTCCGACTCGTCGAGAGCCTCGGAGACCGAGACCATCCCGCGGTTCACCCGGTCGTCCAGCCGGACGTCCGGGTCGTACACGTACGCGACGCCGCCGGACATCCCGGCCGCGAAGTTGCGCCCGGTGTCGCCCAGCACGGCGACGACCCCGCCGGTCATGTACTCGCAGCCGTGGTCGCCGACGCCCTCGGTGACGGCCGCGACGCCGGAGTTACGGACGCCGAACCGCTCGCCGGCGACGCCGTTCACGTACATCTCGCCGGAGGTTGCGCCGTACAGACAGACGTTGCCGACGACGACGTTCTCCGCCGGGTCGTATCCCGCCTTCTCGGGCGTGTTGACGACGATCCGGCCCCCGGAGAGCCCCTTACCGACGTAATCGTTCGCGGCCCCGGTCAGTTCGAGGGTGATACCGGGCGCGAGGAACGCGCCGAAGCTCTGGCCCGCGTAGCCGTCGAACCGACAGGTGACGGTGTCGTCCGGGAGCCCCTCGCCGCCGTGTTCGGAGACGACCCGGTTCGAGAGGGTCGCGCCGATCGCGCGGTCGACGTTCTCGACGTCGCGGGTGAGCGCCACGGGCGCTCCGTCCTCGATGGCCGGGCTCGCCTCGTCGATGAGGTCCCAGTCGAGCAGCTCGTCGATCTCGGCGTCCGTCTGCTCGCGGATCTTCGTGCGGGCGTCGCCCGCGGGCTCGGCCACAACCGCCGACAGGTCGAGGTGTTTGGCCTTCTCGTGGTCGGTCTCTCGCTGGGACAGCAGCTCCGGCCGCCCGATGAACTCCTCGAGGTCGGTGTAGCCGAGCTCGGCCATGAGCTCGCGGAGTTCCTGAGCGATGAACGTCATGTAGTTGATGACGTGGTCCGGCTGGCCGGGGAAGCGCTGTCGGAGGTCCTCGCGCTGGGTCGCGACGCCGACCGGACAGGTGTTCTCGTGGCACTGGCGGGCCATCACGCAGCCCGAGGTGACCAGCGAGGCGGTGCCGAAGACGTACTCCTCCGCGCCGAGCGCGGCCGCGACAGCGACGTCCCGCCCGGTCTTCAGTCCGCCGTCGGCCGTCACGCGGATGCGGTCGCGGAGCCCGGTCGCGCGAAGCATCTGGTTCGTCTCGGCGAGGCCGAGCTCCCACGGGATCCCCGCGTTCTTGATCGACGTTTTCGGGGACGCGCCGGTCCCGCCGTCGTGCCCCGAGACGTGTACGACGTCGGCGTTCGCCTTCGCGACGCCGGCGGCGATGGTGCCGATGCCGGCCTCGGAGACGAGCTTCACGTTGACGTCCGCCTCTGGGTTCGCGGCCTTCAGATCGAAGATGAGCTGTTTGAGGTCCTCGATCGAGTAGATGTCGTGTTGGGGCGGCGGAGAGATGAGCCCGACGCCCGGCGTCGAACACCGGACGTGCGCGATCATCTCGTTGACCTTCTCGCCGGGGAGGTGTCCGCCCTCGCCGGGCTTCGACCCTTGCGCCATCTTGATCTGCAGCTCATCGGCGCTCGCGAGGTACTCGGACGTGACGCCGAACCGCCCGGAGGCGACCTGCTTGACGTTGCACTCCTTTTCGGTCCCGAACCGCTCCGGCGGCTCGCCGCCCTCGCCGGTGTTCGACTTCGCGCCGATCCGGTTCATCGCCATGGCGTTGTTCTCGTGCGCCTCCGGCGAGATGCTCCCGAGGCTCATCGCGGCCGTCGAGAAGCGCTCGACGATCGACTCGACGGACTCGACGGACTCGACCGGGACCGGGTCGCGGTCGGATTCGAACTCCAGCAGGCCGCGCAGCGACTGGAGCGTCTTCGACTGGTCGTTCACCAGCTCCGCAAACTCGCGGTACTGCTCGTAGTCCCCGCCGCGTACCGCCTGCTGGAGCGTCCCGACGGTCTGGGGGTTCCAGCCGTGTTTCACGCCCGAGGAGCGGTGCTCGTACTCGCCGATCGTCTCCAGTTCCGGGTCCGCGCCGAACGCCATCGCGTGGCGGGTGCGGAGGTCGTCTTCGATCTCCTCGGCCCCGATCCCCTCGGTGCGGATCTCGGTGCCCTCGAAGTACTCGGCGACGAACGCGGAGTCGAGCCCGACGGCCTCGAAGATCTGCGCGCCCTGGTACGACTCCATCGTCGAGATCCCCATCTTCGCCATCGTCTTCAGGAGCCCGTCCTCAAGCGCGCCGCGGTAGGCGGCGAGCGCCTCGTCCTCGTCGGCCCCGTCCGGGCCCGCGACGACGTCTCCGATGGAGGCGTACGCGAGGTACGGATCGATCGCGTCCGCGCCGTACCCGACGAGCGTCGCGACGTGGTGGACCTCGTGGGGCTCGCCGGACTCGACGACGAGTCCCGCGCGGTTGCGGAGCCCGTTGCGAACGAGGTGATGATGGACAGCGCCGGTCGCGAGCAGGCTCGGGACCGCGAGCCGGTCGGGGCCGATCGCCCGATCCGAGAGGACGACGACGTCCGCGCCGTCGTCGATGGCCGCGGCCGCGTCCGCACGGATGCGGCTCACGGCGTCGACGAGCGATCCGCCGCGGTCGTACGTCGCGTCGACGGTCACGGACGAGAACGCGGGCCCGCTCCCGTCGACCGGATCGCCGTCGAGCTCCTTCAGCGCGGCCGTCTCCGCGTCGGTGAGTATCGGGGACTCAGAGACGATCTGTTGGGCGTGTTCGGGCGTCTCGTCGAGCAGGTTCCGCTGGTTGCCCATCCGCGTCTCCAGCGAGGTGACGAGCTCCTCGCGGATGTAGTCTATCGGCGGGTTCGACACCTGCGCGAACAGCTGCTTGAAGTAGGTAAACAGCGGGCGGTCGACGTCAGTGAGCACGGACAGCGGCGTGTCGTCGCCCATCGACCCGACGGGATCCTTCCCCTTCTCGGCCATGGGCTCGACGAGGTGGTTCAGCGAATCGGTCGTGTAGCCGAACGCGGCCTGGTGGGCGCGGACGGTCGGCTCCACGTCGCCGTTGCCGTCCTCGGCGTCGTCGCTCCCATCGCCGCCGACAGCGGGGTCGATTCCGGCGGAGACGTCGGCGTTCTCGACGGCCGCGGCTCCCTCGACGACGTCGTCGAGGCCGACCTGTCGTTCGGCGACCCACTCGCCGTACTTCTCGTCGGTGAGCGCGTCGAACACCTCGTCGTCAGGGACGATACGGCCCTGCTCGGGATCGGCGACGAAGATCTCGCCGGGCTGGAGTCGTCCGCGGCGCTTCACGTCGGCGGGATCGGTCGGGAGCGCGCCGACTTCGCTGCCGACGACGAGCCGGTTGTCGTCGGTCACCTCGTACCGGCACGGTCGGAGCCCGTTGCGGTCGAGGACGCCGGCGACGCGGTCACCGTCGAAGCCGATGACGAGCGCGGGACCGTCCCACGGCTCGACGAGCGAAGCGTGGTAGTCGTAGAAGTCCGTGCGGGCGGCGTCCATCAGGTCGTCGTCGCGGAACGCCTCGGGGATCAGCATCCGGAGGGTATGCGGGAGGTCACGGCCGGCCTGCAACAGGAGCTCGACCGCGTTGTCGACGCTGGCGGTGTCGGACTGGTTCGGGTCGTCGATCACCGGCTTGATCGTGTCGAGTTCGGCACCGAACGACGGGTGGTTGAGGTCGTTCTCGCGGGCGCGCATCCAGTTGACGTTCCCCTGGATCGTGTTGAACTCGCCGTTGTGGACGATGTTGCGGTACGGGTGCGCAAGGTGCCACGCGCCGAGCGTGTTCGTCGAGAATCGGGCGTGAACCAAGGCGACGTGGCTCCCGAAGCGCCCGTCGGTGAGGTCCGGGTAGTAGTCGGCGAGCTGTGAACCCTTCAGCAGGCCCTTGTAGACGACGCGCTGGCGATCGAGCGAGCAGACGTAGAAGCGACCGGCCCCGTCGACGTCGGCGACGGCGTTCTCGATCTCGCGGCGGGCGGCGTACAGCGCGCGGTCGAATCCGAGCAGTTTGGGGTCGACGTCGTCGGGCCGCGTCTCCGCGCTGGTGAACCGCTCCGCGAGTCCCGCGCCCTCGACGGGCGCGGCGAACAGCTGTGCGACCTCCGGTTCGGAGTCGAGGGCGGTCGCGCCGAGGTCGGCGTTGTCGGTGGGGACCGAGCGCCACGCGAGCACTTCCAGCCCGTACACGGAGAAGACTTCCGCGATGACGTCGTGAATCTCCGCCTGTACGCTCGGTTCCGTCGGCATGAACACGGAGCCGACCGCGTACTCCTCGGGGAGGTCGGCGTCGACGATGTCGCGGAAGAACTTGTCCGGGCGGGCGACCATGATCCCCGCCCCGTCGCCCGTGTTCTCTTCCGCGCCGGTCGTCCCCCGGTGTTCGAGGTTTTCGAGCAGTTGCACGGCGTCGGTGACGGTCCCGTGAGTCGGTTCCCCGTCGAGGTCGACGATTCCGCCGATACCGCAGTTCGAACGCTCGTCGGTTACCGACGCCAGCCCCCCACCGTGGCCCGCGGAGTCGGCCTCGTCCGCTCCCCGGGTGTTACTACGTGTCTTGGTCATATCCCCACTCACAGATGATCACTTAAAGGTATAACCCTGATACGGGTAGGATCCATCGTACACACATTAGGGAATATAAGGTAATTATTCATCAGGGGTGACTACGGGAACATATATAGACGTCCGTCCAACTACGAGTTCGATTTGAGTAAATATCCACACGAAACGCTCTGGGAGGTTTGCTCGTCCGGTTCGATTCGATGTTTCAATAACTATTCGTCAACAGGTACCAATCGCGTCGCGTCTCGGATATCGTGACGGACGGATCGAATGTATCGACACGACGGGTCAGTGTCGTCGTCGGCTGAACGACCCTCCCCTACGGTTGATCCGACCGAGGCTTGTCGATCGGGGTGAACGATCCGTTAATGTCCCACTCGTGGATACAGAAGACGTCGCCCGGTTCGTCGGCGATATGCCAACCGCCGGTGGTGTCGTCCCACCGCTCTTCGCGACCACACAATTCGCACTCCCGCTCCCGCGGCGGGGTGATGGTTACGCTCATACGCGCATGATGGCGACGGTCCAGCAAAAGAATACCGTTGAGCGGGGACGATCGAAGGGAAGGATCGAAGGGGAGGATGCAATCGGGACGACCGGTGTCACGGGTCACAGCCCAACACGGCGACGATATCCGACGAGCAGGCTCGCGCCGACGATTGCCCCGAGCGCCGTGAGCGGCCCGAACCCGGGAACATCGTCGGCAGTCGTTCGGATGGGAGCGTCCTCGTAGTTGGGCGTGGCCGGCGAGTCGGCCGACTCCCCGGTCGCGTTCTCGGCCGCCGCCGTGCGGCCGTCGGAAGCCGCCGGGCGAACTGCCCTCGCGTCGGTGTCGTTTGACCGGCGCTCCGCCGCCGACGCCGTCAGCACGGCCACCGAGGTGCTCGGTGCCGCCGAACGGAGGTCCGCGGCCGGTCGGACGCCGAATCGATCGCCGTTCGGGAGATCGCCCTGAGTCCCCGGCGTGTCGGTGGGTGGTGACGACCCCGCCGTCCGATCGCTGCCGCCCGATCCGTCGGAAGAGTTCGCATCGCCCCGAGTCCCGGAGCCGCCCGCGGATCCGATCGTATCGCCGCCTCCCGCTCCGCCGCCCGTTCCACCCGCCCCGCCAGTCCCGCCACCCGTTCCGATCCCTCCCGCGTCGCCGCTCGCTACGCCGCCTCCCGTCCCGCCGCCTGCCACCTCGCCACCTCCTGTTCCCCCTCCGTCGACGGCTCCCTCGCCGTCGAGGTCGCCGTCGACGGACGTCGTTTCGGCGTCTTCGGTCTGCGTTCGGCGGGAATACGTCAGGTTCGCGGTCACAGTGTGGTCGCTCTCCGGGTCGGCCGTCGCTTCGCGGAGACGGTCGTCGTTCACGCGGAACGCGGCCGTGAACGCCTCGTCGTCCGCCGGTCGATCGTCCGTCGCGAGGGCGTCGGCGGCGTCGGCGACGAGGTAGAGGCCGCTCTCGTCGAGGTGGACGGTCGCGTTCTCCGGGATGTCGCCGGTGCCGTTCGTCGCGTTCAGCTCGCCGGATTCGGCGTCGCGCGACCGGATTCCGAACGCGAACCCGTCGACGCCGTCGAGGTCTGCCCCGGTTGCGAGCGTCACGTTCTTCGTCTCTGGCAGGCCCGTGAGGCCGGACGCGTTCACTCCGTAGACGACGGTGTCGTTGTCGGCGATCGTCGACGACCGCGAGAGCGTCCCGTTCGTGATCGCGTTCCGTACGGCTTCGCCTGACCCGAACTCGGCGGGATCGAGTGTCGACGTCGTGTACGCCGCCACGCCGCTCGTCGAGCGGTTGCGAAGGGTGACCGCCGTCTCGTTGGTGGTCGCGACGTTCCCGTGCTCGGAGCGAACGGCGATCTCGTAGCTGCCGGGCGGAAGGGTTCCGTTCACCGTCGTCGTTTCGACCGATTCGACCGTCGCTCCCGCCCCCGTCGTGACGAAATTGTCGCTCAGAGACGCGTTTCCTGCCGCATACGTGTTGAAACCGATCGAGGTCTGGCCTTCGGTGGGCGTTGCGAGTTCGACCGTTGCGACTGTGGAATTAATATTTTTATTCAATAATAAAACATTTGACATTGCTGTGTTGTGATATATTGTAGAATGAAAGAAGCCACCGACCTCTGTATGTCCTGCTTCCCCATCTATTCTACTATACTGATCATTAATGCTCTCTATATGAAACGAATCTGTTCTTTCAAAACCGTCTTCCTTAAGATAATAGTCCCCAGTTTGCAGATTTGAGGTGTTGAAAGCAACAACACTTGAATTATTAATCGATTCCCCGACATTTGATAGGACTGATGTTTGGTTTCCTGTAGTTCTGTATAATTCTACTAGATCTGATTCTGAGCTATTTGTTTCAAAGACAATTGGATCTCCAGCATATAAGCTGGCTTGTGTTTCGCCATCATCAAATATGTATTTTGTTTTAATAGTTCCATCTGGGCTTTGGGTAAATTCCTCAGAAATTGTGATAAGGCCTTTGTCAGAAACGCCAGTTTCTACAAATTTATTTTCTGCGTCTGTGTTTGGAAGAATATATGTTGAATTTAAATCTGCTTCTTCGCCTTCCTCATATCCTCTTGCAAGTCGTAAAGTCGCCGCAAAACGATTACTGTTCCAAATTGTTGTGTTATTTCCTTGGTTATCTCTTACATCTACTGTTACATCTTCAGTTGTAGTTGTCAAAACCCTTGAATAGCCAACAGATGTGCTATAATCGATCTGCTCATTACCAGTTATAGGATGAATCGAAATAAGATATGGTGTATCTTCGTCATTTCCATCCCGAAGTTCAGTTTCTTCTATTGTTATGTTTGACGTGATTTCTGATTCATACTCTTGATTTGTAAATTGAATACTTCCCAAAAAGATCTGTATCACATCACTTGATATTGCAGAATTAATTGATGAATCAGACAAATAAGTTCCACTACTATTCTGCGTACTATCTAAATACTCATCTGGAATAAGGTGAACCCTCATATAGCCACCTACATTTGCATTGATTGTCTTGTTTTGAGTACCATTCAAAGAATTAGCAGAAAATGCTTCAGATCCAGCAATGCGAGTCCCATCTGATCCTTCCGTAACAACTATTGTAGAATTGACATTTGAGTCGGGGGCACTTACAGTAATAGCTGGTGTTGTCCGAGTGGTGCCAGAAATATGAGTAGAACCTGTGGCTTGATCCAATGCAGCTATCGATCCACCTGCAATTTTGAAACTTTCAGATTTTAATATTTTATTCTCATCTACTAGAGTATGATAATCTTTATCACTACCTTCTATTACTGTCCCTAGTTTATAATTAACATCTGAAGATTTTGTTGCTTTAGATGCATCTATATCTTCAAATTGTACTGTATGAATCTCGATTGATTTCGATAGCTCAACCTGAGATAAGGTAATTACAAAAAGTGAACCGTTGTTTACGCTAGTTTTCTTGATATTCTTCACCTCAGCATTTGATATATTAGCTCTATTTATGCTTGCATTCGAAATATCTACACCATTATAATTCAATTCTGATATATTTATATACAATTTTATATTATCATTACTCTGAGTATCATTTCCATGATCTATTGAAGCGTTTGTTATTTTGTGCGTACCTTCTTCTGGAAATAATGTATCAACCTCTCCTGATTGATTTAAGACAGGATTCTTTATTGAATTTGCTTCAGCCGACATCGAACCCATTCCAAGGACGCATACGCCCAAGACCAGCACGGCCAGAACTGCGATGACGGTCGACACGTGTTGCGTTGGGGATCTCCGAACCATCGTGAAGTCCACAAGTACGAGAGCAGCAGCTAGGGGGACTCTCTCGCCGGCACACGCGACGTCACGAGCCCACTACGTCGCCGCAGCCTCGCATCGCGGGATACTCTCACTCGGTCCGATTCTTTATAAATGAGTTACGGACCACGAAGCTTCTCCTGTCGGAAATAAACGTCACTGCAGCCGATCGACTCGTGCGACGTTAGTGTTCGACGTGCTCCATCAGCGAGAGCACCGAATCGGCGGCGTCGACGGCGGTGGGATGGACGCCGACGAGCGCGATCACGTCTTCGTTGTGTTGGACCGTCCCCACGTACAGAAGCACCGGCACGTCTTGGGCTTCGCCTCCCTGCGCGCCTTCAGCGTCGATATCGGCGTCGACGGTCGTTTCGAGGATCGATATTTCGACCTCCTCGCCGAGTACCGTCCGCGTCTCCGAGCCCCGCGCCTCGATGTCGTCGGCCTGAATATCGGTGTCTTCGCCGCCGATCCCCTGTTGATCGACCTGCTCTAGGAGCCGCCGGATCAGCTCCGTGTCGTCCGCGCGAACCAGCGGGTTGACCGACTGACCGCCGACCGAGGCGTCCGGGGTGCTCCCGACGAACAGAGCCGAACCGTTGTCGCCGTTCTCGTATCCGGCGACCCACGTCGTCGCCGACACCTGCGCGTTCACGCCCGCCACATCGAACTCCTGTTCGAGCGTGAACGACTCCGGCTCCTCCCCCTCGTACCCGGCTTCGTCCGCGGCATCCGACGGGATTCGGGCCGGTTCCGCGTCGAACTCGTAGCTCCCATCCTCGCCGCCGCCGGCGCACCCCGCGACGGCGACGGAGGTCGATGCGGCGACGGCCGCGAGCAGTCCGCGTCTGTGCATATGGGGGGATTCGCCCGGTTGGACGCATAAGCGTATCGCTGCAAATTCGCCGTTCTGATACTCTCGCTGACTTGACGCCGCTCCAGTTGGAGGGGTCCGTCGGACCGGCGACGGAAGGCACAAAGTTCACGGTGTGTCGCGCGCGAGGTGAGGCAAATGGAACGCCGAGGACAAACGGGGCTGGCGGAAGCGCTCCTCCTTGACGTCGTTCGTCTCCACGAGACGTGGATGGAGGTCGTCTTCCCCAGACAGCTCGATCCGAGCGCGGTGCTGGGGAAGTGGAAGCCCGAAACGAGCGTCCAGGCCGTCGGATACTACATCTGGGCGGTTCTCGGAGCGCCGCTCGTCGCGGTCGTGTACCCGCTCCTGATCGTCGGATTCGCCACGCGGTACTACGCCGCGAAACTCGACTCCGCGGTCACCCGATTCGGCGTGGCGGGCGCGGTCCTCGTCGCGACGGTCGTCTGGGGCTCTTTGACCCTCCTCGCGCACTTCCAACTCCCGACCGACGTGATGCTCGGAATCGGCGGTGCCAGCGCCGTCGCCGTCGTCGCCGCGGGGCTCGCGGCCGGATTCTCGAAGGTCGGCGGGCGCTTCGTCAGCGTCCTCCTCGCGTATCCCTTCGCGATGACCGCCATCTTCCTCCCACCCGTCGTCGCCGCGCTGGTCACACCGGCCATCTCGGGCGTCATCCTCGATCCGAGCTACGAGCTCGCGCGGTGGATACTCGACACATTCCTCGCCGTCGGCGGGATCAACGAGACGCTCCGCGCCGCCTTCGACTTGGAGACGTTCGGCGACCAGTGGGGCGTCTCCGGGTTCGGGTACGTGCTGATGTGGATCGGGATCTCCGTCCCGCTCGGGTGGTTCCTCGGCCTCCTGGTCTCGCTGGCGAACCTGATCCGCCCCAAGCCGGACGCCTGACGGCGGCTATTTCGGACGGCGCGCTCGCTACCGCTTGCGCCGCTCGTCCCCTCCGAACCGCTCGCTCGCGGTCTCGAAGGCGGATTCCGACAGTTCCTTGCTCCGACGGCCCTCCCGTTCCGCAATCGCCTCGGGATCGGGGCTCGCGTCGTCGTCGATGCGCGCGAACGATCGGTGGACCTTGGTGTGACACCAACGGCAGAGCGCGACGGTGATCTCGTGAGGGTCGGCGTCGTCGGGCGGGGAAGCGTCGTCGTGCGCGGAAGCGTCGTCGGGAGTGGTGGCGTCGGAAGAAGTGGCGTCGCCGTACGACAGGTGGTGTTCCTCGACGAGCGGACGGGCATCGTCGTGCGCGAGTCGGACCTCCGCCAGCCCGCATCGAAGACACTCTCGGGTATCCGCGGTCGACCGGTAGTGGGGACACTTCCGCCACGCCTCCTCGGCACCGACGTGACACGCGTAGTCGTCGCCGCGCCGGTCAGCGGCGAAGGCGGGGTCGTCGCCGGAGCGCGTCAGTGCGAATCGACAGCGACCGTCGTCGGTGAGGTGGTCGCAGACGCCGGCGACCGCGTACGGGTCGTCGATGCCGACGGGCGTACCGTCGGGCGTGCGTTCCATACCAGACGGTTCGCGTCGGGACACTTCAACTCGATCACGAGCGGGGGAACGACCGGTCGGCTAGACGAGGCTCGCACCGTCGAGATCGGTCCGACCGTACTCGACGTCGAGGAGGCGAAGGAGCGTCGGAGCGATGTCGAGGAGGTCCGCGTCCTCGACATTGGCGTCCGGGTGGTCGACGAACAGGGCGGCGTCCTCGAACGTGTGCATACCGGTCCGCGGGCCGTCGGGGTCGAACACGTCGTCGTGGGGGCGGAATCCGGACTTGAGGTCGAACCCCCGGTTCGGGATGACGACGAGGTCGGGGGCGATCTCGTCGTGGTCGCCGCGGAACACCGTCTCGCGCTCGACGACGCGCTTCGCGACCGACTCGCCGTTCGGGCCCTCCCACGCCTGCAGCGCTTCCTGTAGCTCGGCGCGCACGGTCTCGTACTCGGATTCGGGGACGGTCCCGTCGGGCTCGCGACCCTCCACGTTCAAATAGAATCGACCGGGTACGAGCGAGTACGCGCGGGTCTCGTCGTCGATGTCGGCCAATGCCCCGTGGTCGTCCTCCGCGTACGAGAGCCAGCCCTCCCGTTCGAGCCACTCGTTGCAGTACACGTCGTACCTGAGCCGGGCAAACCCGTGGGTGGAGCCGACGACGAGGGTCACGTCACTCGGCAGCGCCTCGCGGATCGCGCCGATATATTCGTCGAGGGCCCCGTAGAAATCGAGCACGTCGTCGCGGTACGTTCCCGACTCCTCGTAGTCGCCCCACAGGAAGTGGTTGATCCGATCCGGCGCGGTGAACACGCCGACGAACAGGTCCCAGTCGTCCATCTCGACGTAGCGAGTGAACGCCTCGGCGCGAGCGTCGAGCGTTTTTCGCGCGTGCTCGATGAACTCCGTCTTGTCCGCCTTGTGCCCGAGTTTCGCGTTGACCGACAGCGTGTAGTCGCTCTGAGCGAGGTAGTCTCGAAGCTCCTCGGGGTGTGCGGCCTTGTCGACGTCGGGCGAGAGGTAGCCGGAGACCATCCGCTGGACCGTCCGCTGCGGGGGGAACGTGACCGGGACGTTCATCACCGTCGCGTCGAGGCCGGCGTCGGTCGCGCGGTCCCACACCCGCGTCGCCTGCACGTCCCGCCCCATGGGGACGTACGTGTCGTACGATCCGATCTCGCGGTCTTGAAAGCCGTACACGCCGGTCTCGCCGGGATTCACGCCGCTCGTGAGAACCGGCCAACACGCGCTCGACTCGGGCGGGACGATGCTATCGATCTGTCCGCCGTCGCCCTTGTCGCCGATCGCCGACAGCGTCGAGAACGTGTCCGGGTTGTCGGCGACGAGGCTGTGGGGAAGACCGTCGATCCCGAGGAACGCCACGCGGGGCGTGTCGTTCCCTCGTAGCCGGTCGAAGAGACCCATACACACACCATCCGTCGTGGAGGCCAAAAGGGTTCACATCGGTCGGCCGCCTCCCGCGCCGTCTCGGATCGGGTCCGCGACGACGGCGGATCCGCCCCTCGCCGGTCCTCGGGAGCCTTTTGAGGGCGGCCGATGAGGTAGGCCCATGGAAACGCGACGCGCGCTTCTCGTCGACGCGTTCACGACCGAGCCGCTCGCCGGCAACGTGGCCGGGGTCGTACCGGACGCGGCGGGACTGAGCGACGATCGAATGGGGAACGTGGCGGCGGAACTCGGGGCCTCCGAGACGGCGTTCGTCTTCGAGGCCGGCGACGGCGCGGACGAGCGTCTCCGCTATTTCACCCCGTCGACGGAGGTCGACCTCTGCGGACACGCCACGATCGCGAGCTACGCCGCGCTGCACGCCGCGGGTGAGATAGACGCCGGCGAGCGGACGCTCCGGACGAACGTGGGCGACCTGTCGATCGAAGTCGACGACGACGGAACGGTCTGGATGCGCCAGAACCTGCCGACGGTCGAGTCCGTGGACGCGGAGGACCTCGACGCCGACCGCATCGGGAGTGCGCTCGGCGTCGATCCGGCGGCGCTGCGGGACATCGGCGCGGATCTCCCCGTCGCCGTCGCGTCGACCGGGCTCCCGTGGCTCGTCGTCCCCGTGAACTTCCTCCAGCGGCTCGGCGAGGCCGAACCGGACACGGCAGCCGTCGAGGCGATATCGGCCGAGCACGACGTTGCCGGCGTGTACGCGTTCACGTTCGACGCGCTCGACGCGGAGTCGACGCTCCACGGACGGGCGTTCGCGCCGGCGGTCGGCGTCCCCGAGGATCCCGTGACGGGAACCGCGAGCGGTGCGGTCGGTGCGTATCTCCGGGCGGTCGGCGCGTTCGACGGTGAACTCCCGGACGAGCTGCGGTTCGAGCAGGGTCACTTTCTCGACCGCCCGGGACACGTCCGGGTCCGCGTCGAGGGCGACGCGGTCCGTGTCGGCGGCGAGGCGGTGGTCTCGACCGAGGGCGAGATCCGGATGCCGACCGGGGTCGACGACGGAGGCGACGGCGGAAGTGACGGCGACGGGATAATCGAGGCGTGAGCGCCGCACCGGATCGAGACCACGACGCTTTTTAAAACGCCGAGGACAATCGAAGGGCGTGCCACTCGGGTCTCCGCTGACGGAACTCCTGTTACTCGCCGCGGGTGCCGTCCTCCTGTACGCGGGCGCGGAGCTGCTCGTGCGGGGGGCGAGCGAGCTCGCGCTCGCTATCGGACTGAAGGCGTCGACCGTCGGCGTCACCGTCGTCGCGTTCGCGACGACCGCCCCGGAGCTGTTCGTCGCGCTGATGGGTGCCGTCACCGTGTCGACGGACATCGGCCTCGGTGCGATCGTCGGCTCGAACGTCGCGAACGTCGGCCTCGTGCTCGGGATCTCCGCGCTGATCCGCCCGCTCGCGATCTCCGAGACCGTGCTGAAGCGACACGTCCCGTTCATGCTGCTCGCCGCGCTGCTGCTCGTCGGACTCGGTTGGGACGGCCGGATCGGGGCGATCGACGGGATCGCGCTGCTCGGAACCCTGATCGCGTTCACCGTCGTGATCATGCACCGGATACGGGAAACGCAGTCGGGAATCTCGGCCGCCGAGCGCGAGGGGATGCCCGACGCCGACCCGCGCGACGTCGCCGCCGTTCTCGGCGGGATCGTCGCGCTCGTGCTCGGCTCCCGTTGGCTCATCGACGGCGGGCAGTCGCTGTTGTCGGCGGCCGGGTTCTCGGACATCTTCATCGGGCTCACGGTGCTCGCGCTCGGCACGTCGCTGCCGGAGCTCGCAGCCAGCGTCGTCTCCGCCGTCCGCGACGAGGCCGACTTCAGCGTCGGCAACGTCGTCGGCTCGAACATCTACAACATCCTCGCGGTCATCGGGATCGTCGCGGTCGTCACGCCGATCGGCGTGGCCCCCGGCGTGCGCGGCTTCGAGTTCCCCGCGCTCCTCGCGTTCACCGCGGTCCTCGTCTGGATGATGTATCGGGGCGAGCGGATCTCCCGGCTCGACGGCGGCGTCCTCGTCGTCGGCTACGTCCTGTTCGTCTACCTGCTGCTACCGTGAGCGCGGGGGAGCGTCCGCCGAATACCGGACTCCATGTGCGGTGGCACGCCTCCGAGCACTCTCTTATAAGCTAGCGCGAGGAGAGAGTGACCTTCGGTCTCTCTGACAGCCGGCGACGAAGCCACCGGCGAGAGCCCACGAGATCGCCGGCGCTGTGCGCCGGCTGCCAGAGAATCTTCGATTCTCGCGACTGGGGCTTTGAAGCTGTTCACCGCGCCAGCAACGGTTTATACCCGAGCGGCATTGTTGAAATAGCAGCCGATAACACATTTTGACCCGACTACGGCCGATACGAGCGATGTCCTTGTTGAATGCGTTAATTGACATCTTTGATAGCGACATGAGGCCACCTGCTTAACGGTCATCGGTCAGAACAACTTGGCCATCCTCTTGCACGACGACACGGTAGCCATAGTATGAAAAGCGAACCATCCCGGAACGTCCCTGACCCCTAAAAAGAGCGTCTAAGGCATCCGGATCAATCACTTCGAGAAGCGGAGTCTCCACCTCCGTTGAGTCAATACCCAGTTCATCAGCAACGGCTTCAACAACTTTCATACTTTGCGGCAAGTTGGACGACTTTCTACGATTACTCATAGCTGGAGATCCGCTTCGTCGTAAGTGACAACCCATCATAAAACCCGATCTTCGGCATTTGAAGCCCTGTATCGTATTTATATCGTTGTACACACCAAATTCGCCGGTGTACGAGTTGCCATCCGCTGAATTGTGCAAGGCGACAGTATGGCTGGCCGGAGTCCAAGTACATCAAGAGACAACGTGTTAGCGATCTTCGAAGATAACGACGACAAGTGCGAGCCATTTACTGCCCCGCAAATCGCCGAACAACTCCAATCCGATGTCCACCGCAATACCGCTCGAAATTATCTCCAAGATCTCGAATCCCTCGGCGAACTCCGAACGAAGAAAGTTGGCCCCGGGCGTGTGTGGTGGCAGCCCTGCAAGGAATAGTGTTTCACTAGATCCCAACCGAGCGGCTTGGGCGCTGACGTTCGTCGTCGTCGATTCGAGCGTGCCTATTTATAAGTGATCGACCGGTGCGGCAACCGAGTTCGTCGCCGATCCGTCGACGCCCTCTCGCGCTCGAATCGACGGGTATTCGGCCGCCCGCCTCCGATCGACGACCCGTGATAGCGATCGTCGTCAGCCGGGCCGACAGCGCCTCGGAACACATCGGGGAGCACCTGCTCGACCTCGTGAGCTGGGAGCGCCGCGACGATCCGAGTCGCTCCGACGCCGCCGGCGGCGGGACGTACTACCGGACCGACGGCTTCGAACTGCGCGAGTTCGACGGCCTCCACATCGAACTGGACGACCCGGCGGTCGCGTTCTCGGAGTCGCCCGAGTTCCTCGCGTTCGTCTCCCGGCACTCCGGCGACACCGGACGACTCCTCACCGCCCACGCAACCGGCAACTTCGGGCCGGCTCCGTACGGCGGCAAACCGAAGACCCTGTCGCGAACCGCCCCGGGAGCCGAAAAGCGCGTCGTCGAGGCGCTCGCGGCCCGTGCTCCCGAGGGGTACGACGCGGGCATCGAGTGCACCCACCACGGGCCGACCGACGTCTCCGTCCCGTCCCTGTTCGTCGAACTCGGATCCGCCGAGCCGCAGTGGACCGACCCGGGGGCCGCCCGGGCGGTCGCGCGGGCGGTCCTCGACCTGCGGGGAACGGGATCGGATCACCTGCGGGGTACGGGACCGGATCTCCGGAACGGCGACGAGGTGCCGGACACGCGGGACGGCGACGAGGAGCCGACGGCCACGCCCCGCCACGTCGTCGGCTTCGGCGGCGGCCACTACGCCCCGCGGTTCGCCCGGATCGTTCGCGAGACGGAGTGGGCGGTCGGGCACGTCGGCGCGGACTGGTCGCTGGACGAGATGGGAGGACCCGAGGCGAACCGCGAACTCGTCGAGCAGGCGTTCGCGCGGAGTCGGGCGGACGTCGCCGTGATCGAGGGGGATCGACCCGACCTCGCGGCGACGATCGAGGACCTCGGTCACCGCGTCGTGAGCGAGACCTGGATTCGCGAGGTCGGCGACCGCCCCCTCGCACTGGTGGAGCGACTGGAGGCCGATCTCGAACCGGTCGACGACGGACTTCGGTTCGGATCGGTGTCGTCCGTGGATCCGGATGGCGACGTTGGAATCCGAATCCGCGAGCTCCCGGCTGAGTTGCTCTCGCGGGCACAGGGCGTGGACTCCGAGTCCGCCCGCGCCGCGGCCGAGTCGAACGCCGTCGCCTTCGAAACGGAACAGGCCGGGACGCGGGCCGTCGGCCGGGCCGCCTTCTCGACCGAGCCGGAGACGCCCGGCTACGCCGACCTCGTCGCCGATCTCGCGGCGGTGCTGGAACACGGATACGACGCAGTCGAGGTCGCGGACGACGTCGTCGTCGCCCGCGAGACCGCCTTCGATCCCGAACTCGCAGCCGAATGCGGGGTTCCCGAAGGGCCAGCGTTCGGACGGCTCGCCGACGGCCGGTCGGTCGACGTCGACGGCGAAACGGTCGACCCCGAGGACGTGTCGCGGTCGCGGACGGATCGATTTCCCATTAACACCGTCACGAGCGGCGCGGATCGATAGCGACGCGGATCGCGGTTCGTGTCTCCCTTTCCGCGATAGGCTCGATACGTCTGACCATTGGCTCGATACGTCCGACCATCGTCAGACGATCGGGCAAAAATAAATACGTCCGGGTCGCAACCACACCACATAATGGACTCTATCGTAGAGGACGCCATCGACGAAGCCGAGGAATCCCCGGCGGACGACGCCGGGGAGGCCGGCACCGGCGCGAACGACGCGACCACCAGTGCCCCGCCACAGTCCGGGACGATGACCGACGACGAGCTGCAGGACGTCCTCCAAGACCTCCAGACGAACATCACCGTCGTCGGCTGCGGCGGGGCCGGCGGAAACACCGTCAATCGGATGACTGAGGAGGGGATCCACGGCGCGAAGCTGGTCGCCGCCAACACCGACGTCCAGCACCTCGTGAACATCGAAGCGGACACGAAAATCCTCATGGGTCAGCAGAAGACCCAGGGCCGCGGTGCCGGCTCCCTGCCGCAGGTCGGCGAGGAGGCCGCCATCGAGTCCCAAGAGGAGATCCAAGACGCCATCGACGGCTCGGACATGGTGTTCGTCACCGCCGGGCTCGGCGGCGGCACGGGAACCGGCTCCGCGCCGGTCGTCGCGAAGGCCGCCCGCGAGTCGGGCGCGCTCACCATCGCCATCGTCACGACGCCGTTCACGGCCGAAGGCGAGGTCCGACGGACGAACGCAGAGGCCGGCCTCGAACGCCTCCGCGACGTGAGCGACACCGTCATCGTCGTCCCCAACGACCGCCTGCTCGACGCGGTCGGGAAGCTCCCCGTCCGGCAGGCCTTTAAGGTGTCCGACGAGGTGCTGATGCGCTCGGTGAAGGGGATCACGGAGCTCATCACGATGCCCGGGCTGGTCAACCTCGACTTCGCCGACGTCCGCACGGTCATGGAGAAAGGCGGCGTCGCGATGATCGGGCTCGGCGAGTCCGACTCCGACTCGAAAGCGCAGGACTCCGTGAAATCGGCGCTCCGCTCGCCCCTGCTCGACGTCGACATCTCCGGCGCGAACTCGGCACTGGTGAACGTCACGGGCGGCACCGACATGTCCATCGAGGAGGCAGAGGGCGTCGTCGAGGAGATCTACGACCGGATCGACCCGGACGCTCGGATCATCTGGGGAACCTCCGTCGACGACGAACTGGAGGGCGAGATGCGGACGATGATCGTCGTCACCGGCGTCGAGTCGCCGCAGATCTACGGCCGCAACGGCGAGCCGCCGGAAGGCACGGCCGCCGAGATGGAAGACATCGACTACGTGGAGTAGCGCGCCGACCGACCTCGGGGTCCCCTATCGAGATAGAGTTCCTTCGGACGTTCGCGCTCCGTCGACATCGTCGGTGATGCGTCGATCGACCCGCATCAAAAGGTAAAAACCGTCTCGTCTCGAACTCGGTCGTAAGATGGACGTTCCGTACGACCTCAACAGCTATATTCGCGTGCTGAAACTGGCGAGCACGCCGAGCACCGACGAGTTCCTTCAGGTGTCGAAGATCGCCGGGGCCGGCATCATCCTCATCGGATTCATCGGCTTCCTCATGTTCGCGATCATGAGCCTCCTACCGGGGGTCGGCGCGTAATGCCGATATTCTCGGTCAAGACGACCGCGAGCCAGGAGCGAACCGTCGCCGACATGCTGGCCGAAAAGGAGATGCCGGAGATCCAGGCGGTTATCGCCCCCGACCAACTGACGAGCTACGTCATGGTCGAGGCGACGGACGGGAGCGTGTTCGCCCGCATCCTCGACGAGATCCCCCACGCCAGCGGCGTGATTCAGGGCTCGAAGGGGCCGGCCGAGAGCCCCTTCTCGGAGGTCGAGCACTTCCTCTCGCCGACCCCCGACGTCGAGGGCATCGCCGAGGGCGACATCGTCGAGCTGATCGCCGGGCCCTTCAAGGGCGAGAAGGCCCGCGTCCAGCGGATCGACGAGGGCAAAGACCAGGTGACCGTCGAGCTGTACGAGGCGACCGTCCCCATCCCGGTCACGGTCCGGGGCGACCAGATTCGGGTGCTCGACTCGGACGAGCGCTGAGCGTGCGCTCGTCTCTCCGATTACTTTTCGTCGCTGTCAGCCCGCCTTTCTGATCTCCTCTCGTCTCGTCCGATCTACCCGACGATCCGTCGGCAACGACAAGGGCTTTATTCGGGGACGACCGACGGTTCGGACATGTTCGGTCCCGGCGTTCCGGCCGTGTTGAGCCTGTTGCCGGACACGTTCACGTTCGCCTGGATCGTCGCGATCCTCTTTGCCGTCGCGTGGCTGCTCGACAGCCGCGGACTGGCGGCGGGCCGCTCGCTCGCGGCCGGGACGTGGGCGCTGTTCGGGCTGTTCTGGCTGACGACCGTCCCGTACTTCGCGCTCGAACACCAGAGCTACGTCGAGTCGATCCTCGCGCTGGTCGGCGTCCCGGCCTGCATCTACGCGGGATACCTTCTCTACGACGGTCGCGCGTCGCTGTTCACGCTCACGCGGGCGATCTCGATCATGTTGTTCATCTACCTCCCGTTCGAGACGATCCCCGCGTTCACGGTCGGCGGCATGGCGTTCCCGGAGCCCCGCCGGATCCTCATCGAAGCCGTCGCGACCCAGACCGGCTTCCTCATCGACCTGCTCGGGTACGCGCCCGAGCGGGTGACGAGCAACGAGGGGTACGACGCGGCCTACGCGTGGGCACTGGAAAATGGCCACACGATCCGAGTCCACATCGTGTTAGCGTGTACGGGACTCGGGAGCATGGCGATCTTCGGAGGACTGGTCACCGCCGTGCAGGCCCCGCTATCACGCAAGCTCCGCGCGCTCGCGGTGTCGATCCCGCTTATCTACGTCCTCAACATCCTCCGGACGGCGTTCATCTCGATCGTCGCCGGCAATCAGTACATGCACTGGTACCCGGACCTCGTGTTGACGATGTTCGGCGCGAGCGACCCGTACCGCGTCTCGTTTCTCGTCTCCGATCGGATCATGAGCCAGCTGCTCGCCGTCGTCGCGCTCATCGGGATCACGTTCCTCGCCGTCCGCGAGCTGCCGGAACTCGTCGTCATCCTCGAAGATGTACTGTACCTGCTCACCGGCGAGGAACACGACCTCACCGAGTCGCTCGATCTCCCGCGGGAACCGACGAACCGCTGACTCGACCGCGATGACGTCTCCCGCGCTCGCTTCTCTATATACTACTATATAGCAAGCTATAGGCGTCGCCATCGCCTGGCTGGTGGTATGCACGCGACGACACAGTCGGTGCGACGACGCCGTCGGCCGCCGTGGCGATCGCGCAGCCGGTCACGGCGTCGATCCGGCCGCGAATTCGGCGGGCGATCCGGCCGTCGTCGGGGTGATCGGCCGTGTTGAGCGCGGTCGACCCGATCGCGTACCTCGAGACGAGCGTCGCGAAGCTGGTGGTGGCGACGGCGCTGGGTATGTTCCTGGGGCTCGAGCGGGAGTGGTCACAGAAGTCGGCGGGGATCCGGACGTTCGCGTTGATTAGCCTCGCTGCGGCCGTGTTCTCCATGCTCGACGGCGACGGGCTCCTGCTCGTCGGCGGCGTTCTCATCGTCGCCATCGCGGTGCTGTTGGCGGTCCGCAGCTTCGTCGAGGCGGACGTCGACGGGCTCTCGCTGACGACGTCCGTTTCCATGCTCGTCACCTACGGCGTCGGCGCGCTCGTCGCCGAGGAGTTCTTCATCGAGGCGGTGACGGTTGCCGTGCTCTCGTCGCTGCTCCTCGTCCTGAAACGGGAGCTCCACCAGTTCGCGTGGGGGCTTTCGCGGGAGGAGGTCCGCAGCGCGGTCGAGTTCACGATCCTCGCGTTCGTGGTCTTCCCGCTGCTCCCGTCGGAGACGATCGATCCGTGGAACGCGATCCAGCCTCGGCTCGTCTGGTCGCTCGTCGTCGCCGTCAGCGCCATCGGCTTCGTCAACTACGTGCTGGTGAAGCGCTACCAGGGTCGGGGGTACGCGGTCACCGGATTCTTCGGCGGGCTCGTGAACTCCACGGCGGTCGTCGCCGAGATGGCGAAACGGGCGAAGGGTCGACCCGACCTGACGGACATCGCCGTCGGCTCGATCCTCCTCGCGAACGCGGCGATGGCGTTCCGCAACGCCGCGGTCGTCGCCGCATTCGTCCCGGAGGCCGCGGTCGCCGTCGGCGCGCCCCTCGGTGCGATCACGGTCGCGGGGGTCATCATCGCGGTGTGGCGCAGCGACTGGCGGACGACGGTGGAAGCGGAGCTCACCTCGCCGTTCAGCCTGCGGAACGCCCTGACGTTCGGCGCGCTGTTCCTCCTCGTCCTGCTCGTCTCGGCGGCCGCCGAGCGAACCTTCGGCGCGGGCGGATTCGTCGCGACTGCGTTCCTGGCGGGACTCGTCTCCTCCGGGACCGCGACGACGACGGCGGTCTCCCTGCTCGGAACCGGTCAGATACCCGTCGACACCGCGGTCGCGGGTGTCGTCGCCGGAACGGCGGCGAGCATCCTCGTCAAGACGGCGTTCGCGGCGAGCATCACTCGGGATCTGGTCCGTCCGGTGCTGTTCTGGAATCTCGTGCTGATCGCCGTGGGGGTCGCGGTCGGCGTCCCGCTGTTGGTACTGTGACCGTCCGCACGCGATCGGGCCCCCGCCGACGGTTCGCGTCCCGATCAGGACAGGTGTTCCGCCACGTCGGTCGACGAGACCATCCCGAGGTAGTCGTCGTCGACGACGGGGAGGTGTTTCACGCCGTACATCGTCATCATCGCCGCGACCTCCTCCATCATGAGATCCGGCGTCACGGTCTCGACGTTCTCCGTCATCACGTCGCGGACCGTCGTCGTGGAGGTGTCGCGACCCTCGGCGACGGCACCGATGATGTCGCTCTGCGTGACGATACAGCCGCCCCCGGTCGTCACGACGAGCGCGCTGATGCCGCCGTCGTCCATCCGCCGCGCGGCGTCTCGGAGCGGCTCGTCCGCCCCTATCGTCTCCAACGGCGTCGACATGACATCGCTGACGCGGGTTCGGTCGTTCAGATCCATGCTGTGGTGTGTGCTACCACGTGTGATTACTCTTCCGGAAGCTGCAAGGGGATCGCCGCGTCGCAGCGGTGGTGAATGTCACCGCTTCCCGGAGACGTACGCGGTGAGATCGGTGGTCGAGACCATGCCAACCGGAACGCGGTCCCCGTTCGTCACGGGCAGGTGGGTGTATCCGTGCGCCGTCGGTTCCGCCAGCTCCTCGACGGTGTCGTCGCGCCCAACGGTGACAATATCGGTCGTCATGAACGCCTCGACCAGAGTCTCGTCTTTGGGGTCGTTCTCGCGCACGAGCGCGACGAAGTCCGTCGCGGTGATCAGGCCGATCAATCGGCCGTCGTCGTCGACGACGAGGATCGAACTCACCCCGGTCTCCAACATGCGCTTCGCCGCGTCGGCGGCGGCGGCGTCCGGCTCGATCATGACGAGGTCGGTCGACATGAGTCGCTCGACGGAGAGAGTTTCCATGCGTCGTGCTAACGCGAGGCGTGAATATCAAACGACCGATCATCTCGGACCCCGGTCGGAGTTCGACTGGTCGTCTGGGATCGCGGCTGGACGTCGATCGGGTCGGTTCTCGAATCGGTTGCGACCGCGGCTCACTCCCCCGAGTCACCCGTCGCGGCTCACCCCCCGAATCACCCGTCGCGGCTCACTCCCCGACGAGGTCCCTCGGCGCGCCCGCGAGCCCTGCGAGCGCATCGGCCTCGACGTGGTGGAGGTCGCCGGGGATAACGAGCAGGTGGAGGGGCTCGCCGAACTCCCGATCGGCGAGCGCGCTCAGACGGTCGGCGGCGACGACGGCGTCGGGCGAGCCCGCGCGGGCGATGACGACGGCGAGCTCGTCCGCCCACCCGTCGGCGAGCAGGGCGGCGGCGACGTCGGCGGTCATGTACTCCTCGTGGTCCGGGTCGGGTCCGGTCGGTCCGGTGCCGACCTTGATGTCGAGGTAGACCACCGTGTGGAGCCCGCGCTCCCGATTCGCCTCGATCGTCTCGATCACGCTTTGAGGGACTCCGTCACCGCCGTGTGCGTACGGGAACGGGAGCGTCGTCGCCTTGCCGAACCGGTAGTTCTGGAGCCCGGTGAGACTCGACGCGGCCGACTGGGCGGTCACGCCGTGGATCACGCGCGTGTCGATGCCGCGCTCTTCGGCGCGCAGTCGGAGGTCTGCGTGCGTCGTCGAGATCATCGTGTCGCCGGCGGTGCAGAACGCGGCGTCGCCGTCTTCCGCCGCCGCGAGGATCGGCTCCGGGTCTCGCTCGACCCCCTCCCGCGCCCGAACCTCGACGTCGACGTCGTGGTACGCTTCGAGGTCGTTGACGTCCGCGCCGACCAGTTTGCTTGTGTAGAACTCGGCGAAGACGCGGTCCGCCGCGCGGAGCGCCTCCCGACCCTCGACGGTGACCGAGCGCTCGTCGTAGAGCCCGAGTCCGATGAACGTGAGCATACCGACGGTCGGGGGGGCCGCGTCTAAAAGGGCGCGGAACGCACATTCCGCCCCCGATCGGAGCATCTCGTCACGGTCTCTCATGATCGTTCCTTGTGATTCCATAGCAAGCCCTAAGAGGTAACCAACACAAGGTCGAATCACGAGGCCCTCACGGGCTCACATACCACTATGACTGACGACGAACTCATCTGGCGGATTTCGGGGGGATCCGGTGACGGGATCGCTTCGACCAGCCAGAACTTCGCGAAGGCCTTGATGCGATCGGGGCTCAACGTCTTCACGCATCGCCACTACCCGTCGCGGATCCGCGGGGGCCACACGTACACCGAGATCCGCGCGTCCGCGGACCCGGTTCAGTCCCGCGGGGACGGCTACAACTTCCTGCTCGCGCTCGGCGACTCGTTCGCCCGCAATCCGCAGGAGGAGGCAGTCTACGGGAACGAAGAGATAAAACCGCTCTCGGAGAACCTCGACGAGCTCCGGGAGGGCGGCGTCATCGTGTACGACGAGGGGCTTCTCGACGCCTCCGAGATCCCGAACTTCGAGGAGCGCGCCGAGGAGAACGACTGGCACGTGTATCCCCTCGACCTCCGCGGCCTCGCCCGCGAGCAGGGCCGCGAAGTGATGCGTAACACCGCCGGCGTCGGCGCGACCTGTGCGCTTATCGGCATGGACCTCGACCACGTCGAGGATCTCATGCGCGATGCGATGCCGGAGAAGATCCTCGACCCGAACCTCGAGATCCTCAACATCGCGTACGACCAGGTCCGCGAGGACTACGACGTCGACGCGTCCGACGTGTCCGTCCCGACTGGCGAACACGACGAGACGCAGCTGCTCATGTCCGGCTCGGACGCCATCTCCTACGGTGCCATCGACGAGGGCTGTCGGTTCATCGCCGGCTACCCGATGACGCCGTGGACCGAGGTGTTCACCATCATGACGAAGAATCTGCCGAAGCTCGGGGGCATCTCCGAGCAGGTCGAAGACGAGATCGCGGCCGCCGCGCTCGCGGTTGGCGCGTCGCACGCAGGCGTCAAAGCCATGTCCGGCTCGTCCGGCGGCGGCTTCGCGCTGATGTCCGAGCCGCTCGGGCTCGCGGAGATGACGGAGACGCCCGTCGTCCTCGTCGAGGCCATGCGCGCCGGTCCGTCGACCGGGATGCCGACGAAGCCGGAGCAGTCCGACCTCGAACACGTCCTGTACACCTCGCAGGGCGACTCCCAACGCGTCGTTCTCGCACCCGGGACGGTCGAGGAGGCGTACGAGCAGTCGCGACTCGCCTTCCGGCTGGCCTACGAGTACCAGATCCCGTCGATCCTGCTGTACGACCAGAAGCTCGGCGGCGAACTCGTCAACGTGCCAAAGAGCCACTTCGACCGCGAGCCGAATCCGACGCTCGGGAAGACCCTGAGCGAGGACGCGCTGGCGGAGGAGCCCCACTCGGCCGACGGGAAGTTCCATCGGTTCCAACACGACGTCGACGACGGCGTTTCCCCGCGTTCGATTCCCGGCCAAAAGGGCGGTCGCTTCCTCGCGACCGGCAACGAGCACGACCCCACGGGCCACATCGCCGAATCGGCCGACAACCGCGTCGCGCAGATCGACCGGCGGACGGAGAAACTGGAGGCGATCCGCGCCGACCTCGACGCGGAGGACACCGGTTCGTACGTCGGCCCCGAGGACGCACAGTACGGCATCCTCACCTTCGGGAGCCAACAGGGCACGGTCGAAGAGGCCGTTGGCCGCCTCAACGACGCCGGCATTTCGGTGAAGTCGTACGGTGTCTCCGACATGCTTCCGTTCGCGACCGAACAGGTCGAGGCGTTCATCGAGAGCGTCGACGAGGTCCTCGTCGTCGAGATGACCGCCTCGGGACAGTTCCGCGGGCTCATCCAGAAGAACGTCGGCCGCTACGGCGAGAAGCTGTCGAGCCTGCTGAAGTACAACGGGAACCCGTTCGAGCCGGCGGAGATTGTCGACGGGTTCGAGACAGCCATCGTCGAGGGCGACGGCGACGCGTCCGGCCACCAGACCACCTTCGTCCCAGCCGCAGGTGACTAACCATGAGCACGTTTTCAGCAATCGGAGAGGAACGAGAGATCGACCGCGACGAGTACACACCCGGCGTCGAGCCGCAGCCCACGTGGTGTCCCGGCTGCGGTGACTTCAGCGTCCTGAAGGCGCTCAAGCAGGCGCTCCCTGAAGTCGGGCGCACGCCCGAAGAGACCCTGCTATGCACCGGAATCGGCTGTTCGGGCAAGCTGAACAGCTATCTCGACACGTACGGGTTCCACACGATTCACGGGCGTTCGCTGCCCGTGGCCCGCGCCGCGAAGCTCGCGAACCCCGACCTCGAAGTGATCGCCGCCGGCGGCGACGGCGACGGCTACGGGATCGGCGGGAACCACTTCATCCACACGGCCCGGGAGAACCACGACATGACGTACATCGTCTTCAACAACGAGATCTTCGGGCTCACGAAGGGACAGACCTCCCCGACCAGCCCGAAGGGCCACAAGTCGAAGACGCAACCGTCCGGCAGCGCCAAGGAGCCGATCAAGCCGCTCTCGCTGTCTTTGAACGCCGGTGCCTCGTACGTCGCTCGCACTGCAGCGGTCAACCCCAACCAGGCCAAGGAGATCCTCATCGAGGCGATCGAGCACGACGGCTTCGCGCACGTCGACTTCCTCACCCAGTGTCCGACGTGGAACAAGGACGCGCGGCAGTACGTCCCGTACATCGACGTCAACGAGTCCGACGACTACGACTTCGACAAGACGGACCGCGTCGAGGCCGCGGAGATGATGCGGACGACCGAGGAGGCGCTGTACGAGGGCGAGGTCCTCACCGGTCGCTTCTACGTCGACGACGATCGCCCGTCGTACGGCCAGGAGAAGCGCGCGATCGGCGAAATGCCCGAAGAGCCGCTGGCCGAGCGATACTGGGACGACGAGTACGAGTGGGAGCGCTCGCACGACCAGTTCCTCGACAAACACGCCTGAGGCAGCCCTCAACCGGGATCGGCCGCCGATCCCGCCACGGTTCGTCGTTCGCTCGGCTCGTTTTTCGATTCGCAAGGTATTTTTTCTGTGGTGACAAAGTCGTCGACATGAGTACGGTATCGACCGAAGAGCGGATCCTGTCGGTGTTAGAGGAGGATGCGCAGGCCTCCTGTGCGGAGATCGCGGATCGGGCCGACGTCTCGAAGCCGACGGTGCGGAAGTACATCGACCGCCTCGAAGAGAAGGGCGTGATCGTCGGCTACTCCGCCGAGATCGATCCGAAGAAGCTCTCCTCCCAGTCGATCGCGATGGTCGGAATGGACGTCGATTCGGGCAAGTACGTCGGCGCGACCCGGACGTTGAAGGGACTGGACGAGGTTCAGTCGCTGTACACCTCCTCGGGCGACCACATGTTGATGGCCGAGGTTCGCGCGACCGACGGCGACGAACTGGGCGACGTGATCTCCGAGAAGCTGCTCGGGGTCGACGGGGTCACCGCCGCGCATCCCTCGTTCCTTCAAGAGCGACTGAAGTAGGCCGCTCGCGACGAGTTACGCCGAGCTGGATCCGTCTCCGCCGTATCCGGTCGCTATCTGGTGATTCAGGTCGCTATCTGGTGATTCCGACAGATATGCTCCGATCCCTCCGATCCCTCTCCGTCCCTCCGCTCTCGGTTCCCTCTTTTCGCTACGCGGCCGCTCACTCGAGCGCGCCGACGTCGGCGACGACGATCGACTCGTCGCCGGCGGGACCGCGCCGAGTGCCGCGCGGGCTGAATCCGTGTGCACTGAAGAACTCCTTTGCTCCGGGGCTGTTCGCGGGGACCGTCGCCCGGAGGGTGTCGATGCTGCGGTCGTCCACGGACGACGCGACCCGCGAGAGTAGGTCCGTCGCAACGCCCTCGCCGGCGTGGTTCGGGTGGACCCACAGCGCGAGCAGTTCCGCCTCCGGCCCCTCCGCGTCCGGGTGAGCGATGGCGACGCCGACGGGGCCGTCGTCGTCCTCCATCAGGAACGACCACTCCGCCTCCGCGGCGGCCTCGCGGACGCCGGCTGCGGATACGTCGAGTAAGGGTGCACCGATGTCGTCGAAGACGGTCGCCTCGCGGGCCCGCGAGACGGCCGTTCGCAGCGCCTCCGCGTCGTCAGGGCGGGCCGCCCGGACATGCATATCTGACCATGAGTGAAGGCATCACCTATAGGTTTCGGGACGTCAACGTTCACCGTCAAAATGAGCGAAGACTGCACGTCCTCTCTGTCTTCGTGGCGGGTGAAATCTTTCGTTCATTCGATTCTGCAATTGGTGCGCACCGGTAAGCTCGAATCTCCTACGCGACCGGTTCGAGTCCCCTAGGCGACCGGCTCGAGTCTCCTACGCGATCGGTTCGATCCCGATCGTGACGACGGCGTCCTCGACGTTCCATTCCTCGACGAGGCCGCCGGCGACGTCTGCGGCGTCGCTCGGGTCGTCGAGCCACTCGTCGGCCCGCACCTCGCCGGCGATCAGATCGGCGTGCTCGTCGACGAACCCGGCGACGCGGTCGTCGTCGACGGCGACGCCGACGCGGATTCTGGCTTCGACGTCGAGATCGAGCTCCTTGCGCATCTCCTGGATCCGCCGGATCACATCGCGGGCATAGCCCTCCGATTCGATCGCGGGCGTCAGCGACGTGTCGACGTAGACGGTGCCGCCCTCGAACGCCGCGCCGGAGACGTGCTCAGGCGGTTCGGCGACGTACTCGACCATCGAATCGTCGAGATCGATCGGCTCGCCGTCGACGGCGATCTCGCCGCCCTCGACCGCGGCTCGGGTCGCTCCCTGCACCGCGCCCATCACCTTCTGTGCGTCGGCTCCGAAGGCGGGACCGATCTCGGCCATCCGCGGCTCGGCCGTCTCGATCAGCTCGTCGAACGCGTCGGTGACCGTCACCTCGCGGGCGTTGACGCGGTCGGCGATGAGGGACGAGAGGCGGTCGACGGCGTCGGCCACGTCCTCGTCGCCGCTCTCGACGACGACTCGCGGCACGGGCCACCGGAGCTTGCGACCGGCCTGCTGGCGGGCGTTCGCGGCGGCCTCTTCCACGTCGCGGAGGACGGCGACGTCGCGTTCGAGATCGGGGTCGCGGCGGTCGTCGTCGGGCTCCGGGTAGTCGAGCTGGTGGACGGTCGCGGCCTCGCCGTCGAGCGTCTGGTACATTCGCTCGGTCAGGTACGGCGCGATCGGCGCGAGCAGTCGGATCACCTCGTCGAGGACGGTCGCGAGGGTGGCGTACGCGCCGCGCTTCGAGGCGGAGTCGGCCTCCTCCCACATGCGGTCGCGGACCGCCTTCACGTAAAAGCGCGAGACGTCCTGCGTGACGAACTCGACGACGGCGTTGACGGCGTCGCTGACGTGGTAGTCGGCCCACGCCGCGGTCACCTCGGTCTCGACGGACTGGAGCCGGGAGAGCACCCACTCGTCGACGAGCTCGAGCTCGCCGTCGTCGAGGGTCGCCTCCGCGGGGTCGTAGCCGTCGAGGTCCATGTACTCCAGCGGGAAGCGGAACACGTTCCAGAGGATGTTGAGCTTGCCCTGAATCTCTCCGAGTCCGTCCCACTCGAACGCGAGGTCGACGCCCTGCTGGTCGTGGCTGAGGAGGTAGGTGCGGAGCGGGTCGCGGCCGGCGCGATCGATCGCCTCCTCCGGGGTGACGATGTTACCGACGGACTTGGACATCTTTCGACCGTCCTCGTCGTTCGCGAATCCGTGCATGAGGACCTCTTCGTAGGGAATCTCGCCGACCGCGGCGGTCCCCATCCCGAGCTGCGACCAGAACCAGCCGCGGGTCTGGTCGTGCGCCTCGATGATGAGGTCGGCGGGCCACAGCTCCTCGTGAGCGGCCTCGTTCGTCGGGTAGCCGAGGGTGCCCCAGCTGGCGACGGAGGAGTCGAGCCAGACGTCGAAGACGTCCTCGACGCGGCGGTAGGTCGTGCCGCTCTCGACGATCGTCAGGTCGTCGACCGAGGGGCGGTGGAGGTCGATGGATTCGGGATCGACGTCCTCCTCCACGCGCTCGGCGAGCTCCTCGCGGGTGCCGATCACGATCATGTCCTCGTCGAGGTCGTCCCCGTCCGCGTCTGCCGGAACCCAGATCGGGATCGGGATGCCCCAGTACCGCTGGCGGGAGACGTTCCAGTCTGGCGCGTCCTCGATGAAGTCCCGGAAGCGGTTGTCTCGCGCCCACTGCGGGTGCCACTCCGACTCCTCCATGTTGTCGAGGAGGTCCGCTTTGACGTCGGTGATCGAGATGAACCACTGGTCGGTGACCAGCTGGATGATGCCGGTGTCACACCGCCAGCAGTGCCCGTAACTGTGGTTCACCGTCCCGTGCGCGAGCATGTGCCCGTCGGTGACGAGGTCGTCGATGATCTCGTCGTTGGCGTCGCGGACGAACTGCCCGGCGTACTCCCCGGCCGCCTCCGTAAATTCGCCGTTGGGGCCGACCGGGCAGTAGATGTCGAGCCCGAGTTCGGTGCCGCGGCGGAAGTCTTCCTCCCCGTGGCCCGGTGCGGAGTGGACGAGTCCGGTGCGATCGGCCTCGACGTAGTCGGCGGCGTACACCTGCCCCGCACCCTCGAAGTCCGGGTACTCGGCGACGCGGTCGGCGAGCGGATGGTCGTACGCCCAGCCGATGAGCTCCTCGCCGGTGAGCGCCGCTTCGATCTCGTAGTCCTCGTAGCGGCCCTCTTGGAGGACGTCCTCGACGCAGTCTTCGGCGACGTAGATCAGCTCCGACTCGCCACCCTTCTCGGCGCGGACCGCGTTGTAGGTGAGGTCCTCGTCGACGGCGACGAAGGTGTTCGCGGGGACGGTCCACGGCGTCGTCGTCCAGATGACGAGGCTCCCCTCGCGGTCCGCGAGCGGGAACTTCACGTAGATCGAGGGGTCCTCGACGTCCTCGTACTCGACCTCGTTGTTGGCGAGGCCGGTCTCACAGCGCGGGCATTGCGAGATGGAGCGTTTCCCCTGCTCGACGAGCCCGTTGTCGGCGACGTTGGAGAACGCCCACCACGCGGCCTCCATGTACTCGGGCGAGATGGTTTCGTAGGGATCGTCCCAGTCCATCCACACGCCGATTGACTGGAAGTCCTCGTCCATCGCCGCGCGGTTGCGCAGGGCGAACTCCTTGCACGTCTCGATGAACGACTCCATGCCGTACTCCTCGATGTCGCGTTTGTTCTCGAAGCCGAGCTCCTCCTCGACTTTCACCTCGATCGGGAGCCCGTGCATGTCGTAGCCCGGGCGGTCGGTGACGCGGTGGCCGGTCATCCGCTTGTGGCGAATGACGGCGTCCTTCAGCGTCTTGTTCCACGCCGTCCCGAGGTGCATCTGCCCGGAGGTGTACGGCGGCCCGTCGACGAAGAAGAAGGGAGGGTCGTCGGCGTGCGCCTCCTTGGCCGACTCGTAGGCGTCCGCGTCGTCCCAGTACTCGTCGACCGCCGACTCGACGTCCGCGGGCGCGTACTGGTCGTCGATATCGTCCATATCCGTTGGTCTTCGCGCGCGTATTTGAATACGGCGGACTCGGCGCTGCCGACGTCGCGACGACGTCCTACTCGATGCCGCCGCGTCGGTCGTCGATGTCGTCACGCTTTATAAATCGCCGACCAGAAGTTGAGATATGGACTATCGACGGCTCGGCGACACGGGACTCAGCGTCTCCGAACTCTGCTTCGGGACGTGGCGCTTCGGGCGAGAGACGAACGGCGTCGTCGAGACGGGGCGCGAGGAGGCGCACGAGCTCCTCGACGCGGCGGCGGACCGCGGGATCAACTTCATCGACACGGCGAACGTGTACGGGACGCCGAACGGGACGAGCGAGGAGTACATCGGCGAGTGGCTCGACGAACGCGAGCGCGAGGACTACGTGATCGCCTCGAAGGTGTACTTCCCCTTCGACGGGCGCGGCGAGCCCGGCCCGAACGACTCCGGGCTGGGGCGCAAGCACGTTCGGGCGCAGGTCGAGGGGACGCTCGACCGGCTCGACACCGATTACCTCGACGTCTACTACATCCACCGCTGGGACGAGGACACCCCTATCGAGGAGACGATGCGCGTCCTCGACGAGCTGGTCTCGGAGGGGAAGGTCCACTACCTCGGCGCGTCCACGATGGCGGCGTGGCAGCTGACGAAGGCGCTGTGGACAGCGGATGCCAACGACTACGCGCGCTTCGACGTGGTCCAGCCGCTCCACCACGCCGGCTACTACGAGGACGTCGCGGAGTACCTCGACGTCTGTATCGACCAGGACATCGCCGTCTGCCCGTACTCTCCGCTGGCGGGCGGCTTCCTCACCGGGAAGTACGAACGCGCGGATCCGGACGACCCCGAGGCGGTGATCGCGCCGGACGGCTCGCGCGCGAGTCTGGACGACCGCTTCGAACGCTACTACCTCTCCGAGCGCGGCTGGAAGGTACTCGACGCGGTGCGGACGGTCGCGGACGAGCTCGACGCGACGCCGGCGCAGGTTGCGCTCCGGTGGCTCACTGGGTGGGACGCGTTCACCTGCGTCCCCATCGTCGGTGCGCGCACGACCGACCAGCTCGACGAGAACGTCGCGGCAACGGACCTCGCGCTCTCCGACGAGCAGTGGGACCGGATCATGGACGCGCGGTACGACCCCGACGGGAACCTCTGGGGACACTAGAGCGGAATTTCTGGGGACACTAGAGCGGAACCTCTGGGGACTAAAGGGGACCTGTGGGGACGCTATGCGGGCGGACTGTTCGGCGGTCGGCGTCGGCTACTCGTCGAAATCCGGCAGGTCATCCGGCGCGTCGAACTCGGCCTCCCAGTCGACGTACTCCTGTTTGAGCGTCTCACAGACGATCTGTCCGAGCTCCGTGAGCCCCGCGTTGATCGCGGAGACGGTTCCCCACGAGTCGAGGTCCGGGTGGAGGTCGCGCTCTTTCCAGTCCTCCGGCAGTCCGGGCGCGTGGTAACCGACGCGGTCGGCGAAGTCGTCCCAGAAGAAGTCGAACCGCGAGACCAGATCGAGGTCCAGGGCGATCTGCCAGTCCGTCTCTTCCATGTCGCTGCCGGCGGCCCACTCGTCGAACGCGTCGTCCCACGCGCCCTCGCGGAGGAACGCTTCTAGGTCGTCGCGGTGGTACTCGCCGCCGGACACCTCCGCGTCCTCGTACTCGTTCGGATCGACGGCGGCGAGTTCTGGCGGGTCCGGCGGGTCGACGTCGAGGCTCATGTACGCCGATCCGCGCCGGCGACGCAAAACGATGCGGGTCCCGCTCGGGATACTCGCGCTCGCCTCGCGCCTCTCCCCGCGGATACCGTCCACCTCGCGGATTCGATCCGGACCTTTTACCGCCGTACCGGCCGGACCGTCAGGTATGGACATTGGAAAGATCGCCCGCGGGGCGGGAATCGTCGCCGCCGTCGCCACCGTGCTCGTTCTCGCCGCGCCGTACGCGCTCGTGTCGGGGACTGGGTCGGGGTCGGGGTACCCCGCACAGCTCGCCGGGTACTACGCGTCGGGGACCGTCGGCGCGGCCGGAATCGTGTTGTTCGCGCTGGTGAGCGCAGTCGTCATCGCCTCGATCGAGCGCGGAAATCTCGACCCCGGGTCGCTCGCCGGCGTCGCGGTGATGCTCGGCGTCGCGACGACCCTGAGCGCGGCGGCGTGGACGCTCGCGATCGAACCCACAACGATGTTCGCCGAGTTCCGCTGGTTGGAGTGGCACGGACGGGCAGTCGTCGCGGTTTCGGCCGCGATACCGGTGGCCGCCGTGGTGTACGCCCGGACGTTGCTGGAGTAGGCTGGCGGCGGTCGCGGTCGGGTTGCGGTCGCGGTCGGGTTGCGGTCGCGGTCGGATGCCGGTTCCCCGTTACTCTTCCAGCCGAACGAAAGGCCCTTAAGGCGGACCCGTGTACCCGCAGGTGGACTAGGTCGGGCGGTTAGGCCCCGCTCGTCACCCGTGAGGTAGTCTTTAGCGGGGACCGAACAGCGGGCGCGTCCGGTCAGACCGGCGCGGGCCCCGAGAGCCAACGTGGAAGCCTCGTCCGCCGGGGACAGCGGTCCGTGACGCCCGCTCGCAGGAGCGGTCCGTCGCGGTTCGTCGGCGACACCGGGTCAGGCGCGGAAGCGAGCAGCCCACCGCCGAACGCCCGTCGCTCGTCGGGTCGCGGGGTGGAGAAGGCAACCGGGATACCCCGCGGCGGAACGCCGGGCCACCCCGCCCGTCCGCCATTCATACTCGATTTCGAACGGTGAGCGGTGCGGCCGTCATTTATATATGGATGTTGGCGGGCGGGTCGTGGATTTCGGCGTTTGTTTTCTGCCGATTTGAACCGCTTCGGCCGCTCGTTTATAAGCGATCGTCGTTGGCGCGGTGAACACTCACAAAGTCCCAGCCGCAACGAGCTCGCGGTTTCACCGCTCGCTACGAGGGCTCCCTGCGGTCGCCCTCGCTACTCGCGCGCTTTGCTGCGCTCCTCGCTCAGTCGCTGATGCTCCTTCGCTGCGGTGCTTGCTGCAGCGTGCTTCGTCCTCGCGACAGCGAGGTGCGGAGCACCTCTGGCAGCCGGCGCGGAGCGCCGGCGACTGCCCCTTTGAATCCCACCCCGCCACAGCACCGCCCCGCACCTCACACCTCCCCAGCCTCGCGGCTCCTTTCAGTCGCCGCGTCCCTCGCGGGCTCCTCGCGCCCGTATCAGGGCGCTCGGAGGCGCAGGGCGAGAGCGAAGCTCTCGCTTGCAGCCGGCGCGTAGCGCCGGCGACGCCACCGCACCGCATCCTTCAGTTATAAGTGGACGTTCCCGGGGTACGGTCCATCACTCGTTCGTCCACGCCGAGAATCCGCCGTCGATCAGTGTCTCCGACTGCCGGTCGATGTACTCGCGCTGGGTGTCGTCGACGGCGGTCGCGAAGTCGTCGCCGGCGTCGAGTCGCTCGCGGACCCGGTCGCGTTTCCAGCTCGCGGGCGTGGTGCGGTTGGCGACGCGCCACCGGAGCGGCGCGAGCCAGGCGGCGGCCTCGTCGTCGGCGCAGCCCGCAGTCCGGAGCCCGGCCTCGGCGTGGTCGAGGAGGTCGCCGTAGAGGGCGTCGGTGTCGGTCGTGCGCTCGCCGTCGAGCCCCACCCACTCGATCTGGGCGTCGAGGCCGTCGGCGACCGCGGCGTAGAAGTTGTCGCGGGCGGTCTCCCAGTCGAGCCCGATGACGGGGTGCTCGCGCTGCGGGAGCGCCTGCATCAGCCCGGCGAACGCCGCCTGAAAGGCGATGGAGTCGCGGACCGTCGGCTGCGCCGGAATCGGCCGGAACTCGATTCGGGCGTTCGCGCTCGACCGGCTCGCGCCCTCGAAGACCGGGCGAACCCAGCGCCAGTAGCTGCCGTGTTTCGTCCGAAACGTCGCGAACGCGTCGTCGAACCGATCGGTGCCGTCGGGCTCGGGCATCGGGATGAGCGTTTCGTCGCCCGCGATCCGGTCGACCGCGGTCTCGACGTCGTGGAACTCCCGCGGGAATCTGACCTTTCCCTCGTCGGTTCGCGCGTTGAGGACGGACTCGAACACGTGGATCCGGTTTTCGGCCGCCCCCTCCGCGAGCACGCGCTCGCCGTCCCAGTCGTCGTCGTACAGTTCGGGCGGGAAGAAGGGCGCGTTGACGCCGAGTGCGAGCAGCGGCCCGGCGATCCGGAGCGCGTACCGGAAGTGCCTCGGCAGCGTCGTCGCCTGCGCGACCTGGTAGTGGGGCTGTATCGACGTGATGAGGCTCTCGGGCATCACCGTGTCCGCCGACAGCGACACCCCGGGAGCTTCGACGGTCGTTTTGCTCGTTCCACCGCTCGCTTCGACCCCTCCGTCCGCCTTCTCGCTCCCGCCCGCGTTCGCCATCGCGTGGTACCGAACCGAGTCGCTCATGTTGACCGCGACAGTGACGCCGTCGACGTCGACGCTGTCGGTGAGGTACTCGCGAGCCGTCTCTCCGGCCGGCGGGATGGTCCAGAGCCCGTCGGAGACGAGCCGCATCCCCTCGACGCCAGCGGTGTTCTCCGCGGCCTCCAGCCGGGCGCGCACCTCCGCGAGCTGCGCACGGAGCCCGTGGTCGGAGAGGGGCTGCGGGCTCGTCGACATCTCGGCGTTGTGCAGGCCGAGCTCCTTCTCGAAGCCCATCAACTCTAGCAGCCGCCGCGGAACGCGCATCAGCGCGTAGTCGCCCGCCCGCGACTCCTCGCTCCACCGCCCGTCGGCGACGGCGTAGAACTCGTACTCGAACCCGACGATCGACTGGTGGTTGTCGAAGGCCCCGTCTCGAAGCCCCTGTTTGACGATCTCGGCCTCCCCCTCGGCGCGGGCGTCGAACTCGTCGGGGTCGACGGACAGCACCTCGCGGACGCCGTCCGCGAGGTCGGACTCGGTGCTCATGCGACGGTCGACGGACCGGGTCGGCAAAAAGGGCAACGGCCGATCGGCGGCGTGGGGACGATCGACACGCGATAGATTCGCCGGGCGTACCGGCGCGTTTTTGCACCCCGATCGCCGACTCGGCGTATGGAGTTCGCCGCGTTCGCCGAGCGGGCCGAGCGACTGGCGGCCGAGCCGGGCGACATCGAGACGACGCTCGCGGTCGCCGATCTGCTCGCGGCCGCGAGCGACGAGAGCGGAATCAACGAGAGCGGAATCGACGGGGAGGGAAGTGACAGCGACGCCGAAAGCGACGATCTCGCGACGGTCACCCGATTCCTGCTCGGGCGCGTGTTCCCGGCGCACGACAGCCGGACGCTCGACGTCGGCCCGGCGCTGTGCCGCGAAGCGATCGCGCGCGCCGCGGGCCCGAACGTCACGGCCGCCGACGTGGAGGATCGCCTCGCGGAGGCGGGCGAGATCGGCGCGGTCGCCGCCGACTTCGAGTTCGGCGGGCAACGCGGGCTCGCGACGTTCGGCGACGGCCGCGACTCGCTCACGGTCGCGGACGTCGACTCGGCGCTGCGCGGTCTGGCCGCGACGGCCGGGGACGGCAGCGAGTCCCGCAAGCTCGACGCGCTGTTCGGCCTGTTCAACCGCTGTGATCCGGCCGAGGCGACGGTCCTCGCGCGACTCGTGCTCGGCGAGATGCGGCTCGGCGTCGGCGAGGGAACCGCCCGCGACGCGATCGCCGAGGCGTTCCTCGCAAAGGCGGTTCCCCCGGGAGAAGCCGAACGCGACGAAATCGAGAGCGACGAGCGTGGCGATCATGACCGCGAGGCCGATCCGGCCCTCCGCGCCGGCGACGACGCGGTCGACGCGGTCGAGCGCGCGCTACAGGTGACCAACGACTACGGTCGCGTCGCGGCCCTCGCCCGGGACGAGGGGCTCGACGGGCTGCGGGGCGAGGGACTGCGGGTCGGTCGGCCGGTGCAGGCGATGCTCGCACAGGCGGGAACCGCGCTCGACGCGGTCGAGGCGTTCGGCGAGGTCGCAGTCGAAACGAAATTCGACGGGGCCCGCGTGCAGGTGCACTACGTGCCCGAGTCCGCCGCCGAGGCGGGCGACGGTGGCGACGACGGAGACAGCGACGGCGACGGTGGCGACGACGGGGACAGCGACGGCGACGGTGGCGACGACGGACTCGGTCCGCGGATCTACTCGCGGAACATGGATGACGTGACCGACGCGCTCCCGGAGATCGGCGAGCACGTCGCGGATCGCGTCGACGTCCCGGTCATCCTCGACGGAGAGGTCGTCGCCGTTGACGACGACGGTGATCCGCTCCCGTTTCAGGCGGTGTTGCGGCGGTTCCGGCGCAAACACGACGTGGACCGGATGCGCGAGGAAGTCACTCTACGGCTCCACGCGTTCGACTGTCTCCACGCCGGCGGCGACGACCTGCTCGACGAGCCGCTCCGAGTCCGTCACGATCGGCTCGCCGAGGTGCTTCCGGACGCGGTCGTTCCCTTCAACCTCGCGAGCGACCCGGACGCGATCGCGGCCGCGGAGCGAGAAGCCCTCGACGACGGCCACGAGGGCGTCATGCTGAAGAACCCGGCGGCAGCCTACACGCCCGGCGATCGCGGGAAGGACTGGCTGAAACGCAAGCCCGACGTGGAGACGCTCGACGCCGCGGTGATCGGCGCGGAGTGGGGCGAGGGCCGACGTGCTGAGCTGTTCGGGACCTTCCTACTCGGCGTGCGGACGGCGACCGAGGAGGGAGACGAACTGGGGCAGAGTAAGGAGGAGAGACAGGGAGAGAGCCAAGGAGAGAGACGGGAGGAGAGGGAGGAGGCGGCCGACGCCCCCCACGGGTTCGCGACCATCGGCAAGGTCGCGACCGGGCTCACTGACGAGGAGCTCGCCGCCCTCACCGACAGGCTGGAGCCCCACGTGGTGAGCGAGAACGGGACTGATATCGCGATCCGCCCCGAGGTCGTCATCGAGGTGGGATACGAGGAGATCCAGACCTCGCCGACCTACTCGTCCGGCTACGCCCTCCGGTTCCCGCGATTCGTCGGCGTTCGCGAGGACAAGTCGGTCGATGACGCCGACTCCTTGGAGCGAGTGCACCGGCTGGCGGGTGACGGGGACTGATCACGTCGGTGGGGACAGGAGAAGACGGATCGCCCATAGCCACCCTCAAGGCGTCCGCGGCCAGACGATCCACCATGACCGTTCGATACGACGACGTCTCCGTGGAGTGGCTCGGCTACGCGACGGCTCGGCTGGAGCCCGCCGAGGGGCCGATCGTCTACACCGACCCCGGCCGATACGGCGTCCTTGACGACTACTGGGCGCGGGACGGCGACCTCGTCGTCGTCACCCACGATCACCACTACGATCCTGACGGGATCCGGTCGGTCGCGACCGAGGACGCGACGCTCGTGATCTACGAGGCCGTGGACCCGTCCGGGATCGACCGCGACGTGGAGCCGATCGAATCGCTCGTCGCGGACTACGACGTGGTCCGCGTCGACGACGAGGCGCGCGTCGACGTCGAGACCCCGGCCGGCGAGGTCGCCGTCTGGTCGGTCGCGGCGCACAACGACCCCGAGGGACCGAACGCGGACGCCGACGGCCTGGTGACGCACCCCCCGGGGTTCGGCTGCGGGTTCCTCCTCGGACTCGGCGACTGCACCGTCTTCTGGCCCGGTGACTCCGACGCGCTCGACGGATTCACGGAGCTGGACGTTTCGATATTCCTCGCGAACATCGGCGGCGGCGGGCTCGTTTCCGACCGGCACGCGGCCGCCGAACTGGCCGAGGCGATGGACCCCGACCTCGTCGTTCCGATCCACTACGACACCTTCGAGACGTTGGCGGCGGACGGCGAGGCGTTCGCCGGCGACGTCGCCGCTCGGTCGATCCCCGTCGCGCTTGACGCGCGCTCGGCGAATCAGTAGCAAGGGGCGTCGCTGTCGCGGGGACGGTGCCTATCGCGGGAGACGTCACTGTCGCGGGAGACGGAGCTGTCGCGGAGGCCGGTCGGTGGGCGGTGGTCGGTAGTCGGTGGTCGGCAGTCGGTAGGCGGTGGGCGGTGGTCGGCAGTCGGTAGGCGGTGGTCGGCAGTCGGTAGGCGGTGGGCGGTGGTCGGCAGTCGGTAGGCGGTGGGCGGTGGTCAGTGATCGGTGAGCGGTGCTACGGCCGCCGGGCGATCAGCGCCGTCGCGATCGCGGCGACTAGCGCGGCGACGACACCGAATCCGGGTGCCTCGGTGCCGGTTTCATCGCTGTCGTCGCTCGCGTCGTCGTTGTCGTTCCCGTCGCCGTCTTCGCCGTCACTCATCTCGTCACTGTCGTTCTCGCCGGTAGCGCCTCCGTCGCTCTCAGCCTGCAGCTCCTCGACCGCGGTCGCGAGCGTCTCGGTCGACTCGATCACGCTGCGCGGCCCCGGTTGGTTGAGGTAGTTCGTGTTCATCACGACGTAGTTCCCCTCACCGCCGGCGGTCGTGCTGGCGTACGGCTCCTCGTCGAGGATCGCCGCGTCGTCGCTCTGGACGAGGAGCACCTCCGGATCGGTCTGGAGGATCACCTCGTTCGAGAGCTGCGGGTATCCCTCGTGTTCCGCGGCCGCGACGTTGTCGACGCCGCCGATCCGCATGATCTCGTTGATAAACGTGCCATCGGCGGCGACGAACCCGTCGCCGAGCGGGTACAGCGCGGCCGGGCGGTCGAGGTCGGCGGTTCGTTCCTCGACGTCCGCGACGGCTTCGTTCATCTCGTCGTTGGTGTCGGCGGCACCCTCGCAGTTTCCGACGAGCCGACCGATCGTCTCCGTCTTCGCCGCGATGTCCTCCACCGAGGTCGCCTCGGCGAAGTGGTAGACGGTGAGGTCCTGTTCGCGGAGGTCCCCCACCTGGTCGGCGGACGCGTTCGGCGCGAGCACGAGGTCGGGGTCCGTGTCCACGACGCGTTCGACGCTGACGCCGAGGCCCTCGGCGGACACGTCCGTCCGCTCGTCGGCACCGTCGAGGTACGCCGCGAACTGCGTCACGCCGACGACCCGATCCCGCGCCCCGATTTCCCAGAGCGTCTGGGCGGCCGACGGGTTCGTCGTCGTGATCCGCTCGGGCCGCTCGTCGAGAGTGACCGTCGTCCCCGTCGCGTCAGTCACTTCGAGCGGGAATCCACAGGCGTCGGCGTCGCCGTCGCTCGTCTGGTGTGTCCCCGATGGGCTCGACCGATGATCTCCCGGAGTGCTCGTCTGGTGATCTGCCGGTGTCGGGTGATCCGCTCGGTCGACCGTCGGCTGTGCGCCCCCGACGCCGCCCGCGACGCCGCCAACGAAGGCGGTCGTCACGAGCAGCGCCATCGCGATGGCGTACCTGGCTCGCATCGGATCGACGACGACGCTGGTCCAATAAGTATTTACCTACTACAAGTTTTGTTGGAGAACGAATGAGTGCGTGGGTCCGCTCGGCGGTCTGGTCGGCGGCGTTAGCGGTCGCGCTGGCGGCCGTGGTGGTCGTGAGCGCCGCGATCGGACCCGTGCGAATCCCACCCGCGGAGGTGGTGAAGGCGGTGTTGAACGCGCTGGTCGTGCCCGCGGGCGTCGAAACGACCCCGTCTGGCGCGGGGCCTCTCCTCTCTGGAATCGGTCCGCTTACGCTTCCGGGCGTCGGGCCACTCACGCTCCCGGGCGTCGAACTCGCGTACCGATCGCCGTTCGCGTTCCCGGTCGAGGACGTGCACCAACGGATCGTCGTCGGCGTCAGGCTCCCGCGGATCCTGATGGGCGCGCTCGTCGGCTTCGCGCTCGCCGCCGCCGGAACGGTCATGCAGGGATTCTTCCGCAATCCGATGGCGGACCCGTCGATCATCGGAGTCTCCTCCGGCGCGGCGGTCGGTGCCGTCGCGTTCATCGTCTTCCCCGTCGCGCTGTCGACGACGCTCGCGCTCCCGTTCGTGGGCGCAGTCGACGTGGGGCTCTCGTACGGCGCGGGCGTGAGCCTCTTCGCGTTCGTCGGAGCGCTCACGGCCGCCTTCGGCGTGTACGCGATCGCGACGCGCCACGGCCGGACGCCGGTGGCGACCCTGCTGCTCGCCGGCGTCGCGGTCCAGACGTTCCTCGGCGCGGTCATCTCGTACCTCCAACTGCAGGCCGGCGAGTCGCTCCGGCGGATCGTCGCGTGGTTGATGGGTCACCTCTCGGGGGCCGCGTGGGGCGACGTGGCAGTGACCGCGCTCGTCGTGCCGCCGCTCTTCGTTCTCCTCCTCGCGTACGCCCGCGACCTCAACGTCCTCCTGCTGGGCGAGGAGGAGGCGCGGGGACTCGGAATCGAAGTCGAACGCACGAAGCGAATTCTCCTCGGGGCCTCCGCGCTGATCACCGCGGCGGGGGTCTCGTTCGCCGGGGTCATCGGATTTGTCGGCCTGATCGTCCCGCACATGCTCCGGCTCGTGGTCGGCCCGGACCACCGGGTCCTGCTCCCGACGGCCGCGCTCGCCGGGGGTTCCTTCCTCGTCGCCGCCGACACGGTGGCCCGGTCCGGAAGCGCGGAGCTTCCCGTGGGGATCGTCACCGCCGCCGTCGGCGCGCCCTTCTTCATCTACCTGCTGATGAACCGGGAGGTGCACGAGTTGTGAGCACGGGGACGCCGACGGACGACGGAGAGATCGACGGAGAGGCCGAAGAGGTGGTCGACGCCGCGGGAGACGGCGTCGACCCCCTCATCGCGGTCGACGACCTGTCGGCCTCCTTCGGCGACGTGCCCGTCGTTTCCGGCGTCGACCTCCGGGTCGGCCGCGGCGAACTCGTCGGGCTCGTCGGCCCGAACGGGGCCGGAAAGACGACCGTCCTCCGGGCGATCACGGGGACGGTCGACCCCGACGCCGGCGAGGTCCGACTCGACGGCGACGCCGCCGCGGACCTCTCCGCCCGCGAGACCGGACGTCGGGTCGCGAGCGTACCACAGGACACGGGCCTCGCGTTCGACTTCCGGGTGCGCCACGTCGTGGAGATGGGGCGGACACCGCACCTCGGCCGGTTCGACGGCCACGGCGCGGACGACGAGCGGGCGGTCCGCGAGGCGATGGACGCCGCGAACGTCGCGCGGTTCGCCGACCGATCGATCGCGGCGGTCTCCGGCGGCGAGCGCCAGCGCGTGCTGCTCGCCCGGGCGCTGGCGCAGGGGACCTCGACGCTGCTGCTCGACGAGCCCACGGCGAGCCTCGACGTGAACCACGCGGTTCAAACCCTCGAACTGGTCCGCGATATCGTCGACGACGGGCGCGGCGCGCTCGCGGCGATCCACGACCTCGATATGGCCGCCCGGTACTGCGACGTGGTCGTCGTCATCGCGAACGGCGGGGTTCACGCCGCGGGGCCGCCCGAGGAGGTACTTACTCGGGACGCGCTCCGAGCCGCCTTCGCCGCCGAGGCGTTCGTCGGCCGAAACCCGGCCACCGGCTCGCCGACCGTCACGACCTTCGACGCGGCCGACTCCGGCACCGACCGCGACTCCCGACGGGTCCACGTCGTCGGGCGCGGCCGAGGTGCAGCGCGCGTCGTCGCCCGGCTCGCCGCCGCGGGCCACGAGCTCTCGGTCGGCGTCGTTCCCGAAGGCGACGCGACCGCCGCGGTCGCCGCCGACGCGGGGGCGACCGTCGTGACGGCCCCGCCGTTCGAGGCGGTCGATCCTGAGCAACGGGACGCCGCCGTCGACTTCGCGACTCGCGCCGACGTGACAGTCGCGGTCGACGGTGGGGCGCGCGGCGGGAGCGGGACTGTGGACGACCCGACCCCCGCGGACGACCTGAACGCGGCGGACGACCCGAACGCGGCGGTCCGCGACGTCCCAACTCCGATCGTGAGCGTCGACGGCGACGCGGACGAGGAGACGCTGCTCACTGCGGTTCGGGAGAGTGGTGGAGCGTAAGCACGCCGCCGGGTGTTCACTTATACGAAGGCGGCATCGCTCGTACGACGCCTTTTAAGTACCATCCGTGCGCTGACTGGCCAGTGAATTCCCACGTTGAAATCAGATTCTCCGGATATATCCTCACTCGAAACAGCTGGTCGCTGAACTGTGCTTCTTGTTCGATACCGGGAGCAGGTATTGCAATCCGTCGCCGGCGACGTGGTATTTAAATAAATAAATGCGGCAGCGACGACTACTTATAAATGACTGAGGCGGTGGCGCGCCTCTGAGCGCTCGCTTTTAAGCGAGCGCGAGGAGCCCACGAGGGACGCCGAGAGCGCCTTTTAAAGGCGCGAAGCGGCAGCGAGGCGCGCAGCGCCTCTGGCAGCCGGCGCTGCGCGCCGGCGACGGGGCTGGGGAGGCGTGAGGTGCGGGGCGGTTGCGGTGCGGGGTGGGATTCAAAGGGGCACCCGCCTCGCGGCTGGGGCTTTGGACGTGTTCACCGCGCCAGCAACGATATATAAACAGCCGACGGCAACACCACTCTCTCACTTATAAACGATCACTTCAACACACTGAGATCCCTACTCCCGGGATTGCTCATTGCCGTTCCCGTACTAATTGACAGAACTCGGCGAACTGGACTACCCGAAATTCTCGACCTTCACGGCGTCGGCGTCGCCGCCGGCGGCCTCGATCGCGGCGCTGGCGTCATCGACGAGATCGGCGAAGCCGTAGATGAAGACGGTCTCGCCGTCGGCACCGGTCAGCGCGTCGGCGACCGCATCGGTGAGGTCCGCGTGGGCGTCGAGGACCTGGACCGTCACACCGCGCTCCCGAAGGGCGTCGAGCCGGTCCGCGTGGGACACGTCGTCGTCGCGGTAGACGATCGCAGCCTCCGCGCCCTCGTCGAGCGCTCGCTCGGCGATGGCGACCGCAGGGCCGACGCCGGGGCCGCCGGCGACGATCACCGCGCGCGGCTCCCCGTCGTAGTGCTGGTCGCCGAACGGACCGGAGAGCGTCATCTCGGTGCCGGCTTCCGCGCCCGAGAGGAACGCCGAGAAGTCGCCGCCCTCCTCGGGATCGATCCCGACGGTGACCTCGAAGGTGTCGCTGACCGTCGGCGAGGAGAGAGTATAAAAACGGGCGACGGATTCGCCGTCGATCTCGGTGCCGAGCTTCACGAACTGCCCGGGTTCGGCTGCGAACCCGTCGGGCGCGTGAAACCGGAGCGCGTACGTGTCGCGGCCGACCTCCTCAACCGCGCTGACCGTGGCTGTCGTGTCCATGACGTCGATCCGGCCGGGGGACACAAACGTGTTCCCGTCCGCGTCGATGCCGGCCGCGTCGGTGCTGGTCGCGTGTGCCCACTGACAGTTCGACAAACGTCGAAACACGGTGCGACAGGACGGGTCGATCGTGAACGATCTGCAAAACGTTCGTCCAGTATTATCCGAGATACGTCAGAATCGATGCTATCAAGCGACAATATCTGCGAGAAAAAGGACGAATGTGCGAAAATACGTCGGTAGCTCCTTCCAGAAGTCTTTTGATGAGTCCGGCGAAAGCCCGGGTATAGCATGGCTGCGGACTTCAACTGGGCCGTCGGCGGGGAGGCCGGCGACGGCATCGACTCGACCGGGAAGATCTTCGCGCAAGCGCTCTCTCGAGCGGGTCGACACGTGTTCACGTCGAAGGACTTCGCCTCGCGGATCCGGGGCGGCTACACCGCCTACAAGGTGCGAACGTCCGTCGACAAGGTACAGAGCGTCGTTGATCGGCTCGACGTGCTCATCGCGCTGACCCCGCGGACCATCGAGGAGAACCTCGACGAGCTCCACGAGGGATCGGTGATCATCTACGACGGCGAGCGGACCACGATGCAGGACGTCGAGATCCCCGACGAGATGATCGGAATCGACGTCCCGCTCAAGCGGCTCGCCGAGGAGGCCGGCGGGGCGATCATGCGGAACGTCGTCGCGCTGGGTGCGGCCTGCGAGGTCGCCGAGTTCCCCATCGAGAATCTCGACTCCGCGCTCGAAAAGCGCTTCGCGGACAAGGGACAGAAGCTCGTCGACAACAACAAGGAGGCCGCCCGCGCGGGGCGGTCGTACGTCGCCGACGAGTTCGACCACGAGTTCGACTACGACCTGGAGACGACCGACGAGGACTACGTGCTCCTCAACGGCGACGAGGCCATCGGCATGGGAGCTATCGCGGCGGGGTGCCGCTTTTATGCCGGCTATCCGATCACGCCCGCGACCGATGTGATGACGTACCTCACCGGCCGCATCGAGCGCTACGGCGGCCACGTCGTGCAGGCGGAAGACGAGCTGTCCGCGATCAACATGGCGCTCGGTGCCGCCCGCGGGGGCGCGCGATCGATGACCGCTACGTCCGGTCCCGGGATCGACCTGATGACGGAGACGTTCGGGCTCATCGCTACCTCGGAGACGCCGCTCGTCATCTGTAACGTGATGCGGTCCGGACCGTCGACCGGAATGCCGACGAAACAGGAGCAGGGCGATTTGAACCAGATGCTGTACGGGGGCCACGGCGAAGTGCCCCGGTTCGTGCTCGCGCCGACGACGATCGCGGAGTGCTTCTGGAAGACCGTCGAGGCGTTCAACCTCGCCGAGAAGTATCAGCTCCCGGTGTATCTCACCGCGGACCTCTCGATGGCGGTCACCGAGCAGACGTTCACCCCGGACACGTTCGACATGGACGAAGTGGAAGTCGACCGCGGCTTCGTCGTCGACGAAGCCACCATCGACGATCACATGAGCGAGTCGGGCGGCTTCCAGCCGCACGAGATCACGGACGACGGAATCTCGCCGCGGGCGTTCCCCGGCACGGCCGACGGCGCGCACATGTCCACCGGCCTCGAACACGACGAGCAGGGTCGTCGGACCGAGGACACGGAGATGCGCGTCGAGCAGGTCGACAAGCGCAACCGAAAGGTCGAGACTGCGCGCGAGCGCGAGGACTGGAGCCCGCGCGAGTTCGGCGACGCCGACGCCGACACGCTCGTGGTCACGTGGGGCTCGAACGAGGGTGCCCTCGCCGAGGCGGTCGACCTCCTCGAGGACGAGGGACAGGCCGTGCGGATCCTCTCCGTACCGTACATCTTCCCACGGCCGGACCTCTCCGAGGACGTCGAGGCGGCAGAGACCGTCATCGTCGTCGAGTGCAACGAACGGGGGCAGTTCGCGGACCTCGTCGAGCACGACGTCTTGGCCCGCGTGGACCGGATAAACAAATACAACGGCGTGCGGTTCAAGGCGGACGAACTCGCAAATGACATCAAGGAGACCCTCGCGGAGGGGGTGGAGGCGTAACCAATGAGCTCAGACATTCGATTCACCGACTTCAAGTCCGACAAGCAGCCGACCTGGTGCCCGGGCTGTGGCGACTTCGGAACGATGAACGGGATGATGAAGGCGCTCGCCGAGACGGGAAACGACCCCGACAACACCTTCGTCGTCGCCGGCATCGGCTGTTCCGGAAAGATCGGCACGTACATGCACAGCTACGCGCTTCACGGCGTCCACGGTCGCGCGCTCCCCGTCGGGACCGGCGTCAAGATGGCTCGGCCCGACATCGAAGTCATGGTCGCCGGCGGCGACGGCGACGGCTACTCCATCGGCGCGGGTCACTTCGTCCACGCCGTTCGGCGCAACGTCGACATGACGTACGTCGTGATGGACAACCGCATCTACGGCCTGACGAAGGGTCAGGCGTCCCCGACCTCCCGCGAGGACTTCGAGACTTCGACGAGCCCGGAGGGTCCCAAGCAGCCGCCGGTCAACCCGCACGCACTGGCGCTCGCCTCCGGAGCGACGTTCATCGCGCAGTCGTTCTCCTCCGACGCGCTCCGTCACCAGGAGATCATCCAGAAGGCGGTCGAACACGACGGGTTCGGCTTCGTGAACGTCTACTCGCCCTGCGTCACCTTCAACGACGTCGACACCTACGACTACTTCCGCGACTCGCTCGTCGATCTGAAGGAGACCGAGCACGATCCGACCGACAAGGCGGCCGCCAAAGACGTCATCTTCGACGCCGAGACGGAACACCAAGGGATCATCTATCAGGACGAAGACTCCGTGCCGTACCACGAACAGCACGGCGTCGACGAGGACATGTCCGTCATCCCGGACGGCGCGCCCGAGAGCGCGACTGACCTCGTTCGAGAGTTCTACTGATTAACACGGGCGGCCACTCGCTCCGGAAGGCGTTGATTCGGCGATTCGCTTCGGACGATGCTAATGCAGCGACAACATCGTCGATGTGGCGACAACGACCCCGATGCGGCGGCAATACATCTATTTATGCGGGACGTGAGCATCACTCAGTGATGGACGAGATCCGGGTTCTCCACGTCGACGACGAGCCCGACTTCTCCGATCTGACCGCGACGTTTCTCGAACGCGAAGACGATCGGTTCGTCGTCGAGACGGCGACGTCGTCGGCGGACGGACTGTCGGCCCTCGCGGACGGATCGTTCGACTGCGTGATCTCCGACTACGACATGCCCTCGCGGACAGGGATCGAGTTTCTCCGGGATGTCAGGGCGGAGCGACCGGACCTCCCCTTCGTGTTGTTTACCGGGAAGGGGTCGGAGGAGATCGCGAGCGACGCGATCCGCGCCGGCGCGACCGACTACCTCCAGAAGGGGATCGGGACGGAGCAGTACGAGCTGCTCGCGAATCGGATCAGAAACGCCGTGAGCCAGTACCGGAGTCACAGGGCGGAACAGCGGCTCGTCGAGGTGGCGGCCCACACCGATCAGCTCATCTCCGTCTTCTCGAGCGACTGGAGCGAGGTGCTGTTCGTCAGCTCCGCGTACGAGCGGCTGTGGGGCCGGTCGGTCGAGGCGCTTCGCGAGGACCCGACGGACTTCTTGAGCGGGGTTCACCCCGAGGACAGGCGGGCCGTCCGCGACGGGATGGCGCGGCTCTCGGCCGGCGAGCCGATCGAGATCGAGTGTCGGGTGAACGCGGCGGAAGACCACCGACGGTGGGTGCGGATCCACGGAGATCCGATACGTGACGGGTCGGGAGCCGTCGCCCGCGTCGCCTGCGTCGGCGCGGACATCACCGAAGAAAAACGATCGCGACGGCGGCGGGAACGCCAACGCGAGACGCTCCTGGAGCTCGCGACGGACGAGGCGGTCGTCAACGGAGAGTTCGACGCCGCCATCCGACAGATCACGGAAACGACCGCGGAGGTGTTGGACGTCGACCGGGTCAACGTCTGGTTGAGCGAGACCGCCGGGGTGACCCCGTCTTCGACAGCGGACGGAGCGGCGCTCGTCTGCGTGGATAACTACGATCGGCGCACCGGCGACCACGACGGAGGGATGCGACTGCGTACGGGCGAACACCCGACGTACGTCGAGGCGCTCGAAACGAACCGCGCGATCGCCGTCGACGACGCGGCCGACGACCCGCGGACCGCGGAGCTGGCCGACGAGTACCTCGACGCGAAGGGGATCGGAGCGCTGTTGGACGGGACGCTCCGATCCGAGGGAGACGTCGTCGGCATGATCTGTCACGAACACGTCGGCGGACCGCGCGAGTGGACCGACGACGAGATCGAGTTCGTCAGCGACGTCGCCGACGTGGTCCACCGGGCGGTTCGCAACCACGAGCGCGCCGCGCGTGAACGCGAACTCCGGCGGTACGAGACCATCGTCCAATCGCTCGCTGACGCCGTGTACACGCTCGATCAAGGCGGCAACATCGACTTCGTCAACGATCGGTACGTGGAGATGAAGGGGGCCTCCCGCGAGGAGCTGCTCGGGACGCCGATCGACCGGCTGGTGAGCGATTCCGTAATGGAACGGACTCGATCGATGTACGAGGCGCTCGATCGGGGCGAGCTCGACGTCGCCCGGATCGAGTACGACTTCCGGACGATCGACGGCGAGGAGATCCCGTCGGAACTCCGATTTACCCCGTTGCCGGGTTCCGAGGGGAGCGTCGCGCGGGTCGGCGTGATACGTGACGTGACAGAGCGAAAGCGTCGGGAGCGCGAGCTCGAACGGCAGAACGAGCGGTTGGAAGAGTTCGCCAGCGTCGTCTCGCACGACCTGCGAAATCCGCTGCACGTCGCCGAGGGGAACCTCGACCTCGCTCGCGAGGAGTACGACAGCGATCGGCTGGACGCCGCCGCGAACGCCTTGGATCGAATGGGCGTGCTGATCGACGATCTGCTCGCGCTCGCTCGCGAGGGGGAATCGGTCGACGAGACGGAGCCGATCGATCTCGACGAGGTCGCGGACGCCTGCTGGCGCAACGTCGACACCGGAGGCGCGGTGTTGACCGTCGAGACCGACGTCACGATTCGAGCGGACGAAAGTCGGCTGCGACAGCTCCTCGAAAATCTGTTCCGCAACTGCGTCGAGCACGGCGGAGACGTGGCCGTTACGATCGGCGAACTTGACGGCTCGACTGGATTCTTCGTCGAGGACGACGGCGATGGGATCCCGGCGGACGAGCGAGAGGCGATCTTCGAGAGCGGGTACTCGACCGCCGCGGGGGGAACGGGCTTCGGCCTCACGATCGCCGAGGAGATCGCCGACGCGCACGGGTGGACGATCCGAGCGACGGACGGGAGCGCCGGCGGGGCCCGATTCGAACTCACCGGCGTGACGTTCCCGTGAGGGGAGCGGTGCCCCCATGAACAGGGCGACGTCCCGGTGATCGCGACAGCGTGCCCTCATGAGCACGGCCATGTCCCGGTGACCGCGACAGGGTGTCCGTGACCGCGACAGGATGTCCGTGACCGCGACACCGCCCGCATAAACTGTGGTATCGCACGCGACCGCACTCAACCGGCGTATTCCGACCTCGCCTCACGGGCAAAATACGGCGACTGGGGCCGCTCAGGCGTCGATCGCGACCGGTTTCAGCAAGCCTAATTACGTGGGTCCGTATTGACGGGTATATGGTTGATCGCTACGACGTCGTGATCGCGGGTGCCGGACCGGCGGGTGCCCAGTGCGCCCGCGATCTGGCGACGCGAGGCTACGACGTCGTCGTTCTCGAAACGGAGTCGGAAGCCGAGTTCCCCCGCCAGAGCAACAAATCGACCGCCGGAACGTTCCCGTCGATGATGTCCTCCTTCGGCGTCCCGGACGACGTGGTCATGTCGTACACCGACGACGTCGTGTTGGAGTCCCCGAACAGTTACTACGAGAGCTACCAGCCGGGCGCGGTGCTGGAGTTCGCCGAGTTCAAGCGCTTCCTCGTCGCGGACGGCCGCGAAAACGGTGCCGAATACTGGTTCGACGCCCGAGTCTCCCGACCGATACTCGACGACGACGGCGTCATCGAAGGAGTGCGGTACAACGGCGACGAGGAGGTGTACGCCGAGGTCGTGATCGACGCCACCGGACCCGCCGCGCCCCTCGCGAGCGCGCTCGACGTGGTCGACTTACGGCGCGAGAATCAGGCTATCGGCATCGAATACGAGATGGAGGGCGTCGAGATGAATCACCCGGAGTACGCCGACTTGCGGCGAGCGATGATGCTCCGACTCGACCACGACATCGCTCCGGGGGGCTACTCGTGGATCTTCGCCACCGGCGAGGATTCGGCGAAGGTCGGGCTCTGTTACATCCAGAACGACCGTCACCGCGAGTTCGCCGACGAGGGACAGACGGTCGACGGATACCTCGAGGCGTGGATCGACCGCGACCCGCGCTTCGCGGACGCCGAGCGGCTCGGTGGGAAGGTACACCGCGGCTCAGCGCACATTCAGATGCCGGACCAAATGCACACCGACCGCTTCCTCGCTATCGGCGACGCGGTCCCGAGCATCGATCCGCTGTGGGGCGAGGGGATTCACAAGGGAATGAAGTCGGCTCGCGCCGCGGCGGCCACCGTCGACCGGTGTCTCACCGACTCGGAGCGCCGCCTCGACGCGGAGAGCCTCGCCGTCTACGAGCGACTTTGGCATCGGGACGTGGCCCCCCGAATGCGCTCGCGGCTGATGCTCACGCGCCTGTTGTACCTCGCGCCGAACAAGCGGTACGACCGGTTTATGCGGGACCTCCAGCGGGCCGACGAGAACACCCTCGAAAAGGCGAACCGGGGCGATAAGGCCGCGATGTCGAAGCTCCTCCACCTCGACGACCTCCCGCTTCTGGTAAAATTCGCCCGCGAGCGGTTCGGGTCCTAAGTCGCGTCGCCGCGGATCAGGCTGTCTCGCCGTCGCGCTCGACGGTCATTCCGAGGTCGGCCATCGCCTCGAAGAAGTTTGGGAACGAGACGTCGACGTGCTCGCCGCCGCGGATCGTCGTGGTGCCCTCGGCGACGAGGGCGGCGACCGCGAGCGACATCACGATCCGGTGATCGGCGCGGCCGTTGACCGCAGCGCCGCGTAGCTCGCTTTCGTCGCCGTGAATCGTCAGCGTGTCCGGTTCCTCCGTCGCCTCCGCACCCAGCTTCTCCAGCTCCTCGGCCATCGCCGACACGCGGTCGGTCTCCTTGTAGCGCACGTGCTCGCAGTTCACGATCCGGGTGTCGCCCCCGGCGACCGCGCCGAGCGTCGCGACGGTCGGGAGGAGGTCGGGCGTGTCGCCGACGTCGACCTCGACACCCGACAACTCGGATCGCTCGACGGCGATGACGCCGGTGTCGCGGTCCCAGTCGACGTCGGCACCCATGCGCTCCGCGATCTCGACTATCGCCGAGTCGCCCTGTGCGCTCGGTCGGGCCCCCTCGATTCGGACCTGTTCACCGGGGGCGGCGGCGACCGCGCCCGCGGCGACGAGGTACGAGATGGACGAGAAGTCGCCCGGAACCGTGTAGCTTCCGTCCGCGGGCGCATACGACTGCCCGCCGGGGACGGCGAACCCGGCAGCGCCGGATGCACCGTCGAGGACATCGCCACCGTCGCCGATCGGCTCCGCCTCGACCCCGAACTCGGCGAGGAGTTCGAGCGTGATATCGACGTAGGGCGCGGACTTGAGGGGGGTGGTCAGGTCGATATCGATCCCCTCCTCCGTGACCGCGCCGGCCATCAGCAGGGCCGTGACGTACTGCGAGGAGACGTCTCCCGGGATCGACACCTCACCGCCCGCGAGCGGCCCGGAGACGACGAGCGGGGCCCGTCCGTTACCGCGGGTCGATTCCGCACGCGCGCCGAGGTCCGTGAGAGCGTCGAGGAGCGGCCCTTGCGGCCGCGAGCGAAGCGATCCGTCTCCCGTGAGGACGGTCGCGCCGTCCGCGAGCGCGGCCGCGGCGGTGACGAGCCGCATCGTCGTCCCGGAGTTCGCGCAGTCGATCACGTCGTCGGGGACGCTCGGTCGACCGTCGAAGCCGTCGACGGCGAGGGCGTCGGCGTCGTCGAGCGCGGCATCGTCACGGGCAGCAGCGTCGTCGAGTGCGGCGGCGTCACGGGCGTCGCCGGTCACGGGAGCCACGTTGCCGCCGAAGGCGGTGACGGCGCGGGCGGTCGCCTTCGTGTCCGCCGAAATCAGCGGCGATCGAACGGTCGCGCCGTCGCTGTATCCCGCCGCCAACAGCGCGCGGTGGGTGTAGCTCTTCGAGGGAGGCGCGCGGGTCGTTCCCCGCACGGTCGACTGGGTGACGTGGACGTCCATACTTCCCCTGCCGTCCCCGGCGACAAGTCGGTACCGGACGCGGCACGATCCGTGGCGATTCGGCGGCGTCGGTCGCCCGGCGCACCCTTTATACCACCGGGAGCGTTACCGTCGCGTATGCCCCAGTGTGAGATGTGCGGTGCCGACCAGGCCTCGTTGACGACGACGAAGGTCGAAGGTGCCGAACTGGAGCTGTGCAGCTCGTGTACGGACTTCGGTACCGAGGTCCGGGACGAGTCGACCGGCTCCGGCGGCAGCAAGTACTCCACGAGTTCGAGCACCGGGAAGTCGTCGTCCTCATCGTCTTCCTCGTCGTCCGGCTCCGGCGGTTCCTCCGGCGGATCGACGCGTCCCCGCGACATGTTCGACGACATGGACGAAATCGCCACCGACTACGACGACCAGATCCGCGACGCCCGCGAGTCTCGCGGCCTGAGTCAGGAGGAGCTCGCCGACCAGCTCAACGAGAAGGCGAGTCTCATCCGCAAGCTCGAACGCGGCGACACGCTTCCCACCGACGACATCCAGCGCAAGCTGGAGCGCGCGCTCGACATCTCGCTCGTCGAGGGCGAGTCCGTCGAAGACGCCGAATGGGACGGTAGCGACGCCGGCACCATGACGCTCGGCGACGTGGTCAAGCGGAAGGACTGAACGGACTGCCCGGATCGAGCGTCTCTGGACCCGCCCGGCGTCGCCTCTCGATCGCCGCTATTGTTTGACCCGCATCCACATTCCGACGAGCAGGACCGCGAGCAGCCCGAACGCGACGAACGAGAGGTTCGGGATCGTGAGATCGAGCACTGGCATTCGCCACTGCACGGTCGCACACGGGCCGCCGAACGCGCACTGGTCCGTCGTCGCTTGAAGGTACGAGTGGTACGCGGAGAGACACAGCCCGAGACCCGCCAGCGGCAGTGCGGTCCGCGAGACCGCCGGTCGGTTCTCGACGGTCGCGACGCCCAGCACCACGACGAGCGGGTACATGAGGATCCGCTGGTACCAACACAGATCGCAGGGATCGAGTCCGAGACCGAGGCTGAACCAGAGGCTCCCGGCGGTCGCGATCGTCGCGACGAGCGTCGCGCTCGACAGCCAAGCGGTCGTCTCTGAGCCCCGGACAGTCACGCCGTCGCGCCTCCATCGTCCGTCTGTTCCGATCCCCCGTAGCGCTCGGTCAGGTAGTCGATTACGTACTCGACCGTCTCGGGGTCGTAACTCCAGAATCCGTAAAACTCGCCCGGCGCACGCTCCTCGGCGAGCAGCGCGCACGTCGCCTCGTCGAGCCCGCCGCCGTCGTACGCGACGAACCACGTCTCACGGATCTCGGACGTTCGCCCGACGTGGACGGTGTAGTGCTCCACGTCGGGAGCGTTCCCCTCGTCCGCCGCGTACGCGTGAACGTCTAGATCGTCTCTCCCACCGAGCAGATCGTAGGTGTCGGCCTCGCCAGTGAGCACGTCGAGCGTCTGGAAGCCAGCGTGGAGCTCGCCGCGCCCGACGCGCCACGCGCGGTCTTCGATTTCTCGCGAGGCCGCCACCATGCCAGCCCGCGAGTAGGACGTGAACATCGTCTCGTCCAGGTGGTCCAGAATCGGCTCGCCGACCCGGGAGCCGTCCCCGGATCCATCTCCGGAATCGGACCCGGAGCTATTCCCGGAGCCGGACTCGGGAAGTAGCTCCTCGACGGCGACGGCCGTGACGAACGCGCCGTCCCGCGAGAGGACGGCGAAATCCGCCGGGCCGACGGCCGTCTGTCCGTCGACTATCCGGACGTTGCGGTCGGCGAAGTGGTCGCGGAGCGCGTCCGCGACCGCCGGATCCGCGTTGAAGACGGTAACCGTGGCCTCGCGAGCTTCCACGCCGGCGATGAGCTCGATGAGGGACATCTCTCGTCGAGACCCACAGTACCGGGGTATGAGGTCGTTTATGCTCTCCGGGCTCTCTTGATACCCACCACACGTGACCGACCCTGCGCCGATGCCGCCAATGCAGGAACTGCGACGAGGGATACCGGGAGTGGGTATTGCAGACCGCCGCCAGTGACGTGATATTTAAAAGAAATGAGCGCGGAATGGACGACCCCTTATAAATAAACGACGCGGTGGTGCGCCTCCGAGCGTCCGTTTTAAACGGACGCGAGGAGCCCGCGAGGGACGCCGCGAGCGAAGCGAGCGGCGAGGCTGGGGCTTTGTGAGTGGTTGCCGCGCAGTCAACCACTTATAAGCAATCAACGCCAGAAACACGGCTATTCACCGCGCCGTCAACGACATATAAACAGCCGACAGCAACACCACTCGTTCACTTATAAACGGTCACCTCAACACAATGAGATCCATACTCCCGGAATCAATCAAGAGGCACTGTTCAGCGACCAACTGTTTCGGACGAATTGTCTCTTAAAAAGATGATCTCGACAGAGCCGCTCCGTGCGAATCACCGTCGGGGGAGATCACGGAAATGCGAATCACCGTCGGAGCATCGCCGGAGCATGAAGCTATTTGCGCCCGCGGCGCTCCAGTCCGAGTATGTTCATCCTGGTGAATCTCAAGGCGTACCCGTGCGATCCGATCGACGTGGCGACCGCCGCCCGCGACGTCGCCGAGGCGTCCGGCGCGCGGATCGCGATCTCCCCGCAGGCCGCCGACGTCGCTCGCGTCGCGGAGACCGGCGTCGAGACGTGGGCCCAGCACGTCTCGCCGAACGCACACGGCTCCCACACCGGATCGACGCTCGCAGAAGCTGTCGCGGACAACGGCGCAGAGGGGACACTCATCAACCACTCGGAGAACCGCCTCAAGCTCGCCGACGTCGACGGCTCCGTCCGCGCGGCCGAGCGGGCGAACCTGGAAACGATCGTCTGTGCGAACAACCCCGCACAGGTTGGGGCGGCCGCAGCCCTCGGTCCCGACGCCGTCGCCGTCGAGCCGCCGGAGCTCATCGGCGGCGACGTTTCCGTCTCGACGGCCGACCCAGGAATCGTCGAGGACGCGGTCGCGGCCGCCGAGGCGGTCGACCCCGCGGTCGACGTGTTCTGCGGCGCGGGCGTCTCGACCGGCGACGACGTGGCCGCCGCGGGCGACCTCGGTGCCTCCGGCATCCTGCTGGCGTCCGGCGTGGCCAAGGCCGACGACCCCCGGGCGGCACTTGAGGACCTCGTCGGCGGGATCTGATCTCGTTGGCTGGATATCACCAAGAAACGCCGTCCGTTCGGCACCGAGCCGGCCACGGCTGCTGCGCTTGCGGATCTGTATAAAGACATCGATGTGACCAGTTCACACGATCGGGAAATCGCACGACTGCGACTAGATAGGTGCCATCGAGAAATCGCGCCGTCTAGTAACCTTTAACCGACACAAGACGCTACCTTTGGCCAAGATGGCGAGCAACAAGATTCTCGGTATCGACCTCGGTACCACCAACTCCGCGTTCGCGGTAATGGAGGGCGACGAGCCCGAGATCATCGCGAACGCGGAGGGCGATCGGACCACGCCCTCCGTCGTCGCGTTCGCCGACGACGACGAGCGACTCGTCGGAAAGCCGGCGAAGAACCAGGCCGTCCAGAACCCTGACCGGACGATCCAGTCGATCAAGCGGCACATGGGCGAGGACGGCTACACGGTCGAGATTGGTGACGAAACGTACACCCCCGAGCAGGTCTCGGCGATGATCCTCCAAAAGATCAAACGCGACGCCGAGGAGTACCTCGGCGACGACGTCGAGAAGGCCGTGATCACGGTCCCCGCGTACTTCAACGACAAGCAGCGACAGGCGACGAAGGACGCCGGCGAGATCGCCGGTTTCGAGGTCGAGCGAATCGTCAACGAGCCGACCGCGGCCTCCATGGCGTACGGGCTCGACGACGAGTCGGACCAGACCGTTCTCGTGTACGACCTCGGAGGCGGCACCTTCGACGTCTCGGTCCTCGATCTCGGCGGCGGCGTCTACGAGGTCGTCGCCACGAACGGGGACAACGACCTCGGCGGCGACGACTGGGACGAGGCCCTCATCGACCACCTCGCCGAGGAGTTCGAGAACGACCACGGGATCGATCTCCGCGATGACCGGCAGGCGCTCCAGCGGCTGAAAGACGCCGCCGAGGAGGCGAAGATCGAACTGTCGAACAAGAAGGAGACGACCGTTAATCTCCCCTTCATCACCGCGACCGACAGCGGGCCGGTCCACCTCGAACAGTCGGTCACGCGCGCGACGTTCGAGAACCTCACGAGCGACCTCATCGAGCGCACCGTCGGTCCGACGAAGCAGGCGCTCTCCGACGCCGGCTACTCGACGGGCGAGATCGATGAGGTCATCCTCGTCGGCGGTTCGACTCGGATGCCGCAGGTCCAGGAGAAGGTCGAGGAACTCGTCGACCAGCAGCCGAAGAAGAACGTCAACCCCGACGAGGCGGTCGCGCTCGGCGCGGCGGTCCAGGGCGGCGTGCTCTCGGGCGACGTCGACGACATCGTCCTGCTCGACGTCACCCCGCTCTCGCTCGGGATCGAGGTGAAAGGCGGCCTCTTCGAGCGGCTCATCGAGAAGAATACGACCATTCCGACCGAGGAATCGAAGGTGTTCACGACGGCCGCGGACAACCAGACGTCGGTGAACGTGCGCGTCTTCCAGGGCGAACGCGAGATCGCCGAGGAGAACGAGCTACTCGGCGCGTTCCAACTGTCGGGGATTCCGCCGTCACCGGCCGGAACCCCGCAGATCGAGGTGTCGTTCAACATCGACGAGAACGGGATCGTCAACGTCGAGGCCGAGGATCAGGGCTCGGGCAACGCCGAATCGATCACCATCGAGGGGGGCGTCGGGCTCTCCGACGATGAGATCGAGGAGATGCAGGAGGAAGCCGAAAAACACAAAGCGGAGGACGAGGCCCGCCGCGAGCGGATCGAGGCCCGCAACGAGGCCGAAACGTCGATCCAGCGCGCGGAGACGCTCCTCGAAGAGAACGAGGAGGACCTCGACGAGGACCTCGTCGGCGACATCGAGGCGGCCATCGAGGACGTCGAGGAGACGCTCGAGGACGAGGACGCCGACACTGAGGAGTTGGAATCGGTCACCGAGGCGCTCTCCGAGGAACTTCAGGAGATCGGCAAGCAGATGTACCAGGAGCAGGCGGCGCAGGCCGGTCCGGGTGGCGCTGGCGGCGCGGCCGGCGGTGCCGGTCCCGGTGGCGCTGGCGGCGCTGGCCCCGGCGGCATGGGTGGTGCGGCGGGCCCCGGCGGTGCGGCGGGTCCCGGTGCCGACCCCGACGGTGACGACGAGGAGTACGTCGACGCCGACTTCGAGGACGTGGACGACGAAGACGAAGACGAAGAGTAGCGACGACCCATCCGACCCCGGCGGATCACCATCCACACAACTATTCACGAACGTAACGCATGAGCGAGGACTTCTACGACGTCTTGGGCGTGTCGCGGGACGCCAGCGAGGACGAGATCAAACAGGCGTACCGCAAGCGGGCTGCCAAACACCACCCCGACGTCAGCGACGACGAGGACGCCGAGGAGCGGTTCAAGAAGATCCAGAAGGCCAAGGAGGTGCTCACGGACGAACAGAAACGCCGGCAGTACGACCAGCTCGGCCACGACCGGTTCACCGAGGCCGACAAGCGCGGCGCGACGGGAGGCGGCGGCCCGGGCGGTGCTGGCGGTCCCTTTGGCGGCGCGGGCGGTGCAGGCGGCGCCGGGGGATTCGAGGACATCTTCAACCAGTTCTTCGGCGGCGGCGCGGGTCGCGGCGGCGGTCCCGACAACCGACCGCGACAGGGCCGCGACCTCAAAACGGGTCTCACGATCGATCTGACGGAGGCGTTCGAGGGCGCGACGAAACAGGTCACGCTCACGCGTCCGACCGCCTGCGACACCTGCGACGGCGCGGGACACCCCCCGGACGCGGACGTGGAGACGTGCCCGCAGTGTAACGGTCGCGGACAGGTTCAGCAGGTCCAGCAGACGCCCTTGGGACGCGTCCAACAGACCTCGACGTGCCCGCGGTGTGAGGGCGAGGGCGAACTGTACAGCGAGGACTGCGCGGACTGCGGCGGTGACGGCGTCGTCCGCGAGGAGGCGACGCTCTCGGTGGAGATCCCGGCGGGGATCCGCTCGGGGCAGAGCCTCCGGATGGAGCGCGAGGGCGCGCCCGGTGAGAACGGCGGCCCGAACGGCGACCTACTGATCGAGGTCGACGTCGACGTGGGCGACCGATTCGAGCGCGACGGCGACGACCTGCACGTGAGCGAAGCGGTGTCCTTTCCGCAGGCCGTCTTCGGGGACACCATCGCGGTGGAGACGGTCGACGGCAGCGTCGAGATGGACGTCCCCGCCGGGACCCAGAGCGGCGAGACGTTCCGACTCAAAGGGAAGGGAATGCCGCGGCTGCGTCGGCGCGGCCGCGGCGACCTCTACGTGCAGGTCGGGGTCGTCATCCCCGAGTCGCTCAACGAGGAGCAGCGGGAGGCGCTGGAGGCGTTCGCCGAGGCAGGTGGCGAGGACATCGACGTCGGCGGCGGTTTCTTCGAGAAGCTGAAGAGTTCCTTTTAAGCATCCACCCTCGCCGACCCGTAGCTTTTCCGGGGTTCGGCCCGTCCGCCCTGCTATGGGCTACGACGCGACCGCCTACGACGACGTGGAACCGCGCGCACCGGGTATGCACTTCCTCCGCGACGCGCTCGACTGCGAGCGGCTCGGCGTGACCGTCGTCGAGGCCGACGACGGGTGGGAGGGGATGGAACACGAGCACGCCGAGGACGGACAGGAGGAGGTGTACGTGCTGATCCACGGCGAGGCGACGCTCACGGTCGACGGCGACGCTGTCGAGCTCGGCCCCGGCGACGCGGTGCGCGTCGACGCCGACTCGACGCGCGATCTCACCTTCGAAGCCGACGGCTCGAAGATGGTCATCGCCGGCGCGCCCTGAGAACGAGCTCGCTTCGACCCGTACGGAATGGGTTCACAGGTCGGCCACGCGGGTGCGGGCGAGGCATCTGCGGCTCGATTCGGTCGTGAATCGTTGCCGAGGGAGTGCCGTTCCGCATCGACCCGACCGATCGCTTATAAGACGTTACTGGAGCGGTGAGCACATCGGCTCTGTCGAAATCCGCTTTTTCAGACACAACACGGTGTGACACAGCCGATCGTTGAAGAGCGTGTCTCGATCGATCACGGGTACAGGGATCTCATTGTGTTGGGGTGGTCGTTTATAAGTGATCGAATGGTGTTGCTGGCGGCTGGTTATATATCGTTGCTGGTGCGGTGAATCGTTGTGTTGCCGGCGTCGATCGCTCATAAGAGGTTGACTGCGCGGTGAACCTCTTCAAAGCCCCCGCCGCTCGCTTATAAATCATTGCTGGTGCGGTGACCACTTCCAAAGCCCCAGCCGCGAGGCGGGCGCACGCTCGCTGCGCTCCTCACTCCGTCGCTCACTTCGTTCGCTCCTTCGCTGCGGTGCTTGTGTCGCCTGCGTCCGCCTCGCGGCTGCCCCTTTGAATCCCACCCCGCACAGCACCGCAACCGCACCTCACGCCTCCCCAACCTCGCCGCTTCGCGCCTTATAAAGGCGCTCACGGCGTCCCTCGCGGGCTCCTCGCGCCCTGTGGGCGCTCGGAGGCGCGCCAACCGCTCGATCATTTATAACCAGCCGTCGCTCCCTCAGTTCTACCTTTAACTACCACGTCGCCGGCGGCGGTCTGCAATACCGCCTCCCGAAATCGCTCGTCGCTATTGCAGTACTGACTGCATCCGGGACAATGCGCGTCACTACTGGAGCGCACCGCCTCGCTCCTCGGTCAGTTGGCGGCGGACCCGCTTCCTTTTAGCCCCCACCGTTCTGAGCCTCGCACATGGACGTGATCGGCGATCTCCTCGAACGCGATCGACGGAGCCGCGACGTCGCGATCGTCACGGCCGACGGCCGGGAGCGCACGTATCACGACGCGATCACCAACGCGTACAAGGCGACGAACGTGCTGCGTTACCTCGGCGCGCGCGAGGGATCGACTGTCGCAATCGACCCCGCCCCGGGACTCCACACGGCGCTCGCGTTCCTCGGCGCGGCCCGGCTCGGCGCGCCGGTTCGGTTCGATCCCGACGCGGGGATCGAGGCGGGGGACTGCGTGGTCCTCGTCGACGTCGCCGACGAAGCGACGACCGACCCGACGCCCGGAACGAACCTCGCCGCGTTCGGCGGACCGCCCGAACGCCCGGAAACGACCCACTGGGAACAGGAGCTGTGGAGCGAGAACCCGGCGACGCCGCCGAGCGACGTCGCTCCGGCCGATCCCGTACTCCGCGGCGCAGATCCTCATCGCGCTGAACCGGCCGCTCGCGACATCTCCCACCGCGATCCCACTCCTCGCGACATCTCCCACCGCGACCTCCTTGCTGCAGCCTCGTCGGTCGCCGAGCGGTACGAGATCGAGCCGGGGACGCGGGTCGTCCTCCGCTCCGACCTCGCTGACCCGCGCGCGCTGGCCGCCGGGCTCCTCGCGCCCCTCTCGACGGGCGCGACCGCCGTGCTGACCGATCGGAACCGGGAGCCGGAAGCTGAGTCGACCGACACCGCGGTGTCCGTCGTCGCCGCCGGAGCATCCGCAGCGGCGCAGCGGGACGTGGCGCTCGATCCGATCGGAGTTCGGTGACCGCGGCGGCGGGGCCGACTGCTGCGGTCTCTGGGAACGCCAGCGGTGGGCGGCGGGGACGTCTCGGAGATCGCGCGGTCGTCCGACGTCCCCTCACTCGTACCGCCACGCGGGGAGATCCCAGCCGTTCGAGAAGCTCTCTATCGGACCCGTGAGCCCGTCACGGTACCCGACAGCGCCGTCGGGAAACGCCAGCGTGACGTAGGGCTGTTCCGCGGCGACGCTCGCGAACAGTTCTGCGAGCGCGTCCGCGAGCAGCTCTCGGCGGTCAGCCCGCCGCGCGCGGTCGAAAAGAGAGGTCGCGTCGAACTCTGGGTAGTAGCCGACAGCGTTGTGCGGGGCCGTCGCCCCGTCGAAGAACGCGGCATTCGAGAGGGGATTCCTCGGGAACGTGTTCGAACCGAACGCGACCTCCATGTCCCAGTCCTCCGCCGACGTGACGCTCCGCGGTCCCGGGTTGGCCGCAGTCGGCCGCGTCCACTCCACCGTGTCCCCGTTTACCTCGTCCGCGAGCGCGTCGGGCAGGTCGGTGACCTCGCCCGCGTCGTTCCGCGTCGGCGTCGGGAAATCAGTCGTCGCGTAGTACTCGGCCTCGAATTGAGTGCGGTCGACGGCCTCGACGCTCACGTCGATCCCGAGGTTCGATCCGAGCTCGCCGGCGACGAACTCGGCGACCCGTCGGTTCGGTTCGCGATCCGCGTCGCGGTACAGGTCGAGGCGAACCCGGTCGCCGTCGGGACCGACCATGTCCTCGCCGTCGAACGCGTACTCGTGTGCCGACCGGTCGAACGCCGCTCTCGCGAGATCGCGGGCGTAGTCGCCGCCGTACCGATCGCTGACGCCGAACGTCGGAACGTCGCCTTCGGGCGGGTGGAACTCGCCGAACGGCGGCTGCCAAGCGAAGTTCGGCTCGGCGAATCCGCGGAACACTTCGTCGATGAGCCCCTCCTTGTCGACGGCGCTCGCCATCGCCTGTCTGAACTCCCTGTACCGGAACAGGTTCCCCGGACCCGCCGTCCACCCGTTGTCCCGCATGTTGACGGCGATCCGCTCGGCGCGGGAACTCGGGATCCGGTCGACGCGAATCTCCTCGGCATCCCGGTACGTACCGAGGCGCTCCAACGGGATCGCCGCCGAGTCGATCTCGCCAGCTTCGAGCGCGGAGAGCCGGGCGTCCCGCTCGGCGAGGACCCGTATCGACGCGGCGTCGAAGTGGGGTGCCTCGGCGAAGGCCTCCGGCAGGTCGCCCCTTCCGAGACCGTCGGCGTTCCGAAGGTAGTAGTCGTCGTTGCGGTCGTATCGCACCCCCTCGCCTCGCCGCCACTCCTCGAGGACGTACGGTCCGAGGTTGCCGGTGAACCGGAGTTCGGTGAGCTCCTCGTCCCGTCGAAGCCCCTCGGCGTCCTCCGCGTCGACGTACGGTTCGAGGAGTTCCCGGGGGATGGGATACACGAGCGGATCGTAACTCTCGGGCCACAGGAGCCGGGGCGCATCGAGGGTCGCGCGAAACTCGTATTCGCCGGTCTCAGTCACCGTAACGCCCCGCCAGCTCTCCGCCGCGGGAGAGTCCGCCCACTCGCTCTGGTGAACTTCCCGGATCAGGTACGCGAAGTCGCTCGCCGTCACCTCGCCGTACGGGTCGCTGAACCGGAGCCCCCGTCGCACCTCGAACGTCCACGTCTCCCCGTTTTCCGTGGACATATCGTAGAGGAGCGGGACGTACTCGCCGCTCTCGTCGAACGCGTAGCCCTGATCGAGCACGCGGGCGAGGGCGTTCCCCGCACCGCTCCCCGCGACGTAGATCGGATTGAGCGTCGCGAGCGGAGCAGAGACCGCCGTCGCGAACGTCGTCGTGTCCGTGCCGCGATCGTCGCCGTCCGCACCGCCGCGGGAACACCCCGCGACCGCCGCCGCGACGCCGCATCCGAGCACGGAAAGTGACTCCCGTCTCCCGATTTTCAAACCCTCGCGGTCGCCATTACCGCGTCGTCGTTCCATCCCCTCACACTACGAGCACGTATATAAATGGGTTCAGATGTCCGACGGCCCTCCGCGGACAAGTTGTCTCGCCACGATTTGCGCCACGATTCGTCCCGCCGTCGATCGGGGGCGCGGATCCAAAAGCCCCTAACCCGTCGCGATGAAGGGCCCGATATGACCGACATCCACCCTGACCAGCGCGTCGCGGTGTTAGCCGACTCACAGAACCTGTACCACTCCGCACAGAGCGTTTACTCGCGAAACATCGACTACGCTGGACTGTTGGAGGAGGCGGTGAACGACCGCGCGCTCGTCCGCGCCATCGCGTACGTGATCCGGGCGGACTCCCCCGAGGAGGAGAGCTTTTTCGAGGCGCTCCGCGATATCGGCTTCGAGACCAAGATCAAGGACATCAAGACGTTCGCGGACGGGTCGAAGAAGGCCGACTGGGACCTCGGGATGAGCCTCGACGCCGTCTCGCTCGCGAGCCACGTCGACACGGTCGTGATTTGCACAGGCGACGGCGACTTCGCGCGCCTCTGTTCGCACCTCCGCCACGAGGGCGTCCGCGTCGAGGCGATGGGTTTCTCGAACTCCGCCGCCGACGAGCTGATCGAGGCCGCCGACGACTTCGTCGACCTCGCCGAGCGCGAGGAGACGTTCCTGCTGTAGCCGGCGTCGAGCTACGCTTCCGTTTCGGTTCCCAGAATCCCCGCGACCGAGCGCTCGACGGCCACAGCGGCCGCCTCCACCTCCCGAATGAGGACGTACTCCCGTTCAGCGTGCGCCACGGCTCCCGCGCCGTCCGCGAGGTCCCCCGGACCGAACACGACGGTCGGTGCCGGCGCGAAGTACGACGCCTCCGTCGCCGCGCCGAATGGACGCACCCCGCCACCGCGGTCGGCCGGGAGTCCGACCGACTTCCCGGCCGTCCGCGCCGCGTTCGCGACCGTCTCGACCAGCTCGTGGTCGGGATCCGTCGAAAACGCCTCGAAGAACGGGGACGCCCTGTCGGTGAGCGCTACGTCGACGCCGACGTCCTCGGGAACGGCCGACTTCACCGCGTCCGCGAGCGACGATCGGAACTCCGCGGCCGTCTCCGGCGGGACGCTCCGACGGTCGACGGTGATCGAACAGTCCGCGGGCACCTGGTTCGTCGCCTCACCGCCCTCGATGACGGTCGGCGTGAGCTTCGGCGGGCCGAGCTGCGGGTGATCGTCCGCGCCGTCGTCGAACGTTCGGATCGCGGCGAGCGCGCCCTCCGCGGCCGCGACCGCGTTCGTTCCCGCGAGCTCCGCGGCGTGGGCCGCGACGCCCGACAGCTCGACGGTTCCCTGAAACCGCCCCTTGGCCGCGGTGCAGGCGTCGAGCCCGGTCGGCTCGCCGACCAGAAAGAGGTCGCCGTTGAGTCGCTCCTCGGTTCCGGGTGAGAGACCGACCAACGCCGCCGCACCGAGCGACAGCGCCTCCTCGTCGGGCGTGAGAGCCAGCGTGAGCCGTCCGCGAGACGGCTCCGCCGCGATGAATCCGGAGAGCAGCGCGGCGAGCGGTCCCTTCGCGTCACAGGACCCGCGGCCGCGAATCACCGTCTCCGCGTCGGGGTCGTCGTCCGTGTCCGTGCTGCCGCGTTCGTCCGCCTCCGCGATCCCACGCTCGAACGGGACGTGGGGCGTCACCGTGTCGAGGTGAGTGTTCAAGACGAGGTGCGGTCCCGCGTCCGGCGCGGGCGACGTCTTCTCGGCGACCACACAGCCACCGGCGACGATCTCGGTCTCGATCCCGAAGCCGGTGAGCGTGTCCACGACGAACTCGCGCATCTCCGCCGCCGACTCGTGAGAGGGGATCGTGACCGCCGATTCGAGAAAGGATATCGGATCGAACCGTTCGGTCACCGGCTGCCCGTCGTTGTCCCGCATCATCGCGGGTCGACGGGGAGGGTCCCGCTGAATTCGTGAGCGACCGGGCCGGTCAGAGTTGCGTGACCCCTGTCCGGAACCTCGATTTCAAGCACGCCGCCAGGCGGGCGACTCACGGCGGCATCGCCCTCGATCAGCCCGAGCCTGCGAGCGGCGGCCACGATCGCGACCGCGCCCGTTCCGCACGACTGCGTCTCGCCCTCGACGCCGCGCTCGAAGGTGCGCTGATCGATGACGGCCGGGCCGTCGCCGCTCCCGTCGTCGACGACGGCCGCGAGGTTCACGTTCGCACCATCGGGGAAGACGTCGGCGTGGCGGACCGGCGGGGCGACCCGATCGAGATCGATCTCATCGATGCGATTCGGGTCGTCGAGCGCGTCGCGGCCGCCGTCGACGAACGACACCGCGTGCGGGACCCCGGTGTTGAGCGCGGTGACCCGAAGCCCTTCGACCGGCTCGTCGATAAGCGGCTCGTCGGCAAGCGCACCGTCGCGGACGACCGGAACTCGCCGGGGATCGAACGTCGGCTCCCCCATCTCGATGGTGGCCGCGGTCGCGTCCGCGTTCACGAAGGCGCGCCGGGTCCCCGCCTGCGTGTCGATCATGAACTCGCGGTCACCGGTCCGTTCGTGCGCCCACAGAGCGACCACGCGCGCGCCGTTCCCGCACATCGTCGCCGTCGAGCCGTCAGGCTGGACGAGCGTCATCACGACGCGGGTCGGGTCGAACCGCTCCTCGACGCTGAGGAAGAGGACGCCGTCGGCCCCGCGGCGGCCGGTGGGGGTCCCCGGCGGAGACCCCTCGCCGACCGCGTCGGCTGCGGTCACCCCCGTCTCGCGATCGCAGTGCGCCCGGGCGAACGCCGCGCGGTCGCCGACGCTCTCGGCGGACGCGTCGACGACGAGGAAGTCGTTGCCCGTGCCGTGGTACTTCTCGAACGGAATGGCGTGAGCGCTCATCGGTCCACCTCCGACGCGTCGCGGGCGGAATTTCGCTCCGACTCCCGCTCGACCGTCGTGAGGTCCGCCAACGTCTCCCGCCGGCGAACGACCGTCGCGATTCCCTCGTCGAGCGCGACCTCGGCGGGCCGGGGTCGCGAGTTGTATTGATTCGCCATCTCGTATCCGTACGCGCCCGCGATCCCGACCGCGAGGAGGTCCCCGCGTGCCGGATCGGCGAGCGCTCGGTTCCTACAGAAGGTATCGCCGGTCTCACAGATAGGTCCTGCGACCGTGACAGGGGTTGCGTCCCGGCGCTCGGGTGTCGGCTCGCCGTCGGCCCCGCCCAGGTTCAGGATCGGGTGGTAGGCGTCGTACATCGCCGGACGGAGCAGGTCCGTCATGCCGGCATCGACGCCGACGACGCGCTCGTCGGGAGTGGACTTCACCGCGTTGACGCGCGTCAGGAGAACGCCCGCGTCGGCGACGACGTACCGGCCGGGCTCGATCGCGAGATCGACGCCCGCGGGCAACGACGCGACCGCCTCCCGGGTCGCCTCGGCGACCGCCGGGAGGTCGAGCGGCGGCGCATCCTCACGGTAGGGGACGCCGAACCCGCCGCCGACGTCGACGTATTCGAGATCGAGGGAGGCGGGAGCGTCCGGATCGGTGTCACCGGGCGCGTCGTCGCCGGGGTCGGCGAGCTCCCGCGCCAGCTCGCCCATCCGCGCGACCAGCTCGCGGTGGCTGTCCAGCTGGTCCGAGTCGATACCGGAGCCGGCGTGTGCGTGGATTCCGACGAGATCGAACCGCTCGGCCGCACTTCTCGCGGCCTGTGCGGCCCGACCGTACGGGATCCCGAACTTCGCCGCGCCGCCGGTTCGGACCTTCTCGTGGTGACCCGCGCCGACGCCGGGGTTCACTCGGACGCAAATTCGCCCGTCGTAGCCCCGGTCGGCCAGTCGGTCGAGGGCGTCGACCGCGCCGACCGTCACCGTCAGCTTCGGCTCCGCCTCGGCGACGCCGACGACGTAGTCGAGGTCGCGGGCCGGCGGATTGACGGCCGTGTAGTGGAGCCGATCGCCCGCGAAGCCGGCCGCGAGCGCGCGGTCGAGTTCACCCGCCGAGGCGCACTCGGCGTCGAGTCCGGCGTCTCTGACCGCCTCCAGCACGGCGCGGCCGGTGTTCGCCTTCACCGCGTACCGCACGTCGGCCTCCGAGAAAGCGTCGACGAGGCGCTCGCAGTTCTCGCGGACCCGATCGAGGTCCTGAACGTACAGGGGAGTGTCGTGTTCGGTCGCGAGGTCGTGCAACCGGTCTGCATTCCAGTCGCTCACGCGCCGAACGGGAGGGTTTCCATCGGTGGCGGGGTCGTTCCCGCCGTCGGCGGAGCGGCCCGCGGCCCCAGCGCCCCCCTCGTGGTCGCTCATTCGCGGAGCGCGTCCTCTCGCTGCGTCGCCTCCAGCGTCTCCTCCTCGACGTGGGTCGCGACGACCGCCGGCTTGTACGCGCCGCCCTCGAAGAGGTCGTGATCGCCGACGGACGACTCCACCATCCGGGTGAACGCCCGGCGCTCGGCGGGGAGGTGGCCGTAGAGGACTTCCTCCTCGACGAGGTCGTAGACCGGGATTCTGGGGGTCAATAGGGTGTTTTCGCCGACGATCGAGTTCTCGCCGACCCGGAAGCCGCTCGTGACTCGACAGCCCGCGCCGAGCGAGACGCCGTCCTCGACGACGACCGGCGCGTCCTCGATCGGTTCGAGGACGCCGCCGATCAGCGTGTTGGCACCGAGCTTGACGTTCTCCCCCAGCTGCGCGCAGGATCCGACTGTATCACAGGAGTCGACGAGGGTACCGTCGCCGACGTGCGCGCCCATGTTGACGAACGAGGGGCTCATCATGATGCAGTCGCTGCCGAGGTACGCCCCGCGGCGGATCACGGTGCCGTCGGGCGTGTTGCGGGTGCCCCGCTCGCCGAGGTCAGCGGTGTCGCGCAGCGGGAGCACGTCGTAGTAGGTGACGCCGCCGTGCTCGCGTGGCTCGGTCGCGCGGAGGCCGAAGTTGAGCAGGATCCCCCGCTTGACCCACTCGTTGGCCTCCCAGGAGGTCACGTCATCGCCGGTCTTCTCGGCGGCGCGGACGTCGCCCGATTCGAGCGCGGAGAGGAACGATTCGAGGATCTCGGCGTCCTCGGCGGTCGCGTCGGCGGCGGTCAGTCCGTCCTGGTACCGGTCCCACAGATAGGATACGTCGGATTCGAGCGTCATTGAGTCGTGTATGGATGAGTGTCGGTATTTATTCGTCGATGTCGATACATGCGATCGTCATTGCCGGCCCGCGTCCAGGACGTCGCCGAACCCGTACCAGCCGGGGCCGCGGTTCGCGAGCCACTCCGCGGCGTCGAGTGCACCCTCCGCGAAGACGCCGCGGTCGCCCGCGCGGTGCGTGAGTTCGATCGCCTCGCGGTTGCCGGCGAAGAGCACCTCGTGCTCGCCGGTCACGTCGCCCGCGCGTCGGGCGTGAACGCCGATCTCGCCAGCCTCGCGGGGCGCGTCGCCCTCGCGCCCGTGGACGCGCTCGTCGAGGTCACCGCGGACCGACTCCACGTCGTCGAGGATGGATTTCGCGGTGCCGGAGGGCGCGTCCCGTTTGGCGTTGTGGTGCGTCTCGGTTAGCTCCACGTCGTAGCCGGGGAGTGCAGCGGCGGCTTCGCGAATCGCCCGGCGGAGCGCGGCGACCCCACGCGCGAAGTTCGAGGCCTTCAGCACCGGGACCGAGTCGCTCGCCGCGCGGAGGCTGTCCAGTTGACCCTCCTCGAACCCGGTCGTACCGGTGACCATCGGGACCCCCGCGTCGACGCAGGCCTCGGCGTACGCGACCGCCGAGCCCGGCCCAGTAAAATCGACGAGGACGTCGGGGTCCTCGGCCCTGAGTAGCTCTCCGAGCCGGTCGGCGGCGTCGACCGCGACGCCCGCGACGGGCTCGACCGCGGTCCGGTTTACCGCCACGGCGACGTCGACGTTCCCGCGGTCGGCGGCCGCCTGGATCACCTCTCGGCCCATCCGGCCACCAGCGCCGGTGACGGCGATAGACACGGGATCGCCGCTCATTCGGCGTCACCCGCCGCCGGGGGTTCGGCGGCCTCCGGCTCGACCGCCCCCGGCTCGCCGTTCTCGTACTCGGCCAACAGGTCACGAAGACCCTCGCGCCGACCCTCGGAGAGCCGCGAGAGCGGCGAGCGGACGAGCGGACCGCCCCGTCCGCGGACGTGCATCGCCTCCTTCACCGGGATCGGGTTCGACTCGGCGAACAGCTCGCGGACGAGCGGCGAGAGCTCGTGGTGGAGCGCCCGAGCGCGGTCGTAGTCGCCCGAGAGCGCGGCACCGACCATCGCGCAGGAGCGCTCCGGCTCGACGTTGGCGACGACGCTTATCGTACCGGTGCCGCCGACGGAGACGACCGGAAGGGTGAGCCCGTCGTCGCCGGACAATACTGAGAACTCCTCGTCGCGGGTGCGCTCGATCACTTCGCTGATGAGATTGAGATCGCCGGAGGCCGCCTTGTACCCCTGAACGTTCGGGTGTTCGGCGAGCTCGACGGTGACGTCGACGGGGATCGACTTGCCGGTCCGGCTCGGGACGTTGTAGACAATCTGCGGGAGGTCGACCGCGTCGGCGATCGTTCGGTAGTGCTCGAGGAATCCGCGGGGTTCGGGCCGATTGTAGTACGGCGAAATGAGGAGCAGGCCGTCGGCACCCGCATCGGCTGCGCGTCGGGAGAGCGAGAGCGCCTCCGCGGTGTTGTTCGAGCCGGTGCCGGCGATGACCGGCACGTCCTCGACGGCGTCGCGGACCGTCTCGATGACTTCGACGTGCTCGTCGTGGGTCATGGTCGCGGACTCGCCGGTCGAACCGACGGGGACCACGCCGTCGACACCCGCCCGTTCGAGGTACCGGGCGTTTTCGGCGAGCTGGTCGTGGTCGACCTCGTTCTCGTCCGTGAACGGGGTCGTCATCGCGGGGTAGACCCCCTCGAAGGGCTCGTCCGTCGTCTCTCGGTCGGTCGATTCGTCCGTCGTGTACGGTGTCGTCGTCGTCGTGTCCGTCATGTGTCTTGGGTGCTTGGTGTTGCGTCGGTGGTGGTCGTGTTCAGTCGGTTTCGGCGCGCAGACGCCGCCTGTCGCGAGCCGTCGAATCGGGACTCGCGCGGGTCTGGGGTCGTCCGGGACGGGGTCGCCACTCCCGCCGACGGACGGATCACGCGCGTTTTTTCGAGAAGAGCCGCGTCGCTGGGGGCGTCGGCGAGCCGCGAGCGGACGCGGGTCGGTTCACACAGGGAGTTGCGGCCTCGTTCGCTTATAGATTGTGCCTCGGGTCGAAACTGCCGACCGAATCCCACCGGGAATCGGCACGCGTATCTTTGACGCGCGCACCCTTGGTAGGCGTACTCTTAGTGCACGCGAATGTTTGACACGCGCATCCTTTTTACGGCACCCGCGCCTCGAAACGGATCTCATGAGCGATCCCGCCGACGAGACCGAACGCGACGATCGGACGGCCGACGCCCCCAGCGACGCCGACATCGATACGGACGTCCCCACCGACGACGCCACCAGCGACGCCGACGTCCCCACCGACGACGCCACCAGCGACGCCGACGTCCCCACCGACGACGACGCCGACCGCCACGAGTACCATCCCGAGAACGACCACGCGTTCCCCGACAACCGGCTTAACGAGGTGCTCGCTCGAATTGAGTCAGATCCCGAGATCGCGGCGTACCTGTCGGCACAGAACGTCAATCCCGTCGATCGCAAAGGGTACAACGACCACGGTGCGAAACACATCGAGATCGTCAGGGACCGGGCGCTGCGGCTGTACGACCTGTTGAAAGCCGGTGGCGTCGAGTTCAACGGGGCCCGCCAGCAGGGGCTCGACGAGGCGGACGAGCCGGTCATCATCGCGCTCGCGGCGACGCTCCACGACATCGGCCACGTCGTGCACCGGCACGACCACCCGTACTACTCGATCCCGCTCGCCGCCGACTTCCTGGACGACTTCCTCCCGTCCTTCTACGGCGTGCCCGAGCGGGTCCGCGTGAAAGCCGAGGTGCTCCACGCGATCCTCTGTCACCACATCGAAGAGCAGCCGCTCACGCGTGAGGCCGGGATCGTCCGGATAGCCGACGGGCTCGACATGGAGCGCGGACGCTCTCGCGTCCCCTACGAGGAGGGCGGCCGCGGGATCAACACCGTCTCCTCGCAGGCCATCGAGCGCGTCTCGCTACAGGAGGGCGACGAGACTCCCGCGCAGGTCGTGATCCGCATGAACAACGCGGCCGGCGTGTACCAGGTCGACTCGCTGCTCAAGGCGAAGATCGAGGGATCGCTGCTCGAAGACCAGATTCGAACGATCGCGATCAACACGCACCGCGACGGCGACGGCAACGGACCGATCGTCGACCGTATCGAACTGTGATGCCCGCGGCTGCAGAGCGCTCCAGACAGCTGCGTGTCGCAACCGCTTTGCGGGCGGGTCGGCTACCGCGGGCATGACCGACGCCTCCGCCGAGGGCGACGAGGCACCGATCGATACCGGTGTCGACGCCCTCAGCGACGCCGACGCCGCCGCGCTCGCGGACCTGCGGACCGCCGCCGACTACCAGTTCGGAGCC